>NVXG01000014.1 GCA_002733805.1 Robiginitomaculum sp. | reverse complement strand
GCCATATTGAAAAAAGAATTGCCCGACAATGCCCTCCATAAATGCGATCGGTACAAACACGGCCAAAGTCGCAAAAGTACCCGCCAGCACGGCCAAGGCCACACGACTAGTACCTTCCTTGGCGGCTATTTCCTTTGGCTTGCCATCATCAATGTCGCGTTGCACCGCTTCGACCACCACGATGGCATCATCAACCAACAGACCAATGGTCACGGTGAGCGCTAATAAGGTCAGCATATTGATGGTAAAATCAAACACACCAAAAGCAAAGAAAGTTGAAATCAAAGAGGTTGGAATAGCGATGGCTACAATTAACGTGGCGCGCCAACTCAACAAAAAGAAAAAGCAAACCAACACCACTAGAAAGATCGCAATTTGAATCTCATGGGTAACGTCTTCAATTGATGATTTAATAAACCGGGAAATGTCTCTGGCTATGATCATTTCATAGCCCTCAGGCAAAGTTTCCCGTAGTCGTTCAATCTCTGCCTGCACGGCCTCGGCAACTTCCAAAGTATTGCGACCCGATTGTCGACGGATCTCCAACGAGACACCGGGTCGTCCGTTAAACTCGGCGTAGGTGCGCTCATCCTGCAAACCATCCTCGACCGTCGCCACATCACCAATGCGGATGGCCAATTGATCCCGAAACGCCACCACCAAATCGCCAAATTCGGCTGGGGTTTTAGCCTCCGAAACTGTTTTTACGCCGTATTCACGGGCACCGCCCGTTATCTCAAGACGGCCGCCAGGCACTTCGACGCTTTCATTGCGTACCGCGGCCACCACCTGATCGGCAGTTATGCCATAGGCTCGCATTTTATCAGTATTAAGCCAGATACGTATCTGGCGCTTGCGACCACCAACAATCGCCACCGAACCCACGCCGGGCAGCTTCTGGATTGCTTCCTTGATGGTTTCATCGGCATAGGATGTGATCTGGCCAATCGGGACATCCGCCGCAATCATGATCGATAAAATGGGAGACGCGTCTGGATCGACCTTGGCAATGATTGGTGAGTCCACATCCAGCGGCAAATCCCGGCGGGCCAGATTGACCATGTCGCGAACATCTTGCGCTTTGACATTGACGTCTTCTGACAATTCAAACTCGATAAATACTTGCGAAATGCCGTCGGCACTGATCGAGCGCAATTGCTTGATCCCAGAAATGGTGTTGACCTTTTCTTCGATCACATCGGAAACCTCAGTTTCCATGGTGTCGGGACTGGCCCCTTCCAACGTGGTGGTTACTGACACATAGGGGAACTCAACATTGGGAAATAAATCAACGCCCAGTCGACCCAGTGATATCCAGCCCAATACCACCAAGGCACCGATCATCATCACCGCAAATACCGGCCGCTTGATAGAAACATCAACAATTTGCATTAGTTGGCCCCAACCTGCACCCGATCCCCATCCGTCAGGATATGGTCTTTCACCAGAACAATTTGATCAGAAGCGGTAACACCAGTTAAAACCAAGATATTGGCTTGGCCTTCGTCTTGTACTTCAACCGGGGTTTTTCGAACGATACTTCCGTTCAGCACCCATACAAATTTGCCCTTTTCATCAGCAAAAACAGTCGTCTTAGGTAGGGTCAAACTGGGTTTTGTTCCAATAATCAATTCGGCACGAACGAACTGGCCGGTCTTGATCGAGAAATCGTAATTATCCAATCCCAGCCGCAATTCTACGGTCCGTGAGGCAATATCAACCATGTCATTAATCGCATAGACGTTTGCGGTGCGCGGACCGGCCTGCCCCGCGATATACACTTTGGCTTCCATGTTCACGAAAAGCTTGTTCAGGGAAGATTCAGGAACCCGCACAACGGCAACAACAATATGGTTCTCCTGCAATTGCAGTAAAGTGGATTCAGGACCGGTGCGAGACCCGGTCGACAAATATACACCTTCGTCATTATAGCGCCGGGTAATTGCTGCATCATAGGGGGCCCGCACCAAGGTGTCGGTAAGGTTCTGTTTTGCCGTCCTTAGCTCCGCGCCCCGCAATTGAGACTCGGCCTTGGACACATCAAGTGTAGTACGAACATTGTCCAATTGCGCTTGTGAGTTATGGCCCTTTTCAACCAAAATCCTCGACCGGTCAAAATTACTTTGAGCATTAGCCTCTCTTGCTCGAGCAACAGCCAAGCGGGCTTTGGCTTCATCCACCCGGCGCTGATACTCATCGGGACGAGTTTGAAACAGCCGATCGCCTTTTTTGACCCGATCCCCAACTTTGACAAATATCCTAGTAATGACGCCGGGGACCAGAGGGCCGATATTACTAGATTGTTTGGGTCCAAGTGTTCCGGTCGCGATCACGGTCTGCGTTACATCGCTTAAAAGTGGACGAACCACGGTCACGGTCACCATTTCCTTTTGCGTGGTTTGCTGAGTAGGAACTTCCTGTTCCCCGACCGGATCCGGCTGATCGCCACATGCAATTAAAAAGACACTCGCTGTCAAAATTATGACAATTCGGCCCATAGAAACTAAACCCATAATCTGTTGTTTCACGCTGTTTGGTCCTTATCTTTTGGTTGGCAAACCAGAATTAGCAACCTAGTATATTATATTATAGGTTATGGAAATAGTTTAATGAACAAACCGGACCGTCAATTCAACCGAAACCCTGGGTTCTTGGTTCATGATCTGGCCAGATTATTGCGCCGGACATTTGACCAACGGGTTCGACAAATTGGTTTGACCCGCGCCCAATGGTTTGTATTGGCTCATTTGTACCGAACGGACGGGCAGACCCAGCGGGAACTGGCTGATGATCTGGATATGGAACCCGCCCCTATCGGACGGTTGATTGATCGGTTGGAAGAAAGCGGTTGGCTACGCCGCGAAGCGGATGCCCGTGATCGGCGGGTGAAACGAGTGTTTCTATCGGCAAAAATTTTGCCTCATATGGAGGAGATGAGAGAGACGGCCAAAGGCGTATATGCAGATGCATTTTTTGGAGTTTCATCGCAGGATTTTGAAACTTTTGTCGATGTTCTAGAAGCGGCCAAATTCAACCTTGGCAAACTCTCTGCAGAAAAAGATCAACCTAAATGAATGAGCCCACCAATGCAGACCTCACCCTTTCCCCGTGGATGGAAAACTCCAGACAATTCTTTTCTGAAACCCATCCATTAGCGGCAATCCATTGAACTGACTGCCGGTATTTTGAAAAGAAATTCAGCCAACTTGCCATATTGCGGGAACCAACAGGCTGCTGTTCTTGGGTTTTCTACCCTCACGTAAGCATCAAATCATTTCACTCGAATGACATGGAATGTGGGCCGTAGAGATTTATGCGATATTGGCTCGGATATGTGGGGGATTTGGGCCGAACATCCGTCTCACATGAGGCTAATTTCCCTAAGCCCGAGAAACTTGGCATGTCATTACAAAGTATGGAATGGCGGTATTTTTAGGGTGACTGGCTGGTGGAGGTGAGAGAACTTTTCTCGAACCGAAACCAAGGGTGCGACTACGCCCCGGCGATCGTTCGCCGCCCCGTCGGAGGCGCTTCTTCGCGCCGCGAGACAANGGTAATGGTGGGCCCGGTAGGACTCGAACCTACGACCAGACCGTTATGAGCGGTCGGCTCTAACCAACTGAGCTACAGGCCCGTAACCAGAACGGTAAGGCGGCCTCTATAGCCTCTTCACTGGTAGTTTCACAATAGCCAACCCACAATCATGCTAACGATTCTAGCCAACAGAAGTCGATCATGATCCGGTTTGTGGCCAATTATTTTCCAAAGGCCATTGTGAGGCCAGAAAATGATATACTCTATGGCGTAATTGCAAGTCATCTGTTGGTTTTTTGGCGGCACGCCAGTCCTCTACAATGGGGCGCCATTTGCAACTTTCTAGATGCAATTGATTACGAATTTTCCGGATTTCTTCGGTCGAAACCTCCGCCTCATAGAGCAGGCAATCAAACGATTCCAGGATCAAATCAATCTGGGAAAATTTTTCACGCACCAATCGCATGGGCTTTTGTGTCAGTGTGGAAATGCGCCCAAATTCTTCAACCGCTTCCTTTTGACCCCGGCAAGTCTGCTTGGCCCTGACAAATTCGTTTTGCAATTGGAAAATTGGCGCGAAATGATCCCGCAATGCTTCGATATAGGCCAGATCCACCGATAGTTGGCCCATAAGATCGTTTAGCTCTTTTTCCGAATATTTGTCTTGTTGCGCGGTAACTTTGAGTATGGCCAGCGCTCGGTCTTTTTGCGGACCTTGGTCTTGTCCAAATGAAATATATTTTGCTGGCGAAAGATTTTCTGGCACATCTATTTCAGCCCAGCGCAATAAATGCCAAAGCAACCGCCCTTCGGCCACCAGATTGTGAGATATTTCATATTTCCACGAGGCTGTACCATCGATCAGCTCTGACGGGATGCTATCCCCCGGCCGGATCACCGGCGCATATTTCAGTGCCTGCTCAATACGCAGTAATAAATGACCATCAGAACCATCCGGATCAATCGAAAATTCCCGTATGACCTTCGAAACAGGTATACAGGCAGTTATCGCTCCCATCGGAACCCAAAATGCCGCCGCGCCCGATGTTTCATCATGTTGAAACCAGACGCCGTCCACCTGAAAAACCCGAGCTACAAAGTTAAAATAGTCCAATGCCAGAACAGGTGTTCTAACCATAGTATCTTCAGGTAAATTCGCTGATTGTTGAGTTGATTGGTTATTCATAAACACACTTTATACGTGTAATATGAATAAATCGTTCAATTTTAGATTGTGTTAAATATTAGGAATACCCAACCCGCCACGGCGGATTAAGCCGCATTTCACCGGCATGATACAGACAAATCTGGTTGCCAGATGGGTCTGAAATCCAAGCTTCACGCCAACCAAAACTTTGATCTTGTGGAGCGCCGGCAAACAAAAAACCTTTGCTTTGCAAACACCGAACATGTTCATCCAGAGTTGCGGCACTCTCAAATTCAAAATAGATTCTGGGGGCTGGACCGACACCTAGCTTGGCAACTTCGCTAAGCGAGAGAGTGTTGTAACCATCGGGAGCCAATAGACGTTTATAGTCTGGGCTATCCACAATTAACTCAAAGTCCATATCCAAATACCATTGCAGAGAAATCGCAATATTTGTCGCCGGGAGGGTAATTTGGTTCAATCGCATCTGGCGTTCAATTCAGTTCTGGCGAGGCATTTCGCTCGGCTGGGTCATCACTCAAATATTCTACGAATTCGAACTCCAACCCGGATGACTCAACCGTAAAGTACACATTTTTGCGGGCAAATTGTTGCTCCAGTGCAGAGCTGGGCGCGTACCCTTTTTTATCCAACCGTTCAATCAATGCTTCAATGCCATGCACGGTAAATCCCAAATGAGCTAGACCCGGCGCATTTCCGGCCAAATCCCGTGGTGCGCCCTGCCCGTTATCGTTCAAGGTAAGATAGGTCTGGTCATCCCCCACATGCAGCCATTTTCGCGGCGTACCATTCCAATGGGACAAGCCCGATTGGCGCACCCGCCAGTGCGGAAATGCGGCCAGTAAAAAATCAAGCGTTGGCTGAATGTCATCAACCACCAGATTTGCGTGTTCGAGCTTGACCATGTCTTAATTCCTTTTATAAATTATTTTCTTTAATTAACACGCCTTGATAACTAAAGCAATACCTTTATAAATGAGCTATGAAATCTGTATCAAAAACCGGCCCGACCCGCCGAACCATTCTGGATTTTCTGAAACGAAACGGCCCGGTTTCAGCGACCCACTTGGCAGATGAGCTGGGCGTGACCGCCATGGCTGTCCGGCAACATCTGTATGCCTTGCAGGATCAAAAAATGGTGGCGACGACATCGCAAGCCGGACAGCGTGGGCGGCCAGTCAAGTTGTGGTCACTCACCACAGAAACCCAGGCTTTATTTCCGGATGCTCACCAAGACCTAGCCGTAGAATTGCTAAACCATATGCGTTCGGCTTTTGGTGAGAAGGGTTTACACACCATCATTGATAAGCACAGCCAAAGTCAGACCGAGAACTATGCAAAAGCCTTGCACAGCATAAGCCAACTGTCCGATCGATTACAACAACTGGCACTGATCCGATCCAGTGAAGGATATATGGCAGAAGTTCAGGCCGACGGTGATGACTGGCTGTTTATTGAGAACCATTGCCCGATTTGTGCAGCAGCGCGCCAATGCACCCGATTGTGTGCCAATGAATTACAAGTATTTCAAAGCGTGTTGGGTCCAGACCTGACCATCACCCGAGAGGAGCATATCCTGCAAGGTCCACGGCGCTGTTTGTACCGAATAAAAGCTACCTAATTCAGCCCCGCACTCTTGCCGAACCTTAAAACGGGTTGAGGGAATAGCCTTGTTGTTGCAACAGCGCATGGGCCGTCATGGCTGACAAGGACATCTCGATCCCCGGCAACAAGTCTTCACGGCTCACACCGTGCCATGCGGCGGATTGGCCACACAAGAAAATTTCGACCCCATTATCCATCAATGCCGCCAACAAGGGCGCGTTGGCATTGGCTTCATCCGTTTCGGTTTTGGCCTTGTACCAAGCATCATTGGTTAATTCCCAGCTAGCTTTGCCGTGCACGACAATGGCCAATTGGATATTCTCCACCGGAACACCCGCTTCCACATGCATGTTGATGAAGCGGGCAGCCCCTTCAAAACCACGATTGATTTTACCCACATCGGTACCCGTGCCCACATCAAACGCCACTTTGAATTTGGTATCGGCGGGCAGTTCAGCGCCAGCAATCATCGCCACTTTGCCATAGGCCGGAATAACCGTGCCGGCGTGAAACGCCTCAGGTCCGGCCAAGGCCGGGTTGACAATCAGGACAACGAACAGCGCCGCAGCGCAAAAAGTGGATTTGATCATGAATTTATTCTTTGTAAGCGACGTGGGAAAATAAAACCCGTATACCGAAAATCAAGTATCCAGAAAACTGCGTAATTTACGGCTTCGGCTTGGGTGTTTCAATTTCCGTAAGGCTTTTGCTTCAATTTGCCGGATCCGTTCGCGGGTTACCGAGAACTGTTGGCCAACCTCTTCCAAGGTGTGATCGGTATTCATCCCGATTCCAAAACGCATTCGCAATACCCGCTCTTCGCGTGGGGTCAGTGATGAGAGCACCCTTGTGGTGGTTTCGCGCAAATTGGACTGGATGGCCGCATCAATCGGCAGGATCGCATTGCTGTCTTCAATGAAATCGCCCAGATGGCTATCTTCTTCATCGCCAATTGGCGTTTCCAGAGAAATCGGCTCTTTGGCAATCTTCATGACTTTTCGAACTTTTTCCAGCGGCATGGCCAATTTAACGGCCAATTCTTCTGGAGTTGGTTCCCGGCCAATTTCATGCAGCATTTGACGACTGGTCCGCACCAACTTGTTGATCGTTTCGATCATATGCACCGGGATACGAATGGTCCGGGCCTGATCGGCAATCGAGCGGGTGATGGCCTGTCTGATCCACCAAGTCGCATAAGTCGAGAATTTATACCCCCGGCGATATTCAAATTTATCAACCGCTTTCATCAGGCCAATATTGCCTTCTTGAATCAGATCTAAGAATTGCAGACCGCGATTGGTGTATTTTTTAGCAATCGAAATCACCAGACGCAAATTGGCTTCGACCATTTCTTTCTTGGCTTGGCGCGCTTCACGTTGGCCTTTTTGTACGGTGCGTACAATTTGCCGAAACTCATCAATGGTCACACCGGCATCGCGGGCCAAAGTCGAGACATCATCCCGCAAACCATCAATCTGGTCGCGTTCGCGTTCGACAAACTTTGCCCAAGCTTTGGAGATTTTGGACACCTCTTCCAACCAGTGTGGATCAAGCTCGTGGCCAAAATAGGTTTTCAGGAACTGGGCACGCGGCACGCCATGGCCATCGGCCAGACGTAACAGGCGACCTTCGGTCCCGACCAATTGTTTGTTGATGGCGTATAATTGTTCGACCAGCGCCTCAATCCGATTGTTGTTGAGGTGCATGGCTTTCAAACGCGTGATAATCGAGGTTTGAATTTCTTCGTATTTGCGCCGTGACTGAGTGGTCAGATCCTTGCCTTTCATCTGGGCATCGATCAATTTTGTTTGCAGCTTGCCAAAGGTTTTGAACTCCGAGGCAATCGCATCAAACTCGGCAACTGCGTCATCGCGCAATTCAGCTTCCATCGCGGCCAGCGACAAATTCACTTCTTCATCTTCGTCTTCGGAAAACTTTTTGTTTTTGGTGCCAGAACTGCCGTCGTTTTCTTCTTCGTCTTCTTCTGAAGTTTCGGCTTCGTCTTCACTTTCTTCCGGCTCATCCTCAGAAGTTACTTCGCCAGCATCTTCATCATCTGATTCGCCCGCTCCGTTTTTCGCGGCAAATGTCGTATCCAGATCAATAATGTCGCGCAGCAAAATCCGGCCTTCGGACAGCTCTTCGCGCCAAACCATGATTGCCTCAAAGGTCAATGCGCTTTCGCACAAGCCCCGGATCATGGTATCGCGGCCCGCTTCAATGCGTTTGGCAATGGCGATCTCGCCTTCGCGGGACAGCAATTCAACTTTGCCCATTTCCCGCAGATACATCCGTACCGGATCATCCGTCCGGTCCGCTGCCGCTGTGGAATTACCGGTGCGTACCGCTGTACCAGCCTTGTTGGCCACCGCTTTGCTCTCGGCTTCTTCGCCTTCAATCAAATTGATGCCCATTTCGGAGAGTTGCGACATGGTGTCTTCAATCCGCTCGGACGAAACCTCGCCGGACGGCAATACCTTGTTCAACTCATCCACTGTGACAAATCCCTTGGATTTGGCCAGTTTGATCATCCGTTGCACCGCCTCATCAGATAGGTCCAACAGAGGACCGTCTGTATTTTCGGCTGGTTCTTTGGTTTTTTTGGTTGTCGCGGCTTTCGCCATATTTGTCTTTCGATCCCATCGGGGCTTTTTGGCCAGACCGGTTCGATCCCTGATTCAAGGCTCCGAATTATATCCGGACCTATTTTGAAAATGAAAAGTGAAGGTTACCCTTCTCCCTTGTTCTGATCGCGACCGGCTGTGCGTCTGGCAGCAGATATCTGCCGCAGGGCCTTTGGGTCATCTGCCATCAGGCTTTCGAGCAATCTAGCTTCTAACGCCGCGTGTTCTTCTTCCGCGCCGGCGCGTGCATTTAACTCGTCTGCCACTTGTCGCCACACTTCCCTTGGATCGCCATCTGCGGGTGGTTTGATCGCACCGGCTGAATTTTCCAGAAAACGTAACTGATCTGCTAATTTTACTTGGGTTAAATGGCCAGTGATTGCCGCCCTGTCAACACTTGGCTGCGCTAACCACAAATCAAGAATGGCATTCCGCACTGCATCCAGACCCGGATCATCCAGTTTCAGCTCGGCAAATGCCTCGTCGAGTGTCTCTAAAAGCTGCGGGTTCTGAATGATCCAACTGACCAAAAACCTTTGTTCAGCTGGGTTATTTTGGCCTTTTCGAACTTTATTGCGTAGCTCAGTCGACGGCCCGCTTCGCAGATTGCCGCGCCAATTGCGCCCGCCACCCGGTTTGGCAAACTTTTTAGCCAATCGATCAAACAAATCCCGGCGATACAGAGATGCCAGCTCTTTGTGGGCAATCTGATCGGTGATGGAACGCAACCGGGCGCTTAACCCAGCGCGTTGTTCTGGCGTATTCAACGGCTCCAATTCCCATTCACGTTGCCACAATACATCAACCAGAGGCTGGGCCTGTATCAAAATCTCTTCCATGGCATTGGCACCGTTTTTACGGATCAGATCATCCGGGTCCAACCCATCGGGCAGCCAAGCAAACCGCAAAGTTTGACCCGGCTCCAATATCGGCAGCACCCGATCCAACGCACGGTACGCAGCGCGCTTGCCAGCCGCATCGCCATCAAAACACAAAATAGGTTCCGGCCCGACCCGCCAGAGGAGCGCCATCTGATCTTCGGTCAGCGCCGTACCCAAAGGCGCAACCGCGTGGCCGAACCCGGCACCAACCAGCGCGATCACATCCATATAGCCTTCAGCCACGATTAAACCAGTACTGTGCTTGGCCGCTGCAAACTTCCTAGCCTCGGCATAACGATACAGGGTTTTGCCTTTGTGAAATAACGGTGTTTCCGGTGAATTCAGATATTTGGCCTTGGCATCCTTCGACAACGCCCGCGCGCCAAACGCATTGGTCCGCCCGCGCAAATCTGCGATGGGAAACATGATACGGTCGCGAAATCGGTCAAACGGCGAACCGCCACTATCGGGTTGCACCAGCAACCCGGCCTCGACCAATTCAGCCGGGCTGGCTCCCAATTCAACCAGATGATCTTTTAAGCCAGTGCGCTGGGTTGGGGCATAACCTAATCCAAACTCGGCCCACTGGGCTTCGTTTAACTCACGACCTTGCAGGTATTGCCGGGCATGACGACCCCGAACCCGGGTCAGTTCCTTGGCATAATACCGCGCTGCTTCGCCGACCCAATCGCGCATTGTGTTGTGCTTTTTAGCCCGCACCGCATCCTGTGGATCAGTTGCTGGCAAAGCCAACCCCGCCTCGGCGGCCAAACGTTCCACGGCCTCGACAAAACTCAAGCCCTCGATTTCCTGTAAAAAGGAAATGATATCGCCGTGCTTACCGGACGAAAAACAATGGTAAAATCCCTTGTCATCATTGACAAAAAAGCTGGGCGTTTTTTCCTGATTAAACGGGGAAAGTCCGGCGAACTCGCGACCCTGACGACGCAATTTCACACTGCGCCCGATCACGTCAGACGGCCGCAACCGACTTTTCAACTCATCCAGAAATTCTTCACCAAAACGCATGGAAAACCATCGCACATCTTTGCCGGGCTGTATATTGCGGCACGGCTTTTGGGGGCCAAGCTTTGCTTTGGGGGCTTAACCCAGCAGAGATTTTAAGGCGGCACCGGCTTTGCCAAAATCCATGGAACCAGCATGGCGCTCTTTAAGCAGGCCCACGCAACGACCCATGTCTTTCAGACCAGCGGCCTGTAATTCGTTTACGACATCCACGGCAGCTTGCTCAATTTCGCTCTGGCTCATTTGCTCGGGCATAAAAGTGCCGATCACTGCAATTTCTGCGCGCTCCCGCTCTGACAGATCAAGCCGACCAGCTTTTTCGTAGATACTGGCGCTTTCTTCACGCTGTTTCAGCATTTTGGAAAGAATTTTCAGGATTTGCTCATCGCCGCATCCTTGGCACTGATCCTTGGTCCGGGCCGCAATGTCCCGATCCTTGATCGCCGCTCGAATCAGACGGATGGTTGAAAGCCGCAAAGAGTCTTTGGCCTTCATGGCTTCTTTCATCGCCACGGTAATTTCATTTCGCAATGACATGTAGTTAGTTGGTTCAAATGAATTGGTTTCACCGATGGGTAAAATCTCTTCACTTTACTCCCTGTTTCAACACTTTTTTCAGCCCGGCACTTTCGCAAGGCCAAACCGGATGGTAAACCCCGTCTCCAGAATCAGCTTAGGTTGGCACATTGCACCCTACGCTTGAAAACCGGAGCGTTGACCTATGAACCCTGTTGGCTGGAGTCAAGTGACAAATCGGCTACCGACTGCGGTGTTGGTGCTGGCTGATGGCCGCGTATTTCCCGGCTCTGGCACCGGAATGACCGGTCAAGCCATTGGTGAGGTTTGTTTCAATACGGCCATGACCGGGTATCAGGAAATCATGACCGATCCTTCCTATACGGACCAATTGGTCTGTTTTACCTTTCCGCATGTTGGTAATGTCGGCACCAATCCCGACGATGTGGAAAACACCTCACCTGTAGCAGGCGCCCGAGCCAAAGGTATTATTTTACGGGCCGAGATCACCGACTCGGCCAATTGGCGCTCTACCCAGTCCCTGACCGACTGGCTGATCGAACATTCCATCATTGGCATAACCGGGATTGATACCCGCGCCCTGACCGCACACATTCGCGAGAACGGCATGCCGCACGGGATTATTGCCCACGACCCGAATGGTAAATTTGATCTGGATCATTTGCGACAACGGGCTGCCAATTGGCCTGGACTGGTTGGAGCGGATCTGGCCGGACAAATCACCACCAAGAAACCCCACCAATGGAACGAAACCGCGTGGGAATGGCCAGACGGGTTTGGCAAGACTGAATCCACTAGCGCCCATGTGGTATTGATCGACTATGGCGTAAAGCGCAATATCGCCCGGCTATTGGCCAGCCAAGGCCTGCAAGTCAGCATCGTTCCAGCCAGCTTTAGCGCCGAGCAGATTCTGGCACTTAAACCCGATGGTATCGTTTTGGCAAATGGTCCCGGCGACCCTGCGGCAACGGCGAAGTATGCGAGCCAGGTCATTCGTACATTGATCGACGCGAAATTACCGCTATTTGGCATTTGCCTCGGCCACCAATTGCTAGCTTTGGCGCTGGGCGGTAAAACCATTAAAATGGATCAGGGTCATCACGGAGCCAATCACCCGGTCAAGGAAATCGCCAGTGGTAAGGTGGAAATCGTTTCGATGAACCACGGGTTCGCGGTGCAAGCCGATAGCCTACCGCAAGAGGTTACCCAAACCCATGTCTCGTTATTTGATGGCAGCAATTGCGGCTTGCAAATGAAGGACAGGGAGGTGTTTTCTGTACAGCATCACCCGGAAGCCAGCCCCGGTCCGCAAGACAGTTTTTATGTGTTTGAGCGTTTTGCTGAAATGGTGCTCACCAACCAGAAGGCTCGAGCCACGGCCAGCGCTTGAAAGAAACCAACATGACCATACGCGTCCCTTTGCAAAGACGAACCTTCTTGTTGGCAAGTGGGGCGATTGCGTTGGCTGGATGTGGATCGGCTACGCAAGACCCGCCATCAGAATTACGGATCGGCATTGCTTCGGCACCCGATAGTCTGGACCCGGCGCAGGGACAATTTGCCGCCGCCGCTTTGTTATTCAAGCAGTTATATACACCGCTGACCAATTATGGTGCGGACGGTGGTCTGGCGCCCGGCTTGGCCCAAAGCTGGCAAATGTCAGACGATGGGCTGCAATGGACCTTCTCTTTACGCAAAAACTTACAATGGTCAGATGGCGTACCCATCACCGCCAATGATATTGTAACGACGGTGCAACGAATGCTCGACCCGGACAGCTTGTATGCTGATGCTGGCGACTTCTTCTTATTACGCAATGCCGAAGCCGTATTGAATGGCACCGAACCGATTGATCAGATTGGTGTTCACGCGCTGGATGTCCATACGGTGCGGTTTTCATTCGTGCAGCCACTCGGCGTATTTGCCGAACTGATGCGTGAGTTTTATCCGGCACCGGCCCACATATTGGTCAATTTGGAGACCAAATGGCCGTTACCACCAGACTTTGTGGGTTCTGGCCCTTACTTGCTATCCAAAACCACACAACAGGAAATCGCATTGGTCCGTAACCCATTGGCCCCTGACCCGCCGCATATCGGCAACGTATATGTCAGCGTGGTGGAAGAAGCCGCCACCCGGACCCGGATGGTTCGGGCCGGTGATCTCGATCTGATCGAAGATCCGCCCGCCAACCAGATCGCCGACTTGAAGGCCCGTGACGGCATTGCCCTGTCTGGTTGGGATGCGCCCCGGTTGGTCTATTTGAAGATCAATCACCAGCATTCGGTATTGGGCGACCCACGCGTGCGCCGGGCGTTGAATCTTGCCGTGGATCGTAGCTTTATTGCCGATCAATTGTTTAAGGATGCCGCACAAGCTGCCTATGGCATTTTACCTTGGGCAGCGCCCGGATTGCCAAGTTATTCGCAACGTGTGGAAACCGCGCGCGAATTATTGGCTGAGGCAGGATTGGAGGATGGTTTTCAAATTTCCATGCTGCATTCCGGAGGCTTACGCGAACGTATTGCTGTTGTGTTGGCTGAAAACTGGAAACAGATCGGCGTTACCTGCAATTTGCAGGGCACCGATGGGCAAGGACTATACGCCTTTATCGAGGCCGGGGAATTTGATCTGGCCATGGCCAGCTTTGATCGCGGATTGAAACGTGAAAATTGGCGTTTGATCGAGCCCTTTGCCAGCAATGGCTTTGCCGCCAATTTCAACTGGACCAATGCCGCTTACGATGCAGCCGTGGCTTCAGCCCGGGCCGAAGGCGACCCCTTGCAACGAGACTGGTTTGCCGCCGAAGCCGCCGATTTATTGCATGAAGATGCAGCCATTATTCCATTGGTATTTGAGCGAAAATTCTGGCTGTCATCCCCCAATATTGGGGGATTTTCCGACCAAGTTCCACCAGATCAATGGCGGTTCTTGAACTGGAAATAACCACCGGCGTAAGGACTAGTTTTTGGTCTTTACGGCAAGCTTGGCGGCCAGATCAACTTGCAGGCAAAACACATCGGGACGGGCGTAATGGCCCACCGTGTCCAGATCATATTTGCCCCGCACGATTTCAGCTTTGTCCATCTCGGCCAGCAAGATGCACTCTTGGCCAAACACCGGCCCGGCCAGCAATTCCCCAAATGGCGAGACAATGCACGAGCCGCCGTCGATCAATACGGTTTGCGGATCATTGCCTTCGGCGCAAATGTAATCGTCCGGTGCATCTCGGCGTTGCATGAATTGCACGGCAGACAACACGAAACACCGCCCTTCGATCGCAATGGTTTGCATGAGTGGTGTCCAGACTTTTCGATCATCAACCGTAGGCGCACAGTAAAACTCCACGTCCTGCCCGTACATATGGGTCCGGGCCAACGGCATGTAGTTTTCCCAACAAATCAACCCGCCGGTTCGCCCCAATGACCAATCCTGCACGGCCAAGGTGGAGCCATCACCAAAACCCCAGATCAAACGTTCCATCGCTGTTGGCATCAGTTTACGGTGCTTGCCGGTCAAGTTCCCGTCCCCGTCCAAATACAAGATTGTGCAGTACAAAGTACCCCCGGATCGCTCAATCACCCCAACCACGACATGGGCCTTGGCCGTTTTGACAATTTTGGCGAGGCGGGCAAAATCCTGACCACCCAGATCAAGCGCCGCGCCAAAATAGGCCGCAAACATATCGCGCCCCGGTCCGGTTCTTGAGCCGACTCTGGCCCCGAAATCATGACCCTTGGGATAGCCCCCGATAAAGGCCTCCGGGAACACCACCAACTCGGCCCCTTGGGCCATTGCTTCATTCAGCTTGGCTTCAAACCGATCAAGAGTTGCGGCCATGTCCAGTAGTTTTGAACTGGCCTGCACGACCGCACCGGTAATTTTATCAAGTTGGGTCATAAGGGAGACTTTCTATTTTGTTGGCGGCGAGCTTTGAAGAACTCCCGCAAGAGTTCGCCACATTCCAGCGCAAGGATACCAGCCGTAACCTTGGGGGCGCTGTGGCAAGTTTTTTGTTCAAAAAACCGGATACCATTTTGCACGGCACCGCCTTTTTCATCCGATGCCCCAAACACCAAATGGCTGATCCGGGCATTGGAAATGGCTCCGGCGCACATGGTACACGGCTCCAACGTTACATAGAGCGTGCAATCGCTTAACCGATAATTGCCGGTTTTTTGGGCGGCAGCACGTAACACTTCGATTTCTGCATGGGCAGTTGGATCACACTTGGCCAATGGGGCATTGTGGGCCTCGGCCAAGATGGTTTTGCCATCTGGTGCGACCAACACCGCACCGACCGGCACTTCGCCAGCGGTAAATGCTGCTTGCGCCATGGCATACGCCCGTGACATGAAGCGCAGTTGAGTATCCCGATCGATCATGGAACAAACGAATGCGCGACAAACCCGACCAAGGTCAAGAGCCAAAACTGGCTGGTCCCCAAACCGAAGGCAGGCCCGAAGGCACCCGTATTGCCAAATTTCTGGCCCGGGCCGGAATTGAATCACGTCGCGGTGTCGAGCGGATGATCGAAGCCGGGCGCATCACGGTCGATGGGACGCGGCTGACCACGCCGGCTTTTTTCGTAACCGGGAATGAGCGCATTGCCGTCGATGGCAATGTGGTTGAGGCGGCGCAAGACACCCGGCTGTGGCGCTATCACAAGCCAACCGGACTGGTGACCAGCCACGCGGATGAGAAGGGCCGCGACACGGTCTTTGACGCCATGCCGGATGACATGCCCCGGGTGATCTCGGTCGGACGGCTTGATCTAAACTCCGAAGGCTTATTGCTGCTGACCAATGATGGGGCACTGGCCCGCAAGCTGGAACTGCCCAAAACCGGCTGGACCCGAACTTACAAGGTGCGGGCCTATGGCCAGACCGATCAGAAACGGTTGGACCGTCTGGCCAAAGGCGTGATGCTGGATGGCCGCCGAACCGGGCCGATCATGGCAACTTTGCTGCCCGGTAGCGGCAATAATGTATGGATCAAAGTACAATTAACCGAAGGCAAAAACCGCGAAGTGCGCCGCGCCATGGAGAGCATTGACTTGCAGGTCAATCGCTTGATCCGCACCAGCTTCGGACCGTTCGAGCTGGGCGGTCTAGCCAAGGGCGCATTGGCCGAGATCAGCGGCCGACAATTGCGCGCCGCAATCAAGGCCGGTCCACACCGGCAACGGCGCGCCCAAGCCGAAGATGACAAAGACAAAGTCAAAGTCAAAAGCAATCCAGACAAAGCGAAGCCCAGCTGGAACAAAGCGAAACCAAACCGGGGTAAAGCCAAATCCGACCGAAGCAAAGCCAAACCCAGCCGGGGCAGAAATGCGGATCACTAGCGGCCAATTGGGCGGACGAACCATCCAGACTCCGGGCGGACACGGCACCCGCCCCACGACAGATCGAGCCAGACAAGCCATTTTCAATATCCTTTCCCACGCCGCATGGGCACCGGATTGTGAGGGCGCAAGAGTGCTTGATCTGTTTGCCGGCTCCGGCGCACTTGGTTTTGAAGCCCTGTCACGCGGGGCCGAAACCTGCCTGTTTGTTGAAACTTCGGCCGAAGCGCGTGGGGTGATCCGCGATAATATCGAAGCCTTTGGCCTGTTTGGTCACACCCGTATTCACCGGCGCAGCGCGACCAGCCTTGGTCCACGCCCAGCCAGCACCGGGGCCAGGTTTGATCTGGTTTTCCTGGATCCACCCTATGGTTTAGGCTTGGGCGAGCAAGCCTTGGCCGAAGTTTGTGAGCATGACTGGGTGCGTGACGAGGCTCTCTTTGTGTTCGAATGTGGCGTAGACGAAACGCCGGACCTGCCCAAATTCGAGCCATTGGATGTACGAACCTATGGCGCGGCCAAAGTGCTTTTTTTGCGAAAATTGCGCTGAAACCAGCAATTTAAAAAAACAGAAGCGTTTTTGGCTTATTCTCCCCACAGGACAGTTTCAACTAACCAATAAGCCAAGCCCAAAAAGCGCACAGCGCACCCTTGGAACAAGTTATTAGTCAAACCCATCTTTATATGGGTTTCGCACGATATTCACGATGTCAAACAGCCGAATCTACCAAGGTTTTTGATGATCCTGTTCTCGATCTTAACCGGCTTGACCAGACCGAGCTTCGAGCAGTTTTATCCTCAGAACCTAAGCGTCAACCAGCGTCAATGTCTGTAATTTATGTGTGAGTCTATTGTGAATGAGTGTCCGGGCAGTGGCCGCCAATTGTGATTGGACTGTGTGGATGGTCCCCGGCATGACAATACAAAATGACAATCAGCACTGGACCCGCCGCTCAAGGCCGGGGACCGGGCCGGGTTGGATTTGTACCGCTCGCCGATCCTTCGAGGCTCTCTAGCGCTCGCACCTCAGGATGAGGAGCTTTTTGAAACGAAACAAATCGAACACCGCTCACCTCATCCTGAGGCGAGAGGGCGGGGGTGGAACCGGTATGCCAGTATTGACACCCCAATATATTCCATATATCCATGGATTATGAAAATAACACAAGCTGTACCAACCATCTCTGCTTTGGCTCATGAGGGTCGCCTTGTTCTGTTCCGATTATTGGTTCGCGCCGGAGATGATGGTTTGCCCGCCGGGGCGATTGCCAAAGCGGCATCGGTCAATCTGACCACATCATCAGCGCAATTGGGTATATTAGCCGGAGCTGGTTTGGTCAGTACGGAGCGGCGTGGACGCAGCATTTTGTACCGGGCCAATTACCAAAGGATCAGCTCTCTGCTGGCCTTTTTAATGGAAGATTGCTGTCAGGGACGTGCTGAGATTTTGCAGCCTCTGACCCATTTGAGCGAGAAACAGGAGTAAAATCATGAAACGATTTCATGTGAATATGTCAGTGGAAAATTTGGACCAATCTATCCAGTTTTATTCGGTACTGTTCGGAGCCGAACCTATCGTGGTCAAGCCCGAATACGCCAAATGGATGTTGGACGATCCGGCGGTCAATTTTGCCATTCAACTGGCCAGCGAAACTGCACCCCCCGGCATCGGTCATTTGGGGTTACAAGCGAACAGCGCGACAGAATTATCCGAAATATCCGAGCGGTTAAAAACCGCCAATCAAAGCACATACGATCAAGATGCCACCCAATGCTGTTACGCGGTTTCAGATAAAACCTGGGTCGAAGACCCAAGCGGTGTCGCATGGGAAACGTTCTTTACCCATGGCACATCGACGGTTTATGGCGAAGATGATGCACGGGCAGAACTGCAAGCCGCCAAAGCAAAAGACAGTCGGTGTTGTTGAACCGGTCAGCCTTAGCGGCGACCAAACAGGCGCTCTATGTCTTTGAGTTTTAACTCCACATAGGTCGGTCGCCCGTGATTGCACTGGCCGGAATGGGGCGTGGCTTCCATCTGGCGCAGCAGGAAATTCATCTCGTCGCCGTTCAAGCGCCGCCCGGCCCGCACCGAGCCATGACAAGCCATGGTCGAGCAGACATCTTCGAGCCGTTCCGATAAGGAATGCGCTGCGTCAAACTCCAATAAGTCCTCGGCCAGATCACGGATCAACTGGCCAGTATTCATTTGCCCGAGCAAAGCCGGGGTCGCACGCACCGCAATGGCCCCTGCCCCAAATTCCTCGATAACCAAGCCCAAAGCGGCCAATTCATCGCGGCGCGCCAACAGCCGATCTGCCGCGCCGTCTTCCAGTTCAACAATATCCGGGATCAGCAGGTTTTGCGAAGCCACGCCATCGCGAGCCAAGGCCTGCTTCATGTTCTCATAGACCAGCCGCTCGTGGGCTGCATGCTGATCAACGATCACAATCCCGTCCGAAGTTTGGGCCACAATATAAGTCTCGTGCAATTGGGCGCGTGCTGCGCCGAGCGGCAGGTCACCAACTGCCGAGGCTTCGGCTTCGGTCGCGGGTTGCAGTATCGGTTCCACCATTGCGCTGGGCGCGATAAAATCAGCACCGCTGGGGTTTTCTGCAAAGCTGGATTGCACAGGCAGGGGTCGCGCCCAGTTCCCCGGTGATGCGCCAAACCCCAAAGTCAATCCAGCCGGATTTGGCATTTGCATTTTGCCCAAGGCAAAGCCGGAACTGGTGGTGGCAGCCCGGTGTCCGGATGCGGCCAATCCGTGACGTAAAGCGCCAACAATCAATCCACGAACCAGACCGGGATCGCGAAACCGCACTTCTGATTTGGCTGGATGAACATTCACATCGACCAGATGCGGATCGAGATCAACGAACAGCGCCAACACCGGATGCCGGTCCCGAGCCAGAAAATCGCGATAGGCCCCGCGCACTGCGCCATGCAGTAATTTATCACGGACCGGGCGGCCATTGACGAACAAATATTGATGCCGGGCCGAGGATTGATGATAGGTCGGCAAACCGGCAAAGCCGGAAATACCAACCGTCTCGCGGGTCAGATCAATGGCAATGGCATTGTCCTTGAAATCCCGCCCCAGCACATCACCCATCCGGCGCAGTCCGGGCTGTTCCCCGCCATGGGCCGGATAGGCAAAACTTTTACGGCCATTCGAGACCAACGAGAAACCCACATCAGGTCGCGCCATCGCCAAGCGTTTCAACGTGTCATTGATCGCCATGTTTTCTGATCGCTCAGTTTTCAGGAATTTCAGGCGGGCCGGGACTGCATAAAACAGGTCGGATATTTCGATCCGGGTGCCGCTATGCCCAAACGGCGGACAAGGCCGCAGCATCGACACTTTGCCGCCATCAACCGATAGCTGCCAGCACTCGCCTTTGTCATCCTGTGAGCGAATTTGCATCCGCGCCACCGAGCCAATACTGGGCAATGCCTCGCCGCGAAACCCCATGGTTGAAATATCAAGCAGGTCCCAATTTCCGTGCACATCCGCAGACAATTTTGAGGTGGCGTGGCGCTCGACGGCCAGCTTGATCTCTTCGCCCGACATGCCATGGCCATTATCCACCACCAAAATGCGGGCCTTGCCGCCCTCATCCACCGCCACATCAATCTGTGTCGCCCCGGCATCCAACGCGTTTTCAACCAGTTCCTTGACCACCGAAGCCGGTCGCTCAACCACCTCGCCCGCAGCGATCTGGTTGATGGTTTCAGGGGGAAGAAGATGAATGCGCGACATGGATTGGTTGTGCGGCCAAGGGTCGATGGGGTCAAGGTTGTATACCGCACCAAACCGGACTTGGATAATTCGAATCCTCAGTAAAACGAGAAACTGCCTTTGTGTCGATCCTGCCCATTTTGCCTTTAAGAAAGTAAAGTTACCTCTTTTAAGTTGCTTTTTACTGAAACCACAGCAACAAACTCACATCAAAATAGTGGGAGGAAAAATTGAAAAATAAGAATGAATCTAGAAACTCCAGCTCAAGTCGCATTTCCCACCTTTTTATTTCGATTGCCCGATCAGAAGCTTTTTATGGCATTGGAATCTTATTTTCCATTATTGGTGGGTTAGGATTTTTGGGAACATTGGTATTTAGTTTTTTTGCACAGTATTATTCAACAGAAAGCATGTGGTCTAAACTTGCCATCTTTGCCGCTATTCTAACATTAGTATGCATTTTTGGGCTTGGATTCAAGTTTGTAAGGCGAATACGCAATTACTACTTAGAACGGTATGACTTCTTGCTGGCGGATTATGAGGAGACAGTCAGCGCTGCCGGTTTTATTTCGAACATGCTGGACGAGGACGACAAGCCAAGGTGGAAATATAAAGATGTTGTAGAAACAACCATTATCCATGGCGATGGAACATGTGATGTTATTCGGAGGTATACAATCGAAGCTGCCGAAAACCCCGCTCAGATGTTAAAAATTAGAATTATTGCTGATGATATGGCCGAACCAATTCTCTTTTTGCGAAACCTCAAATTCCAAATTAAATGCATAGGGTCTCATAATGGGACAGTTCGGCATCTAGTAAGTCTCAATGATCACCTAAAAAAGATAATTTGCATTTTCTTTCTTCCACCCATAAAGCCGAATGATATGCGAGCGTTGGAAATCCAATATACTTGGCCAAACTTTGCCGCCAACCTTATAGAACGAGGTAAGACAGACTTTTTTGCTTCTTTTGAGAGTTGCGATGCCGATGATACTGCCGAAGTCCGGCTGGAGTTCCATTTTGCATCAGAATTAGGCGAAATATTTTTTGAACCAGATTTTGTCATGACGGGCGGTGTTTTAAAATCTGATAATACTGACCCAGCATTCAATACATGGATATATACTCACCCAAAAATGCCAATGGCTCACAAAAAAATAAATTTTCACGCAACCAAGTGATGGAATAACTTAGCCTGTTCCGGATCCGGGGTTGGTCATATGAATCGCCTCCAAGCGTAAGATGGCTCCTACATATTGATAATTTACCAACAGGTCTAGACTATTCTTTTGCCTCAACCTCTGCAATCCAACGATCGATCTTGCTTTCCAGCATGGTCAGGGTGACCGAGCCGTCTTTTAGGACTTCATCGTGAAAGGCGCGTAAGTCAAACTTTCCGCCCAGTTCGGCTTCGGCCTTATGGCGTAGCCGCCAGATGGTTAGCTCGCCAATTTTGTAGCCCAAGGCTTGTCCGGGCCACGAGATATAGCGGTTGGTTTCGGTTTCGATATTGTGCAGGGCCAGTGCTGAATTATCGATCAGGCAGGCTTTGGCTTGGTCTTTGGTCCAGCCAAAGGCGTGGATGCCGGTGTCCATCACCAGACGGCAAGCGCGCCACATTTCGTAGGTCAAACGTCCGAAGTTTTCATATGGGGTTTTGTACATCCCCATTTCAACGCCGAGTTTCTCGGTGTACAGCCCCCAGCCCTCGCCAAACGCCACCACGTACAGATCGTTGCGAAATGCTGGGACGTCTTTTAGTTCTTCGGCAATGGCAAATTGGTGATGATGACCCGGCACGGCTTCGTGCATGGTCAGCGCCGGTAGCTCGTAAAGCGGGCGGGATTTTAAGTCATAGGTATTGACCATATAGCCCCCGGCCCGGCCGGTTTTACTGTCGCCCGGCCAATATCTGGCCGTGGTATAATGCGGGGCAATCGCGGCAGGGACCGGCCGCACGCCATAGGGCAGGCGTGGCAAAAACCCGAAAAATTGCGGCATTTTATCGTCAACTTGTTTGGCAATAAAGCTGGCCCGCATCAGCAATTCTTGCTCGGTTTTGGCGTAAAACTGCGGGTCGGTCCGCAAAAATTGCAGAAACTCCGCAAAGCTACCGGTAAAGCCGCTTTGCTCGATGACCACTTCCATCTCGGCGCGGATTCGCGCCACTTCGGATTTGCCAAGTTCGTGGACCTCGGCAGCACTCATATTCGTAGTGGTAAAATACTTGACGCGGCTTTCATAATATTCGCGCCCACCGGGAACGTCCGAAATACCAATGCTGTCGCGGGATTTGGGTAATACCTCATCCTGCAAAAAGGTAAGGGTTTGTGCAAAAGCCGGACGAACCGCCTCGGCAAAGGCTTGTTCAATTCCAGCCCGCAATCGCGCCTTGTCTGCTTCAGATACGCTTGCCGGAAGCGCATCCAACGGAGCCAGCAAGCTGGGCAGCATGGCTTCACCTTCCAACTGGTCAGACATGGTTTGGGCCACGCTCTGCACGATCATTTTGGGTTGAGCAAAGCCGCTTTTTAGCCCTCGGGCGATATTGGTCCGATGGGCGCTTAAGAACTCCGGCACTTGGTTTAAGCGGGCAATCCACGCTTCACCTTCGGAGACATTGGTTACCCGGGTCGAACGGGCCACATAATCCAGATAGGTATGAAAGCCGCTATCATTGGTAAATGGCATGGCGGCTTGATCAAATTCACTACCGGCCACCCGTGATTGCAGCACAAAGTCTAGCAAATCCGCATTGATCTGGTTG
Organism: Robiginitomaculum sp.; assembly: GCA_002733805.1. Lineage (GTDB taxonomy): Bacteria > Pseudomonadota > Alphaproteobacteria > Caulobacterales > Maricaulaceae > Robiginitomaculum_B. Next base: position 2,598 of record NVXG01000014.1, on the reverse strand, counting down.
GCAGCAGTAAGCTCACCGCGTGGCAAGTTTTGCAGCCGGTCAGCAAAAACCTTGGCTTGCGTCGCCTCGGCAGCCGTACTCCCGGCCGATATATCCGGTAATTTTGACAGCGCAGCCGCATCGCCCTCCTGCCCGGCAGAAACCGGATCATTGGCCAGATCCAACGCCCGAACCTGTTCGATCAAAGCGTGTAAATCCTCATTCGCATCAGCCCTTACGGCGGATGCACCAAAGGCGATAAATCCTGCCACCAAAATACCAATAAAAACCTGTTTCATAAAATGCTCCTGCCCGAATTTTTGCTCACGCTTTGCCTGTGGTTTGCGGGCCTTTGCCCAGCATTCATAGTTAATAATCCTTAAAGGAATAAGGTGCTTAAGTGAATGGTGAAGTGAAGTGCAATGATTCGACCTCGAATTTTTGTTCACCAAAACTGGAGAATCCTGTGATACGTATAGCCCTCGTTTGCACCGCTGCCGTTTTATTATCCGGCTGTTCCTGGCTCGGAAACTGGTCTGGCAACAATGCTGGTCAACGGATGAACCTAGAGCTGGCGGTCAGCTACGAGCCCAGCATTGATGGCGAAGTAGTCAAAAATTCGTTTGATACCACAGGCACAGCGCAATTGCTGACCACGGGATATTCAGACGCCTATAACGAAGGTTTGCGCTATCAGGCGGGCATTTCCTATGCGCTCAGTGACACGGTTGAGGTCACTGCATCGGGTAATTATTCCAAAGCCAGTGGCAATATAGTCGGCGCAGGCACGGCGGGTGTTGATCCCATTACGGCCCAGTTTAGCGATCTGAAAAGCTATGGCGGTGAGATCGGCGTTCGCAAATATTTTCGCAACAAAACATTCGCCACCCTGCTCAGCCCGGCGGTTAGCCCCTATATCGGAGCCAGTGTTGGAGTTCAGCAAATCGAAGCGGCCAATGCGTCGCTTTCCTCCGCCGGATTTGGTGGTATTGGCCAACCGGCCAATTTCAGCACCCAATTATATGCTGACAGCACCGTACCTACGGCACAGCTCACCATTGGTGCCGAATGGCGGGCCAGTCGCAACTTTGCCATCGGTATTGAATCTGGCATTCGGTACACCGGCGCCTTAAATGCGGGCGACGGCACATTGTTGGCGCTTGGGTTCGAAGAAGCTGACAGCCACGCTGAGAACCTGACCATTCCGATTACCCTACGCGGTCGCTTCAAATTCTAGCCAATCCGACCATCCACAACATTATCAACCCCGGTGACTTGTGCGCCGGGGTTTTTCTTTGCAAGGTCCAACCATGAAACATGATCTTCCTTTATCCGGCGCCGTGGCTCCCGGCTTCGAGCCGGTCCGTAATGAATTTGCCGCTCTGTTTGCCGAAGAGCTGGAGCGCGGCGGTGGGCTTTGCATCTATGCGGGTGGTGCGTTAGTGGTCGATTTGATCGGTGGCTGGGCCGACCGGGCGTGCGAAACCGCCATGAGCGACAACCATCTGGTCCCGGTGTTTTCCTGCTCCAAGGCGGTTTCCGCATTGGTTCTGGGCTGGGTGGTGGAACAGGGAGACCTTTCATATGAGCAAAAAGTCTCTGATTTATGGCCTGAATTTGCCGCCCACGGCAAAGGCGATCTCACCGTTGCGGAAGTTCTGTCTCATCAGGCGGGTTTAAGCGGATTTCGAGCCCCATGGGATGCCGCCGACTGGTTTGATTGGCAAAAAACCGTGGACCGGTTGGCCAGTATGGAACCGTTATGGACCTTGGGCGATGGCTCGGGCTATCACCCGGTCAGTTGGGGATACCTGGCTGGTGAAATTGTCATTCGCGCCACCGGCGGGCGGACCATTGGCAGCATTTTGCGTGAAGAGTTTTGCCAGCCCAATGATCTGGATTTTTGGATTGGCCTGCCTGATGAGCAACATGATCGCGTGGCCCAAACCTCCAAACCCACCAGTATTCCATCCGGCTTTGCCAACCTAAACGAAGTACAAAAATTGGCGTTTATGATGCCATGGTCCTCGCCCGGACGAAAAGGCGGCGCAGCATGGCGGCGCATGGAAATCCCCTCAGCCAATGGACACGGTACCGCCAAAGCCATGGCGGGTTTAATGCGAGTTTTGGCCGAAGATGGCGCGCTGAACGGTCGTGAAATGCTGTCCAAAGCAGTTCGAGCCGAAGCGGTGACAGAGCGTGTCGCTGGCAAAGACCGGGTTTTATCCCATGATTTGAGCTTTGGCGTTGGCCTGATCCGCAACACACCCGGACGATTGGTGTACGGCCCTGGCCTGCACACAGTCGGTCATACCGGCTTTGGCGGCTCAGTACTGTTTGCCGACCCAGATGCCAAAGTTAGTTTTGGCTATGTCACCACCAAACAAGACAGCCAATTGGTCAAGGACGTGCGCGCCGCACGACTCACTGCTGCGCTGTATGAGTGTTTGTGAGAGCGGGTTGAAGGCCAAAAGCTGGACCCCGGATTAAATCCGGGGACCGAAAATTGGCAGACCAGTCCCCGGATTTAGTCCGAGGTCCAGCGACATATAATTTGGTTCTTTTGGCCCTGCGGATGCGTTGCCATGGACCCTCCGGTCAAGCCGGAGGGAAGCGGTA
>NVXG01000013.1 GCA_002733805.1 Robiginitomaculum sp. | reverse complement strand
TAAGGTCAAGTCCGGCTTGCTAAGGCCAGGAATGCGAAAGTCGCATTCCTGTATTTTCTTTTAAAAAAAAGCCGGATGCCGGACAAATTGAATGACGTAACCGGTCCTTAATCCCCCACCCCATCGCCAAAGGCGTGTTGGGGAAGAAAGAGAAAACATATAGATCACACAGGAAATTATTATGCTTGATACCATCATAGAAACCACAACCGCCCATACCCTTTTTGAACAAACAATATATGCAAAAAGACCCTTCTCCGATGAACTGGACTATCGACCACTACCTGATGCTGACACGCTAAGGCATGGCATGTCAGACGTCTTTGATGTCATAGTCGGTATGTTTGCCGACAGCAGACTGGAAGACGACACCCAAGGCATATTATGGAGTTTTGTTAATAGCTTCCACCGGAAGATTGAACGCATACAGAAAGACCTTGACCAGAACGAAGACGTTCAGGCAAAAAGTCAGCGGGAGCAGGACGGGTCAGAGGTAAAATCCGTTGAGCTTGAAGAGCTGATCACCGAGGGCCAAACCCTGTTGGAACAGCGGGCAGTATTCGAACTGATGCGCGACCATGGCGGCGAACTGTTTGAGGCAACCACCGGCAGCTTATGGCGTCCGCTGTCCGGCTCAAAAATCAATCACATCACAATGACAGCATCAATGATTGACAGCCGGGATTACATCAAGGCCAAGCAAAGATCTGAAACTCGCGCCTACATACCAGAGGGAACATTAATAGCTTTCACTGGCGGCGTTGATTATCAGGATTATCAGAAAATATGGGACGTGCTGGACCAGACAAAAGCCAAACATACCGATATGGTACTAGCCCACGGCGGCGGCACTAAAGGCGCGGAACTGATTGCGGCCAAATGGGCAAAGGCAAGAGCTATCCCCACCGTTATATTCCGCCCTGACTGGAAGAAACATAACCGCGCCGCACCGTTCAAACGCAATGACCAAATGCTGGCTGAAAATCCAAAAGGTGTGATTGTCTTTCCCGGTTCTGGCATTACCGAAAACCTCGCTGACAAGGCCAGACAAATGGGTATAAAAGTTTACCGGCCCATACCGAAATCATAACAGACAATAACTTTTCCAAGCACTAATAAGGGACGGCGTAAGCCGCCCCTTATTTTGTGGTGAACAGTCAAAACTCCCATGTCAGCAATGCCACGTCCTGGCTATCATGCCCCCCATGATAGCGACAGAAAGTTTAGCCGTGAAGGGGAAATAATTTCGGTTTCCGGTGATGAATCCCGCATAGTTTCCGGTAAAATATTTTCAGAAAAGCCTGAAACCCTGACATGAATTTCTGCCAAAGGGCAGGGTGCCTGCCTCTTATTATTTGCGGTTTTCCAAACGAAATAAATCTGATTTTTTTGAAGTGACGATCACCATTTCTCGCCGCTTGCTACGGCGGAGGAGGTGTAGATTATAAGTGACAATTCCTGTGCGGTTTTCTCCCCAGTGACCAGATAAAAATTGCCTTCTTACTCCGCCAAAAAGTGACTTTTTTCCCGCCGTCAGAATCAAAGTTTGCACCTCCCGTCACCCGTACCAAATCAACAAATCACGGCCTCATATTGCCCGCCAGTCGGCGAAAAAAGATGTCACACCATATGCACCAGCGGTGCGCCACGAAAGATAAGTAAAATCAAATAGTTACAGAAACGGGTGGAGGTACCAAAAAATCATGATCAGGCACCAAAGCGGCTCAAAATATAGTTAGCACTTTGAAATTACAACAATTTCCTTCTGGCACTAAATTGACGCCCTCTGTGGTGCCATATTGGTATTTTCGGATATCGAGAGGAAATGAAGGGAATACTCGTATGCGACCGCTATCGTGCCTTAATATTTATATTGTGGCATGGACATTAAGATATTTCAGAGGCATATTAATGGGAATAAACGTAATTGGTAAAGACAATATTTCTTTAGGCTCTTTCATTACAGGTGTCCACTAATGATGGATAAGAACAACTCAATTCAACGGGCCTACAGCCGCCGAAAATTTATTAAGAACACGGGCCTGATGGGGACTGCATTTGCGGGATCAATGGTCTCGGGTAAGGCTCTGGCAGAAAATTATACCTCATCTACGGCTCTTAATCAGGCGGGTCATTTTTCGCGACTGGGGCCTGAATTTATTTACCTTAATTCTGGCACAGAAGGATCAATGCCCAATAGTGTTATTGAGAGTTTTCGAAAAAACATTGATCAATGGGCGAGCAACCCGACAGATTCTTATGAAACAGATGAGATATTAGGCAAGCATCAACATTATAACCGTGAGAAGGTCGCCCGTTTTCTTTCCGTGAGCAAGGATAATATCTGCCTCACCGATAATACGACCATGGGGTTGAATATGGTGATTCTGGGCCTGAACTTTAAGGCCACGGATAAAGTCATCATCACGAATCATGAACATAATGCGATCCTGTCTCCTTTAAGTGTCTTGCAGGAAAAGACAGGCCTGACCGTCATTAAGCGGGCTTTCCCGGCGGCAAATATTCTGGGCACCATGAACAGTGATGAATTGCTGGAATTTTTATTGCCGGATACGGACGAACTGCGCGGTGCAAAGGCGCTTTGTGTGTCTCATGTCTATCCGACAACAGGCGTACGCCTCCCGCTTGAAGCCCTTCGGAAAAAGGCAGATGCCTTAAATATCAAATATCTTATTGTGGACGGGGCTCAGGCCTTTGGCATGGTGGATATCAGCCGGGGCAGGGATAATATTACCCATACGGATTTCTATGCCTGTCCCGGACATAAATGGTTAAATGGACCACCAGGTACGGGGATACTCTATATTAAAAATTCTAGGATACGCCCGCCGGAATTATACCCCATCTTGTCACAAAGAATGACCAAATACAGCGGGTACCAAAATGAAGGGGGTGAGCCTTTTCCCATGGCGGAGGCCTTGCAAGTCCGTGGCTGCAGTAACGCACCGGGCTTTTCGGCCATGCTTGAGGCTATAAAATTTCAACAGTCGTTGGGCGGTGCAGAACTTGTTGAACGACAGATATTATCTTTGTCTCAACAGGTTAAGGATTTCATCCTTTCCCGCTCCCCAGAGGCCCTTGTATCGCCCTTTAAAACACAGGAATTGTTGTCAGGCTTAACTGTATTCTTCCCCTTTAACTGGGATAAACCGGATCAGGTTTTTCATGACGAGAAGACGGCTAATCTGATTGTGCAGACGCTTCTCAAGAGAAATATTCAGATCAGGTCCATAGGCTTTGACGACCCCTTTGGGAGGGGTCAGAAACGATATGCGCTCAGAGTGTCTACGGCTGTATTCAATACCGGGAGGCAAATTGAGTATTTCCAGAAACATCTGAAAGAAATATTGAAACAAATATTCTAACTAATATATTAAATGTCTGTATGGCCACGGGTCATAGTCAACATAGGACGGGGAACTGGTGGCCACAATCATTGTAGGGCGTGCCACCGCCACAAAGCCCGTACCACCGCCATACAGGGTCGCAGGTCAATGGACTTTCTTGGCACGCCAATAAGCAACAATTTCTAAAACCTCATTTTAGCTTGTAACGCAATGGTACGTCCCTGCGCATAGAAGCTGGTGGTGGATTTTACGCCAAAAGAACTTCCGGCCAGGGGAAGGTCAAAATTATTTTCTTTGGTAATTTGGTCTGTCAGGTTTTTCCCCAGTACCGCAATTTCCCAGGGACCATCCTGAGGGCCAAAAGCGAGCCGGACATCAATTTTTGCGACGCCATTCTGGTTGCCAACCGGGTCGTAGGTGAATGAAGTTGCGTAATCACTGGCATAAAATACTTTTGCCAATCCGGTAATTTCATAATCATTCAACACCGGATAATTAAAATCTATGGCAATATTGCCGGAGAAATTAGACACAAAGGTATTGGTTTTTCCCGTGTAATCGCAAAGCTCGTTTACGCCGTCTCCGTTGAAATCAATGTCCGGGGTTTGTCCGAAATAGCATTGGCCGTTTTTAAAGTCGGTAAAATTAAAGTCTATTAAGGATGCACTGCCGCTAAGACGTATCCGGTCACTTAAGGCCCATCGGCCATCAACTTCTATCCCTTTGACTTTTGACGTCGCAGCATTGCCGACATTAAAACCGAGTACGCTATCAAAAATCGAGATTTGCAGGTCTGAAAATTTGGTGAGATATGCACTGATATTAAGTTCGGCAGCCATTCCGATCTTAAATTTTGCCCCGACTTCATAGCTGTTAACTTTCTCTGGTTCAAACTGGAAGGCCTCATCTGCCGTTGAAAATGACCCTTTGTTATTGGCCCGGAAATCAAACCCGCCGGCTTTATTGCCGCGTGTCCAACTGGCATAAAGCATGGTATCATCACTGGCATCCCAAACCAGTTTTACATCAGAAGAAAAACTGGTTTCGTTGCGTTTGCCACTCACCTGAGGCTGCCCTAATTGTCCAATGAAGAATGCCCCTGTTGGCCCAAATGCTGCCAGATTTGTTGAGCTGATGGCAAAAGCGTTGGCATAGACAATGGCCGCAGCGGCCTGTGCTGCTGGCAACGTCCCGCCGCCTGCGGCTTCAATAGTCATGTCCCGGTTACCCGTGCGGTCATTATTGGTTAAACGGCCCCCGAGCTGTAACGTGACCACGTCACTCAGATGCCAGTCAAATTGTGCAAAGGCGGACAGAACAGTGGTTTTTGATTCGGCCTTCCTTCCGCTCTGGGTATTGCTCAGCAGAGAGCCGGCCCCAGGACTTTGCAGATTGATTGCCGGCACCAGAATTGAATTGGCTTCGACGATAATCTGGTCGGAATATTTATGGTTTGATGTCTCAAAATAGGCGCCGAGAATATAATCAAAACTGTCATTTTCTGGCGAGGTGAGGCGGACTTCCTGGGAAAACTGGTTATAATCTTCCTGAATACCAAGCAGGAAAATATTCGCCCCGGTGAAATCACAATCACAGGATTCATCGGAATTCATCGTTTCATAGGCGGAAATCGCCTGTAACTTGTGATCGCCTATATCCCAGTCCAGAGTCATCTGGTAAATGCCGGTCTGATTTTTGGACCAGTCCCCGTTGGAGGAACGGATGCCATCCCGGGTTTGATTGAGAACCCCCGGATCCTGACCGAACAGACCGACGAGTATCTGTCCGTAATTCAGTCCTGTAAATGGCCCTACCGTGGCAGCGGGGGCAAAATCAACCTCGACATTCCGTCCTGTAGAATCAAAACTGCTGTTTTCAACCTTGAATCGCACGCGCATATCGTCTGTAACATCAATGTCCAAAGTGCCCCTGACGGTAAATTCCTCTCTTTGGGGTTCTTTGCGATTTAAGGTGGCGTTATGCATAAAACCATCCTGATTGCGGTACCGTGTTGCCAAGCGCGCCCTGACCCGATTTGACAGCGGGCCGGACAACATGCCTTCAACAATGGCTTCACCGTCTTCAACCTCGTAGGACCCTGTCATGCTGCCTTCAAATTCTTCTGTGGGTTTGGCGGTGATGGAACTGATGGCCCCCGCGACCGAGTTTTTACCGAACAGAATAGTTTGCGGCCCGCGGAGTATTTCCACCCGCTCCAGATCAAGGAAGGGCATCCTGGACTGCTGGGCAAGCGGGAAATGGATGCCGTCAGCATACACGCCTACGGACTGTTCAAAGCCCTGATTGGCTCCGGAGCCAATCCCGCGAATATAAAACAGGGTGGTCAGTCCGGATTCCGTATAGGTGAAACTGGGGGCCAGGGCAGTCAGGTCACCGACCTTCATCACGTTGGTATTTTTTATCATTCTGGCGTCAACGGCAGAGACGGATACCGGGACATGCTGTAGTCCTTTTGCTCGGGATTGTGCGGTTACGACGATCTCTTCAATTTTTATCTCATTATTCTGTGCCACAGCCGGGGTGGATAATAATAACGATAATGTGGATACATTCATTAGGGATTTAGTAAACATTTTGCTTTCCTCTTTCCAGATATGACATTTGGTCAATGTCGTTATTTATCAATTTAATTTCAGTATGTGTGAGCGTTATAAAAAATACAGGGGAACTGTCAGGACCATTTATGGCACCTCCAGAGAACGGGCAATCAGCTCTTTCATGATTTCGCTGGTGCCGCCATATATTCTTTGTACCCGGGCATCGGCATAAAGATGGGCTATGGGATATTCCAGCATATAACCGTACCCACCGAATAACTGCAGACATTCATCCATGACCTTGCAATGCATCTCGCTGCCCCAGTATTTCGCCATTGACGCTGTTGCTGCATCCAGCTCGTCGCAGTCGATTTTCTCGATACAACGATCAATGAATGTCCGGGTTACCTCCAAAATGGTTTTACATTCTGCTAGTTTGAAACGGGTATTCTGCAAATCCATAATACGTCTGCCAAAGGCCTTGCGCTCAGATACATAGGTGAGGGTCTCCCGCAGGGCGAGGTCGCAGGCCCCAACCGCATAAATTCCACACAGCAGGCGTTCCCACGGCAACTGGGTCATAAGCTGGGCAAACCCCTGTCCCTCACTTTCCCCGAGCAGGTGATCCAGCGGGACAATCACATCATCAAAAAATAGTTCGGACGTGTCGGCGGCTTTCTGCCCCAGTTTTTCAAGATTCCGTCCCCGACGAAAACCCTCCGCGCCGCCGGTCTCCAACATGATCAGGGATATACCATGAGCTGCTTTGCTGTTATCAGTTTTGGCAACAACACAGATCAAATCAGCATTTTGTCCATTGGAAATAAATGTTTTTGAGCCATTGAGAACATAATGGTTGCCTTGTTTAACCGCCTGTGTCCGAATGCCCTGTAAATCCGACCCGGCGCCGGGTTCAGTCATGGCAATGGCCCCGATCATTTCGCCGGATATTAGCTTGGGCAGCCAGTTTTTTTTCTGCTTTTCACTTCCGTAGGCAAGGATATAGTGGATTACAATATTTTGTATATATACCCCCCAGCCGGAATCCCCGGTACGGCCATGTTCCAGCATGATCATGGCATCAAAAGACATTGGGCCACCAATCCCGCCAAATTCTTCGGGAACGCTTGCGCCGATAAGGCCGGTTTCGCCGGCCTTGCGCCAAAAGGACCGGTCAACGATACCGGCCTTGCGCCAGCGGTCCATATTTGGGGACATTTCTGCAGCAAAGAATTTATGTGCCGTTTCCTGTATGGCCAGATGATCTTCATTGGCCCAGGATGGTTTTTCGTAAGACATTATGACTGTCCTTTCATACGGGTTAAAATGCGTTTGTTATGTTTTTCAAGCCAGATGAAAGAGCCAAGGGCACCAAATTTCCGGTTGGGCGGGCACCCCTCGCTCATTTCATGCATTTGACGCACGCACCAGGCGAGCTGTCCCCATCCATTAAGCTGGGCAATAAATTTAAACGGTGAGTGAAAGCCAAGAATGCCGGGGCCGATCCGAACTTCTTCTTCCATTTTTTGCAGAGTTCCGATTGCTCCGGAGAATATCAGGTTAGGTCCGTCCGGCTGGCCACATAGAGGCCTGGCAATACCGATAATTGAAACGCCGGATTGACCTATGGCTTTTTCCATTGCCTGTCGCGTGCGGTTGCCACCGGTTACCATAAGGGGCGGGGTTTTTGAATCGTGGAGCATTTGGGCAAATTCAAGGAAATATGCTTCTCTTTTTCTGGTTGAGTCCCGTTGTTTCTCCTCCGGCAGGTCAACCATGGCCGGACTTTCATAATTACCGCCGGATATTTCCAGAAGATCGATCCCCTCTTCCTGCAACCATTGGGCCACTTGAATACAGTCCTGATTGCTAAAGCCGCCTTTCTGAAAGTCCGAGGAGTTTAGCTTGACGCCTACAGGATATTCAGGTCCGACATTTTCACGGACAGACCGTACGACTTCACGTAAAAGCCGGGCGCGGTTTTTCAGATTTCCGCCCCATTGGTCCTGCCGTTTGTTGGCGTTGGGGTTAAGGAAGGAAGAGAGCAGATAGCCATGGGCGGAATGGATTTGCACGCCGTTAAATCCGGTTTGTCTGGCAATCCCGGCGGCATATCCGAATCTTTGAATAATTTCCTGTATGTCCTGTTCTTCCAGCGCTCTGGGCAGGCCGAATTTTACCCCGGACGTATGGGTCTGTACCGCAGATGGTCCTACAGGCTGAGGGTTTATAAAATCCGGTGTCTGGCGCCCGGCATGATTGAGCTGTATCCAGATTGCCGTCCCGTTGACCTGTCCGGACCTGGAAAGGTCTTTCAGGGCGGACAGCTGTTCATTTGTCTGCTTCCCGTCAATTGCTATATTGCCGGGACGTTCGAGATAGCGGTGATCAACCATTACATTGCCGGTAATCAATAACCCTGTTCCGCCTTCGGCCCAGCGCCGATAGAGTCTTGCATGGGAGGGTTTGGCCATATTGGTTTCATCACTCAATCCTTCTGTCATTGCCCCTTTGGCAATCCGGTTTTTTAAAGTTACCCCGCATGGCAGCGTAAAAGGCGTATTCAGAACCGTAGTGGATTCAGGCATTGTTTTTTTCCTCGGCATAGTCGGGGGTCCATTGAGTGCGAAAAGTAAAAGACTGCAGGAGAGATTTCGCGCGAGTGCGTTCAGAGACATCGGGGACTGTAATATCCACCACAACCCCATATTGCGTATTATAGTGCGTAGAAATCCGCGCGGTGATCCTCCCTTGCGCCGCCAGAATCTCCTCTGTTGCCAGCAAAGCCGCATTGGCTCTCAGGGCGGGTTTGAAAATTTTACCGACGGCGGTCAGAGGCATGCTTTTCAACTGTTCATAGCGCACCGGGAGGGCGGCTCTTTCAGAGATCACAGTCTGCATATGACTGTCAAGATCGGCATCACAGGCCGTGGCCTTGTCCCGGAGAGTATAAAAGACCATGGGTAATTCGCCCGCGCGCGCATCCGGCAACCCGACAGCCGCGACCATGTCAATGGCAGGATGTTTGGCCAGGGCTTCCTCTATAATTGACGGGTCAATGTTATGGCCTCCCCGAATAATCAGGTCCTTGGCCCGTCCGGTCAGCCAGAAATACCCATCAGAATCCTGATAGCCTAAATCACCTGAATTCAGCCAGCCGGGAGCGGCAAATACGTCCCTGCCGATGGCCTCGTCTTTATAGCCGCAGAACACGCCGGGGCCTTTGATAAGGATAGTCCCGGTTTCGTCAAATTCGCAATCGCTGATATATTTACCGGTCGCATCAATATGCGCCGCCTTGACTTCTGTGTAAGGGACCCGCAAGCCTATTGAGCCAACCCGTCTTTGCCCGTCAATCGGATTGGCGTTTGCTACTGTGGTGGCTTCGGTTAACCCATACGCTTCGAGCAGGGATATTCCGAACTCGTTCTCAACCCGGTGCAGCAATTCAGTCGACATTGGTGCCGCCCCGCAAAAGGCAACGTCCAGAGAGGTTATATCTGCATCCGCAACCGGCACATTCAACAGGGCGGAATATATGGTCGGCACGCCGTTAAAATAGGTGGCTTTGCTCCGGTCCACAAGTTTCCAGAAATTTTTGATAACATCCGGATTGCGGCATCCTGAGGCTGTTGCTATAATGACCTTTGCTCCGGCCAGAAACGGGGCCAGTCCGGTGACCATCACGGCGCTGGCATGAAATAACGGCAAACCGCATAAGCCTGCCGAACTGTCTGAAAAATGACCGATGGTGGCGATTGTCCATGCCATATAAACCTGATTTCTACCGGCCCACATGGCCAGCTTGGGCATGCCGGTTGTGCCGCCTGTATGAAAATATGCGGTGATTTCGTCCCTGGCTCTTTCGCGGATATGTTTCGGGTTAACCGCGTTCATTTCGTCATCAAGGTCAAGCAGGGCAACATCTTCACGGAGGTCCTTCCTGTCCCTGATTTCATTTAAAACGTTGGACGGCTTGTTTGAAGACAGGCGCCGTTCATCGACGACCAACAGGGTTTCGACCTGTGGTGCCATGGCGACGGCCTGCATGGTTTTTGCCCATATGTCCGGGTCATAATCCGGAGATACCGTGACCAAAATCCTTGTTCCGGCCTTGCGCATGATCGCGGCGATCTGTGAACTTTCAAGAAACGGATTTATCGGATTGACGATGCCAACGGCTTGCGCCCCCCATAGAACGTAATGGGTATGGGGAAGATTTGGCAGCAGCATGGAGACAACGTCATCCTTCCCGATACCCAGACGATCAAACAGATTGGCGATACGTATGATCCGGTCATAGAATTCCGAATATGTCAGTGAGAAGACCGGCGAATTATCTGTGGCGCTACCGATATATTCTATTGCCGTATTGTCTCCAAACGTCCGGGCGCTGTAACGCAGAATCTGAAGAGGCGTTTCCGGTAAATTACGGGACTCCCAAGGCACAGATTCAATGATACGAATATCATTCAAATCGCGTATTGCTATATTCTGTCCAAGGCTTTCGGCATAATTCAAGGCAAAGCTCTCCCGTACATGGTTTCGCTGGAAAAAATGTTATTGTGGAAAAATGTTAATTAGTCAGTTTGGATTACGTGACCATTCAGGCGGAGATTGTTGCCGTAATTCACGGGGTGAGACGTCGAATTTTTGTCTGAAAGACCGACTGAAATATGAACTTGACGAGAAGCCGCTGCCAAAAGCAATTTCTGTTATGGTTTTCTGCCGGTGCAGGGGTGATAATAGCATGGTCCGGGCCAGTTCCAGCCGTCTGTCGTTGATATAGCTGGCAATCGATAAGTCAGCAGATTTAAACAGCTTCTGGACATAACGCGGAGACATGCCAAAATTCAGGGCAATCATCGGCGTTCCAAGATTCTCATCCGATATATTTTCCTGGATGAAAGACTTCATATGACGCAATGTCGCCGTTCTGGCTGTCGTTTCCGACATATGAAAGTCAACATTGCTTTGTAAGGACAGGGCAAATAAATCGAGCAGTTGCTGGCAAACTGCCAGATATTCCTGACGGGTAAAATTCTGCTCTGTGGCAATGGATTTAAGAAAATTCAGGGTAACTTTGGCAATGCCCTTATGGCCGTTTATCACAACTCCACAGGCGGCCTGCGGGTCTGCAATTCTGTGTTCAAGCATGTAACGCGGGATTTTAAACAGAATACCTTTTTGGGCATCCGTTTGGGCAATCGTCACTTCTCTTGAATAATCAAGAAGACAAAATTGTCCGGGTCCGAAGGAAAAAGAACGCCCCTGCTGTTCACCATGATAGGAGCTTGACGTCGGGGCTAGAAATTCAAAATCATCACAGGGGTCCTCACGGATATTTTTTACCGTTCTCTGATAAATTCCCGGGGATGTTCTGTAATATACAGTCTGTATGTTTCCGGCTTCCTGACGATGCAGGGCGGCGTCCGGTAACTGGTCTTCATCCCAACTGGTATCTAGTTTGCAGTGAAGGTCGTCTATGGTTTCTTTCCAGAAGTCACCAATATCCCGGCCCGACACATCCTGGGTCGAAATAATATGGTTTATATATTTGTTTTTGTTCTTTTCCATCTGGTTTTTCTGGTCTCTGCTTTTAAGCACTGTATCACTGTCCGGATTATTTGCCAAATTTTGATGCATGGCTTGTTTTGCCTCCGGGTAGGTGTTTTGTCAGCGTGCTGTATTGTCTAGCCCTGTCCCGATTTAACAATAACGACATTAATGATGCAGACTTGCACTGATGCGAACAAAATAAAGTACACAGGCGTATTCCGCTGTTATCACCCCTATAAGCTGTTGACACCTTGCAGAAAATTACCCGATATGGGCAGCAGAAACCACATGGGAGACCTTAGATGAATGAGACTTTTCGCCGCGTTGTTACCGGGTTGAATGACAATGGAAAATCCTGCGTTACCATAGACGGCCCACCCGGAAAATGGATTGATGAGGCGGCCGGCGGGTTATTTTCCCTGTGGCAATCAGAAAATTCTGTTCGCCCGAAGGAAAGCGAGGATGCCGCAGAGAATCGTCTGGTGCTCAATCCGCCAAAAGGCGGATCGCGGGTGATGTTTTTTACCCTGCCGCCGATCCCGGAGGATACGCCAAGAGATATGCTCGAAGCCGCCACGGCTCATGCCTTTGACCAGATTGATGCGACGGGAAACCGGGTTGATACCTCACGGCATCCGGCCATGCATCAGACCGATACCATAGATTATGTGGTTGTCCTGTCCGGCGAGGTCAAATTAATGCTGGATGAAGATATTGTTGAACTTAAACCCTTTGATGTTGTTGTTCAGCGCGCAACCAACCATGCCTGGTTCGCCATGAACGGCAAACCGGCGCTTATGGCGGCTATCCTGATTGATGCAGATGTGGACCGGTCATAATGAAGATTAAAGGACAGACAGCTATCGTCTTCGGCGGTGCATCCGGGTTGGGAAAGGCCTGTGCAACAGCCCTGTTGGATGCGGGGGCGAATGTTGCCATCATTGATATAAATGAGGAACAGGGGGGTGAGACAGCCTGTCAAAACGACGCCCTGTTTATCAAAGCCAGTGTGGCAGAGGCCGATGAGGTTGCCTGTTCTCTGGACAGGGTTGCCCAACATTTTGGCGCACCAGCGCGGATTATTCTGAATGCTGCCGGTGTTGCCGCGCGGGAGGGCCGCATTGCCAGCCCCAAAGCCCCGGCCTCCCTGACAATGTTTAAAAAAATATCTTCGGTAAATGTAAGCGGCGCCTTTAATGTCATCAGTCAAACGGCTCATGCCATGATGTCCCTTGACCCCGAGGAGGGTGGCGAACGGGGCATCATCGTCAGTATTGCATCAATCGCGGGTGAGGACGGGCCGGTGGGAAGTTTTGCCTATGCCAGCACAAAAGCGGCGGTTATCGGCATGACATTACCGGCTGCCCGTGATCTTGCCCCGTTTGGTATCCGTGTGATGTGTCTGTCCCCCGGGGCGTTTGATACGCCAATGCTGCGGTCTATGGGGGAGAAGGACCTGTCCGCTGCCCTGCGCCTCATTCCGTTTCCCGGACGCGCCGGGGATCCCGCAGAATTAGGCCGGTTTTTTTGTCATGTCATTGAAACACCGTTGCTGAACGGCACCAATATCCGTGTGGATGCCGCCGCACGTTTAGCTCTAATATAATAAAGGACAACATATGCCCGAATTTAAAACATTGAAATATCATGTGTCTGATAGCAGGGTTGCGACCATAACACTTGCCAGACCCGGCAAGCGCAATGCACAGGATACCCATTTGCTCTATGAGTTAAATGACGCCTTTCTGGCCGCCTCAAGAGACAGTAATGTCAAGGTGATTATTCTTGCGGCAGAGGGGGCGGATTTTTCTGCAGGTCATGATTTGGGGGAGGTTGACTGGCAGGAAAACTGGGCCAACAGCGACCGCACAACTGGCTGGGAACTGACGGACGGGAAAGGCGTTGAGCAAATGCTCATTCGCGAGAAGGAGATATATCTTGGATTCTGTCAACAGTGGCGGCGTCTGCCCAAGCCAACCATAGCACAGGTGCAGGGCCGCTGTATTGCAGGCGGCCTGATGCTGGTTTGGCCATGCGATCTTATTATTGCGGCGGATAATGCCAAATTCAGAGATAATACCCTGACCCTTGGTGTCAGTGGGGTTGAATATTTTGCCCACCCGTGGGAGGTTGGTCCGCGCAAAGCCAAGGAAATGCTGTTTACGGCAGACTGGCTGGGCGCAGAGGAGGCTCATCAGCGTGGAATGGTCAATCATGTGGTGCCGTTAGATGAGCTAGAAGATTTTACCCGGACATTTGCCGCCCGGATTGCCAGTCGTCCGATGACGGCCCTGCGCGCCGCCAAAATGGCGGTTAATGCGGCAGAAGATGCCCAAGGGCGTGGTGCCGCCGAAGAAACCGCCTTTGCCTATCACCATCTCACCCATGCCCATAATCGGGAAGTTTATGGCATGGAACTTGACCCTACAGCGATGGAAGCCGCAACAATATCAACTTCAAAACTTGCGCCAAACAAGAGAGAAAAATAACCGCCGATCGGGTTTGTTATTCAAAATAAGGAGATAATGTTGTCCGTTCCACCTGATGGATTGCCGCTTAAGGGGTATCATGTCGTTGAGCTTATGGGCATTGGTCCGGTTCCCTATGCCGGGCAGCTGCTTGGCGATATGGGGGCCAGCGTTATTCGTTTTGAAAAGGCGGGGGCATATCGCTTGCCGGTCGAAAACCGGGGCAAAACCTGTATTCCGGTTGATCTGCAGGATGAAAATTCCCGAAAAGACGTTTTGGAACATATCTCATCGGCCCATATCCTGATTGAGGGGGGGCGGCCAGGTGTTGCGGAAAAGCTGGGACTTGGCCCGGCGGACTGTCACAGGGTAAATCCAAAAATTGTCTATGGACGCATGACAGGATGGGGGCAAAGCGGCCCATGGGCGCACAAGGCCGGCCATGATATTAATTATATCGGCTTGACTGGTGCCCTTCATGCCATGGGCTGGAAAGACAACCCTCCCTGTCCACCCCTCAATCTTGTTGGTGATTATGGTGGTGGCAGCGGGTTTCTGGTCATGGGTATTCTGGCGGCATTGCTGGAAGCGGAGAAAACCGGGCGGGGGCGGGTGATTGATGCGGCGATTATTGACGGGACAGCGTCCATGATGGGGATTGTATATTCGTTGGAGAGTATGAATCTGTGGACAACACAGCGCGAAGTAAATTTGCTGGACGGGAGCCACCCATACTACCGCTGTTACGCAACCTCGGACGGCAGTTTTATAGCAGTGGGGTGTCTGGAAGAAAAATTTTATCGCGAAATGTTAAATATTCTTGGACTCAATATCTCTGATTTCGGAGGTCAAAATGATTCAGGCCTTTGGCCAGAGCAGATTAAAATTCTCACGGATATTTTTGTCGCTTGCTCTCGAAAATACTGGGAAGATTTATTTGAACATTCCGATGCCTGTGTAACCCCGGTGTTAACTTATGAGGAGGCCACCTATCATCCTCAGAATAAAGCCCGAAAATCCTATTATATAAGAGACGGGATTACTCACCCAATTGCCTCACCGCGTTTTATATAAGGTGAGGAGATATAAACCCGCAAGCTTATATGACAAAAACACTGGAAGTGTTGGTGAATATCCATAAACAAAGCCAAATCAATGAACTCCTCCCCTGAAACTTTAAGTCACAAACTCCTCTGAAACAAGCTTAACACTTATATAGATACAAAAACAGGTGAAGGCAACGCATCTTACCGTTTAATGAATAAGCTCAAAGTGCAACAATATGATACGGCAGAAGACGTATTAAAAGTTGCCCGTCAACACGTCATGGGAAGTTGTAGAGCTATATGATGCAGAAATTTCAAAGCCAGAGATAAACTCTCTGATGCAGAACAGAAAAATATGTTCCTGCCAACCATTAAATTAATCTTTAATTTTATTGCCGAATAGAGTTTGGTTTAAATTCTTACTAAGAACCACAACTTATAATTCCTGTTTAAGGTTTCTGAATTTTAGAACAATATAGTCTAAAAAGTTTAATTGTCCAAACGCTAGGGGCTAAGTAGTATTCCTAACGTGTAGGAATCGTGAGGAACTTCGATAACCTATAAACACCCACTAAAAAGATATAGGAAAAAAATATGTCTAATATTATGGAGGACACTATGGTTAGAAGTAGCTTATTAACAACGATCTCTGCATTAGCAGTTATCATGACAACCCCGGCAATGGCTAAAGAAGAATTAAAAAGCACTAATCGTGAAGAAAGTCCACAAGGAATAGTTCTGGATGAAATTGTAGTCACATCACGTAAACGGGAAGAAAGTCTACAACGAACGCCACTTTCTGTAATGGCATTCACTTCAGCCGATATAGAAAAGGCAAATATCGTAAATATTTTAGATCTTGGCGTTAGATTGCCGAACGTGAATATTGCCGGGGCTGGTGGCGCCGGAACCAATAATGCCTCATTCGCCATTCGGGGCTTGGGCAGCGGTTCCCGTAACTCTCCCAACTCGGAAAATGCTGTTGGGCTTTATATAGATGACGCCTATTATGGTAAAACTGATGGTGCCTTGTTAGATGTGATCGATGTGGAACGGATCGAAGTATTGCGCGGCCCTCAAGGAACTTTATTTGGCCGAAATTCAACGGCAGGGGCCATTCGATATATTACTAAAAAACCACATTTCGACAATCCTGAAGGAAATATAGCTCTAACATTAGGACGATATGATCGCCGTGATTTAAAAGCATCCCTGAATTTACCTATTTCTGAGACTATCGCGACCCGATGGACTGTCGCATCCCTTAACCGTGATGGCTATGTTCATAATGCCATAACGAATGAGGACTTGGGGAGCCAGGACACCTTCGCTATCAGGGGCGCGGTACTGGTTCGTCCCAATGATAAATTGGATATTAATCTATCAGGTGACTATACAAAATCCAATAGTACTGGCGCGCCAACCGTGGCCACCATTACGAATCTTACCCCCAACGGCGGTATTTGGGGTGCCCCTTTCGCGGCGACTGAGGATGCAGAAAACATAGCCAAATATGGCTTTGGCCATGATGATGTTCCTACCAATGATCGCTTTACCAGCTATGGTGCCGGACCACATTTTACCAAGAGAAGAAGCATAGGTGCAAATTTAGTGCTGGATTATTCTATCAATGATAATCTTGCCTTGAAATCGGCAACGACATACCGTTACCTCAAAAGCAATGTTGGTTATGATATGGACGGCACACCCGCAGAACTGGTTGGACGTATTATGGATCGGGATATTAAGGTTTTCACACAGGAAGTTCAGCTTTCCGGGACCGCAGAAAATATTCAATGGGTAGCAGGGGCTTTCTACTTATGGGAAGAGGTCAAATCCTTTCAAGATGACTTTCGGATGATTAATGCCGATAATGTCAATGGTATTCAAGGCGGTCAATTGGTAGATCCCCATACAACCAAAAGCGCCGCTATATTCGGTCAGGCAACATATTCCGTAAGTGACAGTTTTGACATTACGGGTGGTCTGCGTTACACCAACGACAAGAAGCACCAGACAGTTTTTAATGTTGATTTTCCAGGCGGCACCCGCAACGATGTAAGCCTTGAATCAGATACGTCTGACTCATGGGGGGCCTTGTCCGGACGCTTAAGTCTTGAATGGACAGTGAATGATAACACATTTACATATGCCTCATATGCGCGCGGATTCCGGTCTGGCGGGCTGAATGATGAAGGACCGACAACGCCATTCACCTCCTATGATAAAGAAACCGTCAACAGTTTTGAATTAGGTATCCGCAGCGATCTTATAGATAATCGCCTTCGAACAAATCTTACGGCATTCTATACGGATGCGCAGGATCTGCAACTTACTGTCTTGTTGAATCAAAATGATAACGACACAGTAACTGATAATGCCGGCTCTGCAAAAATTTATGGCCTTGAAGCTGAAGTAACGGCTATTCTTACCAAATACATTAGTTTTGGTCTCAATGCCGGCTATTTGAATTCACAATATAAAGAAGTCCCTCCCTTCAGTGATGAGTTTGTTCCCATAAAAGTGGGCGATAGCCTGACTAATGCCCCCAAGTATTCTTTTAGCGCACAAATAGATATCGATATTCCTATAGCTACAGGTGAATTGGAAACCAATATCAGTTACAGTTGGAAAGATGATTATTCCCTCTTCCCTGGTATTGAATCTAAACAGGAAGCCTTTGGCTTGCTTGGATTTAACGTGACCTATACCAATGGTGATGGCGACTGGAGTGTTTCAATATTTGGTACAAATGTTCTCAATCAAGAATATGCTAATATTATTATGGATATTGGCGGGGCAGCAAACTCCGCCTTAGGATTCAAAATGATAGAACCAGGCCGCCCGCGCGAACTGGGGGTATCCTTGAAATATAATTTCTAATATCATTGTGACTAATTAAGCGAATAATAACGGGGCTGTACAGTCCCGTTATTTAGCACATATTATTCTCTTATTATCGGCCATGCTCCTGCTGCCACTTCTTCGGCAATAACTTCCATAGTAATTTTCGATAGACTTTCCATCAGAGCCGTTGGCAACCGACCAGCCTGTCGGATCAGTGATAATTCCCGGGTTAGGGGCATGCCTATAATATGCCGTGCGACAAGCTCCTTGCTTTCTACAAGGTCACGGACAGTTACTATGGGGCAAATGGCCACACCAACCCCTGCAAGCAATGCCTTTTGCACAACCAGAACAGAATTAACTTCGAGGCTGGCATTTTCACGCAATCTACGGAGGTACCGGCCATGTGTAATAATTGAACGTGATGCGGCCCCGCGCCGAAGTAAAATTTGTGGTAGCTTTAGAATCTCTTCAAATGACAAAGGCCCAGTATCATCCTCAAAAAATTCTGCCCGTCCTATACAGCATAATTCTTCCTGAAGAACAAAAGTAGCATGAAGGTCGGCACTTTTAGGAGCATTATAACATAATACAAAATCCAGATCTCCACCAGAAATTTGCCGAAAAAGTTCGCTGGACAAACCCTCATGGATAACAACGTCAGCGCGTGGAAAAGATTCTTTAATACGCAAAATTAAATTTAGACCTATAGCGTCGATAACAGTATGGGATAATCCAAAATCGATTTCTCCTACGCCTAGGTCAGACATCTGTCGGACATCCTGTGCGGCGGCCTCTACGCTACGCAATATTGCCTTGGCATGCTCATAAAGGCGGGTGCCCGCAATGGTAGGTTCCATTCCCCGTGCCTGACGTACAAATAAGGCCACACCCAATTCGGATTCAAGATTTGAGATATGGGTGCTGATTGCAGATTGGGCAATATTACACCTTTGAGCCGCATGGGAAAGATTTCGATTTTCATATACAGCACAAAAATACTTTAACTGTCTATTATCCATAATAAGCCTTTATACCTTCTGTAAAACAGTACACTACACAACCTACATTCTTTTTTCCATAAAAATACAATGATGGGCCGTAACTCATACTGGAATATAGGTGGAAATTTCTCCATTTGTTGTGTTTGGTTAAAAAGAACCCTTTATTCTAATATATATATTTTCCAGATAGCTGTCTAAAGCTTATATTCTTTCGATAAATATATATAGAAAGAGATATTATGGATAACCTGCCACTTGACGGCATACGTGTTGTTGAAATGAGCCACATGGTCATGGGACCTACCTGTGGTCTTATTCTTGGACAATTAGGCGCAGAAGTTATTAAGGTTGAGCCTTTATATGGTGATAAAACCCGGTCTCTTGGCGGCATGGGGGTATCATTTTTTCCTATTTTCAATCGGGGGAAGAAAAGTGTTGCCTTTAACCTTAAAACAGAAAAAGGCCATGAGGCCCTTATGCGTCTTTTGGCTACAGCAGATGTCTTTATTGAGAATTTCAAGGATGAGACAATTTCACTATTAGGGCTGGATTCAGGTAGCTTGGTCAAAAAATTCCCTGGCCTTATCATTGGGGCACATAAAGGTTTTCTATCTGGTCCGTATGAGCACCGCCCCGCACTTGATGAAGTCGTCCAAATGATGTCCGGGCTTGCTTATATGACTGGACTAAAAGACCGCCCCCTTCGTGTAGGGTCTTCTATGAATGATATTATGGGGGGGATATTTGGGGTAGTTGGAATTTTAGCCGCACTTATTGCAAAGCAACAATCCGGCAAGGGCAAAGAAATTCGCATTGGCCTCTTTGAAAACAGTCTTTTTTCGGTGGCTCAACACATGGTTCAATATGAGATGACCGGTATTGCTCCCCCCCCCATGTCAGAGCGCGTTCATGCATGGCCCATATATGATATTTTCAAGACAGCCGATAACCAGAGGATATTCATTGGCGTTACGACAGAAGGTAACTGGCAGGCATTTTGCAAAGCGTTTGGTTTTCAGAATTTTCTTTGCGATACTGGCTTACAGACAGTGACTGATCGGATCAATGCCCGTAGCAGGACATTACCATTCATTGCCGCCCGCATGAAATTAGAAAACATCGTCACGCTGGAAAAAACCCTTGATCAATTGAGCATCCCCTTTTCAAAGATAAATACACCTAAGGACATGTTTGATGATCCCCATGTATTACGTCCAGGAGGTCTTGTTACAATGGAAACACCAGATGGCACGACACTTAAAACGCCATCATTACCCATGGAAATTGATCGCCAAACTGTTGTTAATGGCGTAAAAATCCCTGCTCTTGGGGAACATACTGAAATGGTCTTGGCAGACTTGGGGTATAACAAGTCTGAGATTATTGAAATAACAAAGCAATCCGATATACAGACGCGTAAGGAATAAACCATGACACAGGTAAATTCCTCCCTTGAAGATATATATCCAAAAGGTAAAACCATAATACGTGAAGTGGGGCTGAGAGACGGCCTTCAGCTTGTGAAGTCATTTCCCACAACCGAAGCGAAGAAAGCCTGGATAGATATCGATTATAGGGCAGGTTTGCGACATTTTGAAATTGGATCATATCTTCCTGCAAAGGCCTTTCCCCAATTTCAGGATACGGAAAGCCTTATTAGAAAAATATCATCCTTGAATGATGCCAGGTCCAGTGCTCTGGTTTTAAACAAAAGAGGAGCTATTAACGGCCTGCTAGGCAATGCAGATGAATTGACATGTGTAATTTCGGCATCAGAAGAACATAACCTTCGCAATGCTAAACGTAGTCGGAAAGATAGTTTGCGTGAAATTTCTGAAATCATTTCTCTGCGTGCGGATAGTGATTCAAAACCTCTTATTTCCGTTGGGATAGCTATGGCCTTTGGGTGTTCTATTCAAGGAAAAATTGACATTAAAGAAGTCGTTAATATGGCAGAAAGATCCGTTCATATGGGCGCTGACCTTATTGGAATAGCCGACACCGTGGGGTACGGTGGTCCAAAACAGGTCAAAGAATTGATCTCGGCTTTACGGTCTGCGATTGGTGACACGCAACTGCTAATGCATTTTCACAATACCCGTGGATTGGGACTGTCCAACGTCGCGGCCGCCCTGGATATGGGTGTTAATGTTTTTGATGCCTCTTTAAGTGGCCTTGGCGGATGTCTTTTTGCTCCAAAAGCCACAGGAAACATTGTGTTGGAAGATGTGGCATTCCTATGCGAAACTATGGGATTCCCCACAGGAATAGATATAAACACCCTCCTTCCTGCTCGAAAAATTCTTCAGGAACAAATGCCCGAAGAAATTTTGTATGGTGCCCTTGCAAGGGCAGGATTACCGAATACAGATTATGAATAATTCCATAGTTTCGATAATGGAATATAAGGCATGACCAACAATGACTAGTTCTTTTGATAATAAGGAGAAAATATTGGAAAAACTACTAAATGGTGCTCATCCTGTCAGCCAGGAACAACCTTCACGCTTTCGTCTTTATGTGCTCGGGTTGATCTTCATCATATATGTTATTACCTCATCAGATAGGGCAAATATTGGAATTGTCCTTCCTTATCTGAAAAAATCCTTTCATTTAAGCAATACAGAAGCTGGAGGTCTTGCAAGTATATTTTATATTTCTTATGGACTGTTTCAAATTCCTTCGGCCTTTTTAATTAAACGCCTCGGCGTTAAAAATACTCTGCCATTAGCCCTTTTTCTGACATCAATTTCTACCGCCTTACATGGAATGGTAGGGTCACTTTTAGCCCTTAAGTTTTGTAGAGTTCTTCTTGGTATTTCTGAAGCTCCAATAGCATCTGGATGTATTACCTCCATAAACAATTGGTTCCCGGCAAGGGAAAAGGGGTTGGCGGCAGGCCTCTTTATTGCTGCGGCAAAGACCGGGCCAGTTATTGTTCCCATACTTGGCGCCGTTATTATTCTTTCCCTGGGTTGGGAATATGTTTTTATCATATTTGCCCTCCCGGGATTAATTTTACCCTTTTTCTGGTTTTTTCTGGTACCGGATGACCCTATAAAAAGCCATTTTGTAAATCATGCTGAAGTTGATCTGATTAAAGATATGGATGTGGAGTCTATCTCAGGTCAGAAAACGAATAGTCTGGAACAAATCCCCCTATCATCTGGCCGCTCATTTTTTGCCTTATTGGACCGCATCATCCGATCAAAAGTGGTGCAAAAAATTACGACCAGCAAGGACGTTTTTTTCTCCTGGAATGTGTGGGGGGTATCACTCGGTTATTTCTTTTTTATCGGTACTATGAGTGTGATATTGGCATGGTTGCCAAGTTACCTTACGGAAGTAAAGGGTTTTTCTATCATTCGTACAGGTTTTTTAACCTCGATGCCCTTCATTGGTGCTGTTGTAGGAAGTACCTTGGGCGGCTGGATATCCGATCGTCTACTGGACAAACGCCGCAAGCCATTAATGATGTTCAGTTGCTTGTCGACCATATTTATGATGTATGCTTTACGGTCAGCCCCAAATGATCCCTTTATGCTATCTTTCCTGCTGATTGCAACGGGATTTTCCTTTAGTATGGGTTTCTCTTTGTTTAGTATATTTGCAGCCGGTCTTTGTGAACGCAATATTTTTCCGGTCGCGACAGCAGTGCTGAACACATGTGGCCAATTGGGTGGGGCAGCCATGCCCTTTATTGCAGGAATTATTCTCGATCATTATGACTGGAATGCAGTGTTTTTAACCCTTTCATTTGGTGGAGGGCTTGCGCTTATAGTGTTATCGACAATTGTAGAGCCCCGTGGCTTCCTTCCAAAATAGGGATAAGTAATGCATTTAAAATTGACCCGGTATTGGCATTTAATGCATTAATACTTAACTCAGCTTGACAAAATCTCTGGTTTTCGAAGGCAATTCACCAAATAATTTTTGATAGTTTTGTGCCAACCTGCTCAAGTGCCAGATATTCAACTCTGCGGCGATATCACCGATGCTGCGGTCTGTATTTTTCTGGCTTAAAAGGGCAGAACGAATTTCATTGAGTTGGACCGCCCGAATATATTCAGCAGGGCTTTTATCAAATTGTGAACGGAATGCATATTCCAGATTACGCCGGGAAACGCCAAGCTCAAGGGCAAGTTCGTCCACGGCAACATAAACACCGCGTGAGTCACGAATATGCTGACGCGCACGAAAAGCCAATCCTCTATTCCTCCCAGATAAAATCTGGTTATATGCCGAATTTTGCAACCAGATACTGGACAGGTAACCGGCAAAGGCACTGGCAATCGACATTTGAATCCCCAAGACAGCCGCTTTGCCGGCAGCATCGTTTTTGAAACCGGCGGCGACGTCCAGAGCCTGAAACACCAGAAGGCGGAGCATTTTTGCCCGGGCGGTATTATGTTCAAAGAAAGTGCCGGTCATCTTGCGATCCGCAAAGCCGGTTTCCATAAGACATGGCGCGAGAAATTGTTCAAAGGCACGGGCTTCAATATTTACAACGCAGAATCGGGCATCTGACTTTGAGTGAAAATCAAATTCGGCGCCCGGTGTAAGATAAACAACAGAATCCCTGTCAAAACGTTCCTGTCCCAAGTGGCATGAGTTTGAATTATCCGTCAAAAACATGATGCCATAGTGATCATCCGGTGTCGCACCCCATTGGTCCAGATCCTGATTGAAGGTTTCAAAATAAAGGCCTAAATATGATCCCAGCAGAACCGTTTTGAACCAGCCCTCGTATCTTCCCGCACTCATTTGCTGGTATTTCTGGCCGTAATCAGTCAGGCAGGCGGCCTGCTGGTCAATATCATGGAATGTGCTTTCGGATACTGTTGCCCAATTTGCGCAATCTGGATAGTTGGCTTGCAGAGAGGGCATATGAACATCTTTCTTCTTGTCAGTTTTGCGCATCCGGGATAACGCCGCATCAGGATTTTCTCTACTATTACTATTGTTGGATATAAACAGAAAATCAACAAATTTTTTTGGTTTCGGAATATGACGTCAATAATTTTAAATACAAAGGAAGACATTAGTGAAGGGACCTGAACGATTGACCAGTGGCTATCTGGAAGTAGCAGACGGGGTAGATATCTACTACGAAGATATTGGTGAGGGGCAGGTGATCATACTTGTCCCGGGGTGGACATTCACGACAAAAGTCTTTGAACATCAATTTGATTATTTTTCCAAAAATCATCGTGTGATCTCGTTCGATCCACGTGGCCATGGTCGCTCTACTGTTACCACATCCGGCAATGACTATATAACCCAGGCGGCAGATATGGCAAAGCTCATGGCGCATTTATCAGTTGTCCGGCCAATTCTTGTCGGCTGGTCATTTGGCTGCCTGACCACGTGGCAGTTTATTAAGGATAATGGCACAGACAGTGTAAGGGGTCATGTCTGTATAGATCTCTCCCCAACCCCGATGACCGGTGTTGAAGATGACTGGAGAGAAGGAAATATATCAGAGATAGCCGACATGTATCAAGCTATTCAAACCGTGAAGGAACGGCGCAGTTTTCTGGTTCAGTTTACCGAGGATGTGCTGATTGTTCAGAAGGTGGATAGTAAAATCATAAGCTGGATAGTTGATCAATCCCTCAAATCGCCAGCCTGGGTAGCCTCAAACTATCTGGCGGCGGGGATGTTCTCCAATTATCTGGAAGAGGCCGGAAAGGTAGATGAAGCCATGCCATCTTTGTATGTCGTCGCTGACCATTGGGCCGATACGGCAAGAAAGTACCTTGCGAAACATGCCCCAAACAGCCGCATTGAATCTTTTGGTGGGCATATGATGTTTTGGGAATATCACAAGGAATTCAACAAAATTTTTGAAGATTTTATTTTTAAAATTGAAAATATTAACTAAAAAAACTAAGGGACGGAACATGAAAACGGCATTTAAACAAAATATACTTAATTCAGTCTCGGCAGTCATTATTGTGGCAGCCGTGAATAATACACCTGCAAGCGCACAGTCCGTATTGGATGAAATAGTCGTAACCGCACAAAAGAGATCGGAAAATATTCAGGATGTCGGGATCTCCATCACGGCATTGACGGGCGATCAGATGAAAGAGCTCGGCTATACCGGCGTTCGCGAAATTAATCAGCAAACGCCTAATTTAATGATTGCTGATTTGGGGGGGACACCTACAATTACCCTCGTGACCATCCGGGGGGTAAGTCAGAATGATTTTATCGATCATCAGGAATCGCCAAATGCCATATTTCAGGATGGCGCTTATAACAGTTTCATCGGGGGGGTCGGCAGTCAAATGTTTGACCTGGAGCGGATCGAAGTATTGCGCGGCCCCCAGGGGACACTCTTTGGCCGCAATTCCACCGGCGGGTTAATTCATCTTATATCCAAACGTCCGACAGAAGAATTAGAAGGTTACGGCGAACTCACCTATGGCTCATATAATCAGGTGCGCGGCGAAGGCGCTATCAGCGGGCCATTAACAGACGGCCTGTTTGGTCGTTTGGCGGTTGTCTATAACCGTCATGATGGCTTCGTCAAGAATTTCTCGGGGCCGGATCAGTCCAATGCAAATAGCTTGAATGTTCGCGCCCGACTGCTTTTTGAACCTTCGGACACGACAGAGATACTTTTTACAGGGACATACGGAAGGGATTTCAAGGTTCAGGGGCCGGGTTATATCGGCGTGCCGGGGGTTAATGACCTCCTGTTTGACGCCAATGCGCTTCCGCTCGGGCGGACCCCGGTCAATCAGGCGGAATATGACCAATATTGCACCCTGTTCTTGGGGGAGGTCGTGGCCGAGGGCCAGCAGAATTGTTTCGGGGCGCCGGCCACGGGCGATTCATTCAGCGGTAATTTCAATCCAAGTTTCTTTAAGCGGGAAAGCTATGGCGCCTTGCTGGAAATCAATCATGATTTTGAGAATGTGACCTTTACCTCAATTTCAGATTACAAGCATATTAGTAAATCCTATGATGAAGACAGCGATACATCCGCGGTCGTTCACGGCGACTTTACATCGGACCAGAAATCATATCAATTCTCACAGGAGCTGAGATTGTCCGGCGAAAGAGACCGGTTGAACTGGCAGGTCGGGAGCTATTTTCTCAAGATTAACGGTGATTTTATTACCGGGTTTGATTCATCCACGATTCCATCGGCGCCCTTCTCATTTGGGGCGAATAATCAAAATCCGTTTAAACTCAATACGATCAGTTATGCTTTCTTTGGCCAGGTTGATTACGCCATTTCCGACAAGGTCAAGCTGATTGGCGGTATTCGCTGGACCCGGGACCAGAAAGATTTTGAATTTCACGCCAACTGTTTTGAAGAGGTTACCGGGGGATGTGTGGCAAATGGTTTCCTTCTGCCGGGTTCCGTACAGGAGACAGGATTTACAAAAGAAAATGCCGGTGACCTTACCAGCCTTGATCAAAGCGCGGTCTCGTTCAAGGCGCAAGTGGAATATACGCCGGATGACGATACCCTTATATATGCCGGGGTAACGCGCGCGAATAAGGCCGGGAGCTTTAATGCTTCAATTGCCGCAAACTTCTCTATTGCCGACGTTCCCTTTTCACAGGAAATACTGACCAACTATGAAGCCGGTATCAAGCTGACGACATTTGAAGGGAAAGCCCGGATTAATGCCGCAGGTTTCTATTATGACTATAATGATTATCAGGCGGCTGTATTTACGCCGGATCTAACTAATCTTGTATTCAATGTTGATGCCCGTGTTTATGGCGGCGAAATTGAATTTGTCGTGGAACCTTTTGAGGGCACAACCTTTGTCTTGGGCGCCAGCTACCTTGATACATTGGCAAAGGATGTTCCTATCTTCGGACAAAAATTTGATCAGGAACTCCCTCTTTCGCCGAAATGGACGGTAAATGCCATGTTACGGCAGGAATGGCCAACGGAATATGGCCGGTTCTTTATTCAAGGGGACGCCAATTTTGTTGATAAGCGGTTTTCCAATACCATAAACTCACCGGCAAATCTTCTTGACTCATATATCCTGACTAATATGCGCATTGGCTGGAGTGATGATGATGACAAGATTACAGCAGAATTCTTTGTAAATAATATTACCAATAATCCTGCAACCCAACTTGCCTTCGACCTTACCCTTTTCTTCGGCAATATTCAGAAGATCAACAGTGCGCCCCGCTGGTTCGGTGGTCGCATCAGTTATAATTTTTAAAAGGTGGTAACCTTTGAGGTAATTATTGCAAGAAAATTCAATATCCTGTGATCAGTCTTGGGTGTAAATAATCTCTTGTCACTCAGCAGAGATCTCAATGAACTGACAATGAAAACACAATAAATATTGAATGAATTGTCCCAGTAATCCTGGCCTTGCTCCATTTAAACGGGGAGGAGAATTTTTTAAATTTCACTCGTGTAAGAATAATAAGCGGGAGTATAGTTTGAGTTTAACTCCTGCCCCCGCAACCACGGACGCAGTAAAGCCGTCCCTCTTTAGATGAGGGGCGGCTTTCTGCATTCTGGAACCCCTTGTTCTCTGCCGTTTTTGGGCCTTCAGTCGCTGTCATGAAGTGCAACAGCGCATCCAACTCACCGTGCAGGGCGATCTCGGTGTTGCCTTGCTTGTTCACCGTGATGATGATCTTGTCGATGAGCGCCCGA
>NVXG01000115.1 GCA_002733805.1 Robiginitomaculum sp. | reverse complement strand
GTTGAGCGCGGCCGCACCCAGGACGTGTTGGAAGACCCCCAGACTGAATACACAAAAAGGCTTGTCCACGCGGCGATGAATATTGTCGCATGAAGTTTTGGGCCTATCGCCAAAAGCAACGCAAACCGCCTATAGGTTTTGAGTAACTGACATCTTTCTGGTCTAGGCCAACCCCGCAAACTACCCCGTATCCGCTCAAGTAGCAGAAATACCAGCAGCTATTTTCAATGTCGCCAGTCGTTCCAAACTCTTGGCTGACCAAATTTCTTCAATGACATAAAACACATCAACCTGCGGATCTTGCTCAGGCAGAATGATCC
Organism: Robiginitomaculum sp.; assembly: GCA_002733805.1. Lineage (GTDB taxonomy): Bacteria > Pseudomonadota > Alphaproteobacteria > Caulobacterales > Maricaulaceae > Robiginitomaculum_B. The sequence goes on along the minus strand of NVXG01000115.1, from coordinate 4,773 downwards.
ACGGTTGTTTTGAGCAGGTGAATATATGCACATAGGGCGGCATCTGGTCTGGGTCGTCAAGAGTGCCAACACGGAGAAAGCGGACCCGATCACGCAACCCGCGAAGTAATAGTTGCTCCAAACCGCAACCTTACATTTGGAACATCTGGAAATAACTTGGCCGACCCCGCTGGGTGTCGGCACCGAAGATTCTTCGATTTCACCCGACAGCAGCTCAACCCGATCAGCCTCAAACAGAGCATTAATGGCAAAGGCCGACCCTGATATTTTGACAGCCACGGCAGTGACACCCATGCACAACCAGTGGCTCTGAGGTTACTTGGTAGCGCACATGGCCGCAGGTGCAGCCGCCGCTACGGACAGTGGTTTGAGAATTATCACTCATGGCTCATCCCTCAATTCAATTTCTCGGCAAAGCGGTGACATCCGCAGCTCGCTCACAGATCGGGCAGCAATACTATCGGCCTCGTAAAGAGGATAACTGCTCAGCCGGTCGCTAGCCCATGAAAGCGGGCCATACGATCGGGCCCTTTTTACTTGCTAAAATAGTCGCACCCGATACCATTTTTGGGAATTGGAGAAAAATCGATAGCGACTTTGCAAAAATGCACAAGACAGGGGAAACCGGATGCAATGGGGCGACGCGCGGATATTTCTGGCCGTAGCTCGTGAGGGCTCTTTCAGCCGCGCTGCCAAGCGGTTAGGCGTGCAGCATTCCACCGTTTCGCGCCGCATTCGTGTGCTAGAAACAAAGCTAGCCACGCCGTTGGTTGAGCGTAAGTCGTCGGGCTATATCTTGACCGAGGCTGGCGAAGAGCTGAAACGCACCGCCTACCGGATCGAAAACGAGCTATTGTCTTTTGAGGGCGCGGTCGGCGGGCTGGATGAAGACATTGCCGGCGAGCTACGGGTCGCGGCAATAGCAAACATGGCGTCGACAGTGCTGATGCCCTATTTCGCGCGGTTCGGCGCCGCCTTCCCCAAAGTGAAGCTAAATCTTCTGGTCACCAATAACTCTGTGCGCCTGTCTGAGCGCGAAGCCGACATTGCCATTAGGCAAAACCAACAAACCGTTAGAAACGTTGATAGGGACACGGCTGACAACCGTGGCCTCGGCCGTTTACGGCGCACGTGATTATTGCGCTGCGGTTAAGTCGGGCCAAGCCGTAGAAAAATGGATTGGCGTTGATTGTTGCGACTATCATGGAATCTGGACCAAACAAGCATGGCCGCAAGCCGAGCATACATTCTATGTCGACGAAGCATCGCTAACTCTTGCCGCCCTAAAGCAGGGCCTCGGCGTCGGCTTTTTGCCGTGTTTTCTTGGTGACAGCGACCCCAAATTGGCCAGATTTCGCCAGCCAGAAAAGCAACATGAGCTAGGGCTGTGGTTGCTGTATCACCGTGACCTGCGCAACATCAAACGTGTGATGCTGTTTCGCGAACATATGCAGCGCGAGATCCAACAAGCCGCCGCATTGTTTGAGGGAGTTTTGCCGGTGGGTTAAAAAGTTAAAAATAGGGTTGGCGCAGCATCGACCGGAATGCAATGTTTGGCGCGTAAAGACGAATGTTTGCCACAGGCTTGGAGCGGTGCAGGCGCTAAGCCTGACTGAAAGGATCTAAAATGACCAAGAGCATTTTTCGCGGTGTCGCCCCGGCATTAATGACCCCGTGTGACGCGCAGGGGATACCTGACTTTGAGGCGATGGCAGCAAAGGGCCAGGAGTTGATCGGTCTGGGTATGCGGGCCGTGGTTTATTGCGGCTCAATGGGTGATTGGCCATTGCTCACTGACGCGCAGCGCATGCAAGGCGTTGAGCGCTTGGTCGCGGCGCAGGTGCCGGTTATCGTTGGAACAGGCGCGCAAAACCCATTTTGCGCTGCCGCTCTTGCGCGTCATGCCAAACAGGTCGGTGCTGCTGGGCTAATGATGATCCCCAGAGTCTTGTCGCGTGGCACATCTGTTCAGGCACAACATGATCACTTTGCTGGCTTGCTCGAGGCGGCTCAAGATTTGCCGTCGGTGATCTACAATTCGCCCTATTACGGTTTCGCAACACAGGCCGACTTGTTCTTTTCGCTGCGCCAAAAATACCCACATCTTGTCGGGTTTAAAGAATTTGGCGGTGCCGCCTCATTAACCTATGCCGCCGAGCATATTGCCGGCGCCGACCCTGATATTGACCTGACAATTGGCGTCGATACGCAGGTCGTACACGGCTTTGTTAACTGTGGCGCTGTTGGTGCCATTACTGGAATAGGCAATGTACTGCCCCGGCAAGTGTTGCACTTGGTCAAACTGTGCAAGCTTGCAGCAAAGGGCAATGTGGCCGCCCGCACCGCCGCCGCCGCGCTCGAAAAATCACTGGCTGTTTTGAACTCATATGATGAGGGCATCGATCTGGTTCTTTACTACAAATATCTTATGGTTCTTGAGGGCAACCCGGAATACGAGCATCATTTTGTACCTACAGATAAGCTGACAATTGCGCAAAAAGCCTATGCTGCGAGCCAGCTGAAATTGTTCAAAAACTGGTATGCTGGTTGGACATCAGATCTGGCCGCTGCCCTTCGGCCCCAGCCGTAAACCGCGATGCGGGTGATCGATTCTCATACTGGCGGCGAGCCCACGCGCATGATCGTTTCTGGCGGGCCTGATCTGGGCAAAGGATCAGTTGCCCAACGGGCCGAGCGGCTGCAAAACGAGCATGAGAACATTTACTCTGCGCTTTTATGCGAGCCGCGCGGGCAGCCAGCGATGGTCGGCGCATTTCTGGTGCCGCCTGCATCGGCCGATAGCACAACCGGTGCAATATTTTTCAATGCGGCGGGCAATTTGGGCATGTGCGGTCATGCCACTATCGGCCTCATCGCCACGTTGTTTTTCATGGGAAAGATCAAACCTGGCCGCCATTTGGTTGAGACCCCGGTCGGTATTGTTGACACAATGTTGCATGCTGACGGCAACACAGTTGCGCTCAACAATGTTGAAAGCTACCGGCATCTCAAAGCGGTTACCATTGATGTGCCAGACATTGGGCCGGTGACCGGCGATGTGGCTTGGGGGGGTAACTGGTTCTTTTTGACTAAGGATGTTTCTGTTCCCCTAGAGCCATCTAAAATACCTTTGCTGCTAGAAATGGCATATAAAATCAAAAGAACACTGCAAATAGCCAACGTGACCGGCGAAAATGGCGCGCTGATTGATCACATAGAGCTATATGGCCCGGCCCATTCGTCAGAGGCCTATGAGCGCAATTTTGTGTTATGCCCAGACGGTGCCTTTGACCGTTCTCCATGCGGCACTGGTAGTTCTGCCAAGCTTGCCTGTCTGGTTGCCGATGGTCAGGACTGGCGGGGGCAGGAATGGGTTTTTGAAAGCATTATCGGCAGCAGGTTTAGCGGGGCGGTTGATCGGCTTAGTGGCCGCGGGATCATTCCAGTAATTACCGGACAGGCGTTTGTTCATGCACAAACTGAGCTGATTTTTAACTCCCATGACCCTTATGCTGGCGGCATAGCCGGGGCGCAACAAAACCAAATTATGCAAGTTGGTAGCAAAAAATGAAACCCGCAAACACAACAGATATAGCGGTCATCGGCGGCGGAGTTATTGGGCTGAGCTGCGCGCTGCGGCTGGCTGAGGCGGGCCGAGAGGTGACGCTGATTGAGCCAAACGCGTTGGGCTCTGGCGCCTCTTATGGCAATGCGGGCACCATTGCCGAATACGGCATTATTCCAATCGGTACGCCAGCTACTTTGCGCAATCTGCCCAGTCTTTTGTTTGGCCGTGAAAGCCCGTTATCCATTCGTCGGGCGGCGCTTGGCGCGCTTGCGCCTTGGTTGGCTAAGTTTGTCGTGCAATCCATGCCGCATAATGCGCGGCGCAATGTTGAACAATTGGTGCGGTTGCTGGCCGAAGCCAGCGCCGACTGGAAAGAGCTGGCGGCGCAAATAGACGCGACCCACCTCTTCAACCCGTCAGGGGCGCTCTACCTTTACAAGTCGCAAGCGGCATTCGCCGCCGCATCGAGCGATATCTCGCTGCGGCGCAAAAACGGTATCGGCCAAGAAATGCTAACGGCCGATGAGGTGGCAAAACTGGAACCGGCCCTGCCGCCATTTGCCGGTGGTGGCGTCTATTTCCCCAATGCCATACATCTGCGCGACCCCGGCCAAGTGATGGCGCGATTGGCCAAAGCCACCATAAGCAGCGGTGTCAACGTTATCACAGCGACGGTTGATAACCTGAAGCGCGGCCAATCTTGCGTGCATCTGACCGGCAAAAACCTGGATATCTGCGCCAAACATGTTGTGATCGCCGCCGGGGCATTTTCAAAGCCACTGGCCCAAATGGCCGGTGAAGCTGTGCCCCTTGATACAGAGCGCGGCTATCATGTTGAATATGATATGGAGCAGCCGCTGTTGTCGCGCCCTGTTTCGCCGACCGAGCGCGGATTATATCTTGTGCCGATGCAAGGGCGCTTGCGTGCGGTCGGCACGATCGAACTTGGCGGCCTAACCGCGCCGCCAAACCAAAGGAGGCTCGACCTCATCGACAGGGCCGCAAAGTCGATTTTCCCGACCCTCGGCGCCCCATCGCGCACGTGGATGGGTTTTCGTCCTTCTATGCCAAACTCGGTGCCGGTTATACGCCCGTCGCGCGGGGGCAACGATATCATCTTTGCCTTTGGTCACGGTCATCTGGGGCTAACGCTAGCGCCAATCACGGCAAGACTTGTGTCGGATATGGTGCGCTAGTTTGCCTGA
>NVXG01000114.1 GCA_002733805.1 Robiginitomaculum sp. | reverse complement strand
GCGACAGGATTTCTTGATGCGAGCGATCTCCCCTTTCATCGATTGCAAACAATCGACTATCGGGCAGTGGATTATCTTCATCTGCGCGGCGATCATATCGAGCAGTTCGCTGACATCCTCGCCCACGACACGTAAATCACCACCGCAGTCAGGGCAGCACGTGCCAGGATCAAGCTCACGGCGCTCGCGCAGCGTTGCATCAGAGACCCGCGGCCTGCCGGCGGAGTGTGGGGGCAGATACTTCATCGGGTGTCGGCTCATCCAGACCTTCATCGATGAGGTCATCATCGCCTTCGGCGACAGCGACCAACAGGTCTTCCAGAGCCAGATTCAGCCAAGTGGCGCACTCTTGCTCCGGCGATTGGCGTAGTTTTACTCCGGCGTTGACAGTCAGGCCAGCAATCCCCTTACGCATATCCGTCACGCCGCAGGCCAGATACACCCGAACCCCAGTGCCAGGACCGATCACGCTGCTTCAACCGCACGGATCAAGGACGTCAGCGCGACCGGGCCCATTGTGCTGTCAAAATGCAAACAACGGTCCCCCCGCAAGCGCACCTCAACTGCCGTCGGTGGCGGCGTTTCGGTGGCAGGGAGATGCGGCACCGGAGCCCCAGCCGTGATCGGAATATCCACTGGATAGAAAAGAGCCCCAGCGTCAGGCGACCAAAGCCCGTTCTTCTTCAGGTCATGCCGCCACGCATAAATTTGTTGCCGCCTAATCTCATGACGCTGCGCAACCTGAGGCAGGCTCGCCACAGACAGGACAATCTCGAGCTTGTCGTCGTCAGGCCAGAAGCGTCGCCGCTCCACCCCAAGAATTTCGACACGCATCGCACACCCCGCATAAGGGACGTCGCTAATGACGTCAGTAAACACGTGTCTTAGATCAAAGCCCCAATCTTAAGCAGGCGGTGCCAATGGCATGGTTACAAAACAAGCTCAATGACCAACGCCTCCACCGCCCCTGTAAGCGACACCTATTTGGAGGGACCGCCGCGTATGTGCAGGGCTATCACGGCCTGTTGCGGATGACGTCGCTGCTATTGGCTGAGCAGGTGCCGCCAAACGGCCATGTGCTGGTTTTGGGCGTCGGTGGCGGGCTGGAGTTTAAAACCTTTGCTGAAGATCATGCTGGCAGGCAGTTTGCCGGAGTGACCCGTCTGCCGAAATACTCAGCCTCGCCAAAGCCCATACTGGCGCAGATACTGAACGGATGAATTTTCATGAGGGCACGATTGTGATTGCCTCAGAGGGACCGTATGACGGCGCTACTTCAGTGCTGGTGTCTCACTTCATCTCTTATGCGCAACCTCTTGAAACATTGCAACAAATCCACCGTCGCCTGAAAAAGGGCGCGCCATTTATCTTGGTCCATATCAGCTTTGCCTAGACCGAGCCTGAGCGGCCAAAGTGGATTGCCCGCAAAGTTGCCTTTGGCGCGGCAGATGGTACAGACCCGGCGCAGCTGGCCAAAAGCCAGCAGGCTATTGCCACAAGGTTGACTATTTTGCCGCCTGAAGAGGATGAGCAAATGGTGCGCTCAGCCGGGTTCTCAAATATCAGCCTGTTCTATGTAGGTTTCGGTTTTAGAGGCTGGGTCGCAATGGCCTAAAGGTCTTTCACCAGCCGCAACGCATCGTAGATTGCGGCATGGGTGTTGCGCGCCGACACGGCGTCGCCAATGCGAAACAGCTGAAATGTCGCCCCGGCATTGCGGATAATGCTCTGGGGCCTACCGTTGATCAACGCGTCATGGTCCACCGCGCCGCGACTAATGCTCAGGTCTCTGAGGTCAAAATAGAGGTCATCCAGCGGCATGGTGCCGTAGTTAACCACGATCTGATCATAGTCTTTTTGTTCGCTAAAATCGGAATAATCAGTGCCTATTGTCGCGGTGATCTTGTTGCCATTGCGGGCGGCACTGAGCAGACGGCGGGTCACGGTAAAGGTCACGTCTTTGTCCTGAAGTGAACGCATATAGGGCACAAGGTTCATCGCCATAATCTCGGGCGCAAAAGTCCGATCAGGCGTCATAATCTCGACCTTAGCGCCAGCAAAAGCCGCGATCTCGGCCGCTTGCATACCGGGGTGGTCGCCGCTTTCATCATAGATCAAAACATGGCGCGCTGGTTTCACGTCACCGGCGATTATGTCCCATGTGGTCACAACATCTGGCGTGTCTTTGCCGGCCTCAAACAGCTCGGTATTGGGCAGGCCACCCGTGGCAATAATCACCACATCGGGCGCGAGCGACGTGATATCATCCGCTTCAGCCCAAGTATTAAACCGAAATTCGACATTGCGGGCCGCGCATTGCGCCATGCGCCAGTCGATAATCGACATCATTTCGCGCCGCCGCGGGCTTTGCGCTGTTAGCCTAATCTGGCCGCCCGGTTCTGACTGGGCCTCAAACACGATCACATCATGGCCACGCTCGGCGGCAACACGCGCCGCCTCTAGCCCGCCGGGGCCTGCGCCGACAATCACAATCTTGCGTTTGGTTTTGGCGGGCGGGATGTCATGCGGCATGGTCAGCTCGCGCCCAGTGGCGGCGTTATGCATACATAGCGCCTCGCCGCCCTGATAAATCCGGTCGAGACAATAGGTGGCGCCAACACAGGGCCGGATATCATCTTCGCGGCCCTCGATGATCTTGCGCACGACATGCGGGTCGGCCATATGCGCGCGGGTCATGCCGACCATATCCAACAGCCCGGTCTCTATCGCGTGGCGAGCTGTGGCCACATCGGGGATTTTGGCCGCATGAAAAGTCGGCATGCCGGTGGCTTTGCGCACCTCACCGGCAAAGTCCAGATGCGGGGCATTGGCCATACCTTGCACCGGGATCAGGTCTGCCATTGCCGGGTCAGTATGAATACGCCCGCGCACGACATTTAAGAAATCAAGCTGGCCAGTGGCGGCCAAACGCTTCGAAATTTCAATCCCGTCTTCGGCATTGATCCCGCCCTTTTGCGCCTCGTCTGCGGTATAGCGAAAGCCGATAATAAAGCGGTCGCCGACCCGTTTGCGGATCGCCGCCAGCACATCAAGCGGAAAGCGCAGCCGGTTTTCCAGCGTATCAGCGCCATAAGGGCCGGTCAGATCATTGGTCAACGGTGACCAAAATTGATCGAGCAAATGGCCGTAAACCTGTAGCTCGATCCCGTCCATGCCCCCGGCCATCATCCGCTCTGCGGCATCGGCAAAATCGGTGATAATTCGGTCAATATCCCAGTCTTCAATCAGCTTGGGAAAGGCGCGGTGCGCCGGTTCGCGGTGGCGCGACGATGAGACCGATGGCAGCCAGTCACCCTTGTTCCAAGTGGTGCGCCGCCCAAGATGTGTCAGTTGGATCATCACCGCGCAGCCATGCTCATGGCAGCCATCGGTGAGGTTCTGGATCCACGGCACAACCTCGTCTTTATAGGTGATAATGTTGTTAAAAACCGGCGGGCTGTCACGCGAAACAGTCGCCGACCCGGCAGTCATGGCCAGCGCCACACCGGCCTTGGCCCGCTCTTGGTGGTAGGCGCGGTAGCGGTCTTTTGGCATGCCATCTTCAGGGTAGGCTGGTTCATGACTGGTGGTCATAATCCGGTTTTTCAGCGTCAGATGTTTAAGCTGAAAGGGCTGTAACAGAGGATCTTTGGACATCTGAGTACAGTTGCAATTTGGCCTTGTCAGGTCAAGCACAGGTGTTTGCCTGACCGTTAAAGCGGCAACTAATGCATTTTGACGCAGGTTTAACGCCGCTTTTGCGCGGCCTGCCAGAATATTTGCCGCCGCTTTAACGCTGGCCGCTCAGATTGGCTTCAACCGAAATAGCAACCAGGGGCCACGCAGATGACACTCACTTCACCAGAGGCCAACGTTGAAAAGAAAACTACTGGATTTATCCGCGCAACAACCGCTCTTGTTGTTGATTTGATTGCCGAATACCGCGCCACCTGCTTGGCAAAAAAGAACCGCCCGCAGCGCTATGACCACAAAGAAATAACCCGAGAACTTGCCCGCCGCGCCAATGACAAAATAACACTTGGCAGGCTTTAAGCGCCCTCAATCTGCGCCGCATAGCGCGCTATGAGCGGGTCAAACCTTGGGTCTTTGCGCACCTGCGCCAAGTCAGGGTCCACACTTCTAATATAGTCAATATTTGTTGCAGGGCCACCAGCGGCCAATGCGCGCTCCAACATCAACAACGAGGCGTCGGCAGAGCCGAGCCGCGAATGCAGGCAGGCGATATTGTAGATAAAGGTCTCGTCATCACTCTGATAGGCTGAGGCGATAAATGTCCAATGTTTGGCCTCCTCAATGTCGCCCAAAAGGAATGATGCATAGGCAATCAAATGAATGGCATCAAAATCATAGGGGCCTATGGCGATCCGGCGTTTTGAACGGCTCAAAACCAAGGCGGCGGCTGATATTGTTTCCTGAGTATTGCCCAGTTTAGTCAGCCAGGTCAGCAGCAAAATGCCACAGGTTTCTTCTTCATCAAGCGCATAAGAACATTTGGAATGGTAGTAGGCTTTCTCAATATCGCCCTTCTCCATCATGTAGAAAATGGCCAAATTATTATGTGCATCACCCGCGTTTGGATCAAGCGCCAGTGTTTTATGAAAACATGCCTCAGCCGCGGCATTGTCACCGCAAGATTGTAATATATGCGCCTGAGTTAGCATTACCGCCGCCAGCTGGGGGGCCAATACGAGCGCCATATCATTGTGCGTGCGCGCCTCGGCCAGAGCACCTGTAAGTGCATCAGCTTTCAAGTTGCGCTGCCGGGCTAGGGTCTACAAGCAGCGGGCCAAGGCGGTCTGGGCCAGCACATAATCAGGGTCGCAATCGAGCGCATGTTCAAACATGGTTTGCGCCAGTTCGTTATTCTTAAGCGTGCTTCTGCGGAGCAAGTTCTTGCCGCGCAGGTAAAACTGATAAGCCTTGCCGCTTTTAGTCGATGCCAGATGGCTCGGCTGTGCTCTTGCCGATAGATGCAGGTTAAATTTCAGCGCCGATACGATAGCATTTGAAATCTCGCTTTGCAGTTCAAAAATATTGTCGAGGGTACGGTCATAGCGCTCGGCCCAGATTTGGCGGTTGCTTTGCGCATCGGTCAGCAGGGCAGAGATCCGCACATGCGCGCCTGATTTGCGCACGCTGCCCTGCAGCAAGAACCTCACCCCCAACGCGGCCGCAATCTGTGTCGATGAATTCGCCGCCCCGCGGTACATTTCGCTAGGGTCAGGACCTATTGATTTTATCATAGAAGTCTGAATCACTGCTCCCCAATAGGAGCAGTGATATGAGTGATCTTTTCTGGCTTTCGGATGCA
>NVXG01000012.1 GCA_002733805.1 Robiginitomaculum sp. | reverse complement strand
ATTAAACCCACCCCAAACAGCAAGCACCCAATACCCGATGCCAGCCAGACCAAACAAACCAGCCAACGACAAAACCGGGCGCAACGGGTTCAACCCATAATCTGAAAATAACCCATAGGCCTTCGATAACCAACGAACAGTATTCGGCAGATCACTGGAGCCGACTCGCCGTTCCCGCGCCTGCATTTCTAGTCGCGCAAATTTCATTTCTTGCCCATGATTTCGCAGGGTTTCCATGTGTTGCCGTAAAATGCGAAACGCGGATTGGTAATCGGCGGCATTCATACCATTTGGTGGCAAAGCAAACGTACAATCATTAAACGTGCTGTCAGGATGGAATTGGCAATTGGCGAACATGGCAACGCCATCGAAATTGGCCCCGCTAAAATCAAGCTTTGCCCCAAATCTTGTATCAGTAAAATCTACCGCCTGTGCAAAAAGAAGTGTGCCAGAAGTTTTTTGCCTAAAAATTGCGCCTCCGAAGGAGGTTCCTACACCAAATTGGCAATTGCTAAAACCCAACCACGCATCAAACCGAGAATTGGTAAAACTTGCCCAATCATCAAATTGGGCATGTGCGAACTCAGTGTCGAAACCAAAACTAGTATGTTGAAATCTAACTTCCCGGTCAAAATGCACATAATTGAATCGGGTGTTATTTCCGAAATAAGAGTACCCAAAACTAGCCATTGGTCCAAAATGGACATGCTCAAACGAAGCCCTATTGCCAAAAAATGCATAATCTGCATTTATGTGAATTGTCTGTTCCTTTTTTTTGCTACTGAGTTTGTCTTGAGTCGAGTTCCTAGAAAGATCAAAACCATTTGGAAAGCATACTCCACGCAACTGGGCACGTTCGTCCCAACCAGGGTTTATGAATTCTTTTGCAATTTTCAATTTTTCAAGAATCATATTTTGCCAACTCAACCATGGTTTGGAACTCCAGTTCACGTTTCCCCATTTCTGGCTTTTAGTTCCACTCAGATCCTGAGGCGGCAAATGAAAGCGGGTCCATTTCTTTCCCGCGAAGTCAATCAAACTACGTTCTTCATCCCGCCAATAATCCTGCAAGGTATGACCATCCGGGTGCCTCTCAATCTTATGCTTTACCAGTCCTTCCCACGAAAAATCCTGAGCCCACCATGCATCAAAATGATCCCAATAGGCGGGGTCATCGTTGATGGATTTTTGTTGGGCGGTCAGTTGGCGTTGGGACATAATTGGCCTTTCAAGAGCGAGGATAGGCTGATTCGGGCGAGGGGGTTGTGGAGTGCGTCTTGATGCCGATGCTTCGAGACTCGGCGCTGCCTCGCACCTCAGCATGAGGTGCTTTTTGAAACGGACGGAACCACACCATTCACCTCATGCTGAGGTGCCGCGTAGCGGTCTCGAAGCATCGGCAGCCGGGATTCCCTGCACGCCGTGTCTGGACCCTCTGGTCAAGCCGGAGGGGAGGCCGGTTGGTGGATAAAGGCGTGTGCTGTGCCCGTCCTGTCTTGTCTTGTCCTGTCGCCTGTTCCGGTCCCCGGACTTGATCCGGGGTCCAGTTTTTCTTGGGTATCGTTTGCATCAGCAGGTCTGGACCCCGGCTCTGGGTCCGGGGACCGGTATTGTTTGAGCCGCCTCATCTTGGGGTGTCGTGATAGTGGTTTGAGAGATCACTAATCGTCACTAATGACTTCGCTGCCTGCACGCCTTACTTTGGGCGTATGGAATCAAATGCCAAAATCGGCACGGATCTGATCAAGGATCATGTGCGCCAATTACCGGCCACGCCGGGGGTGTATCGGATGCTCGATTCGGCTGGCAATTTGCTCTATGTCGGCAAGGCCAAGGCGCTTCGCAAACGGGTAAATGCCTATACCAAATTGACCGGCCATCCCCGGCGTATTCAGCGGGTGATCAGCGCCACTGCTGCGATGGAATTTATCCTGACCGAGACCGAAACCGAGGCGTTATTGCTCGAAAGCAATCTGATCAAACGCCTCAAACCGCGTTATAATATCCTGCTGCGCGATGATAAATCGTTTTTGCATATCCTGATCCGCACAGACCATTCAGCCCCGCAGATACTCAAACACCGAGGGCGGCGTAAAAAACAAGGCGAGTATTTCGGCCCGTTTGCCAGCGCCGCCTCCGTACACCGCACATTGGACACCCTGCAAAAAGCCTTTTTGCTACGCAATTGCACCGATGCGATGTTTGAAAGCCGCACTCGTCCTTGTATGCAATTTCAAATCAAACGTTGCGCCGGTCCGTGTACCGGCGAGATCTTGCCCGAAGATTATAACGAGCTGGTCGATCAGGCCTCGCAATTCTTGCGCGGCAAATCTTCGACCTTGAACGAGCAGCTTAACAGCCAGATGAGCCAAGCCGCCGAAATGCAGGACTATGAACGGGCCGGGGATTTGCGCGACCGAATTCGGGCACTAGCCACCATTACCGCCAATCAAATGGTCAATCCCTCACATGTGTCGGAGGCCGATATCATCGCGGTCGAAATGCAGGGCGGAGCCAGTTGTGTCCGGGTGTTTTTCTTTCGGGCCGGGCAAAATTGGGGCGAGCGCGCCTTCTTTCCGCGTCATGATACGGAGGCCACAGCAGAAGAAGTGCTGGAAGCCTTTTTGGGACAGTTTTACGAAAACAAAACCCCGCCCGGCCTCATTTTGATCAATGTGGACGTGCCGGGCAATGCCCTGCTCTCGGAGGCGCTTTCAGTCCGGGCCGGGCGCAATGTGCGAATTGTCCGGCCCAAACAAGGCGAAAAAGCCAAGCTGGTCCAAAATGCCTGCACCAATGCCAAAAATGCTTTGCAACGCCATTTGGCAGCCAGCGCCAGCCGGACAAGACAGCTCAAGGGCGTACAGGAAATATTCGGACTGGCGCACATGCCAAACCGGATCGAAACCTATGACAATTCCCACATATCGGGCAGCCATGCGATTGGCGGCATGATTGTGGCCGGGCCGGAAGGGTTCGAAAAATCCAAATACCGCAAATTCAACATCAAGAACAAGGACATCAATCCCGGCGATGATTTTGGCATGATGCAAGAAGTGCTGACCCGGCGCTTTGCCCGACTGGCCAAAGAGATCGAAGCCGGGGAAGCCGACATCCCTGATCTGGTGTTGATTGACGGCGGAGCCGGACAATTGTCAGCAGCGTTAAAAGTGGTCGAGGCATTGGGGTTAAAAGGCCAGATTAAACTGGTCGGCATTGCCAAGGGGCGGGACCGCGATGCGGGCCGCGAACAGTTCTTTGTGCCCGGCAAGAAACCGTTTCGTCTGCCGCACAATGACACGGTGCTGTATTATTTGCAGCAATTGCGCGACGAAGCACACCGCTATGCCATCGGGGTTCACCGCCGCAAACGAGCCGGCGCCTTGATCCGTAGCCTGCTGGATGATGTGCCGGGGGTCGGTCCAACCCGCAAAAAAGCTATTCTGGCACATTTTGGGTCGGCCAAACAGGCGGCTGGCGCTTCCCTTGCTGATCTGGAAGCCGTAAAAGGATTGTCCGGGCAAATGGCCCGAACAATCTATGACTGGTTCCATGAACAATAGGCAAAGCGGAAAACCATGAACCCGTTTGATGAGTTTCCGGCCCGAGAAATGGCCAATTTGTCGTTTCTGGTTTCCGACATTGACGACACTCTGACCTTGGGTGGTGTGTTACCAGCCGCCGTTTATACGGCGCTGGAAACTATGCGCGCCATAGGCATTAAGGTCATTTTGATCACCGGCCGCCCGGCTGGGTGGTGCGATATGATCGCCCGGTTCTGGCCAATTGATGCGGTGGTTGGCGAAAATGGTTCGTTTTATTTCAAGCCGGAAAATGGCCAAATTAAACGGGTGTGGATCGATCAGGCCGAAACTCGCACCGCGAATTTAGCAAAGCTACAAATCATGGCCGAACAGATCGTTGGCGAATTTCCCGGCACCGCCTTGGCCGAGGACAATCCATGGCGCGCCACGGACGTGGCGGTGGATTTTGCCGAAGATGTGAAGGCTTTACCCCTAACGGTCGCCGAGCAGATCAGGAGCCGTTTTGAGCAAATGGGCGCCACTGCCAAGGTCAGCTCCATTCACGTCAACGCTTGGATCGGTAGTTACGACAAACTCTCCATGTTCGAGCGCCTGTTGGCGGCTGAATACAAATTGAGCGTCGATGATATCCTCACCAAAACGATTTATACCGGCGACTCACCGAATGACGCGCCAATGTTTCGGCGGTTTTTTCTGTCGGTTGGCATGAAGAGCGTGCGCCAGTACGATATGCCTAAATCCGACCTGCCGGGGTTTGTCACCGATGGAGACGGGGCCGACGGGTTTATGGAAGTGGCCAAGCAGGTCCTTCAAAGCAAAAAGCAGGTGTCATGAGCAATCCAGATAAAATCGTTACGCTGCCCAACATACTAACCGTATCGCGGGTGGTTCTGGGTCTGGCCATGTTCTGGATGCTGTCCACCGGCCCGGCCGCTTGGGCGTGGACTTTGGTGATTTTAGCGGTGATTGGTGAGCTTACCGATCTGGCCGACGGGTTTTTGGCCCGCAAATTTAACATGAGTTCCGAACTGGGCGCGGCGCTTGATCCGTTGTGTGACAGCCTGTATCGTCTTACCGTGTTTTTGGGCTTTGCCGCCGCTGGGTGGATACCGCTCTGGATGATTTTACCCTTTGCCTTTCGCGATATCATTGTGTCCTATGTGCGGATCAATGCGGCCAGTCGCGGGGTCAGTGTCGGGGCCAGGTGGTCCGGCAAGATCAAAGCCGTGGTGCAAGGCGTAGCCCAGATCGCCGTGTTGGTTTTGTTTGCCTTAGGTATGGGCGGGACTTGGGAGTTTGCTCTGGTTGGAGCCGCCGTTCTCATGACGATATATTCGTTGTTTGATTATATTTTCGGCTTTCGCGCCATAAAATAGTTTGCACCAACACTCCCCTTAAGCGTGAATTTCATTTTTTTGCACGTATTTATTGCGCCCCTAACACTTTGGTAACCCAAAGCAGCCCAGAGAATATGTGATATGGAATCAGCAATCTTGGCCGAATTCCAAGAGACATGACATAAAGGAAAACAAAATGGCCGATGAAAGCAATCTGGACGACCGCTTGCGCTTTATGCGGATTGATCAAGAAACCCGTGATGCTCTGGCTGATTTCAGGCCATTTATAGAACAGCATTTGCCGGGCATTCTCGATGACTTTTATGATCATATTCGTCAATGGCCACAAGTATCCCGGTTTTTCTCCGGCGATGCCCAAATGACCGGCGCGAGTAACAAACAATTCCAACATTGGATGCGGATTGCCACCGGTCGATTTGATGATGAATATTACCAAGGGGTGAGAATCATTGGCAAAATCCATGCCGTATTGGGGCTGGAGCCCCGTTGGTACATTGCCGGGTACACTTTTATTACCTCAGAATTGTTTAGCTTTATTGCCAAGGAGTTTTCAGCCAAAGGATTTGGCGGCGCTAAAAATATCGACAAGCAAATCAGCTATTTGATTGCCGTCAACAAAGCGGCCAATCTGGATATGGACCTAGCCATTTCGATCTATCTGGAAGAAATTAAAATCGCCAAGCACAAAGAAATGGCTGAATTGGCCGATAATTTTGAAAAAACCGTGATGGGTTCCGTTGAAGCCGTAGGCGCAGCAGCCAGCGAGCTGGAAAGCACCGCCAAAGCCATGTCGATCACTGCCGAACAAACCTCGCATCGGTCCACCACAGTTTCTGCCGCTGCCGAAGAAGCCACCGCGAATGTATCCGTGGTTGCAGCCAGTACCGAGGAAATGGGCAAGTCTGTTTCCGAGATCGCCGAACAGGTATCACACTCAACCAATATCGCCGCACGCGCCGTAGAGCGGGCCAAAGACACCAGCGACACCATTGAATCGCTGGCCAAAGCCGCCGAGAAAATTGGCGAAGTGGTCAATATGATCTCTGATATTGCTGAACAAACCAATCTGCTGGCCCTAAATGCCACCATCGAGTCAGCCCGGGCTGGCGAGGCTGGACGCGGGTTTGCCGTGGTGGCTTCCGAAGTCAAATCACTGGCCACCCAGACAGCCAAAGCGACCGAAGACATTGCCCGTCAGATCACTGAAATGCAGGGTATTACCGAAAAATCGGTTGAAGCCATCAGTGCAATTCAGTCAACTATCGACGAAATGAACGAGGTTTCCGTGGCTATTAACGCAGCGGTTGAAGAACAATCTGCTGCGACCCAGGAAATTGCCCGTAATACCCATGAAGCCGCCGAAGGCACTCAGGACGTATCGCGCAACATTGTGGCCGTTTTGGAAGGGGCCAACGAGACTGGCGCAGCTTCGGCTTCACTGGTTGAGTCTTCTGTGGAAATTGGCAAGCAATCAGAAATACTGACCGAAAAAGTGCAAGAGTTCCTGAGCACCATCCGGGCGGCATAACCCACCCCCAAAAAATCCAAGTTCTGACAATACGGTCGCCTCTAAATTGGGCGGCCGTATTTCATTTTGTTGTAGTCACCAACGATCTGTTGAGTGATTTTGCCCGGGGTAAATATTTGGCCTTTGATCTCGCCAACCGGCACCACTTCAACCGCAGAACCGACAATAAAACACTCATTATAGGTGCTCATCTCATCTGGCATGATGGTTTTTTCGGTCACTGAAATCCCACGCTTTGCAGCGATTTCAAGCACACTGGCCCGAGTGATCCCGTCAATCATCCAGTCAGCTTTCGGGGTAAACAGCGCACCATCACGGCAAAAGAAAATATGTGCCCCGGTGCATTCCGCCACCCGCCCCTCATAATCATACATCAAGGCATCATCAAAACCGCGTTGCGCTGCCTTGTCTTTCGACATGGTGCAAATGGCATACAGCCCCGCCGCCTTGGCCTTAACCGGCGCACAATCCGGCGGCGGACGCCGCCAGTCGGAAATATCCAAACGAAGCCCGCCCGATGTCGGCTTAAAATACGGGTCCATCTGCCACATGGCGATGGCTGCATTGACCTGATTGTCGCCGGTTCCCACGCCAAGGCCGCCGGAACCTTTCCAGACAATGGCCCGCACATAGGCCTCTTGCATTCCTGAACGGGACAGAGTTTCGCGCTTAGCCTGTTCAAACGTTTCAAAATTAACTGGCAAATCAAAGCCCAGCAGATTGCAGGAATTCATCAACCGCCGGGTATGTTCAGCCGATTTGAATATGGTGCCGCCATAGGCGCGCTCGCCCTCAAAAACCGCCGAACCATAATGCAGACCATGGGTCAGGATCGGGATTGAGGTTTTTTCCACTTCGACAAATTGGCCGTTGAGCCAGATATCACCACTGGTTTGAACAAAGGGCTTGGATTTGGCACTCATCACATTCACACTTTTCAATAGCTTTGGCTCGCTCGCACTTTGCAAGGGCGGCCTGATTTGATAGATTTATTCCGGCGTCCGTTTTGGTTCGCCAATTCTGAACTGTCAAGACAGGCCGCACCTCATGAGCAGAGAACCAGACCCTGAAGTCCATTTACTGGTCATCGACGACGATGATCGCATTCGAAGCCTTCTCAAAAAATATTTGGGCAGGGAAGGCTTTCGGGTTTCCACCGCATCCAATGCGGCAAAGGCCCGAAAATTGATGAAGACTTTGAGTTTTGATTTGCTGGTGCTGGACATCATGATGCCAGGCGAAACCGGATTGGAATTTACCCAGAGCCTGCGCGAAAACAGCAATTTGCCGATCTTGTTATTGACTGCAAAAGGCGATGCCAACGAGCGCATTGACGGGTTACGGGTTGGTGCTGATGATTATCTGCCTAAACCGTTTGAACCTGAAGAATTGGTTTTGCGAATTCTGGCCATTTTACGCCGGGCGCACCGGGTTGATCTGGATGGGGCTTTGTTGGTATTTGGCGACTGGAAATTCAACCCGGCGACCGGCGGCTTGCAAGGTGCGGATGGCCGCATTTCCCTGACCGATAGCGAAGCTAATTTATTGCGAGCCTTAGCCAAAACGCCGGGCGAGCCGGTTTCACGGCTCGACCTGTCCAGAGACACAGACGCCGCCGAAAGATCGGTCGATGTTCAAATGGCCCGGTTGCGCCGAAAAATTGAAACCGACCCCAAAAACCCAAGATATTTGCAAACCGTTCGTGGTGCCGGATACCGATTGCTGGCCCGGCCGGAATTTGCCGGTGATCAAGATCAATCATCATGACCGCACCCTTGTGGAAAAAGCTTCGAAACCGGCTCCCCCCCTTAAGTGATTTTGTACCGAAAACCCTATTCGGGCGATCCATGCTGATTTTTGTATTGCCGGTCGTCATCATGCAGATCGCCGTGGTCTACACCTTTTTCGATCGCCATTGGCAATCGGTCAGTACGTCCCTGTCCGAAGGGGTGGTTGGCGATATCGCCGTGGTGCTGGAACTATACCAACAAGACACCGATCTGGATCACCGGGATCAGGTTACCGCTCTGGCCATTGAGAAAATGAACTTGAGCGTGGCGCTGCAACCTGACGAGATATTGCCAACCTCGACCCATGCCTCGTTCAATTCGCCGCTGGACCGCACCTTGCGCCGGGCGATGTCTTCCAAAATCTCGCAGCCATTTTGGTTCGATACCAATCGGTATCCGGCCTATATTGATATTCAGGTGCAGATGGAAGATGGCGTGTTGCGGTTCATTGCGCCCCGCGACAAGGTCTATGCCACCACCGGCAATATATTTGTGGGTTGGCTGGTCGGGGCTACTTTGTTGCTGACCGGAGTGGCGGTGGTTTTTACCCGGGTGCAATTGCGGCCCATTCAAAAACTGGTCGAAGTAGCCGAACGATTGGGGCGAGGACAGGAAAGCCCAGACTTCCAACCCTCTGGCGCACTGGAAATTCGCCGTGCCTCCGAAGCATTTATTCAAATGCAGGAACGCATTTCGCGCTTTGTATACCAGCGCACTGAAATGCTGGCCGGGGTCAGCCATGATTTACGCACGCCCTTGACCCGTCTCAAATTACAATTTGCCATGATGGAAGACACGCCCGAGCTAAATGCAGCCCGCGAAGACCTAGGACATATGCAACAAATGCTCGAAGGCTATCTCGATTTTGCACGCGGCGAAGCACAAACAAATCCAGTTGAGCTGGATCTGGCCCAAATAATTCCGGCTCTGGCCGCAAAATCCATCCCCAAGGACCGATTAGCCGAGTTGGATATTGCGGACAGCTTGCCCGTAATGGTGCGTGCTCAAAGTATCGAGCGCGGCCTGAGCAATTTGATGGAAAACGCCGTGCGCTATGCCGAAACGGTTTGGGTTTCTGCCCAAATTTCCGGTGAACAAATTGTAATATCCGTCGAGGACGACGGGCCGGGCATCCCCCTTGCATCGCGCGAAGACGCCTTTCGACCGTTTAACCGGTTGGACGAGGCGCGTAACCTAAATACCGAAGGGGTAGGCTTGGGGCTGGCCATTGCCCGTGACGCAGCGCGAACCCATGGCGGTGATGTGCAATTGTCGAATTCCGATCATGGTGGCTTGCGGGTCGATTTGGTCCTGCCGGTCTATCGGCTTTGAACTAGTCGGAATTTCGCAATTTGATACTACGGCGCGCCGCTGCCGAAATCGCATTTCGCATAATCTCGGCAAATGCCCCATTGCCAATCATGACATCCAAAGCTGCCGCTGTGGTCCCGCCCGGCGAAGTAACTTCCCCGCGCAATTCTCGCGGCGACTGCCCCCGGCTTTGCAACAAGGCTCCGGCCCCGATCATGGTTTGACTGGCCAATTTGGCAGCTAGTTCTTCGGGTAAGCCTTCAGATTGCCCGGCTGCGGCCAAGGCTTCAGCCAACAAAAAGAAATAGGCCGGACCAGAGCCAGACACTGCGGTTACCACATCCATCAAGCGCTCATCGTCAATAGTTTCGACCTGCCCGATTGCGGCCAGTATTTGCTCAGCTCGCTGCAACGCATCCGGACTTACCTTGTCGTTTGGACAAAGCACACTGATTGATTGGCCGATTTCAGCCGCCGTGTTAGGCATCGCTCGCACATGGGGGCCAGGGCCAAAACTATTTTCAAGTCGGTTTAAGGATATACCGGCAATTACCGACAGGATGAGGACGTCTTTGGGCAAAAGTGGGGCCAACGTTTTGGCGGTTTCTTCAAATCTTTGCGGCTTTACCGCCAAAATAAGAGTTTCCAGCTTTGAAAACATTTCCTGATTTGCCGCATTGGCCACTCTTCCCTTGTGGTTTACGACCAATTCCGTGACGGAGTCACGTAAGTGTGGATCAATCACCATGATCGAGCCATCCGGCGCAAAGCCAGCCGCAGCGGCCCAACCGCGCAGCATGGCACTACCCATCCGGCCAGCACCGATCAATGCGGTACGAGGTTTTCGCAACATCTAGGCTTCTCCAACCGTATCGAACATGGCGGCTTCCACAGCCTGATTAACCGTTTTGTCGCTCCACAGCAGAAAATTCAATGCGGGCACCAGATATTCAGCCGCTTCGGTTGCTGCGGCGCTCATTTTTCGAATCAATGGTTCACGGATCGCCTGCCCGGCTTCAAACAATTGTCCGTGCCGAAACACCAATGTCCGATCCCCGGACCACATATCAAAATGACCGACCAACAACCGTTCATTGATCTGCACAACCAGATCAGCCACATCGGAGCGCCGGTTTTCTGGAACCCGGGTATCGATGCCCAAGCCAACCTGCAACAAAGCCGGTCCAGCCAACCAACGAAACCACATTGGATATTCGCACCAGGTTCCGGTCACCGAGAATTGAATCTCCGTTTCACTGGGGCGTTCAAATGGAATTTGCTCTTCAGACAGAAATTGCTCCACTTCATCAAGCGGATCTTCCCAGGTTGAAGAGGTTTCTAGATCAATTTCCAATTTTGGCTCCAGGTTCAGTACCCGTTAAAACAGGGACTATGAGAGACAGACTGACCCGGTTCGGATCAGCTATCCAATCAAAAATGTTGTGCAAATGGTGAAACAAAAAAGAGTGTGTCTATTTGACACCACTGGTTTTACGGGGACCAGGAGCCGTTGGTTTTTTTCGTTTCGACGTGCTGGTTGTGGCTTTTTTCATAGTGGTAATTTCTTCGCGTAATTTCTCGTTTTCGCTCAAAGCCCGCGCCGCCATCTCTTTGACCAGATCAAATTCTTCGCGGCTAACCAGATCCATATCCATGACCATCCGGTCGGCTCTTGATCGAATCACCGAGCGCATTTCTTCACCGGCACTGGCCATAGCGCCAGCCGCGCCAGTCATCATCTCGGCAATATCGTCAAAAATAGGGTTTTTCGTTTGCATGAAATATTCCACAAGCTTGCTTTACCCGATACAATATGGGCGATGCCCCTGAATTTCGCAATGGAATAACAATGATAATTCTCTCTGTCCTGCAAGCGGGCCAACTTGCCGCAGCTAGTTGTTCACCTGTTCCCGGCTTTGATCCGGTGATCTTTCATATTTGGGGACCGATTTCGTTGCGTTGGTACTCATTGGGTTATTTGTTCGGCTTGATCTTTGGTGCGATGTATTTCCACCGGTTGATCAAAAACCATGCCCTGTGGGGAACAACCGGGGAAAAGAAAACTTCGCCCATTGCCCCGTCAGTGACCGAAGACATGCTATTCTGGGCCACGCTCGGGGTGATCTTAGGCGGGCGATTGGGCTATGTCGTATTGTACGATCCGGCTATGTTCGCCACGCCACTGTCGGTGCTTCGCACTTGGGATGGCGGCATGTCGTTTCACGGTGGCATGGTCGGCGTTTCATTGGCTGTGATCTATGTGGCCTTCAAATCAAAGATACCTTTGATGCGTTTGGCCGATGCCATTGCGCCGGTCGCGCCAATTGGCCTTGGGCTGGTCCGCTTGGCCAATTTGATCAATGGCGAGTTATATGGCCGCCCATGGGATGGTCCACTGGCCATGAGCTTTCCATGCGATCCCAGCGGCGGGGCCGTTTTGCGCCACCCCAGCCCACTATACGAAGCCTTTTTAGAAGGCTTGGTTTTGTGGTTGATCTTGCGTGTAGCCACCCATTACTTCCGGTCACTGGCTCGTCCGGGCCTGACCACCGGAATTTTCCTGACCGGCTATGGCCTGTTTCGTACCTTGGTTGAGAATGTGCGCGAGCCGGACGCCGAACTAATTTTCGGCTTTACCCGGGGCATGGTCTATTCCGCACCCATGTGGATCATCGGTTTGATCCTGATCGGGCTGGCCTTGCGTAGCTCTTCTGTAAAAAAAGCATAACTGGGCGAAACCCATGAGTTTGGCGCAACGTCTGCAACAGCAAATCAAGCGCGACGGACCTATCTCTGTCGCCAGCTATATGAATTTATGCCTGCTCGATCCCAAGGACGGATATTATCCAACCCGCGACCCTATCGGGGCCGGGGCTGATTTCATCACCGCCCCGGAAGTAAGCCAGATATTTGGCGAACTGATCGGAGTTTGGGTGGCCAATGGCTGGGCCGAAATGGGCCAGCCAGCCACCCTACATCTGGCCGAGCCGGGACCGGGCAAAGGCACCATGATGAGCGATATTTTGCGCGCCGCCCGGGCTTCACCCGCATTATCGAGAGCCTTACAAATACACTTGATCGAAGCCAGCGCCGCCTTGGTCGCGGTGCAAGCCAAGACGCTGCAAGCCTTTGCCCCCCCCTTGCGCTGGGCTGATGATCTGGGAGACACCGGATTAGGCCCGCTCATTCTGGTAGCCAATGAGTTTCTGGATTGCCTGCCGGTTCGACAATTTGTATCGCGCCAAGGCCAATGGTTTGAGCGGTATGTTGCCTGCAACGAACTTCAAAATTTTCAATACGTCTTGGGGCAAACCCCCTTGGCCGAGCTGGATCTGGCCTCGATCCCGCCAAATTTACGCGAAGCATCCGACAACGCACTGGTTGAAATTCGCCCGGCAGTTCAGGGCTTGCTGGACGTGTTGTCCGAGCGCAGCCAACGCGATCCAGTATTGGCTTTGTTCATTGATTATGGCCCGGCGATCAGTGAACCGGGCGATACGCTACAAGCCATCTCGGCCCACCAAAAAGTCGATCCATTACAAAGACCGGGTCAGGTGGATCTGACCAGCCGGGTTGATTTTGCTGAACTGGCCCGTGCGGCAAAAGCCCGAGGTCTGGCGGTGGCCGGGCCGGTCACGCAGGCTGAGTGGTTGCAAAACATGGGCTTGATGCAACGGGCGGCTGACCTCTGCACCCGCCATCCAGATCAACGAGCCAAAATCGCCCGGCAAATTCATCGTCTGTCCGATCCGGATGAAATGGGAACCTTGTTCAAATTTATGGCAATTTATTCCGATACCTTGCCAAAACCGGCTGGATTTTGATGCGGGGCAACCTTCATATCTCTCAATCCTCCTTGCTGAAGGATCAGGATGGATTGACCCATCGCTTTTACGGCATGCCAAAGTCCAAATCCGCACAAGATATGTCGTTTGAGCAGCAGCTCGATCAGATTGCAGCCGATATGCAGGTTAAACGAACCGATATGGTAGGGGTGGATCAGGTGCATTCGGCCAAAGTCAGAATGGTCGGCGCCCAATGGACCGTCAAACAACCCGAAGCCGATGCCATGGTAACCGAC
The DNA here is from genome assembly GCA_002733805.1 of Robiginitomaculum sp. GTDB lineage: Bacteria > Pseudomonadota > Alphaproteobacteria > Caulobacterales > Maricaulaceae > Robiginitomaculum_B. Next base: position 20,201 of record NVXG01000012.1, on the reverse strand, counting down.
CGGGCCGGTTTAACCTTGGTTCTAAAAACCGCAGATTGCGCGCCGGTTTTGTTGGTTGATATTCGCGCCGGTGTGATCGGGGCGGCACACGCCGGGTGGCGCGGGGCATTGGCTGGCATATTGGAACAAACCGTGCTGCACATGACTTTTTTGGGCGCGAGCCGAGAGATGATTGTCGGCAGTATCGGTCCTTGCATTTTACAACCCAGCTATGAAGTTGGATTGGACTTCATGGACGATTTTGTCGACGCTGACCTTGAACATGCTGGCTTTTTTTCTCGAACCGAAGGGCAAAAATCACATTTTGATTTGCCCGGATTTTGCGAAGCGCAGTTGCGATCCGCCGGGATATTTGCCTGTCAACAAACCGCCATTGATACCTTTGATCAGAAAAATGGGTTTTATAGCTATCGACGGGCGGCCAAAGCTGGCGAATCGGGTTATGGACGAAATGTCAGTGCAATTTGTTTACGCAATGGCTGACATTTCCGTTGACCGTGATTGCCACGGTGATAGGAACCACGAGCAGGTCTTAAAGCCCCGAACCGGAGACGCACGATGAAGGTTTTGTCTGGTAACTCGAACCGCTCTTTAGCTGAGCAAATCACCAAAGAACTTGATTTCCCGCTGTCTAATGCCAACGTCAAACGCTTCGCAGACAAAGAGATATTCGTCAGTATTGATGAAAATGTGCGTGGCAAGGACATTTTTATCGTCCAGTCAACCAGTTTTCCGGCCAATGACCATTTGATGGAATTGCTGATCTGTATCGACGCGGTGCGCCGCGCCAGTGCCAAGCGAATCACTGCGGTCATTCCGTATTTCGGCTATGCCCGTCAGGATCGTAAATCCGAAGGCCGCACGCCGATCTCGGCCAAGCTGGTGGCCAATATGATCACCACGGCCGGGGCTGATCGCGTGCTAACCATGGATTTGCACGCCGGACAAATTCAGGGTTTTTTTGACATCCCCGTAGACAATCTGTTTGCCGGGCCGGTTATTCGCGAAGACATCCGCAAAAACTATGGCACCAAGGATTTGATGCTGATCTCGCCGGACGTTGGCGGTGTAGTTCGGACCCGGGGCATTGCCATGCGTCTGGGGGCTGATATTGCCATCGTCGACAAACGCCGCCCCAAACCGGGCGAGAGCAAGGTCATGAACATTATTGGCGATGTGAAGGGCCGTAAATGTATCCTGATTGATGATATCGTTGATAGTGGCGGCACGTTGGTCGGCGCAGCAGAAGCCCTGTTGGCCGAAGGCGCAACAGAAGTGGCCGCCTATTGTTCACACGGTGTGCTGTCCAATGGCGCAGCGGAGCGAATCGCCAAATCACAGCTCAAAGAACTGGTCATCACCAACTCAATCGAACAACCACAAAAAGTGCTAGATGCGCCCAATATCCGTCAATTGTGCGTCGCCCCCCTGCTCTCCAAAGCCATCCGCCGCATCGCCAACGAAGAAAGCGTATCGGTTTTGTTTGACTAGCACGTTGGGCGGTATCTTCGCTTGTACACGCTCTTCCTGTTCACAGGGTTTCTGGATTACCCGGACAAGTCGGGCAATGACACAGATAGAGGGATTTCGGGCTTTTACGTCAGCCATAGCCTGACCCACTTGTCATCACCTGATTCATTCGGGTGACCCAATACGGGTAACATTGAAAGTTCTATCAACAAGCTTGCCCCACCCCCGCATTTGACGCTTGCATCCTTTTCAATCTTCACCTATAGACCGCGCTCGAATTTGTCTGCGCTGCCGTAAGCGAGCGCGAGGCTGTGTGAGCAGCCAAATATGATCAAGAAATAGAAGAGGCTCGACGCACATGGCTGATATTTGTCTGAAGGTAGAAATTCGCGAAAACACCGGTACCGGGAATGCCCGCGCCGGTCGGCGTGATGGTCGGGTTCCTGGTATTTTGTACGGTGGCGATCTGGACAATGTAGCCATTTCACTGTCGGCCAATGATGTGCACAACGCCATCATGTCTGGTGGATTTATCAATAATACCATCACCATTGACCACAAAGGTGACAAGCAATTAGTCATCACCCGCGATATACAGTTTCACCCGGTCAATGACCGGGCGTTGCATGTTGATCTGTACCGGGTTGACAAAGACCAGATCATTGAGGTCGACGTTTCCGTACTCTTTATCAACCACGAAGAGGCACCGGGCCTGAAAAAAGGTGGTGCCTTGAACGTGGTTCGTCACGATATTGCGCTGATGTCTCCAGCTGGCAAAATTCCATCGTCCATCGAAATTGACCTGACCGGGTTTGATATTGGTGATTCGGTACATATTTCCGAAGTGAAACTGCCAGATGGCGTTACTTCGGCCATTACCGATCGCGACTTTACCATCGCCACCATTACCGGCTCCAGAGCCGCCGTGGTTGAAGCCGAAGAAGCCGTAGAAGCCGCAGCCGCAGAAGCCGCAGCCGCAGAAGCTGCTGAAACTGCTGGTGAAGACGGCGACACACCGAAAGAAGACTGAAGGGGCGTACCGTTCCCATTCGTCTGTTTCCGTTTTCGCTTCTTGGCCGGTTGGCAAGGCGCAAGGAGGCTCCCATGTGGTTGATTGTTGGCCTTGGCAATCCAGAAGCCAAATATGCCGGTAATCGGCATAATGTTGGCTTTATGGTGATTGATGAACTGGCACGAAGTTATGGCCCGGTAAGTTGGCGCTCAAAGTTTTCCGGACAAGCCGCTGAAATTTTCGTGGAAACCGACCAAGGCCGCACTAAGGTTTTGCTGCTCAAGCCCTCGGCATTTTATAATGAAAGCGGCCGATCTGTCCGGGCGGCGCTTGATTTTCACAAACTGAAACCAGAGCAAGTTTGTGTCATTCATGACGAACTAGCGCTGGCTCCCGGAAAATTCCGGATCAAACTGGGCGGCGGATCGGCTGGCAATAACGGGATCAAGTCAGTTACCTCAACCCTCGGCCCCGATTTTTGGCGCATGCGGATTGGCATTGGCCATCCCGGTGATAGGAACAAAGTTACGCCGTATGTCCTGAGAGATTTTTCCAAATCCGACCGACAATGGCTTGAACCGCTGACCGATGCGATTGCGCGGGCATTTTCATTATTGATGACACAAAAAATAGATGGCTTTCAAACCCGAGTAACTCACCTTGCCCCGGCTCCACCCGAATAAATCCAAAGAAATAAGGACTGAGAATTATGGGATTCAAATGCGGCATTGTTGGCCTGCCCAATGTAGGTAAATCAACGCTTTTTAACGCCCTGACCCAAACCGCCAACGCCCAAGCGGCCAATTATCCGTTTTGCACCATTGAACCCAATGTGGGCGAAGTGGCCGTGCCGGAACCGCGCCTGTTCAAACTGGCCAAGATCGCTGGCTCGAAAGAAATCATCCCAGCCAAGATGAATTTTGTCGACATTGCCGGACTGGTCGAAGGCGCGTCCAAGGGCGAGGGATTGGGCAACCAGTTTCTGGCCACCATTCGCGAAGTGGATGCGGTCATTTACGTGTTGCGTTGTTTCGAGGATGACGACATCACCCACGTTACTGGCAAGATCGATCCCTTGGCTGATCTGGAAGTGGTCGAAACCGAATTAATGCTAGCTGATCTGGAAAGTCTGGAAAAACGAAAATCCGGCCACGAGAAAAAAGCTCGTTCTGGCGACAAAGAAAGCAAAGCGGCGATTATCTTGATTGAGCTGGCATTGGAACAACTGAATGACGGCAAACCAGCCCGCTATGCCACCATCTCCGATGACGATCAAAAAGCTTGGCAGGGCTTGCAATTGCTGACCTCTAAACCCGTGCTTTACGTCTGTAATGTGGACGAGCAAAGCGCCGCCACCGGCAATGCTTTTTCGCAAACCGTATTGGCTCACGCCGCCAAAGAAGACGCGCAAGCTGTGGTCATCTCGGCCCAGATCGAAGCCGAACTGGCCTTATTAGAGGCCGACGAGCGCGATGAGTATCTGGCCGATTTGGAGCTAACCGAGCCAGGCCTGAACCGCCTGATCCATTCAGGCTATGCGCTTCTGGGTTTACAAACCTATTTCACCACCGGCCCCAAAGAAGCCCGCGCGTGGACCATCCATGTGGGCGATACCGCCCCCAAAGCGGCCGGGGTGATCCATGGGGATTTTGAAAAAGGCTTTATCCGGGCCGAAACCATCGCTTATGATGATTTTATCACCTATCACGGCGACCAAGGGGCCAGAGACGCCGGAAAAATGCGCGCCGAAGGCAAAACCTACGTGGTTGCCAACGGTGACGTGATGTTGTTCCGGTTTAATGTTTGATTAAACCGAACTCTTCTCTTCACATTGCTATTGCACAGTTTTCGGGAAGCCCTGTCCGGCACTAAAATTGCTGACCTTTCCCGGTATGACACAGCAATTGCTCTCACCTGCCGCTAAATATGGCTATATTCCCGGACTAGATGGCCTAAGGGCGATCTCCGTGATCATTGTACTTATGGCACATTTCGGACTGGGTCACATCATACCGGGTGGCTTTGGGGTCACCGTATTTTTCTTTATTTCTGGGTTTCTGATCACACGCTTGCTGATCGCCGAAACGGAAACTCAAGGCAAAATTAAGCTGAAGCAGTTCTATATTCGCCGGATCATACGATTGTACCCGGCTTTGCTGTTTATGGTGTTGGTTTCCAGCGCCTTGTTTGGAAGTTTCGGACTTGGCGGGCCAACTTGGCATGAGCTGATTGCGGCGCTCGGCTATGGAATGAATGTCCTGCTTACCCTGCAAGCGCAGGGGTTTGGCGAAACCTACATGTCATGGAATCCCCTTTGGTCATTGGCTGTTGAGGAACACTTTTACCTGTTCTTCCCGGTATTACTGGTGGCTTTTGGCCGAAAATGGAACCGCGCCGCCTTGGCCGTAACCGGCTTGGTGGTGTTGGCCCCGTTATGGCGAGCCTGGATCGTATTTTCGACCAGTATGGATGCCAATGTTTATACCTATGTGATGACAGATGCCCGTATGGACAGCATTTTATGGGGCTGTCTGGCCAGCTTGGTATTACATGCGTACCCACGTCTGATACATCGCAAATTCTTCATTGGCTGGTTACCCACAATGATAGCTGGTTTGGCGCTGATATTGACGCTGATCGTTCGCGATCCTGAGTTTCGCAACATTGCGCGGTACTCGGTCCAGGGAGCCGCATTGTTGGTCCTCATTTGCAATCTCTATTTTTATTCCGCGTTACGGTTTGCCATTCAATGGTTGGAGTGGGGTCCACTGGCTTGGCTGGGACGCATGTCATACCCATTGTATTTGTGGCACTATGTGATGCTGGATTTTTGGACCAAGACGCTCTCTATGGAAGCCGCCATTATTCCAATGGCCATTGTCAGTAGTTTCTTTGCAGCTTGTGTCTCGGTGTACTTGATCGAACGCCCAACCAACTCATTGCGTAAACGCTATGGTGCCCATATCCACGCAACGCAAACAGCCAAGCCAGAGAAAACAAAAGAAGTGAAACAGCCCACTGGCGATCTGGTTTAACACAGGTAGCAGCTTGATCTTTAGGCGCTTCGCGTCCACTTAACAGACCATGACCAAAAACTTGCAAATCATCACACAGGGCTGCCGCCTGAACACCTTTGAATCCGAGGTGATGATGGGTCATGCCAAGCAAGCAAATGACGGCCAGACGATTATTATCAACACCTGTGCGGTCACCAATGAAGCCGTGCGCTCGGCTCGTCGTTCCATCCGATTGGCCCGCCGCGACAACCCAGATGCCCGGATTGTCGCTACCGGGTGCGCTGTACAGATTGATCCGGACAGCTTTGCAGATATGGACGAGCTGGATTTTGTGCTGGGCAATGCCGAAAAAATGCGAGCGAAATCGTGGACATTTGACGAGGAAACCCCGCGGGTTCGGGTCAACGATATTGCCAGTATCACCGAAAACTCCGGACATTTGATCGACGCGTTTTCAACCCGTGCCAGAACTTACGTCGAAGTGCAAAACGGCTGCGATCATCGCTGTACGTTTTGCATCATCCCCTATGGCCGGGGCAATGCGCGTTCGGTTCCAGCCGGTGAAGTGGTGCGCCAGATCGCCCATCTGGCCGAACAGGGTGTCAGCGAAGTTGTCTTGAGCGGGGTTGATCTGACTTCGTGGGGGGATGATCTACCGGGCCGCCCGCGCTTGGGCCGCTTGGTTAAACAGATATTGCACGGCGCGCCAGCTTTGCCGCGCCTTCGGCTTTCGTCGATTGATGCCATTGAAATGGATGATGAATTGTTTGCGCTCGTCACCACAGAGCCTCGCATTGCGCCTTATCTGCACCTGTCCCTGCAAGCCGGGGACAATATGATTCTGAAGCGAATGAAACGCCGCCATAGCCGCGAGGATGCCATTGCCCTTTGTGGCCGATTGCGCGAGGCGCGGCCAGAGATTGCCTTAGGCGCTGATCTGATCGCCGGGTTTCCGACCGAAACCGATGCCATGTTTGAAAACACCTTGGCACTGGTCGAGGAATGCAATCTGGCTTTCCTGCACGTTTTTCCGTTTAGTCCACGCACCGGCACCCCGGCCGCCCGGATGCCGCAACTGGACCGCAAAATCATTACGGCCCGCGCCGCGCAATTACGACAATTGGGCCAAAGCCAACTGGCGGCCCATTTGCAAACCCATATTGGAAAAACTGCCGAAGTCTTGATGGAAAAATCTGGGCAAGGACGCTTGGCTGATTTTAGTATGGTTCAAGTCGAAGACGCCAAAAACACACGCCCCGGTGCAATAATATCGGTCCAACTGCAAACCCACGATGGCGCACGTCTGTCCGGAGAACTGGCCCAATGAAATGGTTTTGGGAAAAGGATAAGGACAAAGAGTCCGAGCTTGAGGAAGTTGCGACAGAACCAACTGAAACGCCGACACAACAGCCCGTGAGTGAAGAAGTTTCTGCACCGGAGACCGAGCCTGAACCGGATGCGGGACTGGCAGGGGAAGAAAAGAAACCCAGCTTTTTAACCAAAATGTTTGCGCTCAATCAAACACCGGAAGCCGATCTGGAAGCCAAACTTAACCTGCCGGTAGAGCCAGCACCTGAGCCTGAAGTTATTGCCGAGCCGAAATCCGAACCGGCCATAGAAACCCCTTCGGTTGTTAAACCTGAACCTGAACCTGRACCTGAACCTGAACCTGAACCTGAACCTGAACCTGAACCTGAACCTGAACCTGAACCTGAACCTGAACCTGAACCTGAACCTGAACCTGAGCCAGAGCCAGAGCCAGCACCGGTCTCCGAATCCGTTCCAGAAACAAGAGAAAACTTCTTTGGTCGAATGGCCAAAGGATTACGCCGATCTTCGTCCAAATTGGGTCAAGGCGTCAGCGCGATCTTTACCAAGCGTAAGCTCGATGCCGAAACACTGGAAGAACTGGAAGACCTGCTGATCACTTCCGACCTGGGTACGCCATTGGCTACCCGGTTTGTCGAGCAGATCGCCAAAGACCGCTTTGACAAAGAAGTCGATGAGCAGGTAGTGCGCGAAGAGCTAGCCACCTTGATCGCCGACACCATGGCGCCACTGGAACAGCCATTGGACCTTTCCGGGCCCAAGCCGCAAGTGGTGTTGTTTGTCGGGGTCAATGGATCGGGCAAAACTACCACACTGGGCAAGATATCAGCCCGCATCAAAGCCGAAGGCGGCTCTGCGCTGCTGGTGGCCGGGGACACTTTTCGCGCGGCGGCTATCGAGCAATTGCAAGTTTGGGGGGAACGTACCGGCGCAAAAATCATGTCGCGGCCTTTGGGTTCGGATGCGGCGGGGTTGGCCTTTGACGCTTTGGCCCAAGCCAAAAAAGACGGCACCGATGTGGTGTTGATGGACACTGCCGGGCGTTTGCAAAACAAGCGGGGCCTGATGGAAGAATTGGGCAAGATCGTTCGGGTGATCAAAAAATTTGACCCCGAGGCACCGCATCATGTGTTACTGGTGCTGGATGCCACGGTCGGCCAAAACGCATTAAGCCAGACTCAGGCGTTTTCAGAGCGAGCCGGAGTTACCGGACTGATCATGACCAAACTGGACGGCACGGCCAAAGGCGGGGTTTTGGTTGCCGTAGCTGAAAAATATCAACTACCGATTCATTTCATAGGAATCGGCGAAGCGGTGGACGATCTGGAAATATTCAATGCCGAAGCCTTTGCCGGCTCAATGGCCGGTTTGATCCGGTAACCAAGTTAATTTTGATGCAATTGGGATAATTGGAGCGCTTATTCATGAAAAACAGTCAGATATTTCTCGACCTTGGGCCATTGATTGCCTTTTTTGCAACCTATCGCCTGACCGACAACAATATCTATATCGCCACCATGGTCATCATGGTGGCCACGGCGATCGCCTTGCTGATCTCGTGGCTGCAAACCCGGCGCATTCGGCCCATGCCATTGGTCACCTTGGTGCTGATCGTGGTGTTTGGCGGTCTCACCCTCTATTTCAAAAACCCTGACTTCATCAAGATGAAGCCGACCATTATCTATTTGCTGTTTGCCAGTGCGTTGGGTGGCGGCGCTTTGGTTGGTTCGTGGTTTCTAAAAGCGGTGTTTGCAGGTGCCTTTGAGATGCCCGACGATGTGTGGGCCAAACTGACTTGGCGATGGGCCGGGTTTTTTGTGTTTCTAGCGGGCCTGAATGAGTTTGTCTGGCGCTCATTTGATGAAAGCACTTGGGTCAATATCAAGGTGTTCGGATTTTTGCCGCTGACCTTATTGTTTGCCATGGCCAATTTGCCCTTGATGCTCAAATACATGAAGCAGGACGAAGCCGAAGACTCCAAATAAAAAAGGGCCGACATCGCTGCCAGCCCCTTTTCCGGTCAATCAAACAAGACCTATTTCATTTCTGCCTTATGATGGGCCTGAAACTCATCCCAGCTAACGAAACCATCCGTATTGGTATCGGCACTGGCAAAGCCGGACCTTGCTTTGGCCAGAAACTCGTCTTGGGTGAGTATACCATCATGATCGCTGTCCATCGCCTCGTGTTTGACAATAGTTTTGGCAATCTTCTCGGCTGACCAGCCTTCGCGAGCCGCTTCACATTCAGCCGCCGAAAGAGTGCCGTCGCCATTCAAATCTCGCGTCACAAAGGGCACCAAGTGCGCCGCATCATGCTCTGATCCGCTCATTACGCCATCCTGATTGGTATCCATTTTGGCAAACTTGGCCTTCATTTTTCCGTGCTTGTTTTTTGCTTTGCCAGCATGGGCCGATTTGTGGGCTTGGAATTCAGCAAAAGATACCGACCCATCATTGTCGGTATCCACCATCAAAAACTTTGCGCCAGAAAAAGCCTGCAATTCTGCCAAGGTCACGTCACCGCTGGCATCTGCATCCATTTTTGCGAACTTCTGCTTTTTCATTGCTTGCATTTTTTGCATTTTTTTGCCCTGACCACCTTCACGTGGACCCGGCCCCATACGCACGGCCAGAAACTCATCGACATCAAACGCACCGGAACCATCCGCATCAAACAACTCGAATTTATCATTGTGGGCCGCTTCATGCTCAGCCGCGCTGATCAAACCATCCTGATCGGTATCCATTGCTGCAAACTTGGCCTGCTGCATTTCTGCCTTACGACTGCCTGACCCCTGACCTTTGTTCGCAGGTCCGCTGTTTGCAACAGGTGCCGCAGTCGGTTCTTGCTGCACTGGTTTTGCGTAGTGCTCGCACGAGGCCAAGCCCAAAATTGCCACTGAGCCAGCCAGCGACAAGAGCAAAGAGGTAGATTTCTTCATGTTTTCGTTCTCCATAGGTTTCCAGTAGATATGGGCTCTGAAACTGGGTTTGCCAGTGCCAAATTGCCGCACAAAATTTTTGGGGTTAAGCGCTCGACGCTACACTAGAATATTTAGTAACGACCCAGGTGGTAGAGGCCGAGCCGGAACAAGGCCGCGCATTGGTGCTTCACGCACCGGCACAAAATCAGATCGAGAAACATTTGCAACGATTTCAGGCTTTACGGTTTCGGTCTTTACTGAACTCGCCACTTGTGCAGTACGGCCCGCAGTGTTGCCCTGCTCTGCTTTGCGTAATTCTGCAAAGAAATTGGCTGAGGCCGAACGGCCCCGCGCTGAGAGTTCGCTAGTGCGTAAATTCTGGGCGGCCAGCAAGGCCGCATGGGGATCAATCTTCATCAGGGTCAAGCTATTCTGCTTATGAGTAATTTATGGTTAATCGTCGGTAAATACTGGCACCAGTTGGTTAGGGGCTGGTTAACGTGATGTGCATTTGCGTTGGCGGCAATGGACCCCCCGCTCCGGCTCCTGTACTAATTGCAAAACGAATCTCCCCCAACCGGACCGAAGCAAAAATTCGGCAACAGGTAAGGAATAAAAATGTCTCATCCCGATAGTTATCAATGCCGCTCTCATCTGCAAGTAGACGACCAGACTTACGTCTATTTTGACCTGAAAAAGGCCGAGGCAAATGGTCTGGATGGCATTTCACGCCTGCCATTTTCCCTAAAAGTCCTGTTGGAAAACCTGCTTCGCAACGAAGACGGGGTGAATGTCACCAAAGCAGATATTGCTGCGGTGGCCGATTGGTTGGACCAACAAAAATCCAATCATGAGATCGCCTTTTCTCCAGCCCGCGTGTTGATGCAAGACTTCACGGGCGTTCCTGCCGTGGTTGATCTGGCCGCCATGCGAGACGCATCCGTAGAGCTGGGTGCCGGGGCCGAAGCCATCAATCCATTGGTGCCGGTTGATCTGGTGATTGATCATTCGGTGATGGTTGATAATTTTGCCCATAGCGATAGTTTCAAGAAAAACGTAGCCCGCGAATATGAACGCAATCAGGAACGCTATACGTTTTTGCGCTGGGGCGGCTCTGCCTTCAAAAACCTGCGCGTAGTGCCACCGGGCACCGGCATCTGCCATCAGGTCAATCTGGAATATCTGGCCCAGACCGTCTGGACCAACGAAGTGGATGGCGAGACCATCGCCTACCCGGACACCTTGGTCGGCACGGACAGCCACACCACCATGATCAACGGCCTGTCCGTTCTCGGCTGGGGTGTTGGCGGTATCGAGGCCGAAGCTGCCATGTTGGGGCAACCCATCTCGATGCTGATCCCGGAAGTGATCGGGTTCAAACTGGGTGGAAAATTACCGGAAGGCGCGACCGCGACCGATTTGGTGTTGACCGTGGTTCAGATGCTGCGGGCTCGTGGTGTGGTCGGTAAATTTGTCGAATTTTACGGCCAAGGTCTGGACCATTTATCGCTGGAAGATCAGGCAACCTTGGCCAATATGGCCCCTGAATATGGCGCAACTTGCGGATTTTTCCCGGTTGATGAAGACACCATCACCTATTTGACCGCCACGGGCCGCGACCCGGCGCGGGTCAAATTGGTCGAAAGCTATGCCAAAGCGCAAGGCATGTGGCGCGAGCCCGGTATCGAGCCGATATTCACTGACAGTATGTACCTTGATATGAGCGAAGTGGTCCCTTCCCTGTCCGGGCCAAAACGCCCGCAAGACCGAGTTTTGCTGTCCGAAGCTCCGAGCAGTTTCGCGGCATCTCTAGCTGGTGAGTTTGGGGTAACCTCTGGTGCCGACCAGCGCTATGCGGTTGAGGGCGAAGACTTTGATCTGGGCCATGGCGACGTAGTCATCGCGGCCATTACTTCTTGTACCAATACCTCCAATCCGTCCGTAATGTTGGGCGCTGGCCTGTTGGCTCGCAATGCGCGTGCCAAGGGACTGGATGTGAAGCCATGGGTCAAAACCTCTCTGGCTCCCGGCTCCAAAGTTGTCACCGATTATCTGATCAAAGCCGGATTACAGGACGATCTGGATGCGCTCGGATTTAATCTGGTTGGCTATGGCTGTACCACCTGTATCGGCAATTCCGGTCCCCTGCCCGGCCCGATTTCCAAAGCAGTGAATGATCACGGCATTACCTCTTGCTCAGTGCTGTCGGGTAATCGCAATTTTGAAGGACGCATTGGCCCAGACATTCGGGCCAATTATCTGGCTTCGCCACCACTGGTCGTGGCCTATGCCATTGCCGGAACCTTGAATATCAATTTGACCACCGATCCGTTGGGTCAGGACCAGCAAGGCAATCCAGTGTATTTGCGCGATATCTGGCCCTCATCAGCCGAGATTGCCCAGACGGTACGCGATTCTGTCACACCGGAAATGTTTTCCAACCGCTATGCCGACGTCTTCAAAGGCGACGCAGGCTGGCAGAAAATCGAACTGTCGGGCGGCGACACTTATAATTGGTCACCGGGATCGACCTATATTCGCAACCCTCCGTTTTTCACTGGCATGAGCTTGGACCTGCCAAAAATCCATGATGTAGATCGCGCGCAAATCCTGGGTCTATTCGGGGATTCGATCACCACCGATCACATTTCCCCAGCCGGAGCGATTGCCGCCACTTCACCAGCCGGTAATTATCTGAAATCTCATCAGGTGCCACCAACTGAATTTAACTCCTATGGCTCGCGGCGCGGCAATCATGAAGTGATGATGCGCGGCACATTTGCCAACATTCGCATTCGCAACCAAATGCTGGATGATGTCGAAGGCGGATATACCAAGCACTTCCCGGACGGCGAGGTCCAACCGATCTATGACGCGGCGATGGCCTATGAGAAAGAACAAACTCCATTGGTCATTATCACCGGCAAGGAATACGGAACCGGCTCCTCCCGCGACTGGGCGGCCAAAGGCACCCGTCTGTTGGGTGTTCGTGCGGTTATTGCCATCAGCTTTGAGCGTATTCACCGTTCCAATTTGATTGGTATGGGCGTGTTGCCCCTACAATTTACCGGGGACATATCGGGCGAAAGTCTGGGTTTGACCGGTGAAGAGCGGGTCAGCATATCCGGGTTTGACACTTTGCAGCCGCAAGGAAATGTCGATGTAACCGTGGAATTTGCTGATGGCAGAGAAGAGTCATTTGAGGCGCTAGTTCGGATCGATACAGAGACCGAACTGGAATATTTCAAAAATGGTGGCATCCTGCATTATGTCTTACGAAATCTGGCCCGCAACGCTTGATCGACCGTTCAATTTGTATTGATGTTCATTATTCTCGCGCAATGGTGATGCACTTGTGTCTGGTCGAATGACCTTAGTCAGCCTATGGTTTCAATCATGATCCGATTTTTACCACTCCTGCCACTGATTTTATTCGGCTTTTCCGCCTCCGGTGCTGAGCAAGTTCAAACTGTGGCGCAGGAGCGTCCGGTTTTGGTTGAACTATTCACTTCACAAGGCTGTGCCAATTGCCCGGCGGCCAACAAGTTTTTGGCCGAACTAAATTCTGATCCCAATGTGATCACGCTTAGTTTGGCCGTTGATTACTGGGATTATCTGGGTTGGAAAGACACCTATGCCATGTCCAGCTTCACCAAGCGGCAACAGGACTATGGTAATTCTTTACACAGTCGCCGCCCCTTTACGCCGCAAATTATCGTGGGTGGACAGGCTTCGCTAAAAGGCGTGCACCAGAAAAAAGTGCGCAAGACCATCGGGCAACAACAAGATCAATCAACAACCGGCCCCGAGCTTTCGCTCACTCTGGTCGAGAACCATTTGCAATTGACCATCGCCGCAGGCGAGGCGCCAGCCAAAGGTGCCGTGATCCTAATTGCTGACTACATCCCTGGCGTGCATCAGGTTAGTGTCGAGGGCGGGGACAACAACGGAAAAGTACTGGACCAAGTTAATATAGTCACCAAATTGCGCTCGGTTGGGCACTGGACTGGCGATGCCATGGTGTTGGATATTCCAGCTATGGCCACGGGTTCTTGCGTGGCCATCCTGCAAGAAGTCGGTCCGGGCCGGGTATTGGCCGTTACTCGTTTAGCGAGTTAGGCCGAATACGGCTTTTTTGCCCGACCCGCCACAAGCCAAACCCGACAAACCCCAGTGGAAATAAAAATACACAAATCAGGGTCAGCCACCGCTCGATCCCGACAATCCGCGACCTAAATTCTTTGCGGAGCCGCCGCAATTCGCTGCGGGTCGATATTTCGTGGGCTGTGATCGCCTCTGCATTTGAGGCGCCGGCAGCCAGGTCGATCAGCCGGTCTTGTTCAATCTGGATTTTAGCTTGAGCCGTCGAGCGCATTTGTTCAATGCGGTGCAAAGGGCGGTTCAGGTTTTGCTTGGGCGGCACATTGATCAGTTCCGGCGCGCGCACCAATATATCCAGCAGGGTCAGCACAAAGCGGCCATTATCTTTCACTTCCTGCCAACCAAACACCGGATCATTTCGTCCATAAAATCGATCGGCAATAAAATCTGTGTCGGCAATCAACAAAATCTGCTTTTCCTTGTCGGGGTGAAACAATCGCAGGGCCAACACTTTGGTTCCCTTGTCGTTGGCAAGGCGCATCAAGGCGTCGCCGTCCAGTCCCTCTGCCAGCGCCCCATTGCTGACCAATTGCGCGTCCGGCGAACTGACCAGCAGAGTTTGCACCTGCCAGCCATCGGTCAACTGTCCCACCGTAAAAGCCCCGACACTGGCCAGAACTAGCCCGCGTGCCGTGGCACTTTGCAACGGCCCGGATTGTTGTAAATGGCCCGGCCCCAATTGCAGCCAAGCCGGATATTTCACCTGCCGAACCTTGCCCGCCTGATTGCGTTGCACACTGGCGGCGATTTGCGGATCAACCACGACCGCGTCCGTAACCATCGAAACCCCAAGCGCTGAAATAGCCGCCGGTAAAACCGAACCGGGTCGCGCACCGGGCCGAGGCAATCCATTTAAGGCAGGTAATGCCGCGCTTTCCCGATATGGATCAACCAGCACAAGCGCCTGAAACGGTTCATCATCATGCAATCTGGCTTGTAGTGCTGCATCCATTTGGGCATCTATTTGTGGATGAACCAGCATCCAAGCATTTGCCGGGGGTTGGTCGTTGCCTACAGACAGTTGAAATTGGGTTTCCAATTGCCGGTACAAGGCTGTTTCCTGGTCGCCGGTCACATACCAATCGCGCCCGACCATATCGGTTGTATCGGTGAGACGTACGGCAGGCGAAAGCGTCGCACCTGTGGTCAGAAGCCGCAACAGATCATATTCGAGCATGGTGGCCCGATCTGGATCAAACCGGGCAATCCCGGCGCCATTGTCATCAACCAATCCAAAATATAGCGGCTCGCCGGTATCGGTCATCAAGGCTTGCAATCCCGCCGCAATGGCGGCGTCTTCCAGATCACTATCTGGCGTTGGAAATCGCTCGGAAACCCGCAACAGCCCGCCACTGGCCGCTTGCAAATTATCCAATGTCTGACGGACCTGCGCACCGAACTGACGCACATCCGGATAGCGCACGGCCAATTGCGATGAATAATAAAAGGTCCAATGCCGAGATTCTGTCAGACCATGAACAATCTTTTTTCCTTGCGGCGACAGGGTATATACTTGCCCGGCGCTGAGATCGACCCGCACATTTGGCAGGGCAAGCGGCAGGGTCAGATTGACCGCAATAAATGCTAGCACCATCAAACCCATTTGAGCGAGCTTGGCCGGTTTTAGCCCACGTATCCGCGCCGCAGCGATTTGCGCGCTGACCCAAATGCCCAAAGCTGCCATCGATACAAAATAAAATCCATCGCTCAGCGAGACCATACCCCGGGCAAACCCGGAAAACCGGGCCGGTATGGAAAACCCGGCCAACGCCTCGGCCAAAGCGGGCGGCCATGTGGCAATCAAGGGACCCAACACCGGTAGGCTGAAAAGAGTGGCCAGCAATATCCCTATCAAGGCAGCATTGGCTGGATTAGATGCCATGGACGATGCGACCAAGGCCAGCCCGGCAAAGCCAGCCGCCATCAAGGCCGCGCCAAGTAGACCGCTGAAGATAATCCCTTGATCTGGAGAACCCAAAATCGAGATCCCGATCCATAAGGGCAACACAAAAACCAAGGCCAGAACCTGCATGGCGCTAATGGCCATCCACTTGCCCATGGCCAGCGACAATAGCGACCGATCATCATGGGCAACCAGATCAATCGTGCCGAGGCGAAACTCCTGCTCCCATAATCTGGCCCCGGTAATGGCTACAAAAATGCTCAAGATCAATGGATACCATCCAAACCAGATGGCCAGATCGGCCCGCCCCGCATCAAAAAATTTTCCGGCAAAAAACGTCAAGGCCATGGCGCTGGCCCCGAGCAGTGCCAGCTCGATCCAGATGGCCCGGCCGCGGAAGCTTTGGGCCCATTCCTTAGTAAAAACGGCAAGGCTCCGGTTCATGCTGCCCCCCCAGAGATCAGTCTGGCAAAGGCATCCGGGAAGTCTGCGGCTCCGGTTTGCTCCAGCAGTTCAGTAACCGAACCAGAAGCGACCAGCTTGCCATGGTTCAGCACCAACAGCCGATCACATAGAGACTCTGCTTCTTCTAGCGAATGTGTGCAGACCAAAATGGCCTTGTCCTTGGCCATGGCGCGTAACAATTTGCGGCCTCTGGCTTTTTGAATCGGATCAAATCCGTCAAATGGTTCATCGAGCAATATGGCGTCCGGGTCATTGACCAGTGCCAACGCCAAGGCGGTACGCCGCTGATAGCCTTTTGATAATTCTTGAACCCCTTGGTCGGCCCGCTCTTCCAATTGTAACATTTGCAAAACTGCCATGGTGCGAGCTTGCACCTGATCCTTGGGCCAATCGCTAAATTCCAACAGAAATTCCAACGATTGTCGGGGGGTCAACCCGCCATAAAGCGGCGCACCTTCGGGCAAATATCCGGGCCGAGCGCCAGCCGTGTCGATCTGCCCGCTATCGGGTGACAGCACCCCGGCCAGCATCCGGATGATGGTTGATTTTCCAGCCCCGTTTGGGCCCAGCAATCCGACAATCTCTCCCGTTTGAACCTGCAAAGAGACATCATCGACCGCCAAGGTCGACCCATAGGACCGGGTAACATGAGATGCGTTGAGCATATCGGCTTTTTCGGCTGATTTGGTGGCGCTTGGCAAGCGCGGGCCAAAAAGAGGGGGGGTGTCAACCGGAGAGCAGCAGTGCCAGACCCGGGGGGGCTGGGGGGGGCTGTCTGGAAACCGAGTTTGGCAGAGGTTCGCTGCGCCCGGTTGACAGGTTGAAGATGAGGGCCAGATGCGGCGGGTTCAGGTCCGAAATAAGGCGGTTTTGTGTTCTTGTCTAAAAAGGCTGTAATGTTTTGAATTCAAGCCTAGTATTATTCGGCAATGGTGGAGAGTTTCTTACAAACAGAAAAGCAGACAGCAAAAAAGGCAGTAGTTTTTTTTGATCGCCGGGAAATAAATCAGATCATGGCAGTGTATGGTATGATGGTTGGCAAAGGCGAATGGCGCGATTATGCCATGGATGGAAGCCCGGACCGGGCCATTTTCAGCATTTTTCGACATGCCAGTGAATTACCGTTGTATCGCATCGAGAAAATCCCAGCTCTGGCGCGCAAGCAAGGTGCCTGGCGCGTATTGGCCCCCGGCGGCCATATCCTGAAGCGCGGCCACGATTTGCCAACCGTGCTCAAGGTGTTCGATAAATTCCGGTTACGGGTCGTAAGCTAGAGCATTTCCAGTTTAGTTTGACCCATTAGGTTCGTCATACCGGGCTTGACCCGGTATCCATCCTTGCACGCGATGCAACCGCATTTGGTAGATGGATTGCAGATCAAGCCCTCAATGACCAAACCGAAAATAAGCTAGGATTTGGGCTTTTTCTTGCCCGCTCCACGGCGTCGCCACAGGCGAGCCAGAACCCAAAGCACCGGCACCCCGACAACCATCCAAGGCAAGGTCACGGCTACAAACCGTATCAGATTGGCTAACCCATAGGCGACGGTTCCCACAAAGTCAGTCAAGGCGCTCAGTATGGGCTGAAATGCCGATTGGCCGGCGATCACCGCTTTGGATTGATAATCCAGCCGCACTTCTGACATGCTGACCCGGGTTTTGAGCACCCGCACCCGCGCCGTGCTGCTTTCGATTTGGCCTTGTACGCGGGCCAATTCCCGCTCCACAGAGATCAGGTCTTTGACGGTGCTGCCTCTGGTTTGCAGTAACGACAATAACCGGGTGCGTAACACCAGAAGGGATTGCAGTTTGGCATCTCCATCGGTAATGGCCAGTGTCAGGTCTTCGGCGCTCACATTGGTGCTGGTGATTTTACCGCCAGCCGCTTGGCTGCTGCTCACCAGTTCCTTGCGATACTCTTCAAACCATTTGGGTTCGACCCGCATCAGGATATTGGCCGAAACCTGATCCGGGCTATATTCATTCACCGAAGAGTTGACGATCTGACAGCGATCCAACCCGGCCACCATGCAATCTTGCACAACCTTTTGCGAGACCTGTTCCAGTTTGCGGGCCGGGATGGCGAAACTAAACGCATAGCGAAAGGCCAGCATGCGCGTCGGGCTGCCGGGCTTGACCACATTTTCCCGCCGGGGGATCGCGCGGCTCCTCATCGGAACCATACTGGCGGCTTCCGGGGCGCTTTGCACTTCAATAAAAGCAGTATGGGTTTTGTCATCCGTGCAGGCATTGAGCAGCAGGCCGACGCTCAACACTAAAGGCAGGAAGAACTTGGTCATGGTTTTCTCCAAAAAGAAACGTGTCTGATTCTGTTATCATAACGTAATTTGTCTGAATTGAGACTGAATTGCGTTCAAGCTTTATCTGGCTTGCGGCCTAAGCCGTTGACGAAGTGCTTATGTACTCTACTCTCGCGCACAACTTGCAAAACGCAAAACAAATTAGGGGAAAGATATGGCTTGGTGGTTCAAAATGGTATTGTGGCAACGTGTGTTGCTGGCGCTGGTTCTGGGCGTAACGGTCGGACTGACTTTTCGCACCTTTGGCGGCACCTATCTGGTTGATGGCGTGACCAAATATGCCGGTGCAGATTTTGTCACCACATGGATCAAACCATTTGGCGATGCCTTTGTCCGCCTGATCAAAATGCTGGTGGTTCCACTGGTCTTTACCACTTTGGTCACCGGGGTGACCTCGATGGGTCATCCGTCCAAACTCGGCTCCATCGGGGGGCGGGCGTTTTTGCTCTACATCGGCACCACCTTGATCGCCGTATCCATTGGCTTGGTTTTCGGAACTATTTTCAAGCCAGGTTCCGGGATTGATTTTACTGATGTGGTGCCCAATGTGCTGGCCGGTGAAGCTCCCGGTTTTGTGCAGATATTGCTCAATATCATTCCGACCAATCCATTGGATGCCTTGTCGAGCGGCAACATGCTCTCGATCATCTTTTTTGCGTTGCTGGTCGGTGTCTCCATTTTGATGGTTGGTAAAAAAGCCGAACCGGTCAAAGCGGTATTTGATTCCTTTGCTGAGATCATTTTCAAAATCACCCATTGGGTAATGGAAGTGGCCCCGTTTGGGGTTTTTGCCCTGATCACTTGGGTGACCGCCGCCAAGGGCGTTGAGACCTTCAGTGCCGTATTGATCTTGGCATTGGCGTTGTATCTGGGCTGTCTTACTCATATTGCCCTGGTCTATGGCGGCTTGATCAAGTTGGTCTTGCGCTTGCCACTGATCCGGTTTTTCCGGGGTATTCTGGACGCGCAGGTGGTGGCGTATTCCACCTCGACCAGCGCCGGAACCCTGCCGGTCACCATCACCTGCGTGCAGGACAATTTGGGTGTGAAGCCGGTTGTGGCTGGCTCAGTGCTGCCGCTTGGTGCCACCATCAATATGGATGGCACATCACTCTATCTTGGGCTGTTGGCCTTGTTTGCGGCCAATGCGTTCGGGATTGACCTGACCTTTACCGACTATGCCATGATCGCGCTGACCGCCACTTTGGCCTCGATCGGAACCGCCAGTATCCCTTCCGCGTCCCTGTTCATGCTGGCCATTGTGTTGCCGGTGATCGGCGTATCGGCTGAACAAACCGCCCTGATGGTCGGGTTCATCCTGCCGTTTGATCGGCCCTTGGACATGATGCGGACCTTCACCAACGTCACCGGTGATGCAGCTGTAGCCACCGCCGTGGCCAAATGGGAAGGCGAGCTGGACGAGGATGTCTATCGAGCCGTTTCTACGGTTTAGATTTTTCTCTTTTATCTTCTCCCCCGCTTGCGGGGGAAGTGGGCGCAGCGCGCTCGAAGGGGGTTTTTTCGTTTCAATAGACAAAAATTGCTGTTTTTGCGCTATTGTTCCCCCCTCCGTCAGCTCCGCTGCCACCTCCCCCGCA
>NVXG01000113.1 GCA_002733805.1 Robiginitomaculum sp. | reverse complement strand
GGAAAGTCTGGCGCTGGAGAGTTTTGCCGGCGAGCCGGTATGGCGCATGAAAGCTGGACCCAAAATCGCCTTGGTGTCGGCCAAAACCGGCCAATCCCTGTTGCCCTTGAACGAGGCACAAATCCGGGCATTGGCGCTTAGCGATTATATAGGTTCGGGCCAGATCGTCGAAATGAAACAAGTGGCAGCCGGTCCGGTCGAAGTGCGGCACCGCTCTGACTTATGGCGGATCGAGTTTAATCAGCCTAAGCACTATACGCTGTGGGTTGATCCGGCTGAGGGCCGCGTGATCGCGCATCGTTCGCGGTTGTGGCGGTTTTATGATTTCTTTTGGATGCTGCACATCATGGATTATCAGGAGCGCGATGATTTTAATCATCCACTGTTGATCTTCTTTGCGGCTAGCGCATTTTTGTTTGCGCTGTCGGGCATTGCCTTGCTAGTCCACCGGTTTTTGTTGCGGCCTCGGGCCAGACGCAAACCTTCCAAAAGCAAAACCTAGAGCGCGCGCCAGCCAATATCACTTCGACAAAATCCTTCGGGCCAATTGATGTGCTCGATCGCCTGATAACACTTGGCAATGGCTTGCCCCAGATCATCGCCCAGTGCGGTGATGTTCAACACCCGTCCGCCATTGGCCAACCACTCGCCGGAAGGTGCCTGTTTGGTCCCAGCGTGGAATATCTCCACGTCTGTATCCTGTCCGGCTTTGACCAATCCGCCCAGAGTTGAACCCTTGGGCGTGGTCCCCGGATAGCCCTTGGTGGCCAACACCACACAAGCGCCGGGACGGGGGTCCCATTGCAAAGCGGGCAGGGCATCCAGATCGCCATTGACGCAAGCCAGCAAAGCGGGCAGCAGATCATTTTGCAAACGTCGCATCAGCACTTGGGCCTCTGGGTCGCCAAAGCGCACATTGTACTCGATCAATTTCGGGCCATTATTGTCAATCATCAAACCGGCATAGAGCACTCCGCAAAATGGCGATCCTTGTGCGATCATACCGTGTAACGTCGGCTCGATGATGTCGCGCATTACGCGGGTGGTCATTGCCGCGTCCAGAATTGGCGCTGGTGAATAACATCCCATGCCGCCGGTGTTCGGACCCTTGTCGCCATCAAAGGCTCGTTTATGATCTTGCGCGCCGACCATTGGAACTGCGGTTTTGCCATCGCATAACACGAACAGGCTGGCTTCTTCGCCCTTCAGGAATTCCTCGATTACCAAGCGCTTAGACGCCGCGCCAAATTGCCCGGCCAGCATTTCCTTGGCGGCTTGTTTGGCCTCATCCAGATCGTCGGTGATGACCACGCCTTTTCCGGCGGCCAGTCCATCGGCTTTTAAGACATACGGACTGGGCAGGGTATCCAGATAGGCGCAAGCCTCAGCGTAAGCTTCTACATTGCAGGAGCGTGCCGCCGGGATGTTGTGTTGTTGGCAAAAATCCTTGGTAAAGGTTTTGGAGGCTTCCAACTGAGCCGCAGCCGCACTTGGGCCAAACGCCGCAATGCCGATTTCGGCCAAACGATCAGCCAAGCCCTCGGCCAGCGCCACTTCCGGGCCGATCACTACTAGGTCTGGTTGTTCGGTTTTGGCCAAGGCCAGCAACCCGTCCACGTCCTCGGCGCTGACTGGTAGGCATCGGCCAATGTTGGCCATGGCGTCACTACCCGGCGCGATGATTAGTTCGCGTAGGATGGGACTTTGCGCCAGTTTCCAAGCCAGTGCATGTTCGCGACCGCCGCTTCCGACCAACATTATTTTCATCATCGGTGCCTAATCCGCTTGCCAAGTTTTCTCTGCATACTAGATTCGGCCCCAATGACCGATAGCAATGCTCACGAATTTACCGTCTCCGAACTGGCTGGTTCGCTAAAGCGTACCGTCGAGGAAGCGTACGGCCATGTGCGGGTCCGGGGTGAGCTGGGCCGGGTGACCATCGCCCGATCCGGGCACATTTACATGGACCTGAAAGACGAAAAAGCGGTGATCTCGACCATTGTCTGGAAAGGCGTGGCCGGGAATTTATCATTTCGCCCCGAAGAAGGGTTGGAGGTCATTGCCGAAGGCAAACTGACCACCTATCCGGGGCGCTCGCAATATCAGTTGGTGATTACCAAGCTAGAGCCAGCCGGTGCCGGTGCCTTGATGGCGTTGTTAGAGGAGCGCCGCAAAAAGCTAACCATCGAGGGCTTGTTTGCCGAAGACCAAAAACGGGCTTTGCCGTATTTACCGCAAACCATTGGGGTGATTACTTCGCCGACCGGGGCGGTGATCCGCGATATCCTGCACCGCTTGGAAGACCGCTTTCCGCGCCATGTATTGTTATGGCCAGTGCTGGTGCAAGGCGATAAAGCTGCGGCACAAGTCACCCAAGCGATCAACGGGTTTGCTGCCTTGCCAGAGGGCGGCGATATTGCCCGCCCGGATCTGTTGATCGTGGCCAGAGGCGGCGGCTCGGTCGAGGATTTATGGCCGTTCAACGAGGAAGAAGTGGTCCGGGCCGCTGCGGCTTGTAGCATTCCAATCATTTCGGCGATTGGCCATGAAACCGATTGGACCCTGCTGGATCTGGTGGCCGATGTGCGGGCACCCACCCCGACCGGGGCCGCTGAGATGGCTGTGCCGGTTCGGGCTGATTTGGCTGCGATGTTGGATGAAAGTGGCTTGCGTCTGAAATCCGGCTTGCGCCGGTTGATTCAAGCCCGCGAGCTGGCTTTGACTGCCGCGCGCCGTGGCCTGCCCAAACCAGAAGAATTATTGGCGGCAGCCAGCCAGCGCTTTGATTATGTGGCCAGTCGTCTGGCAGTGGCGCTGGGCCGCCGGGTTGAGCGGGCCGAGCTGGCCCTTGGGCAGGCATTGGCCGGGTTGCGCCCACAAACTTTGTTAAGCGGGATAACGCAGCGCGGACAAATGGTGTCCAACTTGGCAGAGCGATTGCCGCCCACCATGCAAAGGGTTCTCACCCGGCAACAGGATCGGTTGCAAACCAGTGTTAAATTGCTAGGCGCGTTATCACACAAATCCGTTTTGGGGCGCGGCTTTGCATTGGTTCACGACAAGGCTGGCAAACTAGTAACCCGCGCCGCCAGCCTATCAGATGGCAAGCTGGTCCAACTGGAATTTGCCGATGGGAAAAAGTCAGCGATCATTGGCAAAGGCGGTGTTTCCAAACCTGTGCGGCGTAAGATGAAAGCGAAACCCGGAGACCCGGAACAGGGCGATTTGTTTTAATGAATGATATGCGTTTGCTCTTTTAGCGTTACGATCCCCTCATCGCCCCTTCTCCCTATGGGAGAAGGGGCGAGCGCATAAGTTTGTTCATATTTTGCGAGACCACGAGCCGAACTCCCTCTCCTTATGGGAGAGGGCGGGGGTGAGGGGGAAAACGCCTCCAACAAAAAACGCCCCGGCGGAACCGAGGCGTTTTTAATTCTTTTCAAGTAGAGGGCAGCAAAGCCAGTGTCGGCTTATTTGCCTTTTTTCTTGGCGCGGCGGGCGCGGGCTTCGGCCATACCGCGACCGGATGTGCGCTCGGTGATCCGGGCAGATTTGCCGGTCAGGCCACGTAAATAGTACAATTTGGCGCGCCGGACTTTACCTTTGCGTTTGATCTCGATGCTGTCCACATTCGGGCTGTACAGCGGGAATACCCGCTCCACACCTTCGCCGAATGACAATTTGCGTACGGTGAAGGTTTGGTTCAACCCACCGCCCTGACGGGCAATGCAAACGCCTTCAAAGGCTTGCAGACGTTCGCGGGTGCCTTCGACGATGCGAACCATGACCCGAATCGTATCGCCTGGCGAAAACTCCGGATGATTTTTTTCACCCAGTACGCGGGTGGCTTCTTCTTGTTCAATGGCTTCAATGATATTCATCATTCTACTCCGGTTTCGCGTTTTTATCGACTAAGTCGGGACGAACGCGTTTGGTTAAACTTGTGGCTGCATCGCGGCGCCAGCGGGCTATACGCCCATGATCGCCACTTAGCAATACTTCAGGAACTTCGTTGTCCTCCCACACCCGGGGTCGGGTATATTGTGGGTATTCAAGCAAGTTGCCCTCAAAACTCTCTTCAACAATCGACTGTTGTGCACCCAGTACGCCGGGGATCAATCGAACACAGGCTTCAATAAGAACCTGCGCCGCTATTTCCCCACCGGCGAGTACATAATCGCCAATGCTGATCTCCTCCATCTGGCGGCTATCAATCACCCGTTGGTCCAAACCTTCAAACCGGCTGCAAAACAGCACCATTCCAGAACCGGCCGCCAGTTCCCGAACTCGGGACTGGGTGAGTGGCTTGCCTCTGGGGCTAAGGTGGATCAGTGGGCGGTCAAACCGCTCGACCGAATCGATCGCCATTGCCGCCACATCAGGGCGCAGCACCATTCCTGGGCCGCCGCCAGCCGGCGTGTCGTCAACGGACCGGTGCTTATGATGGGAAAACGTTCGAATGTCCAGCGTTTCAAGCTGCCATTTTTGTTGTTTTAATGCCCGCCCGATCAAGGATGCGCCCAAGGTACCGGGAAAGGCATCTGGAAACAGGGTAAGGACAGTGGCGCGGAACGGTTCAGTCATCGACTTGCTCCGGTTTGGCGCGCTGTTTCTTGTCCTTTTTGGGTTCTGGCAGAAATGCTTGCCAATCATCCAAAACCACATGGCCAGCGGTCAAGTTGATGATCGGAACATGAGCTTGGGTAAAAGGCAGGGACCAACTTCCCGCTACCTTGGGGGTATCGGTAATTTCGAGCAGATCAGACGCACCATAATTGCGGACGGCTTCAATACGGCCCAGCGGCTGCTCTTCCAATGACACGACGTTCAACCCGACTAAATCGGAATGATAAAAATCATCCTCGTCCAGTTCCGGCATCTGGCTGCGTAAGCAATATAATTTGGTGCCGCGTAAGGCTGCGGCCTGATCGCGATATTGCACACCGGGACTGCGAACCGCAAAGCCGCCTTTGACCTCTCTGGTTTTGGTGACTTTCAAAATCACCTCGCCAGCTTCGTCAACAAAAGGCGCGTAGGTAAGACAGGCGGCTGGATCTTCAGTAAACGATTTGATTTTGATCTCGCCCTTGGCCCCGAATGCACCGGTAATGGCCGCGATGACAAAGGCCCACATCATGGAATGCATTGGTGTTTCCGCCAGGGTTCCACCGGCTGCACCAATCGATTTTATGGCAATAATTGCTGCGCTCGATGATGCGACAATCAACACTAAAAACAATAAGGCGATGGTCACCTTCATTGCTGCCGCAATTCCGGACCCAAACATAAGATCGATTGTCTCGTAAATTCGAAAAGCATGTGAGGCAGCAAAAATAGTATTTTGGGCAGTTCCATTCAGTTCCAATAAAATGGCTGACCCACCGATAACTGAAAACCACAAAAAACACATAAATGTTGGCCCCAGAACAGCACCAAGAATAAATTCACGCAAAGTTCTACCGCGAGAAATACGTGCCAAAAACAAGCCAAC
>NVXG01000112.1 GCA_002733805.1 Robiginitomaculum sp. | reverse complement strand
CATTGCAATGCGCTACGACAGATGCCCGGAGCTCTTCCTCTCAGCCATTATTCTGGCTTCTATCGTGTTATTCTGGTTATGAGTCCTGACCCTAGTGAACATGGCGGAGTTGGCCCGGATACCAGCTGAAGAATTGAGTCGTTACGCTGCGCGCGATAGAGGGCATTACGTTTACGATCTTAACGGGCAAACCCTGACGCTTAAAAATTTGGAGAGGCGTACTCTCAAGGTGTGCCCGTCTTGTTTGCTCGAGGACTTTAAGAGCGCAGGAGAATTAGGGCGGCACTGCCGTGTGGAATGGTTGCTCAGCTGTTATCAGGTTTGCCACGTTCATCGCTCCCCAATGCTTGCGCTTCCTGACGCCGAATATCCAAGATGCCCACACGATGTTTATCAACGCATCAGAGATTGCTGGACGAGGATACGCCGGGCCGCCGAAATAGGCGGAGAAGTCTCTAACGATGTGGCTTGGGAAACATATCTAGCTTGCCGCATCAGAGGGCGCGAAACGGACGCGTGGTGTGATCGCTTCGACCTAGACTTAATCTGCAACCTCGTCATGAGTCTTGGAACTGTCATGCGGTTTGGTGCGTCTCGAAATCCATCGGACTTGAGACCGGGTGAAAAGCCCCATGCGGCGGCAAGCGCATTCCTTTCAATGAAGCACGGACTCAAGTCATTAGCTCGTGCTTTTCGTGCGGTACGAGATGCCTCGACCAGCCCAAAGCCTGGGTTTCAATCCGATTTCGGCGCATTTGCTCGATGGCTGTATCGTATCGATCACAACGGCCCTAGATTTGCTGAACTTTTGGATTTTACCGCCAATTTTGCTTTTGAAAATTATCCTTACGGTGCCGGGGATATGCTTTTCGGCAGAACGTGCCATGTGAGGAAAATTCACAACATCACGTCAGCGTCCAAACAGCATCGTTTGAAATATCCCAGGATGACGAGTTTGGCGGTGGGTTTAGGATTAGGTAACAAAGACCGACATGAGCGCATTGAATTTTCAGCCAAGAAATATGATCCGGTCCTGAAGGAATTTGCGCAGTGTCTACGCCCCAAAGCTGCTGCAGCCGAGCTGGGCATACGAGTGGAAGCGTTACAACGTCTGGCCAAGGTAGACATCCTGAAACCTAGGTTTGATATGCCCATCATGGTACCAGTTTATCATCCCAACGGCCTAGATGTATTTAGGGAAAGTATCTTAAAGTACGCCTCGGTTGTCGACCAAATCCCAGTCGGTAACATCCCGCTATTTAAGCTGTGCAACCATGCAAAATGTCAGCTTGATGAGGCGATCCATCTTGCGCGATCGGGCTCTCTGCATTCTTTCTGCAGGTTGCCATCGTCGTCAAGAATTCATGATTGTTATGCCGACCTGGAGGATCTGCGTGATCAACTCCAAGGACCGGAACATCAAGGTTATACAAAGCTACAGGTAAAACGCTTGCTCCGCGTCAATGACCCAACTGTAACTCTGCTTGTGCGAAAATCACTGCTGCGGGCGCGCATGGTGCGACATCACCGATCTCGCCGCCGGATGGCATTGATTGGTTCAGACGCAATGTCCGAATTTCTTGGCAGCCATGCAACGTTGGGAATGATGGCACACGCTGCAAGGACGCAGGCGAAACATGTGGCTACCAAGCTCGATAAGGCAGGTTTTGAACCTCTCCCTCTGGGGGAGCGGTTCAGCAAGATTTATCAACGCACCCCAGAACTCGAAAACCTGTTTTATCCTGGAGATATATCATGAGCAATAAACTACCTCGCTACCGTAACAATGGAGAGACCAATGATGAACGAAATTCCTGACGAAGAATTGGCTAAAGACATGGCCGCACAGTTGAAGATCATTGTGGATGGATATGAAATTGGCACGCCCTTTGCGATCGACAATGCACTCAATCACGTCACACAGGTTCGACGTATGAAATCCATTGGCATGCTTGATTTGATAGCCTCACACCCGAACGATGATGAAGAATAAGGGACCAACCTTTCACATTTCTGCGGCTGCATCATCCGAAGGCTGCCTTCTGTTTGCCAAAGGGCCGGTTCTCTGTAAGAATCCAATAGGGTTTATGACCAATTATATTCATATTCGGACGCCATTTAGAGACGGGGGTTTCTAAAAGTATGACAAAAGATCTTCAGCGAAATCCTGAATATCGCTGCGCCTCTATCAATGAGCTCGAAGTGATCTTCGAAGGCGCAAGGAAGCAAGTCTCTGTTTTGAATGCCCTTCGGTTCGAATTGTCCCATCGGTCAACTGAACGTGCAAAGCGCCTTAGATCTCAAATAGAAGTCGTTTATCCCGAGGATAGCATTAAGCAGGGTCAATCTGATTTTGACCGAGGCACGGTGAATTCCGCAAATGTGCAAGACAATGCAACGTCACCGCAAAGCGTGAAAACAACAACTCCGAGTTTGGAGACTGATCTCACAGCTCGACTGCCTGATGAAATTCCTCCATTGGTAAAGTTGAACAATAGGCCCTCTATTGGCCTTCCCCAAAGAAACAACGAACCTACGGCAATTCTTTCGACATGGACTGCGTTGGAAGCACTAGATCCTCAGACCTACCGACGCCCATTTGATCTTACCAGTGGTGACCGTAGGAGGATCGTTGACTTAAAAGGGAAGGCCGTTCCATGGCCAAAGGGTCGATCAATACCAAACCATTCACTTTATTATCAGATTCCACTTGGGACGATTAGCATGGCGAAGGCCACGCAGGCCTTGGTGAATGCGTTCGGCGCTAACGAAGAACAGAACCCTCGCCAAACAGAGCAGGCGGTCATGGCGGCGGTCTTAGTCGATAGCAAAGGAATGCCAGTTGAGAAGAACAGCGTCGCAATTTCTTCGCTGACTTGGGCCCTACCGGAAGCCCTAAAGGGAAACCTCTCTTCGCTTGGTGATTGGGTAAGTATTGAGCAGGTTCTAGTCCGTGCGCTAGAGGACATACTTCAACAACGTAACGCGAATGGTGATGCGGTGCCGCTAACAAGAGCCCGTATAGATATTGCCCATCAATGGTTAAAGCGGCAGTTTGATCTTGATGAAAGTATGGTTGCGCCAACTTCTTTCGCTATTCGCAAATATCACTATTACAAGAGCAAAGAGCCGCCTGAGGTTGAACTGCTTAACTCGTTCTTTTTACGTGACTTGGAACGCGCGCGTTCGGCGGTTTCCGTGGGTAAAGAACCCAATGGGCTAGGTCGGTATCTCGGAGACAACAGGCCTCAGAACGTTCGCGATTTACTATCAGACAATGCGGCGGTCGAAGAGGCGGTTGCGCCGGCGATGACCACGCCATGCAGATGGCCATCACCAGGTGGTTTCCCGCTAGTTCTTCTACAGCAAGCCGCAGTTAATCTTGCACGTAACGAACTCGTTGGAAATGAAGGTATTACAGCTGTAAATGGCCCTCCAGGGACTGGGAAAACGACGCTCTTACGTGATGTTGTTGCGGGGTGCGTACTTGATCGGGCAAAGGCGATGGCCGCATTCAGCGACCCTGTTAAGGCCTTTTCTCCTTCAGGTGAGAAGATTGCGATGGGCAGCAACGCATTCTTCCACCTCTACAAGCTAGACCCATCGATGAAAGGTCACGAGATCATCGTTGCCTCCAGCAACAACAAAGCCGTTGAAAATGTAAGCCGAGAGCTTCCAGCATTTGATGCAACCGGTCGCGAATTGGACGATTTGAACTATCTACGAACACTTAGTAACCGAGTGTACGCATCGCCCTCAAAAGAGACCGGCGCTTCGGGTCAACCAATTCCAGGCCCAGAAGCAGATACTTGGGGTATGATCGCAGCCGTTCTAGGAAATGGCAAAAATCGCGGAGCTTTCGTTCAGTCGTTTTGGTGGAATCAGGATTGTGGCTTTCAAACCTATCTTAAAGCAGTGCAAGGCAAGCCAACCGTCCGAGAAATTCGCGACGAGGAGGGCAAGATTGTCAGGCGGGAAGTGCCAAAGATTGTTAAGGAAGAAAACCCACCAAGCCCTGACCTTGCAAAACGTAACTGGACAAAAGCTAAGCGCAGATTTCAAACAATTTTGAGCGAAGTTGAAGAGGAGTTGGCGAGCCTTGAGAAGGTCCGCAGTGCGGTAAGAAACTTGTCCCTCATGCGCGAAAAACGTGTTGTTCAACTGGACGACTGCGATGCCCTGTCAAAGTTTGAGCAGGATTGTGCCAGTACTTTGCGCGAACAGCGAGCCAAACACGCGGATGCTGAACACAGGTTGGTATTGGCGCAGGGTGCGTTAAGCAACCACGATGTGGACCGGCCCAATTTCCTTATCCGACTGTTTCGGATGCAGAGGTTCCGGACGTGGCTAGAAGTGCGTCAACCTCTGCTTACGGAGCATTCCGTCGCTAAGACCGAAGAATTAAGAACAGGACAGAATATTGCGTCTGCGTTAGCCGAACATCAAAAACATGCACGACTTCTCGAAGAGCTGAACAACGCTATTGTCCAGTTAGAAAGCAAAATTGAGCAAACCGAAACCTTGCTTGCACCATGGCGTGACAGATTGGGTGATCGGATTGTGGATGATGCATTCTTCGACCGAGGACACGAGATGTCTCACCTCGGAGCGCCTTGGATCCCGGACGAACTTCATAGAAAACGTGAAGAAGTCTTCATCGCAGCAATGGGGCTACACAAAGCTTTCATCGATTCTTGCGCGCAGAAAGTGCAGCACAACATTGCGGTCTTGATGAAAGCGCTGCAGGACGGCAGTTTACCAGATGAAAATAAGCGGGCATTGCTACCGGATCTTTGGTCAACGCTGTTCAGTATTGTACCGGTGATTTCGACAACGTTTGCGTCTGTTGATCGTATGATGGCAGATCTACCTATCGGCTCGATCGGCTGGCTTCTGGTGGATGAAGCTGGCCAAGCAACGCCGCAGGCAGCTGTTGGTGCCATTATGCGCTCCCAACGAACAATCGTTGTGGGCGACCTGTTACAAATACCACCGGTGGTTACTTTGCCCGATCAGCTCGTCAGCTTGATCGCGAAAGAATTCAGGGTTGAACCGCTGGATTGGACAGCTCCAGTGGCGTCTGCCCAGACCGTTGCTGATCGTGCTTCGCGGCACCAGGGGGAGTTTCGTGGCGATGCAGAACCTAGGCGTGTAGGTATTCCATTGCTTGTTCACCGCCGATGCCAAGATCCAATGTTCGGTATCTCAAATGAAATCGCTTATAATGGACAAATGGTGCATGCTGCTGGCGCGTTAAAGCTCGGTGCCGTGACAGAAGCACTTGGTCGGTCTCGATGGTTCGATATTGACGGAGAAGCTGAAACAAAATGGTGTCCCGCAGAAGGAGATTATGTTGTTCGCTTGCTTCAGGAGCTCGTCCGTAAAAATGTACTAGAGCCTGATCTATTTATCGTTAGCCCATTTCGTGATGTCGCAAACGGCATTCGTACCAGACTTCGATCAGAAGCTGCTTTATTCGAAGCCTTAGGTGTAGACTTGGATGAATGGCTGTGACCTGCCCCCCGAGGCTCCCTCATTCATAATGAGAGTTTGCGGGTTTGGATTTCATAGTCGGTGGTATCGTTTTGGGCAAGCGCGGTGCGTTCA
>NVXG01000111.1 GCA_002733805.1 Robiginitomaculum sp. | reverse complement strand
TCTTGTTCATCTTCACTCGGTAACGATTACGATGAACCAGAAATCCTCCGTTAGCTAAGCCTCAATTCTGTCCCACAGGTGCTGATGTCAGACAGTCTCCATTAATGCTGGCAATTAATCCATTCTGCTATGGCTTGCCGGGCTAGATATTTTGTCAAGCGGTGCGAAGACCCTATGCCACCATATTTCGCATCAGATTTGAGCAAACGGTTCTTGTTCCTTGATTATCGCAATGGTCTGTTCATCCGAATATGGTGTCTTCATTTACCCTTCCTTTTGGCAGGCGGGCCTTACACAAAAAGGAGGAGGTATGGAGGCGCAGCCCAGATGGCGGCTTGATAAAATCCGATTTCTCACCTTGCCAATTGTTATGTTATAAGATAACAATCTCGAAACGATGGAGATCGGTAGATGAGAAAGTACGCGGCAGCCCGGCAAGATGATGTTCTGAGCATATTGAATGCCTGCGACAGGCCAATGACGGCTTACCAAATTCTCGAGCGACTTCAGGTCGGGGAACCGGGCATAGCGCCGCCTACAGTGTATCGCACGCTTTCGGCTTTGACCGATCAAGGGCGTGCGCATCGGCTCGAATCAATCAAAGCCTTTGTGCCCTGTCGTTGTAACCACGTCGAAAGTGTTCCCGTTCTTGCCATTTGTGAAGATTGCGGATCGGTCGACGAACATGACGGAAGCGACCTTTTGCCCAGCCTGACGGCACTTACCGATCAGAGCGCCTTTCGAGCCCAACGGCACATCGTTGAAATCCATGGGCAGTGCGGTAATTGCGCGGCCTAACCTTATCACACTCAATCATTCGGAAATATCATGAAACAAGCACTTTCTCTCATTGCGCTCATTGTTGCGGTGCCCGCATTTGCCGAAGAACAGCGTCAGCTTGACGCCCACGAACATGGCGTTGGAACGTTGAATATTGCGATCGACGGCGCGACTGTCGCCATGGAATTCCATGCGCCCGGGGCCGATATTGTGGGCTTTGAATATGCCGCAGAAAGCGAAGCTGACAAAGCTGCGATTGATGCGGCTGTGGCGATATTGAGCGCGCCGCTTGACCTATTCGGTTTGTCCGGCGCTGCTGCCTGCACGCTGACCGAGGCGCATGCAGAACTGGAAAACGAAGACACACATGATGAAGATGGGCATGATGAAGATGGGCATGATGATCACGCGGCGGGCGAGCATGACGACGATGAAGAGGATCATGGCGACGAAGAACATGATGAAGGCGCTGGCCACACCGAGTTCCACGCAAACTACACGCTGACTTGCGACAACCCAGCAGCACTGACCGAGATCACTTTCCCCTATTTTGACACTTTCCCCAATGCATTAGAAGTTGAGGTGCAGATCATCACAGCCACCGGCGCGCAAGCATTCGAAGTGGAACGCGACGCGCCTATATTGGATCTCGGGCGCTAAAATCAAATGACCCAGGCCGTTCTTAAACTTTCAGACGTTGGCTATCATTGGCCGGGGCGGTCTGCATTTGCACTGCATGTCGCAGATTTGACCGTGTCCAAGGGCGAAACGGTGCTGTTGCTCGGCGAAAGCGGGTCGGGAAAATCGACCCTGCTTTCGCTGATCTGTGGCACGATTTTGCCAGATCAGGGCAGCGTCAGTGTCGCGGGCACAAACGTCACCACCCTATCAGGTGCTGCGCGTGACAAATTGCGGGCCGAGCAGATTGGCGTGATTTTTCAACAATTCAATCTGCTGCCATTTGGGACTGTCTCAGATAACATCATGTTACCGCTGCGTTTTGCCCCCGAGCGGCGCAAACGCGCAGGCGATGCGGCGACCGAGGTCGAGAATTTATGCACCGCACTCGGCCTGCCGCGCAGCGTCATTCATGCGAAGGCCAACGCCTTGAGCGTCGGCCAACAGCAACGTGTCGCGGTGGCGCGGGCCCTGATCGGGCAGCCGCCACTGATCATCGCAGACGAGCCCACCTCGGCGCTTGATGCCAATAGCCAAGCCGCCTTTCTTGACTTGTTATTCACCCAGACTGCGGCACATGACACCTCGCTTTTAATGGTCAGTCATGATCCCAGACTTGGCGAACGTTTTGACCGTGTTATCCGCATGGAAGACATTGCGGTAATCGAAAGGGCTGGCGAATGATCCTGAGACTTGCCTTCGCATCGCTCTTTGCGCGTGCCTTAACTGTGGGGATGACCACCCTTGCGATTGCCCTGTCAGTGGCCCTGTTCTTGGGTGTCGAAAAGGTGCGGACCGGGGCCAAAGCCAGTTTTGCCGATACGATTTCGGGCACTGATTTGATCGTTGGCGCGCGTTCTGGCTCGGTGCAGCTTTTGCTCTATTCGGTTTTTCGTATTGGCAATGCGACCAATAACGTGACCTGGGAAAGCTATCTCGACATTGCGGCGCGGCCTGATGTCGATTGGATCGTTCCTATCTCTTTGGGCGATAGCCACCGTCAGTTCCGGGTCATGGGCACAAGCCAAGCCTTTTTTGAACATTACAGGTATCGCCAAGGCCGACAATTGCAGGTCGCAGACGGCGTTATCATGGACGACCTGTTTGATACTGTTATTGGCGCAGATGTTGCTGCAACGCTTGGCTATAATGTGGACGATCCGATTATCGTCGCGCACGGTTTGGCATCGTTCTCCGAGCACAAAGACCAGCCGTTTCGCGTGTCGGGCATCTTGGAAAAGACAGGCACGCCGGTGGACCGTACCGTTATTGTCAGCATGGAAGCGATTGAGGCGATCCATGTCGATTGGCAAAGCGGCGCGCAAATTCCCGGCCGGTCAACACCCGCTGATGTGATCCGAGAGATGGACTTGGTGCCCCAAGCGGTAACGGCGGCCCTTGTTGGCGTCGAAAGCCCGCTACAGACCTTTGCCTTGCAACGCGCTATCAACGAATATTCCCAAGAACCATTACTGGCGATCTTGCCCGGTGTCGCCTTGCAGGAACTTTGGGGGATTGTCGGCATTGCCGAAACAGCCCTCTTGGCGGTGTCGGCAATGGTCGTCGTCACAGCACTCATCGGCATGATGGCGACAATCTTTTCCAGCCTCAACGAGCGCCGCCGCGAAATGGCGATTTACCGCGCTATGGGGGCAAGACCTCGCACCATTCTCAGCATGCTTGTCTTGGAGGCAACGGTGATCGCCGCACTCGGTGCTTTGCTTGGCGTGGTGTTCTTGTATATCGGCTTGGCCATCACACAGCCGATCCTCGATAGCTCATTTGGCCTCTGGCTGCCGATTGAAGCGCCAACAATGCGAGAGGTCTGGGTTATCATTGGCGTGGTTGCTGCTGGCGCAATCGTGAGCCTTGTGCCCGCAATTCGGGCTTACCGGATGTCCGTCGCTGATGGTATGATGGTGAATACGTGATGCCGAGAAGGAGAAGAAACCAATGTTAGATCGCAGAACACTATTGGCGCTGTTATCGAGCACGTTCGTTGCTCCCAAAATGGCTCTGGCGGCGGCGCCGCTAGAGATCACTTGGGATGACCTCATTCCCTCAGGTGTGCCCTATTCTGAGATCATCGGCGAAGGCGAAAGGGACGAAAATAACGATCTTTGGAACCCAATCTATGATGCCAATGGTATCAAGCTGAACGAAAATCTGGACGGCGCCTATATCAGAATGCCGGGCTTCGTTGTTCCCTTCGATCTCAATTCACAAGGTGTGACAGACTTCATGCTTGTGCCCTATCTTGGCGCTTGCATACACACACCGCCGCCGCCAGCGAACCAGCTTGTTTTGGTCAGAGCAGCGACCCCGTGGCCGGGCGACCAGCCTTGGGAACCGGTCTGGGTCACCGGCGTGATGCGCACACGCTTGCAGTCCACCAAACTTGGCGAAACCGGCTATTCCATCGCCGCTGATGAAATGGAGATTTACGTATGGTGAACCGAAACCTTCATCGCCGTGCGCTTCTGGCTGGCTTGGCGGCAACGGCACTGGCCCCCAGCTCTGCCCATGCGGAGGATTATATCGACCTTGAATGGGAGGACTTGCTGCCAGAAATTGAGGCGACAATCCCGAACGCTTTGCGCGGTGTGATTGAGCATGAAAACGCGCCACTTGCGAGCCAACAGCCCGCATCCAGCGGCGTCAGGACAGAATGGAACGGGCAGATTGTGCGTCTGCCCGGTTTTATTGTGCCAATTGAGTATCGGTGGAGCGGTGTTAGCGCCTTTATCTTGGTGCCTTATGTTGGGGCCTGTCTGCACGTGCCGCCCCCTCCGGCCAATCAGCTGGTGTTTGTAACAACAGAGATACCCTATAAGAACACCGGCCAATTCGAAGCCGTCAACGTAACCGGCATGTTTGGCGTTTCTTCGGTATCTACCCAACTTGCAGAAATTGGCTACGCGTTGTCGGCAGATAATATTGAGCCGTATAGCCTGTAGCGCAGGCGCCAAATGGGCATCGTCAAGTTAATGGGGTTAATTTGATTTTTCCAAACTGGCCAATTCACCCAACCGCGTTTTACCACGTGATATCGTGCCAGACTGCAAAAGCATCTGACCTAGCATGACGATAGGAAATGGCGGAAAGTTTATGGCGGCGGGGTTGGAAAAAGGACGTTAATGTGGTCGTGGACGGATAGAAATTGTTGCGCATGATGTGCTGATTTGAAACGGCCCATCACCCGTTCCCGCCTTCGCCTCGGTTTATGGAAAACTTCCGCTGCTTTATTCAAACCCTTGTGGCTTTGATGCTCCAACCCTGGTGCTAAGTCTCGTTTTGCAGCGCCATACGAGCATTACTTGTCCACTGCCCGGCAGTGGTTTGCGTGCAAACCATGAGAGGGGGCGATCATCACCCTCGGGGTGCCGTATTGCTTCATTAATTTACGCATGAAACGCTTAGCCGCCTTTGTGTTTTGGCGACTTTGCACGAGGATTTCCAATGAATTTCCGTGCTGATCTACGGCACGCCAAAGCCAATGGTTCTTACCGTGGATCGAAAGGGCAACCCCGGCTAAATTCCATTTGCCACCAACTTGAGGTCGATCTCGACGGATAGATTTGGCATAATGACCGCCAAATTTATTCACCCAAGAGCGAATAGTTTCATGGCTGACGGTGATGCCGCGCTCCGCTAACAAATCTTCAATGTCACGAAGGCTCAAGTTGAAACGAAAGTATAGCCAGACCGCGTATTCAATGATTTTTGGCGGAAAGCGGTGACCTTTAAAGCCGAGGAATTTCTTGCGTTTGGTCATTTCCTGTATTTAGGAATGTGATAGCTGACCGTCAACTTGACGATGCCCCCTATAGCGCAGATCTGATTGTCGGCGAGGGTCTTGAGAACACCCTCTCGATTGGCTCTGCCTTGCCGGAATATGATCTTGCCGCTTGCCTGACAGCCAATCATCTTGCGGTGTTTGTCCCGCCCATCTCCGCGCGGCGCATCTGGATCGCGCGCGACGGCGATGATGTGTGAAGTGGTCT
Organism: Robiginitomaculum sp.; assembly: GCA_002733805.1. Lineage (GTDB taxonomy): Bacteria > Pseudomonadota > Alphaproteobacteria > Caulobacterales > Maricaulaceae > Robiginitomaculum_B. Next base: position 170 of record NVXG01000111.1, on the reverse strand, counting down.
GGCACAATTGGACAGCTTGCCAAGATGTATCCAACACGAACGAATGGATACGAGAATGACGAAGCGCCGGACCTTTTCAGGCAAGTTTAAGGCTGCTGTGGCGCTTGAGGCTCTGCGTGGCGACAAGACAGTTCAGGAGATTGCAGCCAAGCGGCAGCTCCACCCGGCAC
>NVXG01000110.1 GCA_002733805.1 Robiginitomaculum sp. | reverse complement strand
GCCACCTCCCCCGCAAGCGGAGGAGGAACCCATTGGTCGGTTCAAATCAGTGTCCGAGGTCCGAATATGGTTCCAGACAAAGCTGGAGCCAGTTGGGGAATGCTTTACTCGGCGGCGACGCCTTCACCTTTGCCGTCTTTGATCACCGATTCCACATAGGCCCGGCGCGCATCAAAGTCTTTGGCAATGCTGTCGTCCTGATCGTGCAGCGCATCAATATCCAGATCAGCAAAACCAATCACACCCATGTCCGTATAGGCTTTTTGGATACGAGGTCCCCACAGGCCGATGTCTTTGACCACCGGTACAATGCGTTGGAACAAGAACGACCGGAACAGCTTGATGGTTTCCGAATTTTCACCGTATTCAATGCACTCTTTGACCGGCAGACCAAGCCGCTCATAAATTTCCGGACCTTGAAAGCGGTCACGCATGTGATAGCAAGCATCAACCAGAAATTCTTCACGTTCATCACGTTCGGCATCTGACAGTTGCGGATAGTAATCACGTAAAGAAAGGCGACCAAACATCACATGGCGCGCCTCGTCCTGCATCACATAGGCATTGACCTGCTGCGCCAGCGGATTTTGTGAAACATCGCGAATGGTGGCAAATGCCGCCAATGCCAATCCCTCAATCACAATCTGCATAGCCAGATAGGTAATGTCCCAACGGCTGTCCCGTAAAGCATCATTGATCAGCGATTGCAGGGGTGCAGTCATAGGATAGGCCACACCAAATTTTTTCTGCAAATTCATATAGGCTTCAATATGGCGCGCTTCGTCCATGGTCTGAGTTGCCGCGTAAAACTTGGCATCCATGGTTGGCACTTGCGTAACAATTTTTGAGGCACAGATCAGCGCGCCCTGCTCGCCTTGCAGGAATTGTGAGATATTCCAAGCCTGACCATGGGTCAGCAAATCAATCCGGTCCTGCTTGGACAATTTGTCCCAAAGCGGCGTGCCGTAGATCGGGTTGGATTCCAGTGGCATTTCCATCGGGTTTTCCGGGTCCAGCTCTTGGCTCCAGTCAATGCGTTCCACCGCATCCCACTGCATATCTTTGCCCTTTTGGTACAGGTGCATCAGCGTATCGCGCGAGGTATCGAAATTAAAATCGAAAATTCCATCATAAGTTTGCGGCACATGCCAACTGGGATCAACGTCAGGTACGGCATACATCTCGCGTATGGTCTTAGAACTTTCTTTGGCAGTCATAGAACTTTCCCTCGTGATGGGGCCGGATTTCCGACCGTGATTTGGCGCTTAATAACATACCTAAATCAAAAAGTGAACAGTGTTCACTTTTTTCTGTGGTATCGCAATTTGACAAGGCAGATATGGATGACACTTTCTCACAAATGGTGGATATTGACATTTGCAATTCGGATACCGCCTCTTGGTCAGCAACAGGGTTCAATCCAGAGGCATAACCGGGTCAATATCGGAGGCTGTGGGCGTTAAACTGGGATCAGGATCTATTCATCCTAATTCGAAATCCCGAATCGCTGCTGCATCAGGCTCATTGTCGCCATGCGTTGAATGAGCGGCGATGCTTGGTCAATTGCCTCGCTATCCATCTTCGCCAGCGAGTCTAGGTAGTCACGGGCCTTGGCTGGCTCAAAAAATGGTTGGTCGGCAAAGGCGCTTGATCGGATAATGTCCTCGCAATGTTGAAGCAAAGGATCGCTAACTCTGTTTTTTTGTGATTTACGCATCGGGGGTGCCAAAAATGGATGCTTTTGACGCGCATAAAGCTCCGGCGTGATCACATCTTTAGTAGTCTCTCTCAAGATGTATTTTTCCGTTGTTTCACGGATTTTATACGACACCGGCAATCCCGCAGAATATTCAGCGACATGATGATCCAAAAACGGTACGCGACCTTCAACGGAATGGGCCATTTCCATTCGGTCAGCAAGAACGGTCAAGATGAAATTGACCAATACGGTCTTTTGCCACGTATAAAGTGATATATTCACGGCATCACGCCCTAGAATGCGGCCTGGCAGATCAAGCTCCGACAGCATCGTCTCAAAGGGTTGGTCAAGGTCCGAAACACCGGGCGCGTCGGCTCTCATCATACTGGAAAGGGACACAAATTGTTTTGAAATGTTTTCGATCCAACTCGGGCAAAATCCGATCGCCTTGCGAACCAGTTCACACCCCGAAGCACTCGCCCCGACAGGGAACAAAAGCGACTTCGTCAACGGATTACTTTCGATCAACGCAGTAATTGCTGCCTGTCTATCGCGTTCGGATTTATAACCACCGCCATAGAGCATCAGATCGCGCCGTTCAAAAAGATACCCTGCCAACATTTCGTCCGCTCCCTCACCAGTGAAAACCACCTTGATTCCGGCATCACGCACGGCACGGGAAAGCATAAATTTTGCAACGGTATTGGCATTAAAAATTGGTTTCTCGGAATGCCATATCGCGTCGCTCAAATTATCGCCAAGGTCCTGCGGGGATACCGATATGGGTTGGTAATTGGATCCGGTAAAAGCGGCGGTTCTTTCTGCCAACGGAGATTCGTCAAATTCACCCTCAAACGCAATGGTAAAGGCGCGGATGGGACGATCAAGTTTTGCCTGTGCCAGTCCCAAAACGGCCGAAGAATCCAAGCCACCGCTTAGATAGCACGCCACTTCGACATCCGCAGTCAGGCGTTCGCTGACGGCGTCATCAAGGACGCTTCGAAAGCCGGAAACAACTTCGGCCTCGCTGCGTGTATCATTAGCAAGCACAGATTCTGTTGGATAAACATTGTCCCAATACTGTTTGATTTGTACAGCTCCGTCCTTCGCTATCAATATGCATCCTGGAGGGACTTGGCGGATGTTTTCGAACATGGTTGCGTGGCCGCGCACGAATGCAAGCTCACTCATGACCCCCGCTGGATCCCATCGCGACGGGATGCCAAGCGCCAGCAAGGCCTTTATCTCTGAGCCAAAGAAAATTTCACCATCAACCTGCGCATAGAAAAGAGGTTTAATGCCAAAACGGTCCCGTACCGCGATCATCTCCCCGCTCCGGCGGTCCGCAAGAACCAGTGCATATTCTCCGCGCAAATGATCGACAAAACCCAAGCCATATTCATCATAAAGATGCAGCGCGATCTCACTGTCCGATTCAGTCATAAATCGGTAGCCCTGCTCGCGTAGTTTCTCGCGAATACCCTTGTATCCATAAAATTCACCGTTCACCACGGCATGCAAGTCGCCGCGATCATGGCTTAAGGGCTGATCTCCATTATTCAGTCCGATGATGCTCAGGCGAACATGACCCATTACGCTCAATCGGTCCTCAGAAAACCAACTCGCGCGGCCATCGGGGCCGCGATGGATAATGGTCTCCAATGCGGTCTCAAGCCGTTCCTGTTGCAACCATGGTCGTGACAGTTGCGCTGCGATTAATCCGCACATATTCCCCTCGCATATTTCCCTAATGCCTACGTTACCCGCTACCACAATAGACGTTAGGCGCTTAATTTTACGCTGGCAACTAGGCCCTATTTTTGCCACCCGCGCAAACATGGGTTCGATAAAGGGGAATGTCCGCTTTGATGCCGATACCGAACATAGAGTTAGATAATACCAACGTGGCAAGAGGGCCAGAAACAGCTACAAAAATTCAAATTGGGCCACTTCCCTTTTTTCTGTAACCTCCGCCATCAAATTGCGATTTGCATTGACTCTAGTCAAAGCCGCTCCTACAACCCGCCCCTTATTCCACAGCGTCAGACGACGCCTCTGGCTGTACAACCCATTTCGGGGGGAGACAGGCGGAGCCCCCACTCGGCACAGGTTTGCTCAGTGGGGTCGTTTTTGTTGTGACTTGTTCTTGATGGTGAGCCGATGTTTGACAATCTAACAGAACAGCTTGGCAGTGTCTTCGACCGATTGACTGGTCGCGGGTCTCTGTCGGAAAAAGATGTTCTGGCAGCTTTGCGCGAAGTTCGCATTGCCTTGCTCGAGGCCGATGTTGCCTTGCCTGTGGTCAAGGATTTCATTGCCAATGTGCAAGCCGAAGCCATTGGCGACAAGGTATTGCGCTCGGTAACGCCGGGCCAGCAGATGATCAAAGTGGTCCATGACGCGCTGGTCACCATGTTGGGCGGCGATGAAGAACCCGCCACGCCGATCAATCTGGCTGCAAAACCACCGGTAGCCATTATGATGGCTGGCCTGCAAGGCTCTGGTAAAACCACCACCGCTGCTAAAATTGCCTTACGTCTAAAAACCAAAGACAACAAAAAAGTATTATTGGCATCGCTGGACACCCGCCGCCCGGCGGCCATGGAACAATTGGCCCAATTGGCCCTGATGGCAGATGTGGCCAGCTTGCCCATCGTTAGTGGACAATTCCCGGTACAGATCGCCAAGCGCGCCATGAGCGAGGCCCGCAAAGGCGGCTTTGACGTGGTTATTCTGGACACAGCTGGACGCACTTCGATCAACGATGAGCTGATGGCCGAGGCCGCCGCCATTGCTGCGGCGACCAATCCGACCGAAACCTTGCTGGTGGCTGATGCGCTGACCGGGCAAGATGCGGTGGAAACAGCCCAGCGCTTTCATGACCGTTTACCGCTGACCGGTCTGGTGCTGACCCGGATGGACGGTGATGGGCGTGGTGGCGCAGCCCTTTCCATGCGCGCGGTAACCGGCTTGCCGATTAAATTCTTAGGCGTCTCTGAAAAAATAGATGGGCTGGATGTTTTTGATGCCACCCGGATTGCCGGGCGCATTTTAGGCCGTGGCGACGTGGTCTCTCTGGTTGAAAAAGCCGGCGAGATGATCGACAAAAAAGAAGCCGACAAACTCGCTGCCAAAATGAAAAAAGGCACGTTTGATCTGGAAGACCTGTCTGGTCAGCTCAAACAAATGCAGAAAATGGGCGGCTTGCAGGCCATTATGGGCATGTTGCCCGGCATGGGGAAAATGCAAAAACAAATGGACAGCTCTGCCATGGACGACAGCGTCTTTACCCGGCAAATGGCCATTATTTCGTCAATGACCCCGCTGGAGCGCGCCAAGCCGGTCTTGATCAAAGCTTCTCGCAAAAAACGTATCGCAGCCGGTTCCGGCACCGAAGTGCAAAACGTCAATCAATTGCTGAAAATGCACAAACAAATGTCCGGCATGATGAAAAAAATGGGCAAAGGCGGTCGAGCTGGCATGTTTGGCGGTGGCGGTATGCCCGGCGGCATGCCTCCCGGACAAATGCCCGGCGGCAACATTGATCCAGCTCAACTAGAACAAATGAAACAAAAATTAGGGTCTGGCAGTTTGCCCGGCCTGCCCGGAGGCGGCGGTGGATTACCCGGCCTACCCGGCAAAAAATGAACCAATCTTTCTAACAACAAACAACCTCAACTAAGGAAACCAAAATGTCAGTAAAAATCAGATTGTCCCGTGGTGGCGCTAAAAAACGCCCGTATTACCGTGTTGTGATCGCCGATATTCGCGCCCCTCGTGATGGCCGCTATATCGAGCAAGTCGGCACGCACAATCCATTGCTACCCAAAGATCATGCAGATCGCATCAAATTGAACGAAGAGCGTATCAAATACTGGATTTCCAAAGGTGCCAAGCCAACTGATCGCGTTGCCCGGTTCCTGAACGACATTGGTCTGTGGGAATGGAAACACGGCAATAACCCGAACAAAGGCAAGCCCGGGACAAAAGCCCTTGAGAGAGCCGAACAGAAAAAAGAAAAATCTGCCGCGCGCATAGAAGCTGAAAAAGACGCCAAGGAAGCCGCAAAAACTGCTGCTGCCGAAGCCAAAGAAGAAGCAAAAGTTGCAGCAATCGCTACCAAAGAAGCTGCAAAAGCCGAAGTGGAAGCACCGGCTGAAGAAGCACCGGCTGCTGAAGAAGCAAAAGCTGAAGAAGCACCTTCTGCTGACGAAGCAAAAGCAGACAAGAGCTAAGGCAGACGAAAGTTGATGCCACCTCCCCCGCCAGCGGTGGAGGAATGAACAAAACTTTTTTGTCCTCCCCTGCTGG
>NVXG01000002.1 GCA_002733805.1 Robiginitomaculum sp. | reverse complement strand
AATCGGCCCGCCGTGAGGCGCTGGGCGCATTTGGCGATGACAAAGTTTTGGTCGAAAGATTCATCACCAATCCACGCCATATCGAGGTGCAGGTTTTTGGTGATGGGCAGGGCAATGTGGTTCACTTTTTTGAACGGGATTGTTCGGTGCAACGCCGTCATCAAAAAGTGATCGAAGAAGCCCCCGCACCGGGTATGAGCGATGAAATGCGCGCCGCCATGTGTGATGCGGCCATCCGCGCGGCCAGTGCGGTAAACTATGCAAATGCCGGAACGGTCGAGTTCATCGTTGATGGGTCAGCCCCGTTGGACCCTGCCAAATTTTGGTTCATGGAGATGAATACCAGATTGCAGGTTGAACATCCGGTGACCGAGGCGTTGACCGGATTTGATCTGGTGCAATTACAGTTGGAAATCGCGGCGGGCGGAGCATTGCCGTCGCAAGACCGTATCCGTTTGTCGGGGCATGCCATGGAGGCACGGCTGTATGCCGAGCAACCGGCCAAGGGGTTTTTGCCCTCAACTGGCGTCTTGCAGCATTTTGTAGTGGAAACCGGTGCAGACTTGCGACTGGATACCGGCTTTGAGCAAGGCGATGTAGTCAGCGAACACTATGATCCGATGCTGGCCAAGGTCATTGCGGTTGGAGCGGATCGGACGCAAGCCGTAGAGCGGCTGTGTGCCGCGCTACAATCGGTGCAGATATGGCCGATCCAGACCAATGCCGGATTTCTGGTGCAGATATTGCGCCAGCCGGTTTTTGCTGATGGTCTGCACGATACCGGCTTTATTGCGGCCAATCTTGATGATTTGATTGAACCAGATGTAAACCCTGCTTCGCGCGCTGCCCATCTGGCACTGGCGATGTTTCTACAGGGCGCTAACCAAACATTGGGTGACCCGTGGGCACAGGCCGATGGTTGGCGGGTCAATCAAAGTTCGCAGGTTTTTCGCAGATTACAGATTGATGGCCAAAACTGGGACACCCGCTTGCAGATTATTGGCGCAAATATCGAAATAGATGTGGACGGAACCCAGTTCGCCTTTGATCGGGAAACCCATGGGGTCCGCCTTGATCTTGTGCAGATCGAGCGGCAATGGGTCGGGTTTTTTGATGGTCTGGCCCAAGCCTGTCTGGTTCCCGATGCAGAAGCCGACACTGCGGCGCTGGATGCGCTGGATACGATCAGTGCGCCGATGCCGGGCAAAATCTTGGAGGTCCGCACCGAACTTGGCCATGAGGTGGTCCAAGGCGAGGTGCTGGTGGTGATGGAAGCCATGAAAATGGAACATGCTTTGGCTGCCCCGCGCGATGGCATAGTTAGCGAGCTGTCTTGCGCTGCTGGAGATCAGGTCAAGGAAAATACCATATTGGTGGCATTGGCCTCCACCGAGAACCCGAGCGGTGAATGATTTAATTCACCTTTGAATAACCATTCCCTTTCACCAAAAAACAACTGAAACCCGTTAGTTTTTCAATTGAAATTGGGTGAGGGTCAGGTGTCAGAACAATTTGCAATCGATTTTACCGAGGAAACAGCAACAAGTTTCAAGCAGAAACCCGTGGTCTGGCAACACTCGCTGGCCGCATCCCCGTTGTTTTCTGATGAAAGCCTGATCTGGTTGATTGAAAACCACCCACGTGACCATGCCGACTTTTGCACCATGGATCGTGGGGCCAGTGATCGGGCTTCGTGGCGCGGTGGCGACCCTGGCACGCATTCCGGTGCTGAATTGCTAAAAGCAGTGCGTCAGGGGCGATTGTGGATCAATTTGCGTAAAACCTGCAATATTCATCCGCAATATCAAACCATCTTGCGCGATATGACGGTGCAATTACGCAATAAAATGCCGGGCTTTCGGCCAACCAGCATGATGGGTGGGTTGTTGATTTCATCCCCAACCGCTGCGGTTCCGTATCATATTGATCGGTCCGATGTGATGTTATGGCATATTCGTGGCCACAAACGGTTGTGGATATATCCATTAAATGAGGAGACTTTGCCCGAACGCGAGGTGGAGGAAATCCTGCTGCACGAGCATAATGATGATGTGCCGTATGATCCGGCGGTGGAGAGCCAAGCCATGGTGCTTGATCTGGAGCCGGGCATGGCAGTGAGTTGGCCGTTACATGGTCCGCACCGGGTTGAAAATCTGGGTGACTTAAATGTGTCGATCACGGTGGAATGGTCGGGCATGGCCACGGTCATTCAAAATGGGGCGCACATCACCAACGGAATTTTACGCCGCCGGTTCGGGGCCAGCCCGCAAGTGGAAAAACAGGGGGCCATCAGCCGTCTTGTACGATTTGCCGCATCACGAGTATTACGCAAAATGAACTTGGTTGAGGCCAAAGCGGCTTGCAAGCAAGGCTATGAATTTGTGATTGATCCTGACCAGAAAGACGCAGTGACTGAGTATAAAACTCATTCGGAGCGCGCCGCATAAATTATTGTGTTACGATAATTTCTTGCCAAACCAACTTTCCGTCAATACAACCATTCTTCGCAGGGGCGGCGGTTGAATTGAGTGGAGTATTTTTATGTTGAAACGCATTTTTGCAATTTGCCTCGGCCTGATTTTGGTCACCGCCATCCCGGCCAGAGCACAAACCGATAGTGCCGAATATTTGGAGCGGGCCGAAGCTGATATTCAAAAGAGACGAGATGCAACAGAAGGCCAACGCTTTGGCTTTGCCATGCAGGTTATCGGGGAGGGTGACGAAACATCCGATGTTTCGCTGATCTATAACCCAGACAATTCTGCTAATTTTGGATGGACAATTGTCTCGCCAACTTTGTCTCAGAATAAGGAAATTTTTGAAGAAACCCAAAAACAAATTGAATCTGATGCCAAACACAATCCGCAAGAAAAAAGTGACCAAGAGTTGATTGTCGATGAGATATTCGACGAGGAAGCCGCAGGTTTTGAATATTTGCGGGATGACGGGAATGTCGCTGTGTTCAAATTTAATGCAGATGGGTCTATTTCCATGGGTAGGGGTGAAGATGATGGTGATGGCCCGGATTTCAATAAATACATGAAGGCTGAACTTGGTATCGACAAGGAATTGGGCCGATTGGCGTGGATTCACATCTACGCGCCAAAACCGTTCAAGCCGGTCATCGTTGCCAAAATTAAGAAAATGGACATCTGGATACATTTTGCACCGGCTTGGACGGATGGTCCGTTGGTTCAGGTGCGTGAAGAGGTCCATGTCTCCGGTTCAGCCATGTTCCAGAAATTTTCGGAGCATGTGATCGAGATTTATTCGGATTTCCAACCGAAATAACTCACCGCCACGCTTGCTGATCCTGAATTATTTATCGGCCAGTTATTCCCAACTGGCCCATGGATGTTCTATCGTGACCTTGAATCGTCAAGCAAATGAATAAAGGGCAGGGCCATCATCCAGCATCTGGTTAAATTGTGTGTCGGGGTCGATAGCGCCGAACACTTGGCGCAATTGCAGGCGGCCCGGATCAAACAACGCCGTGCCGACGGCGTGCGCGATAATCCGTATCATGTGACCCGGATGATGCCGCGCCGAGTTGAACAGGTATTGGCCGGTGGTTCGCTGTATTGGGTGATCAAAGGGGTGATTACGGTGCGCCAACCTATTTTGGCGTTGGAGCGGATTACCAGTGATGATGGGATCAAACGCTGCCGGATTGTTTTGGGATTGGATTTAATTGCCACGCGCCCGCAGCCAAGGCGGCCCTTTCAGGGATGGCGCTATTTGGACGAGACCGATGCGCCAGTCGATTTGACCGCAGCGGGGGGTTCTGGTGATGGCTTGCCGCCAGAAATTGAAGCCCATTTGCGCCAGATCGGCGCGTGGTAGTTAACGTTTCGGCAAGGCAAACCGCTTCATAAATTTTCCATGAAACATTCAATTCATCGTGCCCTGATTCTTGTTCTTCTTGCACCATTGCCGTTGTTGGCCGGGTGTTTGGAGCGTTTCCCCGATCAACGCCAAGCCGTTCGACATGTTGCTGCGCCGATACGGCATGCGGCCCCGGTGCAAGCTGTGGTCCATCCTGTTGTGATGGTGCAGCGGGATCAGCAATTGAAATTCGCGGTGGATACGGTGGTGGCGCGCTTGCGCCAAGCCGAAGCAGACGACAATTGGGCCGGTCTGGAAGCTGCCAGCCCGCAGATTTATCAACTGGCATCAGCCTTACTTCCCGGTGGAGCAGTAGGGCATGCACCAATAGCTCCGGCGCATGCCGGGCAAGCAAAACAGCACGTCCAGTTCCCGGCTAAAATCCATAATGTGTCGACCAAAGCCGCAGGGGTCGATCATTCGAACTTTGCAGATGCACCGCAGTTCGGTAATGCAAGATCGCTGTTCTTTGCCTTGCAGGTTGGCTCGTATCGCAGTGCGGAGCGAGCCTTTGCCGGTTGGGATGAGTTGCAGAGACAGGCATCTGAACTGCACGGTTTGACCCCGCGCATTGAACAGGTAAATCTGGGCGAACGTGGTATTTTCTATCGGTTGAAAGCCGGACCTTTGCATTCAAGTGGCGAAGTAGATGCTAAGTGTCAGGCGTTAAAAGCCCGCAATATTGGTTGCACCCGGGCTGATTTTACTGGGATGGACCGGAGCTGATCTGCCAGACTTGTTCGGCAAATAATTGGCCTAAAAACTCTGCATCACCCACATATTGAACCCGCAGATTACGATTTGTGCCGCCCGGAACCGGTAGGGAGAACGTGGTGTTCTGGCCTTGCTGGTATAGATTGATATTGTTCAACCGGGCGATTTCAGATTGTTGATCAAACACGGACAGGTGTCCGTAGGGGCTGGCCCCATTCGTATGGATCATGCTGACATAAACTTTGCCATCTTGCCCGTAATGGGCACCACTGATGCTGACCTTGGGCGCTGCTATGCCGAGGCGAACAAATACCGGGATCACAACGGCCCAGCGCGGGCCTTTTTTGATAGTCTGATCAATATCAAACCGTAAATGCTCCCTGATCTCGATCCCGTCCGGCGTGTTTGGATCGAGTTGCAGGGTAAAAATGGCTTGCTGGCCGGGGTAAAGTTCGGCCTTGGTCGGCGTTACTGTGATCAACCTTGCTTGCCTGACATCTCGCGCGACACCGGTGGGATGCAAGCTGGCATCGGCTGCTTGGACCATTTTGGTCCAGACCAGACCCACCGAAACGGACCGTGAGCCATCATTTCTGACAATAATGGTTTGGGTGTGTTGGCTTTTGTTCAACACAATCCGGGTCGGTTCAACGCTGACTTCCGCCATGGCAGACCCGCAAATAACAGTTTGGCCAAGGAAAATAAGCACAAAGGCGACGACTCGCGTCATACTTGCGTCCCGTGACTCGATTCGATTGATCAGATTTTCCAACATGAAACCTTCTTCGCCAGAACAAGAAAATGAAACCGACGGGCACTCTAGCCCAGACTTGGTTACCAGCCCCTATATAATTGTCGTCGGCAATGAGAAGGGTGGGGCTGGCAAATCTACCATTGCGTTTCATGTGGCCATTGCCCTGCTGCGAGCCGGGGCGCGGGTTGGAATCATTGATCTGGATGTACGCCAGCGTACCTTGAGCCGGTTTTTGGAAAACCGAGCAAAATGGTGCGCCGGTTCCGGGGTGGAATTACCTATGCCGTCACAAATTGCCTTGGAACGTTCGGACCATCGCGACCTGGATATGGCCGAAGCAGAAGAAAGTGCCCGTTGGGAGGCAGCTGTGGCGGCGCTGTCTGAACACTGCGATCATATTCTGGTCGATGCACCGGGCAGTGATACCTATTATGCCCGCATTGCGCACGCCAGCGCCGACACCTTGATTACGCCGATCAATGACAGCTTTGTTGATTTTGATTTGCTGGCCCAGGTTGACCACGCCACATTGGAGGTTGGGAAACCCTCATTGTACAGCGAATTGGTCTGGTCGGCGCGCAAACAAAAAGCCATAAAAACCAAACGCTCGATCGACTGGGTGGTGATGCGTAACCGGATGAGCACCATCAACGCCCGCAACAAACAACGAGTTGGCGAGGGCTTGAAAGTGCTGGCTGACCGGATCGGGTTTCGCATTGCACCGGGATTTGCCGAGCGGGTGATCTACCGCGAATTGTTCCCGGCTGGATTAACCCTGCTTGATTTGACTGAAAAAGGTAGTCCGGTGAATTTCACCATGAGCCATGTTGCGGCTCGTCAGGAGTTGCGTGATCTGCTGATCGTTCTGAAGCTGCCTTTTCTAGCGGGCAAGAACTTACCGTTCTAGTTGCTAATGGCCGCCACCGCGTCCTTTGGCCGCTGTAGCTGCCATGACCCGTTTCCACAGCGCTCGGCCCAATCAGAGTGCTTTTTCAAATACTTTGTATTTTTTGTACACTTTGCCACCAACTCGTTCGATCAGGCGACGAACGGGCATATTATCAGCCAAAATCCAACCCATTTCCACCTGTTCCAGTGGTGATTTTTTCAAATATGGCTCGACAAAATAGATCATGCGAAAGGGTAGGAACTGGCCAAGCATGCCGGCCGAGAATTTCTTGCGAACCCCCATCAGCATGACACGGGCGGTTTTGGGACCGCGCACTTTCATGCGCCATAAAAGCTTGAGCCAGCCAAAGGGTAGTAATTTGCCGTTCAAACCACGGATCATCTCATTCACATCCGGCACACAGACAAAAAATCCGGCTGACTCGCCGTCAATTTCTGCAAAACAAGCCAGTTCAGGTTCGATGATCGGTCGCAATTCATCGGCCATGTGTTTGACCTCAGAGTCGGTCATCGGCACAAAGCCCCAATTAGTATGCCAACCCTCGTTGAAGATAGAGACAATGGTCTCGATCTCTTCATCGTATCGTTTCATATCCAGCTTGCGTAAGGTGACTTTACCACCGGCACCGCGTTCGGCCAGTTTGCGTAGTTTTTCCGGGAACAAGGTATTGGCATCGCGAATATAAGCCAGCAAATCGACGGCGCTTTCATACCCAGCATCGGTCAGCATTTTTTGCAAATACGGTTTGTCGTGCGGCATCAACATCATGGACGGGGTGTCAAAGCCTTCGACCATCAGGCCGACTTCCTGATTGATTGACAAGTTCATCGGGCCTTGCACCTTGACCATGCCTTGCTCGCGCAACCAGTTCTCGGCGGTTGTCAGCAATAAATCGGCCACCTTGGCATCGTCGATACAGGCCAGCATTCCAAAATGCCCGATTGGCTCGCCTTGTTCTTTGATGGCCATCTGGTCAATCTGGGCCGAGATGCGCCCGACGTATTTCCCGTTCCTTTGCACCAGCCAGTATTTGGCAATTGCATGTTCGAAATATGGGTTTTTATTTGGGTCAAGCAGTGCTTGGCGTTCCATTTCCAAGGGGGTGATCCAGTTTGGATCATCCTTGTGAATATCTGGTTGCAGACGGATGAAGGCGTTTAGCAACGTCTTGCCTTCTACCGCAATGAGTTGCAAATCATCGGGCGCAGGTCGCAAATCCGGATCGGTCATGGATCAGGCCTGTGCCGCAGCATCGTCCTTTTTAGATACAGATTCAGCTTCCGGCTTTGATGATTTGCGGGGGCTGCCGACATTCATCATTTCAACCTTGGCGCTGGATTGTGCCGGGCATGAAATCAGTCCCAACTCGCGGCCAATGCGCGTACACAACTCAACCGCTAGCGCGATTTGCTGCGAGCTATGCGCCGCGCTGATTGACGAACGCAGCAAAAACCAGCCAGACGGTGTGGCTGGTGGCAGAGCCAGGTTTGTATAAACGCCCGCTTCGAGTAAGCCGTTCCATAGCGCCACGGCTTTTTCTGCATCTTGCATGCGAATGGCCACAATCGGGCTGACCTCTGGTCCCAAATCAAATCCAGCCGTTTTCAAGCCAGCATATAGCTGGGTTGCATTGTCCCACAATTTGGCGCGCAGCACTGTGGCACCGGGGACGTGAGACAGGGCTTCTCTGGCTGTGGCGACCACCGATGGGGGCAGGGAGGCCGTGAACATATAAGGGCGAGATGCCAAGCGGACAATATCCAGCCCCGGAACATTGGAGACCAAAAATCCACCAATGGTGCCGATGCTTTTGGAAAACGTACCAGTGACAAAATCAACGTCATCTTCAACCCCGGCCAATTCACAAAGTCCGCGTCCGGTCGCGCCCATTACGCCAAGGGAGTGGGCCTCATCAATCAGTAAATACGCACCATATTTCTTTTTGACCGCAATCATTTCTTTCAAGGGCGAGGTATCGCCCAACATGGAATAAATGCTTTCGATCACCACCAGTTTTTCACCCGGCTTATCAGCCAGTCGTTCCAGTTTGCGGGCCAGATTTACCGGATCATTATGGCGGAACCGGATCACTTCGGCATCGGATAGTTTGCACGCATCATGGATCGACGCATGGCTGTCGGCATCAATCAACAAATAATCACCGCGTCCAGCCAAGGTGCCGATAGCACCAAGATTGGCCATATAGCCGGTGGAGAACAACATGGCATTTTTCATGCCGTAAAATTCGGCAATTTCATTTTCAAGCGCCTTGTGACCGTCATAACTGCCATTGGCAATGCGCGATCCGGTGGTGCCGGTGCCTTGTTCCTGTAAAGCTGAAATGCCCTTTTCAATGCACGCATCATCAAAGGTCATGCCCAGATAATTGTTGGTGCCGAGCAAGATGGTCCGTCGCCCGTTGAGGATCGCTTCGGTTGGGGAAAGGATCTCGTCGAATTGAAGTTCAGACGGGCTTTGCCCTACTGATTTCAGAAAATCGTGGCTTTCTGTCAACGACTGAAATTTGTCAAAAATGGCCATGAGTTCAGGACTCCTTTTGTAAAAGTACTATTGCGGCAACTAGGTCACGAATGGTTCGAACCTCGGCAGTTCGATGTTCAGGGATGTTGAGATCAAGGGCATCTTCGAGATCAAACAAAAAGTCCATGATGGCTAAAGAGTCCATTCCCAAGTCTTCGGTGATAACGGTATCGGGCGCAAAGACGGAATCGGCCCCGGCATGGGGGCGCA
Source organism: Robiginitomaculum sp. (assembly GCA_002733805.1). Lineage (GTDB taxonomy): Bacteria > Pseudomonadota > Alphaproteobacteria > Caulobacterales > Maricaulaceae > Robiginitomaculum_B. The sequence goes on along the minus strand of NVXG01000002.1, from coordinate 128,273 downwards.
ATTGCTCCAAGATTTCCTTGTAAATGGGGTCTGACAGAATGCTGTCAGGTGCTTGTTGTGTCGCCGACATAAACCTCTTCCCCCGCAGCTTTTTGCAAAGCTTGGTAATTCTTCCCAAGTCCGAAAATCCAAAAAGGACCTGCGGTTTTATTTATCCGGGGCGTACACATAGACGGACACCCGTCCAAATGGATCGGATTATCTCGTCGATTAAATTGTTCCCAGCTGTCCTGTATCGGGGGCGGGCCCAAAACTGTCCAGTCAACAAAAGTGTCAGTATCTGACAGGGCTAGCGTTTTGAAACAAAGGGACAAAAATATTTATTGGCCGGGCTTCAAAATCACTCCTACACATAGGGGAGTACCACTCGGGTTGGGGGTCGCTGACTTGCACTTGGTGCAGGTCGATTGTTCTTCGAAAGGTGTCCCCATGTTTGTGGTTTTATCCCGTATTTTTATCTTGTCTTTTGGCTTATCAATAGCTGCGCCCGCCGTTGCGGCTGATGCGCTGCCTTCCCCAGAAAGTTTGGCGATCTCCAATGCGCTGCCGGAGCGGTTAGAAGCTGCTTTGGTTCTTTTGGATGCACAGCGCGCCGATGTTCCACGATTTGCCTTTGAGCGCCAAACCTACAAAAAAGGCGCCAAGACTGAAATCAAACAATTTGATCCAAGCCGGGCTCAGGCCGAGCGGTGGTCCGTATCCTTTCCATCCATTGACGATAATCCGAAAAAACATGCCAAACTGACCAAAAAATATGCCGGTTGGGACGGCAATTCCGACAAGGCCTTGATGATTCCGGATTTACGCAAACGGATGGCAGGCGGCGCGCGTTTTTTGCGTGAGGCAGAAAATGCGGAAATTTTCGAATTTGATATCGCCGACGATTACTTTTTAGAAGGTGGAGGGCGCAAAGCGGAAATTTCCAAACACATCAAAGGCGAAATTGCCATTGATATTTACAGCAAGACCATTCGCTGGATTCGTTATTACGCGCCCGAACATTTCAGACCGATCTCCATCGTAAAATTGAAATTCTACGAGATCATTCAATACGTTGCGCCAGCTTGGGCGGGCGGGCCTCTGGTCCGGGTGTATGAAACCTCAAAAGTGCAAGGCAGTGCGCCCTTTACCCGGATCAATGTTGACGAGATCATGGTCAACGACAATATCGTTCCGGCGGGCTGAATAAACCTACAAACGGTAAGGGACAATTTGTCCTACCCACGCAACCAAGTTGCCGATTGCGCTGACCGTTGATGCCCGGTAATATCTTAATCGTTACTTCCGAAGCCCGTTGACCTTCGCCTGACAGGGCATGGTCGCCGGGACAGCAATGATCCTCATTGCCGGGTAATGTTTGCGGAAACGCCATTGCCTCCCTCTCTGGAAAGGAAAGTACGCCATGCAGGACGCATTTGGTCGTTCTTTTGCTTATTTGCGGTTGTCGGTTACCGATGTCTGTAATTTTTCATGCCAGTATTGTCTGCCAGATGGCTTTCAGAAAAAGCCGGGGCCGACATTCCTGTCTCTGGACGAAATCCGGCGGCTGGCCACGGCGTTTGCCGCTTTGGGTTTGTGGAAAATTCGCATCACCGGTGGTGAGCCTACCTTGCGCCGGGATTTCACCGAAATTGTTCGCAACTTGCGGGCGGTAAAGGGCGTAAAAACCCTGGCCACCACAACTAACGGCTACAAGTTGCGGGACAACGCGCAAAAATGGCGCGCTGCCGGGTTGGATGCAATCAATGTATCGGTCGATAGTTTTGACCCAGAAATCTTTCACCGGGTTACCGGACATAATCGTCTGGGCGAAGTGCTGGAAGGCATCGAGGCCTGTCTGGATGCCGGATATGAGGCCGTCAAAATCAACGCCGTTTTGCTCAAAGGGATCAATGATCAGGCGTTGGATTCGTATTTACAATTTGTGTCGAATCGACCGGTCAGCATTCGCTTTATCGAATTGATGCGGACCGGCGACAATGCGGAGTATTTCAACAAATACCATGTGTCGGCCGACACCATTGCCGAGCAATTGCAAGACAAAGGCTGGGTGCGAAAAACCCGTGAGCCGGGGGCCGGTCCGGCGTTGGAATATGTGCATCCAGATCATTTGGGGCGGATTGGCTTGATCGCACCCTATTCTAAGGATTTTTGCGCCAGTTGTAACCGATTGCGGATGTCGGCCCGAGGCGACTTGCATTTATGTTTGTTTTCAGAAAAAGGTATTTCAGTGCGTCATTTGTTGCAATCCGATGACCAACAGGCGCAGTTGCAGGAATTCATCCAAGGCAGCTTAACCACAAAACGAGTGTCACATTTTCTGCATGACGGAAATTCAGGCGGCATGGCCAAGTTGGCAGATATTGGGGGCTGATATGGATCAGGTGTTTGAACAAGCTGCATTTCACATGGCCGACGTAGGTGGCAAAACACCCAGCCATCGCCGGGCGTTGGCTATGGGCCGGATCGTAGTGGGTGCCACGGCATTTACCCATATCCAAAACGATACCCTGCCCAAAGGCGACGTACTGAAAATTGCCGAGATGGCTGGCATAACCGGTGCCAAGAAGACTGCTGACCTGATCCCGTTGTGCCACCCCTTGCCGTTGGACCACATTGCCATTGTCTTGATGCTGGAGCCAGACGAAGCCGCCGTAGCCGTCTATGCGCTGGTTTCGTGCTTTGCCAAAACCGGGGTCGAGATGGAGGCGTTAAGCGCAGTCAATGCGGCCCTGTTGACCCTGTATGATTTAACTAAACCTGTTGAACCCGCTTTGCGGATTTGTGATGTGTCTCTGATCTTGAAAGAGGGTGGCAAAAAAGGCCGCTGGGTTCGCCCCGAAGGCATACCGGATGCGGTGTCTGGCTTTGATCAACAACCAGCAGCACGTCCATTGCAGGGGGCCAGATGCGCTGTGCTTACCTTGTCAGACCGGGCTTCGGACGGCACCTATGAAGATCGTTCCGGGCCAGCTTTGGCCGAGGCACTGATCGGATTGGGCGGTGAGGTTCGGTTACAGGAAATCCTTTCCGATGACCGTGAAAAACTGGAAATCCGCTTGCGCCAGCTTTGCGATGATGGCGAAGTTGATCTGATCATGACCACCGGCGGTACCGGATTAACCCCGCGCGATATTACTCCGGAAGCCATTGCCGCCGTGCTGGAAAAACCCGCGCCGGGCATTGGCGAAACCCTGCGTGCTGCCAGTGCGCGGCATATTTCAACCTCATGGCTTTCTCGCTCAATTGCCGGGGTGCGCGGGCGGACATTTATTGTGTCCTTGCCCGGCTCTCCCAAAGCCATTGGCGAGTGCATGGAAACCCTGCGCCCGATTCTGGGCCATGCGGTGCGCCTCGCCAGTGGAAAATCTGCTAGCGGCGGCGGGACGGGAAAATGATTACCTACCCACAGGCAAGAGAGCTTTTGCTAAACGCGGCAACTTTGGTGACAAAGCCCGTATTGGAGACCTGCAAACTGGTGGATTTGCCGGGGCGAATTTCGGCAGCACCAATAACGGCATCGGCCAATTTGCCAGCGTTTGATAACTCGGCCATGGATGGATTTACCTTAAAGGCCATTGCTGCCGCTGGCCCGGTGCAATTGCCGGTATTGCAGCAGATTTTGGCCGGACAATCGGTGGGCGATCAACCCAGTCATGGTGCGGTGCAGATCATGACTGGCGCGCCGGTGCCAAAATGGTGTGAAACCGTTGTGCCGATCGAGAATGTCGAAGCCAAGCAAAACGCGGATGGGCAGGTGGTTTCAATCGAACTTACAGGTCCAGTGCCGACCGACCGGCACATTCGCCGGGCTGGGGAAGACGTACAGATCGGCGAAGAATTGATCGCAGCCGGGCGTATATTTACGCCAGAGGACATCATGATGCTGGCCGCATTGGGCTTGGATGAAGTGCAGGTATTGGCCAGACCAAAAATCACTCTGATTAGCACCGGTGCGGAATTAGTCGATGACCCGGCCAAATCATTGCAGCCGGGGCAAATCCGCAATTCAAACCAACCCTATTTGGCCGCACTCCTGAACAATTGGCCGGTGGAGATCAATCCATTATCCGGTCACCCAGATGATGCAAAAAGTTTTCTGGCACTGATGGATCAGGCCAGAGATGGGCAGGCCCAGATCATCATTTCCACCGGCGCCGTGTCGATGGGGGTTCGCGATTTTGTGCCGGCTGCGTTGAGCGCATTGGGGGCGACAACCATATTTCATAAATGCCGCATTCGCCCCGGCAAGCCCGTGCTGTTTGCCAAACTGCCAGATGGCACGTTGTTTTTTGGCTTGCCGGGTAATCCTGTATCTGCGGCAGTTGGCTTACACTTTTTTGTCATGCCGGTTTTACGCAAGATCTTGATGCAGAGCGAGCGCCCGATCCGCCACGCGCAGTTGAGCAAAGATTTTTCAAAACGAGCCGGTTTGACCATGTTTGCCAAGGCCAGGGTGACCAGCCGGGATGCCAAAATGCAAATTGAGGTTTTGAGCGGTCAAGAATCCTTTCGGATCAAACCGTTATTGCAAGCCAATTGCTGGGCCGAATTGCCGCAAGATGCCAGTGATTTGGCCGCCGGTAGTTTGGTGCGCTTTCATCCTTTTACCGAGGGCTTGGTATGAAAATAAAAATACAAATGTTCGGCGCCTTCCGGGTGCTAGGGCAAGAGGTAGAACTAGATTTACCGGAAGCTGCAATTGTGTCCGATCTTCGAGTTGCCCTGCAACCAAAGGTCAGTGGGATGGAATTGGATGAGTTGCTGGCTTTAAGTAAATTTGCCAATGTGCGGGTGGTTCTGGCCGATACCGCAAGTCTTGATGCAACCGAGGTGCTAGCCATTTTACCACCAGTTTCAGGAGGGTAGTCATGAGTATTCATGTGGAAGTTCGCGATACGGAAAAACAAGTGCTCGACCCATCCGAAGCTTTGGCATTTGTTGATGCACCCGGTAATGGGGCGGGTGCGCTGTTCGTGGGCGCGGTGCGCGATTTCAATCAGGGGCGATCTGTCAAAGGTGTTTCCTATGATGTGTTTGCTCCGTTGGCTGAGCAGAGTTTTGCAGAAATCTGCGCCGAGGCCCAAACCAAATGGGGCGAGAACCTGCGACTGTTTGTGGTGCATGGCAAAGGGCGCTTGGGAATTGGTGGCTTAAGCATCGTGATCGCGGCTGGTTCTCCGCACCGGGGCGAAGCGTTTTCGGCCTGTCGTTATGTTATCGAAGAGATTAAATCACGCTCGCCGGTCTGGAAGCAGGAACATTATGTCGATGGCGATAGCGAATGGGTAAAGGGCCATGCCCTGTGCGGTCATGATTGAACCAATTGGCTTGGTGTTGGCCGGGGGACAATCCAGGCGCATGGGCCGCGACAAGGCGGCGCTGATGATCGGCGGCATGTCCTTGTTGGATCGGGCCAAAGCATTATTGGCGGAGGCCGGATGTAATCCGATATTGGTCAGCGGAGCCGGTGGACTGGTTGATCGGTTTGCCAATGCTGGCCCGTTGGCCGGATTGGACGCGGCGCTACACACTTTGTCCGATGGGCAGTGGGTGTTGGTCATTCCGGTTGATATGCCCAATTTGAAACCGGCTTTGCTGAAAAAATTGATCCAAGCGCGCACCGATGAGGCAGGGCTATATTTTGCCGATCATCCGATGCCAGTTTGTGTGAGGGTCACATCTGACTTGCGGGCGTATTTGCAACAAACGCTGGAAGCGCCGGACGGGGATCGCTCGTTGTTTTGTTTGTTCCGCAGTTTGGGATTTACGGCAATTGCCGGACCGGGCAGACATTCGCCAGCGTTCTGGAACTGCAATACCCCGGAACAATTGGCCAATTTGGAGTTGTCATCATGAAACTGAAATTTGCGCCGGGCCACGTTGCGTTGCGGGTCGATTTATCCGAAATGCAGCAATTGGTGGATACGGGAAATCTCAGCAACCAGATTGATCTGTCCGGCGGTATATTTACCGTCATTGTGTCGCTGGTCGATGAGGAAATGACCAATATGGCATTTGATCCGGGCAATTCGACTATTGGGTTTGTCTATCCGCGTGAAGCGGCCAGTGCCGAATTGGCTAGCCCCACGCGCGGCGGCATTGGCGGATATTTCGACCAAGGTGTTTTCTCGCTAGCCATTGATATGCATGACATCCGGGAGAAAGCTCGAGATAAGGTACCCAAGAAATGAGCCGTCTTGCGCTGGTTGTTTGCTTGAGCCTGTTGGGTTCTAGCTGCGCACCCGCTGCGATAAAAACGGTTTATATAGCCACAGCCAGCAATTTTCGGCCAGTAATTACGGCCTTGGTGGCTGATCTGGAAACGGCTTGCGACGTGGCAGTTAGCGTTAGTTCTGGTTCTACCGGAACCTTGATTTCGCAAATTAGCCAAGGGGCACCATTTGATCTTTTGATCAGCGCCGATCCCGAATTGAGCCGTCAACAATTGCAAGACCATCCAATAATTGCGTTCGATCCGCCCTTTGCCCGCGCTCTTATGGCCTATTGGCATCCGGCGGCGAATGATCCGGCGGCACCTGTGGCCATCGCCAACCCGGATACGGCGCCATTTGGCCGGGCAGCCATGGCAGTGATCGGTTCTGATCCGGGTAATTTGGTGCGCGGTGCCAATGCGGCGCAAGCGTTTGCCTTTGTCCATTTGGGGGCGGCCAGTGCCGGGTATGTGCCGCTTTCGTTACTGTTGGCTGCCGGGATTACTGAGGATCAATATGAGGTGATTGATCCGCAGCGAGCCCCGCCAATTTTATTGCAACTGGTTCGGGTAAAACCGGGCCAAGAAGCATCTTGTGTAGCCGGTGCGCTTTATGCACGTTTGAGCACCCAGTTTCTGGTTGCGAAGGGATATGGCGCGCCATGATGAGCCAAGCCCTTTGGTCACCGATCTGGATCAGCCTGCAATTGGCCAGCATCACCACGTTGGTATTGTTGCTGATCGGGGTGCCATTGGCCTGGTGGATCGTCCATTTGCGGGGGATACCGCGCGCCATGCTGGAAAGCCTGGTCGCGGTTCCGCTGGTTTTACCGCCTACTGTGCTGGGGTTTTATCTGCTGTTATTGTTAGGCCCAAACGGTCCGTTTGCTCCGCTCGGCTTGGTGTTTTCGTTTCCGGGTCTGGTGATTGGCTCGGTGTTGTTTTCGCTACCCTTTATGGTGCGACCGGTGCAATCGGCGTTTGAGGCGATTGCCGGAAATATCTTTGAAACGGCGGCCAGCTTGGGTGCCGGGCCTTGGCAGCGGTTTTCCCATCTGGCCCTGCCGCTGGCCAAAAACGGGATATTCAGCGGGGCCATTCTCGGCTTTGCCCACACCTTGGGCGAGTTCGGCATGGTGTTGATGGTTGGCGGCAATTTGCCGGATCGAACCCGGGTATTGTCCATCGCGATTTTTGATGCGGTGGAGCGAACCGAATATGGTCAAGCTCACTTGTTGTCGTTTGGATTGGTGTTGTTTTCCTTCATTGCGATGGTGTTGGTTGCAGTCTTGAACCGCAAGGCGGACCCGCGATGAGAATTGCACTGGAATATGCGGCATCGGGGTTTGCGCTTAAACTTGATTGCGATTTGCCGGATCAAGGATTTACCATCATTGCCGGGCCTTCCGGGGCCGGGAAAACCACGTTGCTGCGCTGTCTGGCCGGATTTAACCGGGGGCAGGGCACAATCAAATTTGGCAAGCATATCTGGCAAGACGAGAAGATTTTCGTCAAACCGGAACATCGCCAAATTGGCTATATGGACCAAAAAAGCGTCCTGTTCCCGCATTTAGACGTGCGGCAAAATCTCGACTTTGCCTTGATGCGCGCCCGGGTTAATGGCCCGGAACTGACCCAGATTATCGAAGGGTTCGGGATCGGACATTTGTTACAACGCCGGGCCGACAGCCTGTCCGGCGGCGAAGCGCAGCGGGTTTGTTTGGCCCGCAGCCTGCTAGCCAATCCGCGTGTGTTGTTGCTGGATGAACCCTTTGCCGCATTGGACGAAGAGGCTCGTACTGAGCTGGCCGATTGTCTGCATCAAATGATTGTCGCCTTGGGTATACCTGTTTTGATGGTGGTACACGAATTTGCCAGTTTGACCCGATTGGCCGATCAGGTGCTCTATCTGGATCGCGGTGAATTGGCCGGGCAGGGCGCATTGGCCGACACGCTATTGGATGCACAATTTCCCTTTGCGGCGCGTGAAGATGCTTGTGCGGTGCTAACTGGCCGGATCGATCAATTTGATCATGAATTTGGGTTGGTGCAAATCAAGATCGGGCCGCACCGGGTGATGGTACCAGCAATATCTGGGCAGATGGGTGACGCGGTGCGATTGCGGTTTCGGGCGGCGGATGTCTCGATTGCTTTGGGTCAAGATACTGGCTCCAGCATCATCAACTCCATCCCGGTCAAAATTGCCGAAATTCGCCAACCGGCCCAGATGATCGGGCAGGTCTTGTTGGTTCTGGATGCCGGCGAGTTTTCACTGCTGGCCAGATTGACCCAAAAATCTGTTTCCGAACTGAGCTTGAGCGTAGGGCAATCGGTGTTTGCCCAAGTCAAAGCCAGCGCCAGTCGCGCCGGTTAAATCTCGGCCAATACGTCTTGCAACAATCCAGTTACTTTACCGGCGATCTCGCCAAGGCCCGGATTATCCACGCCCTGCATCGAGGTTTGTGCATTGACCGCGCTAATCTCAACGCCGCCCATCACGCCCCGTAAAATAACATTACACGGTAACATCACGCCAATTCTGGGCTCACCGGTTATGGCTTGGTGGGCCAACTTTGGATTGCAGGCGCCCAATATGGTGTATTTATCCATATCGACGTCGAGCTTTTTCTTCAACGTAGCTTGCACATCAATGGTGGTCAGAACGCCAAAGCCATGATTGGCCAATGCCGCATTGGTTCGATCCAGCGCCTCAGTCCACGAGTATGAAACGGTTTTGGTAAAACAATAGGACATCAAAGCCTCCTGTTGTGTGATGTGTGTTTTGCATATTAGGCAATACTTATATAAGGTGGCAACTGTCAAAGACCAGAGGCTCCCATGAAACTTCTTGAAATGTTACAAACACGCGCTGAAACCGAAGACAGCTATTTTCGCAAAGCCTTGCTCAAAGAAGATATTGCGCGAGTCGAAACTCTGATGACAAAAGCTGACGCGGCCAGCGATCTGGACCAATTGATGAAGGACGGCCTCTATATCGGCTGGACCAAAGGCGACCTACGCACCGGCGAAATCCGCGAGTTTCTAGCCCCATTCATGGCCGCCGTTTTCGCCCTGCAACAAGGCGGATCTGATGAGCAAGCGGTGATTGATAGCTGGATTATTTTCAACCGGGAGCGCATGAAGGTGTTGGTGCATTGTTTGTGATGGATATTTGACTGATGCTTTGAGGCGGTTATGCCGGACCTTAGCATAAGGTTGGCGACAAAAGTACCCAACCACCACGCATTTCGTGTTGAGGCGGGGTAAAATTTCGTCGATGTATCAGCGACAAGAAGTCCAAACAAAAAGCACATCCGACTGCCCGTATGCGCTTTTCCGATTTTTAAGGAATGGGTTTTATTCACACCCCTCGAAGCCGTCTTCGTCCATTTTGGCCTCGTATGGTGCGGCCCACACACTCTTGGCTCAACGCCGCACCTCCTGTTGAATTGTGATCAATTGGCACCTATGGTCGGCATATGCCAACAAGGTTTATTTAGTGTGGCGGGGAAAGATTACATGCGACGTGTAAAAGTTGTAAATATTACTTATGGTGTCCGCGATTTTGTTTGGGTTGATTTTCCGGAAAATGCACAAAAGCCGGAATTTATCGGTATTCATCCTGCTGTTGTTATTTCGATTAAAAACAACAATAGAATTCCATACTTGGTATTGCCTGCAACTTCAAAGGCGCAAGATACGACCGACCCTTATGTTTGGAAATTGATCAAACGATTGCGAGTAGATATGGTTGATACTTGGGTGATTTGTTCACATATATACGCTGTGGCACATACTAGAATACAAAAAAGAGCTTCTCCTCTCAAAGTTGATCAACATGACTTTGACCAAATTGGACAAAGATGTTGCATACGGTTGCCTTTTGAGTACTCGGAAAAATAATGGATTTATATTGACATTTGAGGGAAAATTGTGCATATTGCACCCATTAAGGGCTTTGACCCACTTACTTCCTTAGGGAAGCACTATGGCCTTTGCGCCACAGGAAAGCCTCGCAAATCGCGAGGCTTTCCTATTTTTCGCTTGGATTGTTCTCCCAAACAAAAAGAGCGCACCCGGTTGCCCGCCCGCGCTTTTTTCAAATCTCGGCAGCCACGGCCTTACTCACAACCCTCAAAACCGTCTTCGTCCATTTTGGCTTCGTAAGGCGCGGCCACATCTGAACCCAGCACGTAGGTGCCTTTGACCGTGTCCCATTCTTCGGGTGAAATTTCGACCATCCATGCCGCGTAGGGGTCGTCGTTTGCCATGCCGGGCGCGGCTTTTAGGTCTTCATTGACTGCGATGACTTCGCCGCCAGCGGCGGATTTGGCCGGGCCAACCCATTTGCCGCTCTCCACAGTGGCACAGGAACGTCCAGCTTTGACCTTGCGGCCGACTTTTTTGGGTGTAAAGGCAACCAAGGCACCAGCCAACGCGGTCGCGACCGAAGTCATGCCCAGCCGGATATTTCCGTTTTCCTGTTCCTGTACCCAGATATGGTTGCCCACATCGTACAGCAATTCATCGGGTAGGTGACAGCCACGAACATCAGCCATGATTTTATCCTTGTTATCGCGTTGGGGTATTGCTTTGATTCAAATGGATTCTAACCGGATTGGTTTGGCAGCGCAACAAAACTCGCCAAGTCCGGCCACTTGTAGTTTTCCGCCAATGAAAAATACCAGATGCTTGGCGACCAATTGCATCATTTCAAGGCGATGATTGGTTTGGGGGTGATCCGGGTCAAGACAGATCAGATTGTAATGATAGACCAGTTCGCGCGCCGTTTCGCGGCACGCATTAAAGCTGGGATCACCTTTGGCACCTTGGCGATGCAGGGCCAAAATGCGAAATCCTTCGCGAACCTGATCCGTAGGTTCTAGCTCTTTGGCCTCAATCCAGTTTTCCAGTGCTTCTTCACCAACGTGCAGCAGAAAAGTAGCGGCATCTTTTGGCGCTCCCCGGTGAACCGGATGCTCCAATGCGGCCTCTAATTTTTCAAAGGTTCTCACGTGATGCCTTTTTGCTTCATGAACTTCATCGAGTCCGAGACGTTTTCGTGCAAGCCAACTTTGCGCGGGCTGAGGCCCATGGCCATGCCCAGCAATTGGGTAAAGTAAATGACTTTTACGTTGGTTTGTTTGGACAATCGTTTTAAGGCGCGGATCTGGTGCATTTCCAAACCGGAATGGCAGGTCGGACATTCGGTGGCGATCACTTCGGCACCGGCTGCCTCGGCAGCTTGCAGGATATTCAGCACCAGCTTGGTCGACATATCCGAATCCGACAGGGTATGTGCCCCGCCGCAACAAGCGGTCTTCATTGGAAACTCGACGTTTACTGCGCCGGCAATTTCCAGCAAATCATCCATATAATGCGGTTTTGATGTGCTCTCACTCTCGCCGCCTTGGTCTTTTTCCGGGAAAATATGACGGGGGCGCGTGTACATGCAGCCGTAATAATTGGCTACTTTCAGCCCTTTAAGGCCGCCTTTGATTTTTGCTTTGAGCTCTTCTTCGCCATAGCCAAACTTGATCCAGTCCAGTGCATGGATGGTCTCTACTTGTCCGGCTTCGTATTTTGGGTGGTCGGCTTTGGCCGAAATTTTCTCAACGACCGCGCGCGACTCTTCCTTGTTGGCGATGTCGTATTCGGCTTTTTTGAGGTTGTGATAACAGCCATTACACGGGGCCATGACCACGTCTTGCTTCATCTCATTATGGGCCAGTGACATGACGCGAGACGACAAATAGGTCTGGATCTCCGGGTCGACGTTTTTGACCTCCATCGCGCCGCAACAATTCCAGTTCTTGATATCAACTAGTTTGAGTTCAAGCTCTTTGGCGATCGCACGGGTCGAGGTGTTGTACGGCTGGGCCGTACCTTCCAAGGCACAGCCGTGGTAGTAGGCAACTTCCTTGTATTTATCTTTACGGTCAGGCATTTGCGTTCCTCTTATGTCTTTGGATCAAGGCCAAGAGCGGCGCGTTCGGCGGCCTTCTCTTCGGCAATATGTTCTTCGATAGCATCGCGGGTTTTGGCCCAGCGTTTAGTTTTGGGCGCAAACAAAGTGGCCCAGCCCAAGCCGAATAGATATTTGAATGGCAGGTGTTTGACCATCTGCATGACCATTTGAACGAGCCAATCCTGGACCAAAGGTTGCTTGGAGTTCTTCAGGAAATTCATCAAAATGCGGCCGTCTTCAATCTTGCCGGTTTTGACCACTTGCCGGGTGAACTCCTCGTCAAAAATGGTCGAATTTGAGGGTTCCGTGTGACCCTTCATCTCCAGCCAGTGCGCGGTGGCTTTCATGACCCCCTCAGGGACCACATCGCGCGGACAAGCATAGGTGCATTTGTTGCAACTTACGCATTGCCAGATGATATCCTTGTCACGCAGCAATTCGGATTCCATGCCCATACGGATCAGATAAATCCAATAGCGCGGATTAAAATCCGGATTGACCGCATTGACCGTACACGCATTGGTGCACGAGCCACATTGCCAACAGCGGTGGATATACTCACCACCGGGCAGGGCGGCGATTTCTTCTTCCAACGCTTCGTTATAATCAGTGACCACCCGGGTTTCGATAAAGGTCGACCAATGGCCAGATACATCCACCCCGTCGATGACCAAATTGTCATGGGTCCTGATGTTTTCCGGGCGGATCAGGTGTTTTTCATGAATGGCCATATGAGTTTCCGATCAGTCGAGTAATTTAGAGTCAAAGGCAAAGGAAGCGCCGTCTTCGGCTTTTAGCCGAGTGCGGCTGGAGCTTTGTTTGATCCCGTCCAGACCGAGCAATCTGCGCGAATACTGCATGGGGTCTTGCGGGGAGGTGAAGTCGGCTCGCAAATAGGTGCCGCCTTGGGCGCAGATGTAATTTGCGTATATTTGGGCACACAACAAATCCACGTAATAGATGGTGTCGGCAAACACCCCGTTTTCAGATAACCAGCCGCCCAGATCAGCTCGAAGCGCAACAAAAGTGGGGTGGCCATCGGGTACGTTCAATGTGTTGCTGTCCACATCATCGCCATGCCATATCTCGCGGATCACACCGGTATTGGATTTGCGGTCCCACATCCAGCGGGTCATCAGCGGATAACGCGCCGGGTCAACATTGTGCAGCATTTCTGCGGCAAGATCGCGCACCCAGCGGTGTTTTTTATCTTCAGGGAAACAAGCGCAAAACGCGGCAATGCGTTGATCCACATCGGCCGTGTTTTTCATGTTGGTCAGCAATGGCCCCAAAGCCTGCTTCATCGCAATGAAGTTCTCGCCGTACAAATGCGACGATATCCGCCGCCGGACGGTTCCCATGAAGGTACACAAACCGGCAAAGGTTTCTTCGGTCATGGTGTCTAGCGCATTATCGCTGACCGCTTGGTGAAACAGGGTGTGCTTCAGTTTCAATGCCTCGATATATCGTTCAATCCCCCCCAGAGCTTCACAGCCATGAACCATCGCCTTGAAGCTTTCGGCCAGAACCGGACCCGACAATTCCAGCTCTGGCAGATTTGCCGAAGCTGGTGCTGGTTTCTGGCGGGATGGAAAGAAAGACGAGAGCATCGGGACTACGATCCTATTCAGCGGCGATTTTGGAATTGCTACTGACCAGCGCACTCATTGCAGCAGCCGTGCCTTGGGCAATGCTGTCATCAATGGTTTCTGGGCCAGTGGCAGAACCCGCTACATAAATGCCGGGTCGCGAGGTGGCCCCCAACTCGCCATAGGCATCTTTGCGATCAATAAAGCCATGGGTTTCAAGGTCCACATCAAAGATCGAGGATAGCAACATATTGTCAATGTTGGGGTCCATACCGATTGCATGCACTACTAGGTCAAACGGGATGGTAATCGGGCGTTTGACCAAAGTGTCTTCGCCTTTGACGATGATTTTATCGCCATCGGAGGTCACTTCGGCAATCCGGGCCTTGATGTATTTTACTTTGTATTCTTCTTGGCTTTTCCAATAATATTTGGTTTCCAGCAAGCCAAAGGTGCGGATGTCCATATAATAGATATAGACGTGGCAATCCGGCAATTCTTCGCGGATTTCCATGGCCAGATTGGCCGAAACCGTACAACAAATTTTGGAACACCATTCCCGGCCAATTTGACGATCCCGCGAGCCAACGCACAGCAAAATGGCTACCCGTTTTGGCTTGTCACCATTGGATGGGCGACGAACGCCCTGACCCGATGAAATCATCTGCTCGACCTGCGTAGTGGTCACCACGTCTTCATAGGTGCCAAAGCCCCATTCAGGTTTGTTGATGCTGTCGAAATGGGTAAAGCCGGTACACATCACTACGGAAGAAAAGCTGGCGCCTTTGCCTTCGGAGAATTTCACTTTGAAATCCCCGGCTTTGCCCTTGCACTCTGAGACCGATACGCCGGTTTTCACGGTGATCAATTTGTGTTTCTCAACGCGGGTGACCATCGAGCCAATGGCATCTTTGGCCCATTCGCCACTGGGGACCAGCTTGGCATAGCCCGACAAAATCGGCGCGCCGCCCAGACGATCTTCTTTTTCCACCAACACTGTTTTTTGGCCAACAGCGGCCAGCGAATGTGCAGCAGCCAGACCAGCCGGTCCGCCCCCCACAACTAGGATCGGTTTATTGCTCATGAAATTTGCTCTTGTTTCTGATAGCCTGGCCCACCGGTAATCATCCGACGTGGGTCATAGAGATTTTCCTGATGTCCAGCTTCTACCTGTTTTAAGTAGGCCTCGAACTCAACTTTTTTGGCACGCCAGTCGATGCCCAGTTTATCAAATAGCTTTTCGGTGCTTGAAGCATGCCAATGGGACTGGATAATCTTGTACGGGTCGGCTCCACAAACCAGTGCCGCAAATTGCACATCGGCGATCACCGGCAGATCATAATTTTTGCCATCGGCCTGACCAATCCACTGGTTTTTATCCAGTGTGGTGATGCAACCGGTATCATGGCCGATCATCACATCGGAATTGGCTTCCTCGACCGCCACTTTGATCTTGCGATCAATGGCAAAGGAGCGGGTAAACTCGCGCTCTGAAATGATGTGGCGAAAGCCAAAGCCGCAGCAATCATACCAAGTTGAATAATCAATCACTTGGGCACCCAGCGACTCGATAATGCCGGTGGAAACCGCCACCCGTTCGCCATCCAGTACGTCATCATCATAGATCACGTCTTGTGGAACCATTTTGTAGACATGGCAGGCCGGGTGAATGGTGGCGCGAATGCCGCTGGCATCAATAACCTGATGTTCGGCAATGCGTTTACGCATCACATGGGTCCACTCGGAGTAGTGGACAATTTCCTCAGGGATCAGCAATTTGCCATCGACCAGACGATCCAGCTTGCCGAGGATTTTGCGGACTTTTTCACGCAATTCAGCCGACAATAGCAGGTATTCCCGCACTTCCTTGTAATTGCCAAAGCTGGTGCCGCAATGGACCAGCGGATAATAATATCCCTCTGGTTTGCCTTCGGCTTTGGCCGAAACGTAGGCTTGATGGAAGTTACGCAAGAACACAGCGGCCAAGGACACGATGTTGCCAATACCTGATCCGTGATAGTTCCACGCGGTGCAAGAAGTCTGATCTGTTTCATCTAAGTAACGCACGTCGAGCATGTTCATCAGCCACAACAAAGAAGTGGGGTAGCCCGGAATATTGCCGCATTGCCCGCAAGATTTATGGTGCCAAAGCTGGTTGGTCGGGATTTTCTTGTCCCAGCCATACAGGGTTTTTGCCATCACTGGGTCGTGTTGATCATTGATCCGGTGAACAACAATCTCGCCTTCTTTTTCCAGCTCCCACATGGTGTCGCGAATGTCGTGGACCCGCGACTTGTTGGTCAGCATGGAGCGTTTGTCGATTTTCTGTTCGATCCAAGCGGTGGCAACCAGTGCCTCTTCTTGGCTCAAATTGCTATCGCGCCATTCGGACCCGTGTCCGGTGAAGCGTGTTCCGTCGGTTTCTTTGGTGGCCATGTTGTGGTCTCCTTGTCTTGAGTCGTGGGTGATCAGTCGTCGTCCTGTTCGTCCTGCCAATCTTCCCAGTCTTCGCGTTTTTCATCCATGATATCGAGGATCACGTCGAACAGGTTTTCATCAATGGTTTCCAGTTGATCCAGCACGCCGGTTTCTTCCCAGATGGTGTACAGCTCAATCGAGGTTTTCAAATTGGTTTCCCACGCGGTTTCCGTGGTGTTCAGGGTCGGCATCGGGATGGCTTTACGCAAGATTTTCAACGGCGCATCCACTTTGGAAATATTCGGACCCCAATCGGCAAAGTGCTCTGGATTGATCATGTCGGGCGACAACTGATTGCCGGTGGAAATCAGTTTCAACATTACCCGGCTGAACGGTCGCAACACGTTTTTGGCGCTTTCGAAGCCGTGTTTGATGGCGGTTTCGCGCATCAACATAATTAGCCCGCCGGGTGAGTTGCCAAATGGGCAACGTGCCGCACAGGTATAGCATTGGGCGCAGGCCCAAATCTTCTCCTGCATGGCATCGTAAATGCCTTCAAGGTTTTCAGTCCATAACAATTGGACAATCTCGCGCGGGGAAAAATCGTAATAGTGTGCCGCCGGGCAGGTGGCGGTGCAAATCCCGCAGTTCAAACAACCATTTAGTTCATAATCATAGCGTAAATCCGCCTGAATATCGGCAAATATCTGCTCCAGCTTGTCTTGGCTGACTTCGGGGTTATCAGAGATTGGATCCCCGATGACCGTTTGCTTACGGGTTGTTGTGGACGCGTGACTCATACGATTTCCTTGTAAATTACAGGATTAGTAAGTGAGGACTTTGACGTCTTCTTCCATGATTTGCTCAATCAGGTAGGCACCGCCCACAATGCCTTCGCATTCGGGAATAAGGTCATCAACCGTCATGTCAAACAGATCAAGGTTGGGCGAGCAGCAGAAGAACTTTACGCCAGCACCGTGAGCATCTTTGATAAACTCAAGCACTGACTTGTCAGAGCCTTCTTTCACGAACATTTTTTCCGCTTCACCCTTTTTCATCAAGCGGCCAGAGGTGGCTGTGCAGATAACTTCCACTTCATACTCCATGGCGGCAGCCACGGTAGCCTGAAAGATAGGTGCGCCTAATTCCTCGCCATTACGCGGATCAGTATTGGCCATGATAATCATCAGCTTATCAGCCATGATTGCCTCCCTTTGAATGTCATTTCGCTTGTTCGCGATTGTATTGTTATTCGGTCCATCAAGCAAATCATTGCTTACCGTTTAGGTGAGAGTATTAGCAATCACTAATAAATACAAGGGGGGAATTCCAGCCAAACATTTAGTGGCGTTTTGGCAGGCTTGCCTGATCAAGCCGCAGTTTCTACTGTAGTGTCTCCACATAGGGGAGATTTGTCATGTTTCGTTTTTTGATGATACTTTTGGTTGTTGCCAATGCCAGTCCAACATGGGCGGCAGAACCAGCGCGGGACACCTTATATCTAACCATCACATTGCGCGCTGCGCCGGGCCAGTTAAAGGCGTTGATTGCCGATCATCGGGCCTTGAAAGAAGCCGGGTATTATGCGGCATCCGGGCGTCACCAACCGCTGATCATGCGCCATAGTCAGGGCGACCAATGGGACCTGATGTTGCTAGAGCCGATTGGCAGTTATGGCGCGTTTTTCGGGGCTGACAGGTTGGTGCTGGCCGAGGCAGCGCGGATCGAATTTGCCGACCAGCTAAAAACCCGCAATGCCCGCATTGCCTATCGCGCCGAGTTATTCGCCTTTGGGCCAAGCGCCGAGTTCACCAATACGCATGTGGGCGATGCCAAATTCTTCCACATCGAAATGTTTGATGCTTTACCTGCCTTGAAGGATAAATTGTTGGAGCAGCGTGAAATGGAAAATGTCTATCTGGAAGCCACCAAACGCCGGGGCAATCTGATTTTCACGGGCGATCGCGGCACCAATGTCGATGCCTTTACCATCGGAGCATACGAAAATCTGGCTGCCTTTGCCGCACGACCTGACCTCGAAGAAGGTCAGTCCTTGGCCGCAGCCAAAAAGGCCGGGTTCGAGGACGATAATAGCATTGGGTTTTACCTGCGCGAGTTGATCTCAGCCCACCACGACACCTTGGCCAATTTGATCGAGTAGGGACTTAGTTGTCCCGCATCCAACCCGTTAGTTGAATCAGGCCGGTCATGATCGGGGCCAGTGCATCTTCAACTTGGGTTTTCATGGCGCGTAAATTTGGGAGAGATGCCGTACGAATCCTTGTGGTCAATCTCTACAATCCATGCGGTGGCTCATTACCGTGCGCATCTGTTAGTTGTTTCTTAATGCTGATTAGATCAAAGTCACGCAATAAATCAAATTACAATGATAGGTAGCAAGACTATGATAAATTTTGGATCATCAAATGAACTTAAGGCTCAAATAGATGCCATCAATAAATCGCAGGCCGTCATTGAATTTAATATGGATGGAACCATCCTTACAGCCAATCAGAATTTCCTGTCTACATTGGGGTATCAACTTGATGAGATAGAAGGGAAGCACCACCGCATGTTCGTCGAGGAAGCGGTCCGTAATTCCGCGGAATATAAAACGTTTTGGGATTCTTTGCGTCGCGGTGAATATCAGGCAGATGAATACAAACGTATCGGTAAAGGCGGCAAAGTTGTATGGATTCAGGCTTCCTACAACCCGATCATCAATTCTTCGGGCAAACCGGTAAAAGTCATCAAATTTGCTACGGATATAACCAAGCAAAAAAATCAGGATATTGATTTTCAAGGTAAAATCGAGGCGATCAATAAATCGCAGGCCGTCATCGAGTTTGAGACAGATGGAACCATCCTTACAGCCAACCAGAATTTCCTATCTACATTGGGGTATCAACTTGATGAGATAGAGGGGAAGCATCACAGCATGTTTGTCGAGGAGGGGGTCAGTAATTCCACGGAATATGAAGTGTTTTGGGATTCTTTGCATCGCGGTGAATATCAGGCAGGTGAATACAAACGTATCGGTAAAGGCGGCAAAATTGTATGGATTCAGGCTTCTTATAATCCAATTCTTAATGATGTTGGCAAGACGATCAAAGTCGTGAAATTTGCAACCGACATCACTGGTCAGGTTGAGGAGAGAATGCGGCGCGCTGAATTGCAAAATAGTATTGACCAAGATCTTGGAGAAATCGCGGATGCGGTAACAAACACCAATGAACAAGCATCCACTGTTTCTAGTTCTGCAGATGAAACCTCATCAAATGTGCAAGCATTGGCTGCAGGCATTGAGGAATTAGTTGCCTCAGTGGGCGAGATCAATCGGCAAGTTTCTTCGGCGTTGGACGTTTCTACTGAAGCCGTGGGGCAGGCCAGTGAAACAAATACCGTGGTATCTGGCTTGGCTGATTCGGCGCAAAGAATTGGCAAGATTGTCGGTTTGATTTCAGATATTGCAGAACAAACCAATTTGCTGGCCTTAAATGCAACAATCGAATCTGCTCGCGCTGGTGAGGCAGGTAAAGGATTTGCTGTTGTTGCTTCCGAAGTAAAGTCCTTGGCCAGCCAAACAGCCAAAGCCACTCAGGAAATCAGCACTCAAATCGGTGAAGTTCAAAAAGCCTCGGAGGAGGCTGTTGCTGCCATTGAGGGGATTTCCAAGACCATTGGTCAAATTAACGAATACTCTGCGGCCATATCTGCGGCGATGGAGGAGCAAACTGCTGTAACGAGTGACATGTCTGCAAACATGCAGACCGCAGCGAGCAATGTTGATAATATCACACACGGTATTAGTGGCATCATTAGTGCTGCTGAACAAGTAAATGCAGCAACGCAAAAAGTTCGGGAATCCTCTTCAGCACTTGGGTGAAAAGCGCGTGGTTCCTGACGTGCAAAGAGTTTATTGTAACACGGTGCAAATGATTTCGAAGAGGGCTTAGTCGTCCCGCATCCAGCCAGTTAGTTGGATCAGGCCGGTCATGATTGGGACCAGTGCGTCTTCGACTTGGGTTTTCATGGCGCGTAAATTGGTGAAAGCTGTCGCGTTATTCGTAGGGGCTTCCTCGAATTCCATAATCAGGTCTTCGGCCATTGCCAGTTTAAAACCGGGGTGGCCGGTAAAGCCAAATGCGTTGTCACCGATCTGAAAAATCGCCGGGCGACCTTGCGCATCTTCGGCCAGAATTTTGGCGTAGGGCGGCGGCACAGCTCGATCCCGGCCATAGGTGATATGGGGGAATTTTTCCGGTAAAAATCCGTTCAGGGCATCATCACAAGTCCGGCTGGCCATTTCAGCAGAAAAATCCAACGGCGAGGTTTCAACCGTGCCATCGGCGGCCAAGGATAGAATTTGCGCGCCCAGACCAATAGCCAAAATGGGCTTGCTCATCATCAGGCAGGCTCGGGCCAGGGCAATTTCAGTTTTCAGTGTCGGAACATCCCTTGTGCCGGCGCTGCCCCACGGTCCCCCGCCCAACAAAACCAGACCGTCGCCAACGGTTGTCGGGTCTGGTGGTTTGCCTTCTTCGGTAAAGGGGCGGGCATAATTAAACCGGATGCCACGCCCCTCCAAATGATCCTCCATCAGGCCAAGATATTCGGCTGAAGTGTGTTGAATGACAGACAAGTATTTCATGAATGGTTCCGGTTTTTTTGTTAGACTGGATTACCCGAATAAATCGGGCAATGACAGATGGTTGGAAAGGCTTCTACATATACGCGTCATCACACGCCATCCTCCGACTTGATCGGTGGAGCGGGTGATCCAGTGTTCTGCACGGCATTTGTAATGGCTGTGACAAAATCAGACGGCGAGATGGAAAGTAGATCCACTTCAGCATTGGCAAAAAAGCTATCAACACTTGCGCTGATTTCCTCCACCGGCACCCGGCGTAAATGGCTCTCCAGATCCAGTACAATACGCGGCGGTGTTACAAAGAAATCTCCAGTAATCAACACCTCTCGCAATCGGTCATTGTTGTGACCCTCAAGCCGGACAAAAGCACTGACCATGCCGCCGGGGCCGGAATGGGAACCATGCCCCACATTCGCACCGACTCCGGCACGGTCAATTTCGGCAACAAAAGCATCTTGGCCAATTTCCTCGTCGTAAAATTCACGGGCCAATGCTTCTTCGGTGGCGCTGGGTGTGTCCGGCGATATTTCAATGCCCAAATTTTCTGCGAACCCATCCAGCAATGCCTGCTTGATGGTGTCGATGGTTGGCGCAGTGCCTAGCAGTTGGGCCAAGGTGGTGACCCGCGCCGCCGCGCTGTCCAGTGAACGCTTTTCCAGTTTGGCTTTGGCGACATTCAAGGCGCTGGCCATGATTTGCGGATTGGTATCGATCAACACGGTGCCTTGGTAAAACAAGGTGTCGCCATCAAAAAAACCGCCGGTTCCAGCGATTTTCTGGCCATCCACTTCAATGTCATTGCGCGGGCGAAATCGCGCTTCTATGCCAAGCTTGCTCAATCCAGCGGCTGCTGCTTCGCAAATCAATTTGGCTAAGGTGCCCAGATCAGTAACGCCAAGGGTTTTGCGTGAAAACACCAAGGCCCAGCCGATCTGCCCCTGATCCATATAGATCGCCCCGCCGCCGGTGATCCGGCGCACCGTCTGGATATTGTGGCGAGCGCAATACTCCAGTTTCAGTTCGCGGCTCAGGTCTTGGTGCCGGCCGATCAAGGCGCAGGGTTCAAAATGGATGAAGCGGATACTGTCACCAATGGCTCCACTCTGGTGCGCCTCGATCATGGCGGCATCAAATGCGATGTTTTGCCGCCCGGTCCGCAGGCCGGTATCGATCACCCGAAATTGGGGTTTTGCCACTATTTCCAGTCTTCCAGTTCTTCGCCTTCTTCATAAGGTTCGCCCGGTTTTTCCATATCCAGTTGGTTGCGGATCAGACGCAAATCCACGTCTTGGGGCTGGAAGGGATAAGACGCGATATCCGAAGGCGGGCTGTCGCCATAGGGCCGGTCACAAGCCGAAATATCTTCGGCGAATTTGCCGGGGCAACCCGACGTGCGAAAGGCAATTCCAGTGTCGATAATCATGTCCAGTTCGGCCTTGGGCAAGCCGAAATCAACTACCCGGCCTTCGCCATCAAAGTTCATGTGTTTGACCTTGGCACCGCAATAATCGAGCAGATAGCGGCCCAATTGCACCCGGCGCCATTGGTCGCGCGGCGTGGCCGGTAGATGGTCCATCAACGAGCCTTTTTCAGGGTAGAAACAGAACATGTGGCTGTGACCACCCATCTCAACCAATTGCTCGACCAGAGTCAGAATTTCATATTCTGTCTCGCCCATGCCGACAATAATATGTGCCCCGAATTTCTCTTTGCCAAAAATGTCTTTGGCATCGAGCAGAATTTCCCAATACTTCTTCCATGTGTGCGGGCTTTGCACGCCTTTACCTCTGGTCCGGTCAAACAATTCCGGAGTGGCCGCATCCAGCGCCACCGTAAAAATATCAGAACCCAAATCGTGCAATTCCTGCACATTGGCGCGGTTCATGGTGGTCGGGTTGGATAAAATTGAAATCGGGATGGCCGAAGGGTCGATCTTGGAAGTCCAGTTTTTCAGAACCGTTACCGTGTCATCATCAGCGCGCGGATGGGTAATCATCGAAATGCACATTCGGTGAAACGGTGAGTTTTCAGCATCTTTAGCGACAATATCAATGATCTGATCCATCGGCACGGATGGCCAGTCGACCCGGATGAAATTGCGATCTGCATAATCGCGGTCCGCTTCACGGTGGCGAGCCAGCCCGCAATAGGCGCAATTGGCCCGGCAACCTTCAGGATAGGTCAGCAGGATGTTCAGGCATCTGGTACATTCACACCGATGCATTTTGCCGGGCATGATGCCCAAAGTCAGCGCCGCAGCGGTCGAGAGTTGCACATATTCCGGCGAGGTCATATTCGGCGTTTGAATGTTGTTGTTGGGCAAATATAACCCGGTGGGCGGTACATCGCCGGTTTTGACCCGGCCGCCATTTCGCAGTTCAGTCGGGGTTTTCGTCGGTTTGCGCGGCTCCATTACGTCAAAGGCGTTAAAGTCGCGGCCATCTGACGAAGTATCGCCGGGCTGGGTGCCCTCAGGTTTCAAGCAGGACATGGGATTTCCTCCGTTTGAGCCGAGATAATCGGCTCCCAATATGTCGAATATGCGATCCAGCCGGAACGAAGTTGCTCCGGGTCTGGGGTTTTATGATTTTGTAAAATGTGCGCCATGCGGGTGCGATGGGCAAGAGCGCGGGTCAGCGAAGGCCCAAACAAATCGGTCAGGTCTTCCTGATAGTTTTCGGCGGCTTGCATGTCACCAGCCAGATACTGAGCGGCGGCCTCTCCGGCCAGTTTGCCAGAGATCACCGCTGAATTGATTCCGGCTCCGGTAATCGGGTTGGTCAATCCGGCTGCATCGCCCGCCAACAGGCACATCGTGCCACCCAGCACGCGATAGGGTTTCAGCAAGCCACCCGCCGGGATGGCCCCGCCGGTATAACTGTTGATTTGTGCTCCAACCCGGCCCTCGGCCACCAATTGCCGGTGCAGATCCTCGAGCAGAGGTTTTAGCTGATCTTTGGCCGATGCCTCAACGCCCAGTCCCAGATTGACCGTGCCCCCTTTGGGAAATGCCCAAGCATAACCGCCGGGAATATCCTGTTTTAGAAAAATATCGGTGCTGTCAAACGGCTGTAACAAAGGCACATTGATTTGCCGGGTTTCCAGAATTTCATCATTGGTCGAGCCAATGGCCATACCAACTAGTGAATGTGGACCATCAGCTCCGATCAGCACTTTTGCCGAGATATGGCTGCCATCTGATAAGTCGATATCCCCACCGGTCGAGATGTCCCGCGCATTGATCCCGTACCGGGTCTGCGCCCCGGCTGCGGCGGCATCATTAGCCAATTGATGGTCAAACCGGGCGCGATCAATCATCCGGCCCGGAAAGTTTGGGGTGATATCGGCTGGTTCTTGCTCAACTTGGGTCACCATCGAGCTTATCGACTGGATCGTTGTATCGACCAGTGCTGACACTTCGGCCCCGATCATAGCGGGGACAAATTCGGCGCACTGGACCGGGGTGCCTGGCTCGGTTTTTCGTTCTACGGCTAATACGGAATAGCCGGCCAAAGCGGCAGCCCGTGCGGCACTGGCACCAGCCGGGCCAAGCCCTAAAACCAGAATGTCGGGATTTTGTGTCATGCAGCGCAGGTCGCGCTGGCCTGTGCCGACTGGCTACCACCGATCTTAATGGCGCAACAGGCATGTTCTTGATAAAACGAGCGACCGATCGCCTCACATGCCGCCACTGCGCCATCGGCTGGAAAAGCAATGCCATCTAAGCCCGCCATCACGGCATAGGCATCGGTCACGCGCTTGTGCATGCCGGGCGGGCGGGCGCAACCGAGCAGGACTTGCTTATTGGGCAGTCGCTGGCGGGCTTGCAGGAAGATATGGCCGACATCGGAGGTGGAGGGCGTTTCGAATGTACCCGGTTTGGCGTAAAACGGCATAATCACCACCAGCACCAACGCATGACAATCATAGCGCGAGACAATATCCAGTGCATTTTCCTCGCCAAGTAATTTGCCATAATGTAGACCAATAACGATATGCGGTGTGACTTTCAGTTTGGTTGAGGTCAGAGCAGCCAAAGTGGCTTCAAAATCAGCCACCGGGCGATCCAGCTTATAGACTTGGTTGATGGTTTCTTGCGCGCCGATCACATCCATCATGGCGCTATCAACCCCAGCCGATTCCATCCGTTTGGCGGCTGTTTCGTCGAGCAAGGCGGTGTGGATGGCAATCTGCAAATGCGGAAAATCGTGTTTCAATCTTTCCACGACCGGCAGGTAGCGCTCATAGCGGATTTCATTTCGCTTATTGGAGCCACCGGACAGCAAAAACCCTTGCAAATCCTGCATCAGGATCATGTCGCGGACTTTTTGTTCAAGCATTTCCGGCTTGGTGGCCGGGATCATCGGCTCCAGAATTTTCTTTTGGCAATGATCACAGTTCAACGCACAGCCGCCAGCGGTAATGGAAAAGGCCGGAAATGAGTTTTTGCCACAGCCTGAAAGCTCGGTGGATTCAAATTCCTTAAAGGTCGGGGTGGAAAACCGGATTTGCCGGTTCAGGGATTGCGCCGAATGGTTCTGCATCTGCGCGATTAATGCCGGGTCGAACTCAGCATCCTCAAATTCTTCAATCGCGGTAACCTGATCCAGCCAATTCATGCGCGAATTCCCCTAAGAATTTTGTGTATTCAGTATTACTAATATAAGAGCATAGCAATCCGTTTGGCAATCCACCATGCATTTTTGAACGGCGGACCTGTAACAATAACATTTGTGCATTTTTGTTGTGCGGCTAGTATTCGGTTTCATTTTTGGGGAGGAAATCAAAATGAATGATACTGCAATCGCACTACTGGGATATATCGGCCTGATGATTATCATGCTGGCTATGTTGGCTAGCTTACGAACCGGCTTGACCTTGGGCGGCAAACGCGCCGCCAACAGTTTTTCACCAGCCGGAGACGATGTATCGCCCTTCTCAGGTAGATTGTGCCGGGCACATGCCAATACCTATGAGTTCTTCCCAATTATTGGTGGGTTGATGCTGTATGGTTTGGCCACTGGTCAAAGCGGGATTACCAATGGTTTGGCGATGATCGTGCTGGGCGCACGGGTTTTGCAATCGCTGACCCATATTGCCTCGACCAGCGTCATGATGGTGCAAGTCCGGTTTTTCTTCTTTTTGGTGCAGTTCGTGATTGCTATTTACTGGCTGTATCTGTTTGCACAACCTCTGATGGGCTGAACCAAAAAACCGATCACTTTTTCTTGGGGGTCGGTATCCATCGCGCATATTTGCTGTATGTCTGATTTGATCTGAAATCAGGAGGCACAGATGCGTTTACTTTCCGGGCTGCTCAAACACTTTATCAGTAGCGGAACCCTTGTGGTTTTCGATGCCAAAGGGGAGCGTCACGAGTTCGTAGGATCACCGGCCGAGCCGGTGGTGACCATGCGGCTGCACAAGGCCTCTTTGTATCACAAGTTGCTATTGCAGCCGGACCTGACCGCTGCCGAAGCCTATATGGATGGCACGCTTACTTTCGAGGACGGCACTGACTTGGCGGCTTTTCTGGACCTGATGGTGGCCAACAAGGACGGCCTGTCCAATCATGGCTCCCAAAAATATGGTAAAGCGTTGCGGGCCATCACCAAGCCGTTCCAGCAGTTTAACCCAATTAAAAACTCCCGAAAGAATGCGGCGCATCATTATGATTTGTCAGAAGATTTGTATCGTCTGTTCCTTGATGAAGACATGCAGTATTCCTGTGGCTATTTCCGTTCCCCGGACGACACCTTGGAACAGGCGCAGATCAACAAAAAACGCCGGATCGCTGCCAAACTGGACTTAAAAGACGGCATGACCGTATTGGACATTGGTTGTGGCTGGGGTGGCATGGCGCTGTATCTGGCTCAAGTGGCCGATGTCAAAGTGACTGGAATTGCCTTGGCCAAAGAGCAATTGCGCGTAGCCAATGAGCGGGCCGAACAAATGGGTCTGTCCGACCGGGTGAAATTTGAGTATCAGGATTACCGCGAGGTTACTCAAAAATATGACCGGATTGTTTCGGTCGGGATGATTGAACACGTTGGTGCTCGTTATTTTGATGAGTATTTCAACCAAGTGGGCGCTTTACTGAAACCCGGCGGGCGCTCGCTGATCCACTCGATTGGTCGTAAGGGGCCACCGGGATCAACCAATGCCTTTATCCAGAAATATATCTTTCCGGGTGGCTATTCGCCCTCCATATCCGAAGCAATTGCATCGGTTGAACGCTCCGGCCTGTGGATCGCAGATTGCGAGGTATGGCGCTTACATTATTATTATACGATCACCCATTGGAAAAACCGGTTTATGGCCAATCGCGATGCTGCATTAGAGTTGTATGACGAGCGGTTTTGCCGGATGTGGGAGTTTTATCTGACTGCTGTTGCCATCGGGTTTAAGCACGATGCCAACATGAACTTTCATCTTCTGCTGAGCCATGAGCGCGACGATGTGCCAATCACCCGCGACTTTATCTATGAGAATGAGCGCGCATTGATGAAGCGCGGCTTGTAGGGGTCAGCTTGCTCCGAGTGCGGGGTCGAGCAGGGTGGTGGTCCATTCGGGCCGCATGTCTTCAGGGTCAATCAAATCGCACTCCAGACCTTCCAGCATTTCGCGAGCCGGCTTTGGCAGCTTGATTTGAACCTGTTGGTCGCTGATTAAGCCCCAAAATGCTGTCCAGAGCCGGGCTGTGGTCCATGGATTGTATCCGCCGCCGCCCAATACGACCGCTGCTGGGGCCAGATCGCAGATTTGGACGCAGGTTTGCAGCAAACACGTATTGCTCAAACCCATGGCCGAAAGCGGATCGGCATCCAACGCGTCGGCACCAAAGGTAATGACTACGGCTTCTGGCGCGAATTCTCGAACCAATGGCAAAATCCGGGCGTTGATCACATCAGCATAGGCCAGGTCACCCACACCCCGAGGCGTGGGGAAGTTATACGCATGTCCGTTGCCGTGATCGTCGCCTGTTCCCGTATGCGGCCAGCGGTTTTCCTCATGCACGGAAATGCACCGGACTCGTGGCTCGTCAGTAAATGCATCCTGCACTCCGTCGCCATGATGTGCATCCACATCCACATAGGCAATGCGCGTGCATCCCTGATTCAGTAGGGTAAGAATGGCAAATACCGGGTCGTTAAAGTAACAAAATCCGCTGGCCCGATCGGGGCGTCCATGATGGGTACCACCAGACGGGTGAAACACAATTCGGCCTTCACCAGCCAGCTTTGCCGCCATGATTGAACCGCCGACCGTTGTGGCGGCCCGCTCGAACAATCCAGGAAAAATTGGATTTTCCATGGTGCCCAATTGGTATTTCTGGCGGTTTGCTTGGCTCACTTTGCCACTGGTGTCTGCTTGAAAAAAGGCATCCACATAATCAGGGGTATGAAATTGTACCAAGGTTTTGCGGTTCGCGGCATGGCAAACCTTAGTGTTGTCTGGTCCGATCCAGTTCAGCATTTCCAGCAAATCCAGCATGGCGCTTTGCCGAGGAATGGCCAGCGGGTGATTGCTGCCCCATGCCGGTCGTTTGAACATATCGCTGTGGATAAACAGCGATGGATTTTTCTTCTTTTCCGGCGGAATTAGAGGCATGGAGTAATCGTTTCAATACACAGTTTAGTGAAATCACTTGACGATGATGTGGTAATTCATGCACAAATGCTAATAAAGCAATCCCTTATATAAGGGAGAAGCCGAATGAATTCCTTGTTCGGCACATAAAGGGAGATGCATATTATGGCGAAATCGGTTGAAGAAACCATTGGCAACGCCAAGAAAATGACCATTATTTGCACAAAGGGTTCTCTGGATTGGGCGTATCCTCCATTCATTCTAGCCACCACAGCAGCAGCAATGGATGTGGACGTGACCATGTTTTTCACGTTTTACGGTCTTGAGCTTCTCAAAGAAAAACTGAAACTACAAGTGACCCCACTGGGTAATCCAGCCATGGCCATGCCTATGGCGGGCATGCACATGTCCATGCCAAACATTGTCGGCATGGTCCCTGGTGTTTCTGCCGGTGCAACTGTCATGATGAAAAATCTGATCAAGAAAAAAGGCGTCGCCTCGATCGAGGATTTGCGCGAAGCAGCTGTGTTGTCCGATGTGCGGATGATTGCCTGCCAGATGACACTGGATCTGTTTGAGCTTGATAAAAAAGACATGATTGATGAAATCGAAATCGGCGGCGCAGCCACTTGGATGGAAAGCGCGCTGGAATCTGACATCAATCTATATATGTAATTTTCGGGGCCTGCCCCCGATGTCAAATTTAATTAGGAGATCACATGGCTGACGAAACACTCGATGCAAAAGGTTTGAACTGCCCGCTGCCTATCTTGAAAGCAAAAAAAGCCCTAAAAGGCATGGATGACGGCAAGGTGCTGGAAGTCATTTCGACTGATCCCGGCTCAATTGCTGATTTCCAAGCGTTTTGCCGGACAACCGGAAATGAATTGATGGAACATGCCACCAATGACGGTGTGTATACGTTCCTGATCAAGCGGGTTGTCTGAGCAATCAGGCAAACCAACCCTTTTGCAACACTTGCAAGAGAAATAAAAACGACTCCTTGAACGGGAGCACACGCGGGGCGTAAAGTCCCATATATTCACCGAGCTAACGACCGGGAGGGGACTATGGCTCTATCTTTTAAGAAAACCATTCAGACATCATTGGTAAGTCTGGTGGCGGTGGCCGCATTTGGTGCACCGGCATTTGCTACCGAGGGGTATTTCCAGAACGGCACCAGTGCTCGTTCCAAAGCATTGGCTGGCGCTGGTGTTGCTGACACGCGTGATGCGGCTGGCATGGCGATCAATCCGGCTGGATTGTTCGGTGCAGGAAACCAGGCGCAAATCGCGCTTTCTGCATTTAACCCAAATCGGAAATTTACCGGATCTGGCGGTTTCGGCTTTACGCCGGACGGCGAAGTGAAGTCCGGTAATAGCTGGTTCCCGGTTCCGGGGCTGGCCTATTCCCATCAGTACAACGACAAATTCGCTTATGGTATTGTTGTTGCGGCCAATGGCGGCATGAACACCAGCTATGAAGAAACACTGCCTAACCCAATTTGTGGGTTTGGTCCGTTTCCTTCGACCACCGGCGTGTTCTGCTCCAATGGTACTGGCGTGGATTTGAACCAAGTGTTTATTCAAGCCACCATGGCCTACAAACCTGTTGAAAACATTTCAATCGGTGTTGCTCCCGTATTGGCCGTTCAGCGCTTTAAGGCGCGGGGCTTGGCTATTTTTGGCGGACTGTCAGTTGATGGTGCCAATTTGAGCAATAACGGCTTTGCTTGGTCAACCGGCTTGGGCGTAAAACTTGGCGTCGAGATTGATAGTGGCAATGGCGTGCGGTTTGGCGCGACCTACCAACCTTCGATCAATATGTCGCGCTTTACTGAATATCGCGGCCTGTTTGCTGATGGTGGTGATTTTGATATCCCGTCGACATGGACCATTGGTCTGGCCGTTGATTTGGCAGAAAATGTCACAGCGATGTTTGATGTTCGCCAAGTAAAATACACAGATGTTCCGGCGATTGCTAATGCAACCAATACACCAAATTTGTTTGGTAACTTTGGCGGCCCCGGCTTTGGTTGGGATGATGTCACAGCCTATAAATTTGGCATTGAATGGCGTCAGGAAAAAATGACTTGGCGTGCCGGGTTTGCCCATAACAACAACCCGATCAAATCAGATGATGTTACGTTGAACCTGTTGGCTCCGGGCGTGGTTGAAAACCATATTACTGGTGGTTTCTCTTATGCCGTAAACAAGAGCAACAGTTTTGACTTTGCACTGATGTATGCGCCAAATACCAATGTCACTGGACCGGAAGCAGTTCCAGGTGGCCCTCCGGGACACATTATCGAGTTGGAAATGAACCAGCTTGAAATTACCGTTGGCTGGACTTGGAAGTTTGGCAACTGATCCTCGGTTGATGAAGTAATTACAAAAGGCCGCCCCAATCTGGGCGGCCTTTTTTTATGCGGCTTGGACAAACATTGCGATGATCAGGCCAATGCCAGCCGCCCAGACAAGCGAGCGTAAAATGCCAAATCCGGCAATGTAAAGGATGCTGTACAAAACCCGGCTGGCAATGAAGGCCAGCGCCAATGTATCGATGGTTTCGGGGGCTGCCCCCGCCGACAGGGATATAATCACGCCAGCAGCAAAAAACGGGAAAGTCTCCAGCGTATTCATATGCGCCCAGTTACTACGGGCTTTCCAGCCGGCCAGTTTTTCAGCGCGGGGTCTTGGCTCGCGAAAATCGGGAAGGGTTATGCCGGGTATTTGCCCGAGCAATGCCAGCGGAAAAGCCATTAGTGCAAATGCCAATACGGACCAGTATGCAATTGTCATTGAGTTCTCATTCTTGCTTTGAGGGGTTTTTATATGCCACACAAGGCTGTTTCTTGTGGCGCACCCCTAATTACTTGCAAACAGCAAGTTATGTGTGACATAACGAATTGCAAATTGCAAGTGATTGGATGAAAAAAGATATGAGTGCTGCAAGCCCCCGAAAAACCGGATGCCCGGTCGCATTTTCGCTGGATGTGTTGGGCGACCGCTGGAGTCTACTGATCGTCCGCGACATGCTGGTGGGTGGTGCCAGTACCTATGGGGATTTCATGTGCGGCGGGGAGGGGATTGCCACCAATATTCTGGCCAATCGGCTAAAAGGATTGACCGATGCCGGTATTGTCGAGAAACACCGGGATGAAACCAACCGGCGCAAATATCGGTATACCCTTACCCAAAAAGGGTGCGAATTGGTGCCGATTGTTTTGTCCCTGATGAATTGGGGTGCCAAGTATGATCCGGAAACTCGTGCGACTCCCGAAATACTCAAAAAGGTCACGGCAAAATTGGATATGGAGTTTTCCAAATGAATACGCTGCAATTGGTCAGGGCATGGCATCAAAAATTCGGGGTGCCCGTTGTCGATACGCCGCAATTGCCAGAGGACCGGGTACAGCTTCGGCTGGATATTCTCGAAGAAGAAGTCCGGGAATTGCGCGAAGCGGTGGAGGATAATGATCTGGTGGAAACACTCGATGCGCTTTGCGATATTCAGTATTTGCTAGATGGTGCATTTTTGGAGTTTGGCCTGCATGGACTCAAACAAGCGGCGTTCGAAGAGGTACATGCCTCCAACCTTTCTAAAATGGGTGCGGATGGCAAGCCGGTGATGCGCGCCGACGGCAAGGTCCTAAAAGGCCCAGACTTCTTTCAGCCGGACCTAGCTGGGGTGTTGGCTCGTGAACCAATCGACGGATTTCGTCAGAAAACGTGATCAAAAACCTGGCAAAATGTGAAACTACCATTGTGTTTTTGTGTATATTAGCATAAACGAAAATACGCCCGGGCCGAGCAGGTTGCGGGCCTTATTTTATTTGGTCGGCTTGAGCCGTTGTTCTTTACCATTTGGCGACAGATGGGTGAGAGAATAACGAATCGTTATCCGTTTTGATCGGACCTGAATGATGCGTGGAAGTGTTCGGTTGAACCGTTCGCCAGTCCTGCGGGATATTGGACAGTTTATGAGAGCCAAACGCTGGCTGTTCATTGCGCTGATCATTGGTCTGCTTATTTATTTTGCACCGACGCCCGAAGGGTTGTCCAGAGAAGGCCATATTGTTCTGGTCATATCAATGGTTGCGGTAATTCTGTTTGTGACGGAACCGGTTCCACTGCCTGCGGTTGCGCTGATGATCATCGTTGGACAGATCGTCCTTATGGGGCTGGATTCAAGTTCGGTGGCGCGCTCGTTAATGAGCGACAGTGTTCTTTTTATCATGGGTTCCTTGATGTTGGCGGTTGCGGTGGTGAAGCAACAATTGGACAAGCGCATCGCCTATCTGATTGTTCGGGTAACCGGAACGGGCATTTTCGGGATTTGTGTCGGGATCAGCTTTGTTTGCGGGGTTTTGGCCTCGATCATCGGTGAGCATACAGTTGCTGCCATGATGCTGCCGGTGGCTGTTACCTTGGTGACGCTTACCTCGGATAATCCAAAAAAAGTAAAAGGCCTAGCTGCAGTATTGTTATTCTCCATCTCATATGGCTGTGCCATTGGCGGGATCGGGACACCGTCTGGTGGCGCAAGAAACGCAATTATGATTGGGTATTGGAAAGACTTTTTCTTTGATCCAACGGACCCGGCGACGCGCGTATTTTTGATTGATTATGTGAGTTGGATGAAGTTTGCCTACCCCATTTTTCTGGCGCAATTGCCGCTGGTAACGGTCATCCTGTTTGCGGCGTTCAAACCTGAGTACAAACACCTAACCCGGGCCGTGGTAAAATTGCGTTCCCAAATCGAACAGCAAGGCCCAATGAAGTCAAAAGACTGGTTGGCCGTAGGTATCTTTTTCGCAACTTTGGTTGCTTGGGTCACGATGTCGGAAAGCATAGGCTTGGGCACGATCGCGTTGTTTGGTGCCATCTTCTTTTTGGTCTTAGGTCTGGTTCCTTGGAATGATATGAATTCCGGGGTGAACTGGGGAGTGGTTTGGCTGTATGCCGCTACGATTTCCCTTGGGGTGCAAATGAAAGATACCGGCGCGGCTGAGTGGATCGCCACCAGTTTTCTGGCTCTGTTAAAACCAATGAATATGGACCATGGCCTGCCGCTTTTGGCGGCATATACCGCGCTAACCACGTTGGTTACCAATACCATGTCCGCCGGGGCGGCTGTGGCTGTGTTAGGTCCAATTGCGCTACGGACTGCTGAGCTTACGGGTGAAAGCCCACTTGCTCTTGGCTTTGCAACCGCAATCGCCTCGTCATTTGCCTATTTTACGGCGGCAGCTCACCCTGCATTTACCATTGTTTATGCGTCTGGTTATTTGAAAGCTGCAGACTTTTTTAAGGTTGGCTGGCGAATGGCCCTCATGTCGATTGCGGTTTTGTTGCTGGCCGCCAAATTTTACTGGCCGTTGCTGGGCGCGTGATCAACCAAATATATGCAGGCTCTTCTTGGCATTGCCATTCTCGCCTACTTGTTGGCCTCGGCTTTAGTTTTCTCGATGGTCGGGTGTAAAATGGTGATTATGTCGACAATTATTCTGTTGATTTTTGCCGCATTGTGTTGGTCAATGATCGGCCCATAGACAAAATTGGTGTTTTGATGAACGACGAAAAACAATTCCAGATTCTAGTGTGTATTGATGGCTCGGAAGCCTCCTATTCCGGGCTGCGCTATGCCGTGCGTATGGGCGGTGATCATACTGCAGATTTGACTCTGCTGTTTGTTCGCCCATTGGATAGTGGATTAAGTACCGGCGGTCTTCAAATGGAAGTGGCTCGTGAAAACATGCTAAAATGGGGGCAGGAACTACCCGGAATGCGCG
This sequence comes from Robiginitomaculum sp., assembly GCA_002733805.1. Classification (GTDB taxonomy): domain Bacteria; phylum Pseudomonadota; class Alphaproteobacteria; order Caulobacterales; family Maricaulaceae; genus Robiginitomaculum_B. Next base: position 94,049 of record NVXG01000002.1, on the reverse strand, counting down.
CTTTGAAGCGGGGGCGCGATATGCTGGTTGATATGGGCTTTATGGAAGATAGTTGGAAGGAACAGGTGGTTCATACCGATGTTCGCGGCGATAAATTAGGGGATAATTCCATTGTCTATACCAACGAAGAGGGTGCCAAGATTACACTGGAAATGATGGTCTCTCATTCAGTAGAGCGCGGAATTTTAGATGAAATAGAATACGGTGAGTACGACATCACTATTATTGGCATGTGCTCCGAAGATGAAATGGGACCAGGGAAAATACATCCACCCACCACGATGGCGGTGGTTGATCAATCCCCAACGCCGGTATTGGTTGCGCGAGATTTGGAGCAAGACCACGGTCATTTCATGTGTGTCGACTTTACCGAGAAAGCCATTGAAGCTGCCGTGATTGACGCACAAATTGCTTCGCGCTGTCACTGCCCGGTCTATCTGTTTTCAGTTGCTGAATCCGAAGATGAATTACCCAAGGCCCGTGAAGTGGTCGCCAAAGCCAAATCAGCTATTGAGGAGGTCGGATTGCAGGTTGCCGGCGACACGGTTGGCGTGGGTGATCCAGTCGAGAAAATCCTTGAAGAAGGCCGTAAATACTCGCTGATCGTTATGGCGGATACTTCCGTTAAGGGGTTCCGCCGGTTCTTCCAGACCTCAGTGGCTCATCAAGTGCTGGAACGGGCCGAAAATTCGGTGATGATTGTCCGTTAGCACCGTCTCTATTTGGAATGCAGATCGTGCATATTCGCGTTTGTAATCCCGGGCAAACACTGGCATTGTTATATTAGAAACGCCTCATACAAGGGGTGAACCAATTTCTTGGGGAGTGGGACGTTGAGCGTCAATCCATTTGAGACGGTACAAGAAACGGTCGACTTGTCGCCAGAAGTGGCCGACGAAGTTAAAAATACGACCTGCTATATGTGTGCCTGTCGGTGCGGTATCCGGGTGCACTTAAAAGACGGCAAAGTGCGCTATATTGAGGGCAATCCAGATCATCCGGTTAATGGCGGCGTTTTGTGTGGCAAGGGTTCGGCTGGTATTATGCAGCAATATTCGCCCGCCAAATTGAAAAAGCCATTATTGCGGGTCGGAGAGCGCGGTGAGGGCAAATTCAAAGAAATTGAATGGGACGAGGCGCTGGAGCTGGCTACCGAATGGCTGGGCGAAGTTCGGAAACGCGATCCGGGCAAATTGGCATTCTTTACAGGGCGCGATCAAAGCCAGTCGTTTACTGGCTGGTGGGCCACCCAATACGGGGCGCATAATTTTGCGGCGCATGGCGGTTTTTGCTCGGTCAATATGGCGGCAGGTGGCCTGTACACCTTGGGCGGTGCCTTTTGGGAGTTTGGCGAGCCGGATTGGGATTTAACCAAATATTTCATGATGTTCGGGGTGGCTGAAGATCATGACAGCAATCCGATTAAGATTGGTTTGGGCAAGCTGAAAACCAGAGAAGATGCCAAATTCGTGGCGGTCAATCCATCGCGAAATGGCTATAACGCTATTGCCGATGAATGGGTAGGTATTCGCCCCGGCACAGATGGCCTGTTTATCTTTTCGCTGATCCATGAATTGCTGCGGGCCGAAAAGATTGATTTTGCCTCGCTGGCTAGATATTCAAACGCGCCATGGCTGGTGATTGATGAGCCGGGTGCGCCGGATCATGGGTTGTTTTTGCGCGATGCCAAAGGTAATCCGCTGGTTTATGATCTGGTCAAGAAAAAAGCAGTAAACGCGATGGCTGCCGAGATCACGCCAGCCTTTGCCGGGGCGCGCAAGGTCAAAAAACGCAACGTAGTGCCTTCGTTCCAACATCTGGCCAAACGTTATTTGAGCGACGAGTTTAGCCCCGATGCTGTGGCTGAAACGACCGGTGTTCCAGCGAAAGACATTCGGCGGATCGCCGCTGAAATTGCTCATGTGGCGTTCGAAGAAGAAATTGTTATCGAGCAAAGTTGGACCGATGCTTGGGGCCGCAAGCACGATCAAATGATCGGGCGCCCGGTTTCGTTTCATGCCATGCGCGGGATTTCGGCCCATTCCAATGGGTTTCATACCTGCCGGGCCTTGCATATCTTACAAGCCTTGCTGGGTTCGGTCGATGTGCCGGGCGGCTGGCGTTATAAAGCGCCATTTCCCAAACCAATTCCGCCCGGCGTGCGCCCGGCGGGACCGACTAAACCGGGTTTGCCTTTGGCTGGCCCGCCGCTTGGCTTTATTGCCGGGCCGGACGATTTGTTGGTCGATGCAAAAGGCGAGCCGCAACGGATCGACAAGGCTTATTCATGGGAGCACCCGTTATCCCTGCATGGTATGATGCATATGGTGTTGCACAATGCGGCAAATGCCGACCCGTATTCGGTCGATGTGCTCTTTATGTACATGGCCAATATGGCGTGGAATTCGTCGATGAACGTGGCGGGCACCTTGAATTATTTCACCGCCAAGAATGAGGACGGGACCTATAAAATACCCAAAATAATTTACTCGGATGCGTTTTGGTCCGAGACGGTTCCGTATTGCGATTTGATCCTGCCGGATACGACCTTTATGGAGCGTTGGGATTGTATTTCGATGCTGGATCGGCCAATTTCCAGCGCCCACGGAGCCGGGGACAGCATCCGCCAACCAATCCTCAAACCCGAAGGCGACGTTCGACCCTTTCAGGATGTATTGCTTGATCTGGGCGTGCGAATGGGTTTGCCTGGCATGACCAAGCAAAATGGCGAGGCTCAATACCCCGGTGGTTATGTGGATTACATGGCCAATCATGAACGTGGGAGCGGCTCTGGCATTGGGCCATTGGCTGGCTGGCGCGGCAAGGATGGCGATCAACATGGTAGAGGTGAGCCCAACCCGAACCAGATCGAAAAATATATCGAAAATGGCTGTTTCTGGACTCAGAGCCTGAGCGACGAGCAGCTTTATTTCAAACCGGTTAACCGCAGCTATCTGGATTTTGCTACGGAACAAGGCTGGATTGGCCATGCCGATCCGATCATCTTCCAGCTCTATAATGAGGACTTGCAAAAATTCCGCTTGGCAGCGATGGGTCATGGGGATCGACAACCGCCCAAACGCAATCGGGAGCGGATCAAGACTTATTTTGATCCCTTGCCGATCTGGTACATGCCATTTGAAGAGGCTGAAATTGATCGGGAGCAATACCCGTTGCACGCCTTATCGCAGCGCCCAATGCACATGTATCATTCGTGGGGATCACAAAATGCGTGGTTGCGGCAAATTACCTCCGCCAACAAATTACATATTCATACGGATACGGCTGGCGAGCTGGGCATTGCCGACGAGGACTGGGTATGGATTGAAAGCCGCCATGGCCGGGTCAAAGGCCAAGTCAAACTGATCACTGGGGTAAACCCGCAAACAGTGTGGACCTGGAACGCCATCGGTAAGCGCAAAGGGTCTTGGGGTTTGGACAAAAATGCACCTGAATCCAATCAAGGGTTCTTGTTAAACCACATCATTTCCGAGGTGTTGGCCCCGAATAAATCAGGCGATACGTTCTCCAATTCCGATCCGGTGACGGGTCAGGCCGCGTGGTTTGATTTGCGGGTTCGCTTACAAAAGTGTGCGCCAGAAGAATTTGGCTTTACCGAGCCGATGTTTGAGGCATTTGAACATATTCCGGCGGCGGATACGCAAGTGTTACGCTATGGTGCCGAGCTGAAAGGCGAACCATCCGGAGAGGGCGTTGCTGAACGTACATGGATTGGCAATCGTCATGAAAATGCCGCTAATATCAAAGGCGTAAAAGACGGTAAAGGCAATCGGATCAAGGGGCGCAAGTCATGACTTCTTTGCCAAAAAATCCTTCGGGCAAGAAGCTAGGTCTGGTCATTGATCTGGACATTTGCGTGGGCTGTCATGCCTGTGCGGTGAATTGCAAGGAATGGAATACATCGGGTAAAATGGCCCCATTGACCGATTTGGAACCGTATGGGGCCAAGCCGGACGGTGTCTGGTTCAACCGGATCCATACCTTTGAGGCGATATCGGATGCCGGGATCAGCCGGACCGTGCATTTCCCCAAATCCTGCTTGCATTGTGATGATGCGCCTTGCGTCACGGTCTGTCCGACGGGGGCGAGTTACAAGCGCGAGGAAGACGGCATTGTGTTGGTCAATACTGATATTTGTATTGGTTGCAAATTGTGTTCCTGGGCCTGCCCCTATGGCGCTCGTGAATATGATGAAGACGAAGGCGTCATGAAAAAATGTACGTTGTGCGTCGATAAAATTTATAATGAAAACCTGCCCGAAGAGAGCCGGGTGCCAGCCTGTGTTTCGACCTGTCCGACCGGGGCGCGTTCATTCGGCGATCTGGGCGACCCCAATTCGGAAGTATCCAAATTGGTTGCGGCGCGCGAAGGGTATGCCTTGATGCCCGAACAAGGTACCCGTCCGGTCAATCGGTATTTGCCACCTCGGCCCAAGCAAGTGGGCGGCGGCGAGGCGAGCGCACCTCGTATGCTGGCGCATCAGGATGACAGTGATGACGGGGCTGGCTTGTTGGCCAGCTGGGTCGATAAAGTATTGTCTAGGTAGGAAACAGATATGCATCCGGCAAAATCAGTCATATTTTTCACGACCACCACCGGCGCGGGCTATGGCCTGCTGTTTTGGTTGGCCGTGTTGTCCTATCGCGGGTTGGTTGGTCCAGATTTCATGTTCGGGCTGATCGCCTTTGGCATTGCATTTACGCTGGTCGTGGCTGGTCTGCTGTCTTCGACCTTGCATTTGGGCCATCCAGAGCGGGCTTGGCGCGCTTTGTCGCAATGGCGCTCCTCTTGGTTGTCTCGCGAGGGATTACTGGCTGTTTTGACGTTTATTCCCACCGGTCTATTCGCCTTGGCTTGGATTTTTCTGGGGTCGGTATCCGGCCCGATCATTTGGCTCGGCCTGTTGGGCGCGGTGATGAGCTTGGCCACCGTTTACACTACTTCGATGATTTATGGTTCCTTGAAAGCCATTCCAGCTTGGTCAATTGGTTGGACCTCACCGGGCTATCTGGTGCTGTCCCTGATGAGCGGCGCGGTGCTGGCTTGCGGGCTGGTGGTGTTGGGCGGGTATTGGCAGGCGGCGGATTGGTTGATGTTGCCCACCCTGTTTTTTCTGGCGTTTGGCTTGGTCATCAAGCTGTCCTATTGGAGCAATATTGACCGACCCCTGGCCAATACGGCAGAGACAGCAACCGGGTTGGGCGAGTTTGGCAAAGTCCGGATGATCGAAAGCCCGCACGATCAACCCAATTACTTGCTGAAGGAAATGGGGTATTCCATTGCCCGCAAACACAGCAAAAAGCTGCGCCGCATTGCGGTGATCTGCGCCTTTATTTTACCGTTTGCACTGGTGGTTGGCGGTTGGCTCGTGCCAGAAATGGCGCAGTATTTTCTGTCTGTCGCCACATTGCTTTGTGGGTTGGGTCTGGTTGTGGAGCGTTGGCTGTTTTTCGCCGAAGCCAAGCACGTGGTCACTCTCTATTACGATCAATAGCGCCAAACGGTCTGAATCGTAATTATACAATCCGGCCCTGATTCCCGATAACCCCTATATCGACAAAAGCTATGTCTGCACTACCATTTTGGATATGAAGGCCGAGACATTTGATTAGAAAATGGTGCTGTCAAAAGACGGTAAAGAGGGTTGATGCGAAGTGTATCGTATCCATCGTGATAAGAAACATTGAGATAGTGTGGTAGCATCTTAGGGTGTTAGATAAAATAAAAAGCAACTAAAAGTTGTATTATTTTTACTTACAACCATTTTTACCGTTTAGAAACCAAGGTCAGCGTACGATCCGGGTATCCGAGGTTCGGCTCACTATGGACGGTTATCTGATGCAGAAAAATAACGCTAATGGAATCGATATTCATGCGGCGGCCAGCAGCCACTCGGTCATTGCGGTTACGGATGCGGACGGAACCATTCTGGATATAAATCAGAATTTTATTCACCTCTCCGGATATTCCCGTGAAGAGTTGATTGGCAGTAACCATCGAATTGTAAACTCAGGCATGCACTCAAAGGCATTTTTTAAAGCCATGTGGGGGCGCATTTCTGCTGGTAAGACCTGGCGTGGACAGATCTGCAACCGCGATAAAAACGGCCAAATCTATTGGCTGGATACCACCATTCACCCCGATATGGGTCCGGATGGGAAGATACAAGGTTATGTTAGTATCCGAACGGACATTACCAAAGTGGTATTTGACCGCAATCAACAAAGGCAATTTCGAGAAAATGCTGAGATTCAGTTGCAGTTAGGTGAACTGAATCTTCCCAAGTATGACCTGGCTCAGGTGTTACAAAAATCCCTGGATTTATTGCTCGATGTGTCTTGGTTAAAGACCATGTCAAAGGGTGCGATTTTGCTCAAAGACAAGGATGCGGATCTGCTGCGCCTAGCCGTGCATACCAACGCGCATTCACTTGAGACAAGTTGCCGCAAAGTTGCTTTTGGTCAGTGTTTATGCGGTCAGGTCGCGGCGAAAGATAAAGTCGTTTATGCCGCTTGTGTTGACCATAACCATGAAATTCAACCAGATGGGATGCAACCGCATGGCCATTTGAATTTGCCAATCCGTGGTAGTGGCGGATTGGTTGGTGTTTTGGCTTTGTATTTAGAAGAAGGCTCCCCGCGCGACGCGCAGCACGAATCTTTTCTGGAGAGTTTTTGCCATACGCTGGGGTTGATTATTGAAAATCGACAACAACAGGCATCCCTGCAAGAGGCATTGATCGAAGCTAAAACTTCCCAAAAAATTGCTGAACAATTTCAACGGGAAGCCGAGTTGGCGGTTGATGCAAAATCCAATTTCTTAGCCAGTATGAGCCATGAAATTCGTACGCCGATGAATGGTGTGATGGGCATGTTGGGGTTATTAGCAGATACTCGTTTGGACGAAGATCAGCATGAATTGGTTGATATTGCCGCCAGTTCTGCAAACTCCCTTATGACCATCATTAATGATATTCTGGATTTCAGCAAATATGAAACAGAAGGGTTCAGCTTGCAGGATGAGCCGTTTGATCTGGTGGCGGAATCTCGCTCCATGATCCGACCGCTACAACAAATGGCGTTAGATAAAGGGCTGCAATTCAATGTCAGTTTCACCGACGATCTGCCAAGGCAAATCAAGGGGGACGTCACCCGCTTTGGTCAGGTTTTGAACAACCTTCTTTCCAATGCGATCAAGTTTACCCATGAGGGCAAAGTGACACTGTCGATGGCCATTGCCCGAAGTGCGGCAGAACCCTTGTTGCGGGTCGAGGTTTCCGACACTGGGATCGGGATGAATGAAGAGGCGCGCCAACAGATCTTCGACCGGTTCACCCAAGCTGATAATTCCATTACCCGCAATTTTGGTGGTACCGGATTGGGCCTATCGATTGTGAAACAACTGGCCGAGGCCATGGACGGAAGTGTTGAGGTTGAAAGCGTGGTTGGTCAGGGCAGTATTTTTCGGTTTGTGATCCCGTTGCGCGCAGCCAATGTAGCGCCTTTGGATGTTGAAGTTGAACAAGACGACACGGCGCAACGACCGCTTGATATTCTGGTTGCAGAAGACCATCCGGCCAACCAGTTTCTGGTTCGAAAATTATTGGAAGTGGCTGGGCACCAGGTCACATTGGTCGAGAATGGACAGTTGGCGGTTGAGGCCGTGCAGGCCCATGCGTTTGATTTGGTTCTGATGGATATGCAAATGCCGGTTATGGATGGGTTGGCGGCCATTCGGGAAATTCGCAACTTGAAGGGGGCAGTTTCTGGCGTTCCGATTATTGCGGTGACGGCCGATGTGATGGCTGATCAAGTTGCTAAAATTCGTGAAATCGGCGCCGATGAACACATTGGAAAACCGATCAGCCCGGCCGATCTATATCAGGCCATGGCCGATGCAACCGCCCAAAATCAGTACGGCACAACTTGCAAGCAAACTGCCTGAGCCAAAGCTATCTTACCTGCTGGTTACCCGCTTATTCCGGGGCGTGAAACCCGCCCTCAGTATTGGCTACCATCCAGCCATAGGCTGCGTAAACCGCAGTGTTTTGAGCCAGATCAGCCGGATCAATTTTGTCCAACGTGTCGTCTGGTGTATGGTGCAGATCAAAGTAATCCCAACCATTTTGCCGTAAGGAAATTGCTGGCGCACCGGCACCGGAAAGCGCGCTGACGTCTGATCCACCGTTGGCCGTGCGAAGGCCTTTGGTTACACCCAACCGGGCCAACACCGCCTGAATTTGGTCGGCCTTGGCTTCGTCGGCTTTGGCAATTCCGGTATCCATACGCCAGACCCGCCCCGCACCAAAATCGGATTCGGTGACTATCATGATCTGATCAAAGTCGTCCTTGTGCGCCTCTACATAGGCTTTTGCACCATACAAACCCGGCTCTTCTGCGCCAAACAATACCACGCGGATGGTCCGTTTTGGTGTGCCAAAGTCAGCAATTAACTTGGCAGCGGCCGTTACGATTGCCACACCGGCACCATCGTCAATAGCCCCGGTTCCATTGTCCCAGCTATCCAGATGCGCGCCCAGCAACACCACTTCATCCGGAAATTCTGATCCGGTGATTTCACCGATAACATTGCCGGATTTTACGGTGCCCAAGATCCGGGAGGTCTGGGTGTAGTGTATGGTCAGATCGCTTTTAAGCGCCAACAGGCGGGCCAATTGATCGGCATCTGGGTTGGACAAGGCGGCCGCCGGGATGCGCGGCACATCTTCGTCATATACCGTACCACCGGTATGGGGGTTGCGGTGATAATCAGTGCCTACGGAGCGGATCAGCAAGGCAATGGCCCCGCGTCGCGCTGCCTCGCTTGCCCCGACCCAGCGCCGGGGACCGGCCAAGCCATAGCCCGAGCCATCTTGGGTGCGGACCATCGAGCCATCAATGAATGCGATTTTACCGGTGATCGAGCCTTCGGGTGCGGCCATCAGTTCGGCAAAATCCTTGAACCGGACAATCTGCGCCTTAAATCCGCCAATCGGTGTGCCGATGGATTTGCCCAAAGCCGCAGCGGTTAAAGGCTGAGAGTAGGGCGCGCCGACATCAACCGAAATTTGCCCGCGTTCCCAGCCAACCATATCAAACGGTTCCACATGCACGTTTGAAAAGCCAAGATCCGTCAGAGATTTTACCGCCCAGTATCTGGCTCTGGCTTCAGCTTCGGTGCCGGCCAGTCTGGGGCCGACTTCGGTGGTCAGGCTTTCAACAATTTCATAGGACAGGGAACTGGCCAATGCCGTATCAATCAGTGTTTCTGCTTGTTGTTCCAATTCGCCAGCCATCGCTGTGGAAATTGAAAACAGGGTAAGAAAGAACAGGGCCGTGCTAGTTTGTTTGATCATTGGATTGTTCCGGAATTTTGCTTAAGAATGAGTCTTCTCACCCTGACACAGGCTTTCGGCCTGTACCAGTATTGGGAAGATAAAATAAACGTTATCGCTTTGGTAAATTTGCCTTAGCGATTGCCAATAATTCGGTTGCCTCTGGATGAGATGGTTCTGGCTTTGCTGCCCATTTGCAACTGCTCGCGGCTCGTTCCCATTGGCTGTATTTAACGTGCAAGCGGCATCCGGTCAGGCGCAACCACATGGCATTTGGTTCTTGCAACGCCAAGGTTTCGCTAAACCGAATGGCTAGTTTTGGCTTGCCTTTTGCATCGGCTATATTGGCCTGTAATACGAGGGCCAGCGGGTTATAACGCTGTTGTTTTTGGGCGCTCTGCGCCATTTGATTGGCTTGATCCGGTTTATTTTCATCATAAAAAGCAGCCCATGCGGCCGCCAGCAATGCGTCTTTCTGGTTGGGAAAAGTTTGCAAAACGGAACGGGATTCACGCGCAACCAAAGCCCATCCATTGGGGGATGGGGCTAGCCTTAAGTGAAGTATCAAGGCGCGGCTCAAGGCCATTTGACCGATGGCCGGTGGAAATTCCGGGTATCGGCCAAGGATTTCGGCAAATCCGTCTCTGGCTTGCAGCAGGCTGATCGGTGTTGCCAAGGCCAGATTTTGCTCGGCAGTTTTCAAAAGAACCCGGTCGCTGGCTTGAATTTGTTGATCGGAAAAGCGTACGGGTTCATTCCTGCCAACTTTTGAGACCAACGCCGCGCCGCCAATGCCCATCAGCACAACAATGATCACTAGGTCTATGACCTTGTTTCTTTTTGGCGGGGTGTCGGCAGGTTGGGACATGGAAGGGTTTCTCCTACTAGTTTTGACAAGCGGATTGCCGGGTCGGGCAACTAGCTGTAGCTTCTTGTGCAGGAATAGAAAAGTCCTTTGGTCATCAAGGAGTAATTAGATGAAAAACCTGTTTTTATTGGGCGGCGTTGCCAGTTTGTGTCTGGTCGGCCTAAGTGCCTGCACGGCTGAGAACGCAACACCCGATGTGGTCACACATAATGAAGCTGACAAAGCCACACCCTTGCCGGGTGGTGAAACCCCCAGCAATATCATTGCAGAGGCACCTGCGACCCAGTTGGCCGTAACCATTTCTGAAAGTGGTTTGCGGGCGCGCATCAAGGAAATTTCTGACGATAAATATGAAGGGCGTGCGCCAACCACACCGGGCGGCATTGCCGCCGGGCAATGGGTTGCCGATGAAATGGCCCGCATTGGATTGCAGCCAGCAGTGGATGGTTCATGGTTTCAGGCTACGCCATTGGTAGAATCCACTTTGAACCTAGAGACTTCCCGGATGGATTTTGCCATTGCCGGGCAAGCAGTTGATCTGACCATGGGCAGCGACAAGATTTTCTGGACTAAAAAAATAAACGAAGATATCAGCTTTGACCCAACAGATGTGGTGTTTGTTGGCTATGGCGTGGTCGCACCTGAATATGGTTGGGACGATTATGCTGGCATTGATGTAACCGGTAAAACGGTAGTTATGCTGATCAATGATCCCGGTTTTGTGAACCCAGACGGGGATCTGTTTAATGGCAAGGCCATGACCTATTATGGCCGTTGGACTTACAAGTTCGAAGAAGCCGGGCGCAAAGGTGCGGCCGCTGCCATTATCGTCCATGAAACGGCTCCAGCCAGTTATCCATGGGGCGTGGTGTCGGGCAGTTGGTCTGGTGCACAATACGATCTGGAACGCCCCGATGGGGGAGCAAACCGGACCAAGCTCGAGGGTTGGATTTCGCTGGACGGTGCTAAAAAGCTATTCGCTGATTCCGGACATGATTATGAAGCGATGCGCGACGAGGCTGGTAAGCTTGGTTTCAAACCGTCGCTGATGGAAGGCGTAACTTTAAGTGGTCGTTTGCAAACCGAGATCAAACATCTGGTCTCGCGCAATGTGGCTGGCGTTTTGCCCGGTGCAACCCACCCGGACGAATACGTTCTCTACACAGCGCATTGGGATCATCTGGGTAAAAAGGACGTCGCTGATGGCGAAGATGGTATTTATAACGGTGCGGTTGATAATGCGACCGGCGTGGCCGGAATTTTGACCATTGCCGATGCGTTCATGCATCAGGAAACGCCTCCGGATCGGTCCATTTTGTTCCTCGCGGTTACGGCGGAAGAATCTGGTTTGTTAGGCTCGGCCTATTTTGCCGAAGACCCATTTGTACCGCTGAACCAAATTGTTGGGGGCATCAATATTGATGCAATGTTGCCCGCACCGCGTTCCAATGACATGGAAGTGATTGGCTTTGGTTCATCAGAGATGGAAGACATCCTGAAGGAAAAAGCTGCGGCTCATGGCAAGCATCTGATTCCGGATCAAACCCCGGAAGCCGGGCATTTCTATCGCTCGGACCATATCTCGATGGCTAAAAAGGGCGTGCCGATGTTGTATGGCGGCGGCGGTTCGGACTTGATTGTTGGCGGTAAGGAAGCTGGTGAAAAGCTAGCGAAAATCTATGAGGCTGACAATTATCACAAGGTATCTGACGAATACTCAGACGATTGGGATATTTCCGGCATGACCCAGGATTTTGACATCATGTATCTGGTTGGCGAAGAAATGTCCCATCAGGGCAATTGGCCAAACTGGTATGAAGGTAATGAATTCAAAGCCTTGCGCGATGAAATGATGAAATAACCCGATTAGATTGAACAATAATTGCCCGGCCGTGTGTGACCCATGCGGCCGGGTTTTTTATGGGTGCAAGCCGCCGTCTTGTAACATGTCCGGCGTAAAGCTACGGGCGGTTTTGCCGCGCGGTTTGATCAGGTCCGCATCACATGCTTCATAGGCAAAACTCTGCAAGATTTGCCGGATGATGGCCAATCGTGCTTTGCGCTTGTCAGTGGCTTCGATTACCGTCCAGCGCCCATGGGGGTGGTCGGTTTGTTCGAGCATGGAATTGCGTGCCGCTGAATAAGCATCCCAGCGTTTTTGGGCCTCGGCATCCATCGGACTGAGCTTCCAAGTTTTTAACGGATCAACCTGGCGGGCTTCCAATCGCTCGGCCTGTTCAGTTCGGTCAATATCGAGCCAGAATTTGATCAGTTTGATACCGTCCTTGGCCAGGATTTCTTCCATGTGCGGTACGGCAGCCAAAAAGGTCTGGTGCTGTTCCTCGCTGCAGAACCCCATCACCGGCTCAACCCCGGCTCGGTTATACCAAGATCGGTCCAACAGGACGATTTCCCCCTTGGCCGGAAGGTGGGGGATGTAGCGCTGGAAATACCAGCTATCGCGCTCGCGTTCATTGGGCTTGGGCAGGGCAATTGCCCGCACTTCACGAGGCGGTAGATTGGCGGTAACTCGCTTGATGGAGCCGCCTTTGCCAGCGGTATCTCTGCCTTCAAAGATCACGCACAGGCGTGCATCGGTCTCGACGACATGACGCTGCAATTTACACAACTCGATTTGCAGAGATCGAAGCTCGTTTTCATAGGTTTTTCGTTTCATCCGGCTTTGGCTCCCAGGCAGGTATTTAACCCGTTATACCACCGCTGAATCAGATTTGGCGAGGTGCAAGTCGGTGCGAAGGAGAGTGTAAGGGGCGGGTAATTTCAACGCTTACCGGCTTGTTTCTAGGTGCACAAATACACCAATTAGTCAATAAACAACAATGAATCACATGGTTACATGATTGTGGGCTGGTGATGCGCTTCAAAATGCTGATAACATGGAAGAAGTTATATCCGGTAGTCCATGGAAGAAGTTATATCCGGTAGTCGTTGATTCATCTGCAAATGGGTTGCAAATACCGGTTTATCAGGGGACGCCCCACGCGGGCAAAAAGAGAGAAAATCATGAAAATCCAACCAAATTATCGGCATGTTTTGCTGGGAGCCAGTTCACTGGCCATGCTGGTGGTGCCTGTAATGGCCCAAGCCCAAGAGCGTCGCGGTGTCGACACAATCGTGGTTACCGCGCAAAAGCGCGAGCAAAACCAACAGGATATCCCGGTAGCAGTTGCTACATTTGGCGAAGCAGCCATGAAAAATGCCGGTGTGCAGGACATCAAGGATCTGATCGCAATTGCGCCAGGCCTGATGGTCACCTCGACCTCCTCTGAAGCCTCAACAACGGTTCGGATTCGTGGTGTGGGCACAGTAGGTGACAATACCGGTCTGGAAAGTTCAGCCGGTATTTTCATTGATGGCGTGTATCGTTCTCGCAACTCGGTCGGGTTTGGTGATCTGGGCGAGATTGAGCGCATCGAATTACTGCGCGGCCCACAAGGCACACTGTTTGGTAAAAACACCTCGGCTGGTGCGTTGAGCATCATTACCAAGGGACCGGAATACGAAGCGTCCTATGGCGGCGAGGCTACGGTCAGTAATTACGGTGGTTATGGCGGCTCCATTTTTGCCACGGGCCCGCTGAATGACAATGACACCGCAGCTTTTCGGATTTATGCGGCCAAACGGCAGCGCGACGGCTATGTCGAAAATCTGGCCAGTCTGGGCGGCGATTCATACGATCAGGATGTGTTGACGTTTCGCGGGCAATTGGAATTTACCCCGAATGATAATTTCAAACTGAACATCATTGGTGATTTTAGCGAACGTAATGAAAATTGCTGTTCAGGTGTGCCGATCTCTGTGACCTCATCTTCATTGTTGGTCAATGCAATTGGTGGTGCCGGGTATCCGGTCAATTTTGATGGCACCACACCACGTGCCCTGCCACGGGATTCGTTTTCTGCATATTACAATCGTGGCATTGAGCAGGAAATCGAAGAAAAAGGTATTTCTGCCGAAATGAATTGGAGCACATCGCTTGGCGATCTGACTTCGATCACTGCATGGCGCAAATGGCAGAACGTTCAAGGTCAAGACACTGACTTTACCAATGCGGATATCGCCTTTCGTCCGGGTGATGGTAGCTTTGGCAATGAGTTCAAAACCTTCACCCAAGAGCTTCGTCTGGCTGGATCAACAGCTAATGTGGATTGGTTGATCGGTGGCTTCTTCATGGACGAACAATTGGAACGTCGTGATACCTTCCGACTTGGTGCTGCTTATGAAACCTATCTGGGCCTGTTGCTCTCTGGTGGGGCCAACCCGACGGCCGTTGCTGACTTTACCGGTGTGGTTGCCGGTGTTCCCGGTGTGCAAATTATTCCTTTTGGTTCCAATTTGCCGCTCGATGGGGGTATTTTGCAGGATGTCTATAATCATTCGGCCAAGACCTTTGCTTTGTTCACGCACAATACTTGGCACGTCACCGACCAGTTTTCGCTAACCGGCGGATTGCGTTGGACCAATGAGGATAAATCAGTTGATGCGACGTTCTCAACCAATGCACCGGGTTGTGCCTTCTACGAAGGTATTTTCGGAGCGGATCCAGTTACGGGTGCCGTTGCCGGTGGCGCGGGTGCGCTGGCACCTGTCGTTGGTCTGGTTTGTTTGCCTTGGGCGCGCTCCGGTCTGGATAACGGTGTTCATTCGCAAAATATTGATTCAAGCGAACTTTCCGGAACGGGTAAAGCTGCGTATCGGTTGAACGATGATGCCATGATTTATGCGTCTTACTCGCGTGGCTTCAAGGCCGGCGGTTTGAACTTGGATCGTAAATTTGATGGCGGGGCAACACCCGGCTCGTTAGCAGCGTGGGAAACTAGTTTTGTACCAGAAACTGTGGACACGTTTGAAGCTGGTTTGAAAACCGAGAGCTTTGACAATACGCTTCTGGCCAACTTTACGGTGTTTTCGTCAACCTTCCATGACTTCCAACTGAATACCTTCACCGGCACATCTTTCGTGGTGAATTCAGTTCCAGAAGTAAAATCAGAAGGCGTTGAGTTGGAATTATTGTTCCTGCCGAGCATTGATGGTTTGACCCTGCAAGGCGGCATTACCTATTCCGATACGCGCTATGGCACACAAGCCGGTACGCCAGCCAATTTGAGCGGTCAGCAAATGTCGCTGTCTCCGAAATGGTACGGCAATGCATCGATCACTTATGAACATCCATTGAGCGCCAATTTGCTGTGGCGGGTACACATCGATGGTCGTGCCGTATCTGGTTATAATACCGGTTCCGATCTGGATGCTGCCAAGCGTCAGGATGGATTTGCTACTTTCAATACGCGCTTTGCGATCGCACAGGTCGATGAAAATTGGTCGTTTGAAGTGTGGGGTAAAAACGTATTTGATAAAGCCTATGTTCAAGTGGCATTTGATACGCCGCTGGCGGGTGCTAACGCATTTAGCATGTTCCCAGGTGCGCCACGGATTTGGGGTGCAACTCTGCGCGGCAAATTCTAGCAGCCAATTCACGCAAATGATAAAGGCCGGTTCCTCGCGGACCGGCCTTTTTTATATTGGGGTGGAATGGTTGTTGCCGATCCTTCGAGGCTGCTACGCAGCACCTCAGGATGAGGGGGCTTGTTGTTTCCACGACCATTTTCTCTTCGCGCTCATTACCACCAACCTCATGCTGAGGTGCGCCCGGCGGGCGCCTCGAAGCATCGGATCACACCGCGAAATTAACCCCCACACTGTGAGGCGACCGAAATATCCAGAAACCGCAAATCATCCGTAATGGGTACGGTCCGTCCAACCCGGTCCCCGGTCCCCGAGCCGGGGTCCAGTTCTCTTCAATTTAAGCAGAAATCAGTTGCTGATAGGCGGGCAGGGTCAGGAACTCGGCGAACTCATCATCAAATACCATTTGTTTCATGATGCGCGTTGCCGCTTCCAGTTTGTGGGCATCATATTTCTCGCCATATTCAGTTTGGAATTGCTCATCCACCTCGGCAAATACCTGCTCCAGCAGGGCTGTGTCGACCACCGCACCGGATTCCAGCTTGGCGCTGTGTACCCGCCATTGCCAGAGCTGGGCGCGTGATATTTCGGCGGTGGCAGCATCTTCCATCAAATTGTGGATCGGCACGGCACCTTGGCCGTTCAACCAAGCCGCCACATACAATATACCGACTTCCACATTGGTCCGGACACCGGCCATCGTGATGGAACCGGCGCTGGGCGTGGTCAGGGTTTTGGCATCAGTTGAAAAGCCGTTTTGCCGCTCGATCTGATTGGCGTTTGACATGTGGGCGTCAAACACCTCGATAGCCAGTGCGACCATGCCGGGATGTGCGACCCAAGTACCATCATGGCCGTCACGCACTTCGCGTTCCTTGTCGGCCCGGACTTTGGCGTAGGCGGCGGCATTGGCCTCTTCGTCGTTTTTGACCGGGATTTGTGCGGCCATGCCACCAATGGCGTGCGCCCCCCGGCGATGACAAATCTCAATTACGTTGCGTGAATAGGCATGCATGAATGGCGAGGACATCAGCACCTCGGCCCGATCTGGCAGCAATTTATCAGGTCGGTTTTTGAACCGTTTGATATAGCTGAAAATATAATCCCAGCGTCCGCAATTCAGGCCACAAATGTGATCGCGCAATTCATAGAGAATTTCATCAACTTGTAACGAGGCCAATATGGTCTCGATTAATACGGTAACGCGCACCGTGCCAGCTACCAGACCCAATGCAGATTGGGCATGCAGCATGACCAAGTTCCACAGCCGGGCTTCCTGAGCGTTTTCCAACTTGGGCAGGTAATAATATGGACCCGACCCAAGGGCTGCCAACGCCGCGTGATTGTGAAACAGATAAAGACCAAAATCGAACAAACTGCCGGAAATGGGTTCGCCGTCGATCAGCACATGGGCTTCTTCCAAATGCCAACCACGGGGCCGAACCACCAACACGGCAGTTTGTTCATTTAGCTGATAGGTTTTGTCTTTGGTTGGGTGGGTAAAGGTAATGGTGCGCCGGTTCGCATCGCGCAAATTGATCTGCCCATCGACCATATTGCTCCAAGTTGGACTGGATGCATCTTCAAAATCGGCCATGAACACCTTGGCCCCGCAGTTGAGCGCGTTGATGATCATTTTGCGATCTACCGGTCCGGTGATCTCGACCCGGCGATCAGTTAGATCAGCCGGTGCGGGTTGTACTTTCCAGTCGCCAGTTCGAATGTCAGCCGTGTCAAAGTCAAAGTCCGGGTCCAATCCGGCATCGAGCGCTTCTTGCATTTCCTCGCGGTTTTCTAGCAGATCCAGTCGCGCACCATTAAAACGCCGATGCAAATCAGCAATAAATGCCAATGCGTCATGGCTCAGAATTTCTTCAAATCCTGTCGCCATTTTGCCGGTGATGCTTACCCCATCGGGGGTTTTTGACTGCGGGCTCATTGCCAACTCCAGAGGGTTGTTTTAAGCGCAAGGTCGAGCAGGTTTTGCCCGACCTTGCAATGGCTTTAGTGTTTGAACTGATCGGCTTCGGTTGAATCTGACAGGGCGGTGGTAGAGGATTCGCCGCCGGAAATGGCATTGGCCACCTCGTCGAAATAACCTGTACCCACTTCGCGCTGGTGGCGGGTTGCGGTGTAGCCATATTGTTCCGAGGCAAATTCGGCCTGTTGCAGTTCTGAATAAGCTGCCATGCCGCGATCGCGATAGCCACGAGCCAGTTCGAACATGCCAAAGTTCAGCGAATGGAAACCGGCCAAGGTAACAAACTGGAATTTGTAACCCATCGCACCCAATTCGCGCTGGTATATAGCAATGGTTTCTTTGTCGAGATTGGCTTCCCAGTTAAAGCTTGGGCTACAATTGTACGCCATCATTTTGCCGGGGTGCTCTTTTTGGATCGCTTCGGCGAAACGTTTGGCATCTTCCAGATTTGGTTTGGAGGTTTCCCACCAGATCAGATCGCAATAGGGCGCATATGAAAGACCACGCTTGATGCAATGATCGACGCCAGTGCCGTCTTTTAAGCGATGGAAACCTTCGGGGGTGCGGCCTTGGTCAAAATCAATGAACTCATGATCGCGTTCGTCCACGTCAGAGGTCAGCAGTTTGGCACTTTCCGCATCAGTACGTGCCACAATTACTGTGGATACGCCGCTGACATCGGCGGCCAGACGGGCTGCGTTTAAATTCCGAATGTGTGCTTTGGTCGGGATCAGAACTTTACCGCCCAAATGTCCGCACTTCTTTTCAGAGGCCAATTGATCTTCAAAATGTACGCCAGCCGCTCCGGCCTCGATATAGGCTTTCATGATCTCAAAACAGTTGAGCGGACCACCAAAACCGGCTTCGGCATCGGCCACGATGGGCAGGAACCAGTCGCGTTTCACGCCGCCTTCGGAATGTTCAACCTGATCGGCCCGTTGCAAGGTGCGATTGATCTTGCGAGCCAGTTCCGGCCCGGAATTGGCTGGGTACAGCGATTGATCGGGATAGGTCGCACCGGCCGTATTGTTGTCGGCTGCAACTTGCCAACCCGACAGGTAAATGGCTTTGAGGCCGGCTCGTGCCATTTGCATGGCCTGATTGCCGGAGATGGCACCCAGTGCATTGATGTACGGCTCGCTTTTCAGCAAGTCCCATAATTTTTTGGCACCCCGGTCGGCCAAGGTGTGGCTGATCTGTACGGAGCCGCGCAGTTTTTCAACTTCGGCCGGGCTGTAATTGCGTTCAATACCATTGAACCGATCCGCTGCTGCGCCCGGTACCAGTTTGTCAAAATCTTTGCTCATTTGATGTCTCCTTTGGCTGGCGAACTCTCGCCTGTCTCTAGCTTGTGGCTGGTGTCACGCAAAACCCTCGACCCGTCCAGAAAATTCGGGTGCAGTTGTTAGGATTGTAAAAAAGAACTTGTAATATTGTAATAGTTGTAAATAATATTTACATGGCAGAGCGGAAATTATTTGTGGGTGCGCGGCTGAAACGGCTGCGGAAAGATTTGAAGCTGACCCAGGTGCGGATGGCCGAGGAACTTGGGGTTTCGGCCAGCTATCTAAACTTGATGGAACGCAATCAACGCCCGGTCACCGCGCAGGTGTTGATCCGACTGGTCGAAACGTACGATCTTGATCTGGGCATGTTTGCGGCAGAGCCGGACCAGCGGACCTTTTTGGCCTTGCGCGAAGCGGTTTCTGATCCGGTGCTGGTCTCGCTGGGGTTGGACGATACGGACCTAAAAGAATTAAATGAAACGCACCCCTTGGGCGCGCAGGCTTTGGTCCGGCTGCACCGGGCCTATCGCAATTTATCGCATAGCTTTGCCGGTCTGACCGAGCGCCTGTCTGACGAGCCGATGCCCGGTGCAATTGGAGAGCGTCCCGAGGAAGTGGTGCGCGAAATCCTGCAAGAACAAGAGGGATATTTTCCAGAAATTGAAGAGGCCGCAGAATTATTTTGTGCCGAAATTAGGCTGGACCGCAGTGATCTGTTTCGCCAGCTCACGGCCCGCTTGCAACAATTGCACAGCATCCGTACGAAGGTCATGCCGGAAGATGTCATGCACCTGTTCCAGCGGCGCTTTGATCGACATTCGCGTCGGTTATTGCTGTGCGAGCTGCTGAGTAATGACCAACGATGTTTCCATCTGGCCATCCAAATTGCCCATTTGGAATTGCGCGATCTGTGGGATGAAAAATGTCTCGACGAGCGTGTGGTGCGGGCTGGGCCTGAGGCGCGCGAGCGATTGCGCGAAGCCATGGCGCGTAATTTTGCCTTGGCAGTTTTGCTTCCCTATGAATCGGTGATGCAGGTCGGGGTTGAATTGGCGTGGGATGTGCAGCGTATGGCGGTTCGGTTCCATACAAATATTGAATTGATGGCGCGCAGGCTGGTCACATTACGTAAGCCCGGCGCCCAAGGTCTGCCGATGTTTTTTCTGCGTTTTGACCGGGCTGGTAATGTGGTCGAACGGGGTGGCAGCAAATCCTACGGCTTGTCGCGGTTTGGCGGTAATTGTCCCAAATGGAATATCTGGAATGTGGCATCCGGGGCAAATGGAGTGGTCAATGACTTTATTGAAATGGCCGACGGCGAGCGATTTCTGACCATGGCCTTTGCGATTGATCGGTTGGACCCGTCATCGCTGGATTTGACCTATACCCAAATATTGGTGCTGGGCCTAGCGGCGGATCGAGCCATGGAAACGGTTTATGGACAGCGATTGGGCGAGGGCAGGGAATTGCACCCAACCCTGATCGGCCCCGGTTGTCGTTTGTGCGAACGGGCCGGGTGCGGCCAACGCTCCATGCCACCTCTGGTGCTGGGCGGTGCAAAAAGTCCAATGCCGACTGGTGTAGTTTCGCCGGGATCGCAATGGAGCGGCGAGGGTTGAGCGAACGGCTTACAATGCCAGTTTTTGCAATGCTTGTTCGGGTGAGTGGGCGCGGATTGCTTGTTCGGCCACAACGGGTGCGGTAAAGCCCCGCTCGATGGTGTGGTTGATCAAATCATAAAACGGGTCCCAATATCCGTCCTCATCGAGCAGCACTACTTTTTGCTGTAATTCCTTTAAGTTGACCCAGCTTAAAACTTCAACCACTTCTTCCAAGGTGCCAAGCCCGCCGGGCAGCACCACGAATCCGTCTGATTGTTCGGCCATTCTTGCTTTGCGCGCATGCAAGGTGTCGACGATTTCCAACTCGCACCCATCATATGCAATTTCTCTGGTACACAGAAATTCAGGGATAATGCCCAATGCCTGCCCACCGGCATCAATGCAAGCGCGGGCCGCCGCACCCATCAGGCCAATACCGCCACCGCCATAGACCAGACGGATGTTTTGCTCGGCCAAAAGGGTGCCGAAACGGGTGGCCAATTTCATATGGCTTGGATCATTCCCGGTTCGCGAGCCACAAAAGACACAAACGGACTTCTTGGGTGCCATGACAATATCCTCAAAAATGGGTATGATGATTTTTATTGAGTATTTGGCGACAAGCTATCTCGATTCGAAGAAATAAGGAAAAGACCAATGTCCACATTACGCGGGTTCATCATTGCAGCCATTGTAACCGGTCTGGCAGCCGTTGGAATTTTGATGATGGTCCCACGAGAGACACCGTCAACGCCGCGCATTGATGTGGCCGATCCGGCCTCACCGGCGCAGGAGCAAATTGTCCGCTCAGCTCCGGCATTTGACATTGTGCGGGTTGATCCTGACGGCACAGCGATCATTGCGGGGCGGGCTGAACCGGGTTCCGATGTCGCCCTGATGATGGGGGACAAGGTGTTGGGCATGGTGCCTGCCGGTGCCGACGGCACCTGGAGTATGATTATTTCCACACCATTGCCAGTGGGTGATCTCGAGCTGCACTTGTTGGCCACCACAACAGAGGGCCAAAGCATAAAATCCAAGCATGTGGTGCTGATTTCTATTCTGCCATCGCGGGCGCGTTTGCCATTAGTGGTGTTGGGTTCCCCCGGTGGGGCAAGTCGCGTGTTACAAGACCCGGATCACAAACCAAGCGATGGGCCGCTGGTTTTGGAGACCATTGATTATGATCGCACCGGCGGGGTTATCTTCGCCGGGCAGGCCGAAGCTGGTTTGAAAGTCCGTGTGCTATCCGATGGGCAATTGGTTGGCGAAACCCGGGCCGATGAAAATGGCCGGTGGGTGATTGTCAGCCGCGAGCCATTATCGGTCGGCGTTCACCAATTGCAAGTGGATCAGATTGAAGCCTCGGGTCGGATCAGCGCGGTGCTGGCTTTGCCGTTTGAACGGGCTGATCCGGTACACGTGGCAGGCGCAGCAGCAGGTTCGGTTATTGTGCAACCGGGCAATTCCTTGTGGCGGATTGCGCGCCGGTTATACGGGCAGGGCTGGCAATATACGGTGATCTATTCGGCCAATCAGGATCAAATTCGCAATCCTGATCTGATCTATCCGGGACAGGTTTTTGCGGTTCCGGCAAAAGAATCAACCGATCAGGGCTAAAGCCTCTTGTTATTTATGTAAGCCGGGCCATGTTGTGACCATGCGGGCGGAACAAGACGAACAATCCAAATTTGAAACCGATGGTAGTTTGGGACCCGCTTTGCGCCGGGTCTTTCGTCTGTTGGTTCGGGACGAGCTGCGCCAGTATCGTCCCCTGATGGGTATGGCGATTGTGCTGACGCTGATCGCCAAATTATTCTCGGTGGTTTCTCCGATATTCTTCGGAGATGCGATCAATGCGTTGAGCGACGACAAAGTGCAATTGGCTACAAAATCAATGGTTTTGATGTTGGTCGCGTGGTCGGTGGCCCGTTTTTTGGCGATTGGTTTCCCGCAAATACGCGATGCGTTCTTTGCCGTGGTTTCACAAGCCGCCACTCGGCTAACGGCAGTGGAAGCCTTCGCCCATAGCAATGCCTTGTCCTTGCAGTTTCATCTGACCCGCCGGGCTGGATCACTGAACCGGATCATTGAACGCGGCTCCACTTCGATTGACTATTTGCTGCGGTTTCTGGCCTTTAACATTGTTCCGACCTTGGTCGAACTGGTTCTGGCCGCGTTGGTTCTGGCCGTGAAATACGGGGTGTCGTTTTCGCTGATAGCCGTGGCCACGGTGGCGCTTTATGTAGGCTTTACCCTATGGATCACCGAATGGCGGGTGCGCCAACGCCGCGAGATGAACGAAGCAGATACCGAGGTACGCGGGCGCGCCATTGACAGCCTGACCAATTTTGAAACCGTAAAAGCCTTTGCCTCAGAACAGCGCGAGGCAGATCGGTATGGCGAAGCCCTCAGCATTTTTAGCCGGCTCTATGTCAAAGTAGTGCGCTCTTTGTCCCTGCTAAACGCCGGGCAAGAGTTTATCATGGGCGCAGGGGTCTTTACCGTGGCGCTGGTCGCGGCGTTTCAGGTGCGAGGCGGGCAATTGCAGGTTGGCGATATGACCGCCGCCGTGTTGATCCTGATGAACATTTATCGCCCGTTGGGCATTTTGGGTTTTGCGTGGCGTGAGATCAAACAAGGCGCGGTCGATCTGGAAAACTTGGATCAGTTGATGCACCGCAACCCAGAAATTGCGGATGCACCGGATGCTGAACCATTGGTGGTTTCCGGCGGAGAAATCCGGTTTGAAGGGATCAGCTTCGTTCATGAAGGGCGATCCGACGGGCTGTCCGACATTAGTTTTTGTGTACCGGCTGGCAGCAAAATCGGTGTGGTTGGTCCCAGCGGCGCGGGAAAATCAACCATTTTAAAATTGCTGTTTCGATTTTATGATCCGGCCAAAGGGCGCATTTTGATTGATGGCAAGGATATCCGGGACGTACAACAAACCAGCTTGCGCCAAGGCTTAGGGTTAGTCCCGCAAGATGTGGCGCTGTTTAATGACAGCTTGCGATTTAACATCACCTATGCCCGGCCTGATGCGACCGAGGCACAAATTGCCAAAGCCTTAAAAGAGGCTCGTTTGACAGACTTTATCGCCAGCTTGCCGGAAGGTCTGGAAACCAGAGTTGGCGAGCGTGGCTTGAAACTGTCTGGCGGCGAAAAACAGCGGGTGGGTATTGCGCGGGCCATCTTGAAAAATCCAACGATTTTGGTGCTGGACGAAGCGACATCCAGTCTTGATTCCGAGACCGAACGCGAAGTGCAACTGGCATTAAGCGCGGCGGCCAAAGGGCGTACTTCGCTGGCCATCGCCCACCGCTTATCGACCATTCGCGATTCAGATTTGATTCTGGTGATTTCCGCCGGGAAATTGGTCGAGCAGGGCACCCATGATCAGCTATTGGCTGAAAACGGCTTGTATGCCCGCATGTGGCAAAGACAAGCCGCAGCCGAGCCGCTTCTTTAGTATATTTTTGCTGGGGTAAGGGGAACGCAATAGAAAAAGAATGAATCCGATCAGATGCTCGGTGCAGCGGCCCGCACGTCGGCGTCTACATAATCTGTGTAGATTTTGAAGTTCTCGACAAACATCTTGGCCAATTGCGCGGCCTTTTTGTCATAGGCTTCGGCGTCATCCCACGTACCGCGCGGGTTCAAAATGCTGGTGTCGACACCGGGTACCGCAACAGGCACCAGAAAACCAAAGTTTTCGTCGGTGCGGAATTCCACACTGTTCAGCGACCCATCTAAAGCTGCGGAAAGCAAAGCGCGGGTTTCCTTGATCGGCATGCGATGGCCAGTGCCATAGGGACCCGAGGTCCAGCCGGTATTGACCAGCCAACAACTGACTTGGTTTTTGGCAATGAGTTCGCGCAGCAGATTGCCGTATTCCGATGGGTGGCGCGGCATGAATGGCGCACCAAAACAGGTCGAAAACGTGGCCGTTGGTTCGGTCACGCCTTTTTCCGTACCGGCTACTTTGGCGGTATACCCGGACAAGAAGTGATACATGGCTTGTGATGGGGTTAGCTTGGCAATCGGCGGTAAAATGCCAAACGCATCAGCGGTCAGCATGATTATATTTTTGGGTTGGCCACAGCGCCCGGTGGCGCTGGCATTGGGGATGGAGGTTAGCGGGTACGCGCCTCGGCTGTTCTCGGCCAATGAGGCATCATCCAGATCAAGCTGGCGGGTGCGGGGGTCCATCACCACGTTTTCCAGCACCGTGCCCCACATTTTTGTGGTGGCAAAAATTTCTGGTTCAGCCGATGCGGAAAGCCGAATCATTTTGGCGTAACAACCGCCTTCAAAATTGAACAAGCCATTTTCCGACCAGCCATGTTCGTCATCACCAATCAGGGTACGATTGGGATCCGCTGACAAGGTGGTCTTGCCAGTACCCGACAGGCCAAAGAATACGGCCGCGTCTTCGTCATCACCCACATTTACCGAGCAATGCATCGGCATTACACCAGCCTTGGGCAGCAAATAGTTCAAAATCGAGAATACTGATTTTTTGATTTCACCGGCATAGGACGTGCCGCCAATCAGCACCAAACGTTTGGAGATATTGACCGCAATGACCGTTTCGGACCCGTCGCGTGTGCCGTGGCGGGTGGGATCAGCCTTGAAATCCGGAAAATCAATAATGGTAAAACTAGCTACAAAATCAGCCAGATCGCTGGTCGCAGGAATTCGCAGCAAATGGCGGATGAACAAAGAGTGCCACGCATATTGTGTGATGATCTGCACCGGCAAACGATGATCCAGATCAGCCCCGCCAAACAATTGTTGTACAAAAATTTGCCTGTCATTGGCGAAGGTTTTAAAATCTTCCCAAAGCGCATCAAATTTGGCAGGGGTGATCGAGGTGTTGGCGTCCCACCAGACGGTGTCTTCGGTTTCGCCGTCGCGCACCATGTATTTGTCCAGCGCCGAGCGCCCGGTATGCTGGCCAGTTTTGACCACTAACGGGCCGCCTTCGGCAACTTCGCCTTCACCATTTCGAATACTGTTTTGGTACAGTGCAGCATTGGTCCAATTGTGGTTGACCTGTTTGGCGCTCAGGCCCAATGCGGCAAATGATGTCGGGTTCGGGCAAGAAGTGTCTTGGCTCACGGATCTGCTCCCATGCTGGCAGAGTGACGGACAGTTTGGCGGCTGATTACCTGCTTGCGGCGGCGATGTCCACCCTTGCAAATTCCGATTTTGCATCTGGAAAAACCTTTGGGTGCCCAAGGTTTTTATTCCGCATGTCTGGAGGGGGCGTACACATTTGGTAAGCAAATTTGATCTGCGCTCAATGAAAGACGTGGTACTCGAAACGTCACATAAAATACGTGCGGGCGGGACAAGTGAAAATGAATCAACCAACCTCTTCGACGAGTGGCATACCCTTGCGTCTGGCTGACTTTGACACTTTGGGTGCGGCGCTGGATTATGCGGCCACTGGAAAAACCGGCCTTAATTTTTACTCGGCGCGCAAAGGGCTGGAACGGGCCTTGCCTTACGCTGAATTGCGCGAGCTGGCGGTTGACCTGGCCGGGCGTTTGCTGGCCGGTGGGCTGCAACCTGGGGATCGGGTGGCTCTGGTTGCCGAAACCGACGTTGATTTCGTAACCGTTTTCTTTGCTTGCCAATATGCCGGTCTTCTTCCTGCGCCCTTGCCGTTGCCCGTGGCATTTGGCGGCAAAGAAGGCTATATTGAGCACATCCGCCGCATTGCGTTGGTTTGTGGGGCCAAAGCTATTTTTTGCCCGGATAATTTGTCGGACTGGATTGAACAATCGGCGCAAACTTTTGATCTGGCTTGGGCCGGATCGCTCAGCCAGTTCTTGCAAGCCAATACGTCTAGCACTGAGCTGCCGCAAATTGATCCGAATGGGTTGAGCTATCTGCAATTTTCGTCAGGAACCACCCGCTTTCCGTTGGGTGTGGAGATCACCCACAAAGCTTTTATGGCCAATGCCATGGCGATAGCGGTCCATGGTCTGGACGTTAAAGAAGGGGATCGCACGTGTTCGTGGTTGCCGTTTTATCATGATATGGGGCTGGTCGGATTTTTGCTGACCCCAGTGGTTACGCAAATGAGCAATGATGTGTTGCCGACCCGCGACTTTGCCCGGCGGCCACTGATGTGGCTCTCCATGATTTCTGACAATAAAGCGACTTTGGCGTTTTCGCCGAGTTTTGGCTATGATTTGTGCGCCCGGCGTGCTGCTAAAGCCAGTCTGGATCATCTGGATTTAAGTTGCTGGCGGGCAGCCGGCATTGGTGGTGATATGATCCGGGTGGAAGTGCTGGAACGCTTTGTGGAACGCTTCGCCAAAGTTGGGTTTAAGCGCGGCACACCGATGCCAAGTTACGGCATGGCCGAGACCACATTGGCCATCAGCTTTGCCCCGATTGGGCAGGGCGTGGTCTATGACCGAGTTGATCTGAACAAACTGGATAGTGAACGAAAAGCCGTATTGGTCGATGCGGACGATGATGTCCCGACCCGCGAGTTTGTGTTGTGCGGCCCGGTATTGCCCGGCCACCAAATGGAAGTTCGCAACGAAGCCGGCACGGTGTTGGGTGAAGCCGAAGTGGGCCGCATTTTTGTAGCGGGTCCCAGCTTGATGACTGAATATTTTGGCAATGCGGGCGAAACCGCTTGTGTGCTCTCTAAAGACGGCTGGCTCGATACTGGCGACCTTGGGTATTTCAGGGGCGACCAGATCGTAATTACCGGCCGGGCCAAAGATTTAATCCTGATCAACGGGCGCAATGTTTGGCCGCAAGACCTCGAATGGTCGGCCGAGTCCAGTGTTGAAGGTTTGCGCTCCGGCGACGTTGCTGCCTTTTCGATTGATGATGGCGGCACGGAAGAAGTGGTTTTACTGGTGCAAACCCGGATTTCCGATCCGGAGCGGCGCACTGCGTTGCTGAGTGCCATTGAGGGATTGGTCAATTCTGAATATGGGCTGGTGACTCAGGTTGTGGGCGTGCCGCCGCATTCATTACCGCAAACCTCCTCTGGCAAATTGAGCCGTTCCAAGGCCCGCAAAATGTATATGGATGGTACGTTCGAAGCCCTGCGCCGGGACCGAATCTCGGCGGTCAATTGACCCAAATTGCCCTGACCGGTGGCACCGGGTTTTTGGGGGCTCATGTCGCAAATGCATTGACCCAGCAGGGGCACAACTTACGAGCTCTGGTTCGTGACACATCTCGTGCTGCTCAATTGCGTGAGCAAGGCGCGGAACTGGTCATTGGTGATCTAAATGACGGCAAAGCCTTGCGCGATCTGGTCACGAATTGTGATTGCGTGGTGCATATTGCCGGGGCGATCAAGGCGAAAACTGCTGCAGAATTACTGGCGATCAATGGCGGCGGGACGAAAAATCTGGTTGCAGCTTGTGCGGATGTTATCCCAGATATTCGGCTGCTCCATGTGTCTTCGGTAACGGCTCGCGAGCCTGAATTATCTGCCTATGCCAACAGTAAGGCGGCCAGTGAGGTATCGGCCAAAGCTCATGGCGGGTCATTGGTCATCATGCGTCCTAACGCGATTTATGGTCCGGGTGATCGCGAGACCTTGCAAGTTTTTGAAATCGCCGAAGCCTGGGTGCAACCGGTATTGAGCCGGCCAGAGGCGCGCATTGCCATGATCCACGGCGAAGATGCAGCCAATGCGATTGCTGCGATGGTGAATACTCGTGCGCCAACCGGTTTGTTCGAAATCAGCGACCGATGCACGAAGGGGTATAGTTGGACCCAAATCACCCAAGCGGCGGTTGCGGCAGTTGGCGGGCAATACCGCCCCGTACCGATCCCGGCAGCGATCATGCAAATGGCTGGTTTTGTCTCCGGGCAAATCGGGCGGTTTTCCTCGGAACCACCGATATTCAATTCGGGCAAGGTGCGTGAAATTTTGCATGGTGATTGGGCCATTGATCCGGGCCGTGAAATTCCGGCTGAGATCTGGACACCAAAAATCAATCTGCAAGATGGCTTTGCCCAAACTGTCGATTGGTATCGGCAGCAAGGCTGGCTAAAAACCTAAGTCTTTTGCAACAACAATAACGCGCACCCGCTGGCGTGGGGTTGTAGCTCGCTGGACTTGTCGCTCAAGTCGGTCGGGCTTTGTACTTGGTGCCAGCAATCGTCCGGTCCCAGCGCATAGAAGCATTGCTCTAGCACCTCAAATCCCGGTTGCGTGGTTAGTTCTCGCCAACTTTGGGTCTCATATTCCCATTGCCGTGTGTAAAGGCCGAGGCTGTCTTTGAGCAAAGTCGGCCCGCCGCGCCCCATGGGGACCGAGATCATCACCCGTCCGCCCGGCTGCAATACCCGGTGAAAGGCCCGCAACACGTCTTGGTTCACATCCGGGTCACGGGTATCGGCAATTTCCGCCGGGGTTTTGCCCCGTTCAAACGCACTGTTCGGATCATCATTGGAGGCAATATCAAACCCGATATGCTCAATAGTGGAAATGCAGGTGACCAGATCAAACTGGTTTGCAGGTAGCTCGATGCTGCGAATGTCGCCAATGCTGACCGGCACGGCCAAGGCCGCATCGCGCCAGGCTTGCGGATAGCGGCTTTGTACCCGTTCGGGGCGCACAATATCGGCCGCTTGTAAGATCGCACCCTTCGTATTGGTTGCCAGTAACAGGCCCAACCAATCCAGCGAGGACATAGAAAAACCGATATCCAGAATGTGTTTGGCATCTCGCAAATGTTGCGCGGCCCATGGCACCTCGACCAATCGTTCTGAATGACCTGGAAGGTTCAAATTAAAATTGCCAAAGTGAGCCGTGCCGTCAAAAACCTGCATGGCTCGGTCCAGAATGAATTGTTGATTTGCACCGATCATTGGATTTCCATTTCTTCTTGTATCACCATCTTCCGACCCCGGCTCGGAGGCGACTAGCCAAAACGTCTTGTCTTCCCCCGCTTGCGGGGGAGGTGGACGCGGATTAGTTCGGAGGGGGGGAACAGCCCTGTTTGACTAAAAAGGCCCCCCACCACCCCTTTGGGGCACCTCCCTCGCAAGCGGGGAAGGAAACCGTTTCTTAAACCGAATCTCTTGGTAAACAGGCTAGGCGATCCCGCTGACTTTTTCTATATTGGGCTTTCGAATCTCCTTTCGCTTTGCCAGATGGGGCCAAGATCATGGAAAAGACATATATCAGCGCGCAAGAACTTCTGACCGGATCATTTGAACTGGCCGAGCAAATCCTGCGTAGTGGCTTTCGCCCGGATTATATCGTGGGCGTGTGGCGCGGCGGCGCGCCGATCGGTATCGCGGTGCAAGAAGCGTTGGAATTTTGCGGCTCACCATCGGATCACATTGCCATTCGCACCTCTTCCTATCACGGGATCGGGGAACAAGACGATGTGGTGCGGGTGCATGGCCTGCATTATCTGATTGAAAACGTGAACGCTGATGATCGCTTGCTGATCGTCGATGATGTGTTTGATTCGGGCCGTTCAATTGATGCGATCATCCGCGAGATGAAAACCTTGACCCGGCTTAACATGCCGAAAGATTTGCGGGTCGGGACGGTCTATTACAAACCAACCAAAAACATGACAGATCGCGTACCGGATTATTTTATGGAAGAAACCGACAAATGGTTGGTCTTTCCGCACGAACTGGATGGCTTGAACGAGGCCGAAGTGCGAGCCAATAAAAACCTGCCCGAGGGGCTGATCCAAATTCGCCGGGCGCACTTGGACGCACAAAAATAGGGTCGGTCGTTACTCGTCTGATTTTTCCAGATCATCCGGGCTTTGCAAATACCTAGCGGTTCGAAGCGCTGGGAACCACTGGGACCACAGCGCCGCTACACCAATGGCGGCACAACCACCGGCCACTACGGTAAACACCGCCCCGAATGCGGCGGCCATGAAACCGGCCCGAAACTCACCCAATTCGTTGGACGCGCCCAAAAAGATCGAATTAACCGCATTGACCCGGCCGCGCACATGATCCGGGGTCCACAATTGCAACAACACTTCGCGGATATAGACCGAAACCATGTCAAACGCCCCGACCAGCAACAGGGCTAGGATTGATAACCACGCCAAGGTAGAACTGCCAAACACTGCGGTTGCTAAGCCAAATAATCCGACACTGACAAATAAAATGATCCCGGCATGATCCCGGATCGGAAACACGGTCAAATAGCTAATGGTTATGATGGCACCAATGCCGGGCGCGGCGCGCAATAACCCCAAACCAGTTGGTCCCAGCTCCAGAATATCGCGGGCGTAAATCGGTAGCAGGGCGACTGCGCCACCCAGCAGCACAGCAAACAGATCAAGCGAGATCGCGCCCAGTATGATTTTTTGTTTCCAGACATAGCTAAACCCGCCGAGCAGGACTTTGAAAGAGGGGTTTTCAGTCATTTTTTTCTGAGCCGGATTAGGGATCAAAAACACCAAGAAAGCGGCAAACCCTAAAATAATGGCAGCAATTGCGTAGGCAATCGGCCCGGAAATTCCATAGAGCAATCCACCGGCTACTGGTCCAAAAATCGAGGCCAATTGCCAAGATGAAGTGCTCCAGCCAATGGCATTGGCGAAATCCTTTTTCGGTACAATATTGACCACCAGCGACGAGGAGGCCGGGCCGTGAAAAGCGCGGGCCACGCCGAATACCGTCAAGATCACTAGGACGGGAACCGCCCGAAAATTTCCACTGAGCGCCAAGGCTAAAATGGCGAAAGCGCAAACAGTTTCTGCCAAAATGGATAGGCCCATGACCAGTCGCCGCCCGAACCGATCGGCGGTGATCCCGGTGACGATCACCAGCAGTAAAGCAGGTAGAAACTGGACCAGCCCGATCCAACCAAGTAGAGCCGGATTTTGGGTTTGGTCATAGATTTGCCAACCCACTGCTACCGAGACAATTTGCGTGGCAAATGATGTACTGAATCTAGCCCAGAAATAGCGGGAAAATGACCCATGGCGAAATGCCGCAAACCGGTCCTGCATGGTCGTACCCTTTTCCCAAAAAGGAGTGGTGCCAGAATTTGGGGAGCATGGCCAGACATTGGTTGGTTTCTCACGTAGCCAGTAAGGTTGCGTCGCTTGCCGATCCTTCGAGGCTGCTTTGGTCGCACCTCAGGATGAGGAGGCTTGGTGAAATAACATTTCCCTCATCCTGAGGTGCGACCAAAGGGAGCTTCAAAGGATCGGCCACGAGGACTTGCCCGAAAACATGGACCCTCCGGTCAAGCCGGAGGGCGACAGAATGAGGTGGTTACGTCTGCTTCCCTCCGGTTAGAGCGGAGGGCCCAACCCTTCACCTGATTGTCATTTTGCATTGTTACTCGTGGCACGACCCACACAGATAAACTGCAATTGTTTGAGAAACCCGGTACACACATCCGCAATAAAACCACAATAAAATCACACTTGTTGACGCTCATTGACGCATGCGCTTGCGTGGATGTGACCAGTTATTCCCCGCTCGCCGGGGAACGCCTACAATCAGGGTGAACGTCATCACCTGCTTTGATTGTTCGGCTCTTTGAAATCGTATACCTTTCAAAAATCCATATAAACAATGGGTTTAGTCTAGTTTGAAATGACCAGCCAGCTACCAAGTTCCAGCTATTGCTGGCATGAATGAGAGCAGCTTGGCCGAGGATAGACTGCAAATTTATGCCAACTTGTTTTTTTCAAACCGCAAAATTCTAGAAATTTTGATTAACCGCCCGCAATGCCTTGCATCACCATGCCGGTGAACCAAGCACCGAATGTGCCGATGGCATAGCCAATCACTGCCAGCAGCGCACCAACTGGAGCTAGTGATGGGTGAAACGCAGCGGCCACGACCGGGGCCGAAGCGGCACCGCCGACATTGGCTTTGGAACCCACTGCCAAAAAGAAGCTGGGGGCGCGAATGGCATAGGCCACAGCAAACAGCAAAGCGATATGAATAATCATCCAGATCGCTCCGATCAAAAAGTAAGCCGGTGCATCAAACAATGCCTTGATATTCATATGGGTGCCGACCGTGGCCACCAGAATATAGACGAACACCGTGCCGACTTTCATCGCGCCAGCACCTTGTAAGGACCGCGCTTTGGTAAAGGACAGAACCACGCCCATTATGGTGGCGCTGACCACGAGCCAGAAGAATTTGGAATGCACCGAATATTTGGCCAATTCCGGCATGTTAACCTGAAACCACGGGGCAATGATGTCGGCCAGAAAATGAGCCGCGCCGGTTGCGCCAAAGCCCAAAGCCAGGATCAGAATCAAGTCTTTCAACTCTGGAATGCGGGCGTGTTCAGCTTCGTATTGTTCGGCCCGTTCGCGGACCAGATCAAGCGAGCTGCGGTCTGCGCGCAGGAATTTGTCCACAGCGATCTGATTGGCTGCAATGGTCAGCAAAATGGCCATCCAGACATTGGCCACGATCACATCAACCGCGACCCAGATGGAGAAGGTATGACTGCCCACATCAAAGATCTCGCGAATGGCCGTCTGGTTGGCTGACCCGCCGATCCAGCTCCCGGCCACGGTGGCCATGCCGCGCCATATCGCATCCGGGCCAGCGCCCAACAGATCAGGGGCAACCCATGCGGTCAGCAGCAGCGCAATCGGTCCGCCAATCATGATGCCAATTGTGCCGGTGAAAAATAGGATCAACGCTTTGGGGCCGAGCTTCATGGTGGCCGGTAAATCAGCCGAAGCGGTCAAGATGACCAAAGCAGCCGGTAATAAATAACGCGAAGCCACGAAGTACAAGCTGGACTGGTCCGGGTTGATTACCCCGAATGTGGTGAGCAAGGACGGCAGAAAATAACACAGCAGCAAAGGCGGAAAAATCCGGTAGAACGTCTGTATGCCCTTATGTTTCAGGGCGGATGACCAAAATACAAAGCCCAGCATCAGGGCCAGAATGCCAAAAATGGTCGCATCATTGGTCAGCATTGGGTGTTCGGTCATTGGAATTCCCTTGGGCTAAATAACGTTGTTCTTGGACAAGCGAGCAATGTCGATTTCGCTTAAATCCAAATGGTCGGCCAGCACTTCTGCGGTGTCCTGCCCCAATTTGGGTGGGGCGTTTCGATCAACCACCGGGGTGCCCGAAAATTTGACCGGAGAGGCCGGCGTGCGAACCGGCTGGGCCAGATCGGCTCTGGTTTGGGTCATGGTCATGTCGCGAGATTTGGATTGGGGTAGGGCAAAGGCTTGTGGAATGTCTAGGATCGGGCCAACCGGCACATCAATCGCCGCCAAGCCTTCCAGCCAGCAGTCAACCGGGCGCGAGGCAATCACCGGGATGATGCAAGCCATCAGCGCGTCGCGATTGATCACCCGATCGGCATTGGTCAGAAACCGGCTGTCCTGGGCCAGCTCTTCGCGACCAGCAAAGGCGCAAAACCGGCTAAACTGCCCATCATTACCGATGGCCAGCACGAACGAGGCATCCTGAGCCGCGTAGACACCGTATGGGGCGAGATTGGGGTGATTGCTGCCGGTGCGAC
Organism: Robiginitomaculum sp.; assembly: GCA_002733805.1. Taxonomy (GTDB): domain Bacteria; phylum Pseudomonadota; class Alphaproteobacteria; order Caulobacterales; family Maricaulaceae; genus Robiginitomaculum_B. The sequence goes on along the minus strand of NVXG01000002.1, from coordinate 59,973 downwards.
CCGGAGTTTGACCATCTAGCATCCAGTTGGTCACCTGATTGATCAGTCCGGCCATCTGGCAGTCGAGCAGGGCCAGATCAATATGCTGGCCCTTGCCACCGCCCTGTACATGATAGAGCGCCGCCAAAATGGCGCTAGAGGCGTAAAATCCGGTGAACAGGTCAGAGGCGGCAATTCCGGTGCGAATGGGTCCGGCGCCCGGCTCGTCATCGGCCCGACCAGTGATCGACATCATGCCGCCCATGGCTTGGATCATATAATCATAACCCGGCAGGTCTTTCATCGGTCCGGTTTGGCCAAACCCGGTGATCGAGCAATAGACCAGCTTTGGATTCAGCACTGACAACGTCTCAAAATCAAGCCCAAGGCGTGCCATGCCGCCAACCTTGAAATTTTCAATCAGAATATCAGCCTTGGTCGCCAATTTTCGGATCAGATCGCGCCCGGTTTCGGATTTCAAATCAACGGTAATCGACTTCTTGTTACGATTGGCTGCCATGTAATAGCCAGCATCAGAGGCTTGTCCGTTGGTGTCCCGGTAAAAAGGTGGCCCCCAACCACGGGTATCATCGCCAGTGCCCGGACGCTCGACCTTAATCACTTCAGCCCCCATATCGGCCAGCATTTGCGTGGCCCACGGCCCGGCCAGCACGCGGGTGAGATCAATGACCAGCAAACCGGCTAAGGGTCCCGCATTTTGGTTGGCTTTGCTCATTGGTTCAAACTCCCCCGAATTTGGCTTAACTGTAGTCTGGTGCGCGGTGCGCCGCAAATGCCGCCAAGCCTTCGGCAAAGTCATTTTGGTCAAAACATTGCTCAAATGCCCGGTCAGGATCAGCTAAATTGCCATCCACCAGTTGTTTCAGCAGGGCAATCGAATTGGCCGAGTTTCCCATAATGGCCTCAACCAAGGCTTTGGTCTGTTCCTCGTTCTGCACTTGGTTAATCAACCCGCTTCGGGCGGCAGTTTTAGCCGGGATCACTTCGCCGGTAAACAAAACTTGCTTGGCCTTGGCCGGACCGACCAATGCGACAAGGCGGGCAATATCCTCTTTCGGGTAGAGCAAACCCAATTTGGCCGGTGGCACGGAGAATTTGGCATCTTTGGTCGCAAACCGCAGGTCACAAGCCATGGCAATCGCCAAACCGGCCCCATAACAAGTGCCGCGAATGCTGGCGATGGTTGGGGCTGCAAACTCGCAAAGCGCTCGCAGCGCCTGTTGCATCTGTTCGCGAAAGGCAGTCGTGGCGGCTGGGTCACCGCACAATTTGCCCATTTCATGAATGTCGGCCCCGGCGCAAAAATGCTGGCCAGTGCCTTCAATCAGCAAAACACGGGCACCCTTCGCTTCGCGTAAAAAATCGGGCAGTTCGGCCCACATTTGAGCCGTCATAGCATTGCGCCGAGTTGGATTATCTATGGTGATCCGGCCCAGTTTGCCATCGTGTTCGAATGTCAGGCCAATGGTGCTCAATAGAAGGCTTGCAACCCGGTCATGGCCCGCCCCAGAATTAGGGCATGGATATCATGGGTGCCCTCATAGGTGTTGACGGTCTCCAAGTTCATCGCATGGCGAATGACGTGGTACTCGTCCGAAATACCATTGCCACCGTGAATGTCGCGGGCCACGCGGGCAATATCCAGCGCTTTGCCGCAATTATTGCGCTTCAGCATGGAAATGGCTTCCGGCACATAAGCACCGGCATCAATCATCCGGCCCAATTGTAAGGCTGCTTGCAAGCCTAAGGCAATTTCAGTTTGCATATCGGCCAGTTTCTTCTGCACCAGTTGGGTTTGTGCAATCGGTTTGCCAAACACAACCCGGTCCATCGCGTAATTGCGCGCTGCAAGCCAGCAAAACTCTGCTGCGCCCATCGCGCCCCACGCAATGCCGTACCGGGCTTTGTTGAGGCAAGAAAACGGGCCGCGTAGTCCGGTGACTTCGGGAAACAGATGGCTTTCGGGGACAAATACATCGGCCATCGCCAACTCGCCAGTGCAGGAGGCGCGTAAAGACATTTTGCCTTCAATTTTGGGCGTGCTCATGCCTTTGGCGGTGCAATCAACCGCAAAGCCGCGAATGTTACCATCCAACTTGGCCCAAACCACAGCAATATCGGCAATCGGTGCATTGCTGATCCACATTTTGGAACCGTTTAGTAGATACCCACCGTCAACCTTTTTGGCATTGGTCCGCATGGCACCGGGATCAGAGCCGCCATCAGCTTCGGTCAATCCAAAACAGCCGACCGCTTCGCCGGTCGCCAGTTTGGGTAACCATTCGCGTTTTACTTCTTCGGTGGCAAATTCAAAAATCGGGTACATGACCAAAGAGGTCTGTACCGAAAATACCGAACGATAGCCGCTATCGATTTTCTCGACCTCGCGGGCGATCAGGCCATAACTGACATGGCTCAGGTTCGCACAGCCGTATTCTTCGGGCAGCGTGCAGCCCAAAAAGCCCATCTCACCCATTTCATTCAACACTTCGCGGTCAAAGTGCTCTTCACGGTAGGCCATGACAATTCTGGGTGCCAGCTTGTCGTCGGCAAAGGCGCGTGCGCTGCTCACAATCATGCGTTCTTCTTCAGATAGCTGACCATGCAAATCCAAGGGGTCTTGCCAGTCAAAGGTTTTGGACGCGCTCATGACAACAGGTTCTCCAATATGGGATTGAATAAAAAGAACACCTAACGCGAATAGCCAAGGGTTCCAAGTCACAAAAAAACGGCCGGGGTTTGCCCGACCGTTTTCAAAACAAAATAATATTTTCAGAACTTATGAAATATCGTTGGTTGATGCGCCATCGGCGGCGCGCTGTACGGCACCAATTCCATTTTCAGCGCCGTCTTCAGAAGAATACCCCTGAGACGAGATAATGATTTCACCATTGCGGGCTTTCAAGCTGAAATACCATTTTCCGCTATTACCTTCAAACGGGTCTTTGAACCGACCCCGATCGGGTGCGTTTTTCTTTACAGATTCAATTCCATTTTTGGCGCTTGCTTTGGCTTTGTACATCTCAGACTTACCCACAATCTCGCCATTACCGGCTACGAGTGTGAAAAAGAACTGTCCGTCTTTTGCTTTTTTAAGATCAAACTTCCCTGCCATATTACTAGAAACTCCCCTATTATGTTCCAATGAATGTCATTAACTATGCAATGTTTCATTTGGAAACACCACAAAAAAAGGCAGTTGCTCTATTTCATTTCTTGCCAGTTGGAAAAAGTTCAACTTTGAGGGGGAAATAATCTAGCGCGAACACAAAACATCAATTAGATATCTGGACCGGTTATCACTGGTTTCCATCCGTCTGGAACCGATGGACCACGTGGATCTGTATCCGCGTGTCGCATCAAAAAATACGGCCCGATCCAATCCGGCAATTTCACAAAACGCTTGTGCAGCTTGTTGTCCGCATTGCCGTCCCGGGTGGATGCAGTTCGAAACGGCATATCCTTGCACGGAAGGTTCCGGGAAGAATATAGAGCGTTGTCCTTGAAAGCTTTGGCCAAATTGCCGATCGCCCCGCCAGTCGCGGCCCCAGCGATCATCCGGAGTAGGTGTAGGGCGGTATCCCGAATTCTCATCATAACGGACCGGACGGACGGAAGAAATGCGATCCCCCATGTTAATTCGTTCCAAATTGTTGATGGAATGCCGGATGATCTCACATCGCCCGCCAAAATTAGTGCGGTCGCATACTTCCCACTTACCACCTTGCAGGCGCAGGGAAGAGGCGCGATCCGAAAATCCAGCTCGCTTTAAATCAGCGACTTCGTTTCGAACACTGATCCGTGTGCCGGAATAGCTGTCGTCTTCAAACAGGACCAACTCACCAACATCACCATCATTGCCGCCAATCCGACTGTCGGAAGGCGCAACAGATGAAATAGAATACATCAGGCCAATGGCCCCCAGGTCAGGAATGTCGCGATCAACCAATTCACAATGACCACCCATATTGGAGTTGGCGCATACTTTCCATATGCCGCCCGAAACCCGCAAAGAGGCGGCATGGTCATGAAATGCATACAGTTTCAATTTGTCCATTTTGCGGGCAAAGGTTCGAGCTTGGCCGCCAAAATCAGGCTTTGCGTACAAGGTTATGGTATCTGTATGGTGTGAAACCCGACGAACCGAAGCGATATCAGAACCCCAACCCAGTGCGTTTAAGTCAAAATGACCGATGGAAAATACTTCGCATCGACCGCGATATCGTTTGTCGACACAAACCTCCCACTGGCCGGAAACCACTTCCAGACTTTGTGCAATATCTGCAAAGTTATAACTGGCCAATTTGGGTTCATCTGACTGAAAAGTTCGATTGCGGCCTGAAAAATCTGGACCAGAATGTAAAATCAATTTGGTCGGGCCCGGCGCAAAATGTGTCGATTGCGCGGCGCTTGCTGGCAAGGAAAGCCCGGCGGTAAATGCCAGACAAAACACACCAGCGGTGAGAAATTTTTTCATTTTTCAGGTCCAATTCAATATTTCCAGCTTTGAAGGGAAACCATGCCAGTTTCTAGCTGAACTGGAAATGAATCCCGTACACACGCGAGCATTGTTTCAGCTTTTTAGTGTGCCGCGTTCTGTTTTGTGTGAAAATAGCGTTTGATCAACTATAAAGTAGTTGTGAACTACAAACTGCTTGTCATTGGCCTTTTTGAAATGTTAAATTTGAGCGAGGGAAAAACTGGGGTACACTTAATGTCGGTTGGCATAAAATGGTTGGTCGGGCTTGTCCTGTTCCTCCTGCTGGGTTGGGTGGGGATTTATTCCGGCATTTCTGACCAATGGCCTGGTGGAGGCGGCGCTGATCTGGCGCAAAGCAAGTTGCAAACTGCCGCTGAACAGGCGCTAAGAGCCGGTGATGCCAACGGGTTTCGTGTCGAGGTGCGAGGGCAATCCGCATTTGTATCTGGAACGGTAACTTCAGTAGAAGAACAAGCAAAAGTTCAAGGTTTGGTTTTGGCTAGTCAGGGTAAAGGTGGCTTGATGATGGGCGGCATTACCAAGGTGGATGTTGCTGGCATTGAGGTGATTGCGCCGATCCTAAACCCGGTATGGAATGTCACGCGTAATGAAACTGGTTCTTTGGTGTTGAGCGGCCATATTGCTGATGAAGCACAGCGTGCACTGCTGATCGCCGAAGCAGAAAAACTGCATCAGGGTCAAGTTGTTGACGAAATGCAGTTGGCACCTGGCGCATTTGTCGGGGCTGGGCCAAAAATGATTGAGGTTGTAAAAAGGCTGGCTAGTTTGAAATCAGGCTCTATTCAATTGCGCGATGGTGTGTTTTTGCTGTCCGGGACCGCGAACAGCAAGGTGGAAGCCCAGCAAATCGAGCGGCAAATGCAAACAATTGATGGTGCCTATACTGGCAGCGCAGACCTTTCCTATCCGCCGCCGCCGCCAAATGAATTTGGCGTTTCGGTGGAAACCGGTCGGATTGATGATGCAGATGAGTGCAGAGCTTTGTTTGCTGAGGCATTGTCGAAAAACACCATTTTGTTCGCCAGCAGCAAAGCCGGTATTGGCATTTCCAGTCACGGTTTTTTGAATTTTCTGGCTGAGTTAGCCGGTCAATGTGATGCGTTTTCGATAAAGGTCGAGGGGCATTCAGATAATACAGGTGAACGCGGGTTTAATGTGTACTTGTCTGGTCAACGGGCCAAAGCCGTATCTGCGTATTTAGTTTCCCGGGGCGTTGATGTGTCGCGGTTATCTTCTGCGGGATTTGGGCCTGATCGGCCCATCTGTTCAGAGCGGACTTCTGATTGCCGGGCGCGCAATCGACGTATTGAAATGCAAATAGAGCAATAGGAGCACATCGATGATTTGGCTTGCAGGGCATATGTGGCTTTTATTGGCGCTGGCAGCGTTATTGGGATTGTTGATCGGTTGCTGGATTTGTGGCCGTCGCGAGGTTGAGGATACCACAGACCAAGATGTGGAGTTGGCTAGGCTTCGTTCCCGATGCGAAGAATCTGATGCCGCCAAGGCAAAACTACGAGCCAAAGTGATGGAGTTGGAAACAGCTCTGGATGATATGGGCAAAGCGCCTACAGCGAATGTGGTTCCAACCTTTTATGATGCGCCCACCGATGGTGATCCGGATGATTTGAAAAAAATCAAAGGCATAGGGCCAAAACTTGAGGCATTATTGAACTCGTTGGGTGTGTATTATTATCATCAGATTGCTGGATGGAATAGCAAACAGGTTTCGGAAGTGGACGCGAAGCTCACTTTCAAAGGTCGGATTACCCGGGATAACTGGCGCAAACAGTCAAAGACACTGGCCAAGGGCGACAAGACCGATTTTTCCAACCGCTATGACCAGGGCGAAACCTGATTGCTACTTGCCCGGCGCATCGGGTTGTATATCGGGATGAGCTTTTTGGAACGCGGCTAGCTTTGAACAGGCTTGATCAATTTGGCGGATCAGCGGGTAGGGGGTCATATCCACCTTGAACCGGTTGGCCGCATACACCTGCGGGATCAAATAACATTCAACCAGTCCGGGGGTCGTTCCAAAACAGACATCTGGATGTCGGCTGTCGTCACGACTAAGCAGGGTTTCTAAGGCAGAAAAACCTTCGGCAACCCAGTGCGCGATCCAGTCTAGCGGTGGAGCGTCCTGTCCGGTTAGCGCCTTTACCTCATTTAATACCCGTAGGTTATTTAAGGGGTGAATATCGCAACCAATCAACATGGCCATGGCACGAACCTTTGCGCGGGATATTGCATCGCCCGGCAGCAGTGGTGGCTCGGGAAAACGTTCTTCCAGATATTCGATAATGGCCGGCGATTGAAACAATACAGCGCCATCAATCTCTATTGCCGGTGCCAAGCCTTGCGGATTCAGGTCCAGATAGGCCTTCTCTTTGTGTTGTTGGGTCAGGAAGTTCAGCGGTTGATACTGCCATTCTACCCCCTTGAAATTCAAGGCAATGCGGACGCGGTGCGATGTGCCACTACGAAAATAGTTCCAAAGTTTTATCACGGTGCACCTCTAATTTAGTTGCAATTGTTACTATAATGACTCATATAGGGATCTTGATTTGACCTTGATGATTCAAAATTAGCAACAGGAAGCACAAAAATGGCTGATTTATTTGAAAACCCACTCGGAACCTGCGGATTTGCGTTTGTTGAATTTACCTCTGATGAACCAGATAAATTGGGTTTATTGTTCGAGCAGATGGGATTTACCGCCATCGCCAAGCACAAGCACAAAGATGTCATTCGGTATAAACAAGGCAAAGCTAACTTTTTATTGAACCGCGAAACGACCGGTCAGGCTGGAGAGTTTTGTGCAGCTCATAAAGGCGGGGCCAATGCGATGGGTTTCTTGATGGAAGATGCCGTTTTTGCCCATAAAGGTGCGCTGGCACGCGGTGCAACGGACATGCCGGACGGGTTATGGACCGATGAATTACCGGCTGTTATTGGGGTTGGCGGCTCAGCGCTTTATCTGATGACAGAATCGGATATGGACGCATTTTATGCTCGGGAATTTACTACATTCAGTGGAGTTGATGAGGGCAAAAATAGCTTGAATTTTCATTATATCGACCACCTGACCCACAATGTATTTCGCGGGAACATGGAGCCTTTGGGCAAATTCTATGAAGATGTTTTTGGGTTCCGGCAAATTCGCTATTTCGATATTGAAGGCAAACTGACCGGCTTGATTTCCAAGGCGATGACCAGCCCGTGTGGCAAAATCAGAATTCCGATCAATGAATCAATGGACGATAAGTCACAGATCGAAGAATTTTTGACTGATTTCAACGGCGAAGGCATCCAACATATCGCCATCGAATCCAGTGAAATTTTTGGTTCGGTTGATGGTTTGATCGCCAATGGCATTGAATTACAAGATACGCCAGATAGCTATTTTAGTCTGATCGACGAACGCTTGCCGGGCCATGGTGAAAATGTAGAAGAACTGCGTAAGCGGCGCATCTTGATCGACGGGGCACCGACCGAAGGGCAAGGGCTTTTGTTGCAAATTTTCTCGAAAACCGTAATTGGTCCTGTGTTTTTTGAATTTATTCAAAGAAAAGGCAATGATGGTTTTGGCGAGGGAAATTTCCAAGCCTTGTTTGACTCGATTGAACTGGATCAGATTGAACGCGGCGTGATCGAAGATACCGTTAGCTGATCCGGATCCTGTTGGTGGCAAATGCAGCGGATATAGAAGCCTATACCAAGGATGGCGTTGTTTGTTTGCGTGACGTGTTTGATCCAAGTTGGATTAAACACTTACGCAACTGGACTGACACTGCAATGTCCAAGCCGGGGCCGCATGCTGAAGAATATACGGCAAATGGAGGGGCAGGTCGCGCATTTAACGATCTGGATCTAGCTCGTCGCCATGATGGGTTCCGCGAGTTTGTCCACAAATCCCCGGCGGCTCAAATCGCCGGAACCATCATGCAAAGCGACAAGGTCAATTTCTTCTATGACCAACTGATCGTAAAAGAACCCAACACAGCAGAGCGCACCCCGTGGCATCAGGATCAGCCATATTGGGCAGTCAGTGGCCGCCAAGTGTGTTCGATCTGGCTGCCACTGGATTTGATCTCCAAGCAGGTATCGGTGCAATACGTGGCCGGCTCGCACGAATGGGCTGAGCACAATCCGCATCATTTTGCCGATGACAGCCCTTATGCGGGAACGGATTTGCCGGAACTGCCTGATATTGATGCCAATTTGGGCGAATATAATGTTTTGACTTGGGATATGGAGCCAGGCGATTGTCTGGTGTTTCAGGGAATGATTGTGCATGGCGCACCGGGCAATTCCAATGCAAATACGCGGCGCCGCGCATTGGCCACCCGCTGGACGGGTGATGATGCCCGATACCTGATCCGCCCCGGTGAAACCGGCGTGCCAACCCGTGATCCAGGTATTTTGGATGGCGAACCGATGGATTGTGAAGATTTTCCGGTGATCTGGCGATCAGACGCCAAAGCCAAACTTGTAGTCTAGTTTTGTAACCCATTGTTTGAAGCAGCAATTAAAATCAGTTTATGGAGAGAAAAAATGGCAATTGAACTCAAACGCATCCATCACGTGGCCTACCGGTGTAAGGATGCCAAAGAAACTGTCGAGTTTTACCAGCGGGTGCTGAACATGGATTTCGTTCTGGCCATTGCCGAAGATGAAGTGCCGTCAACCGGCGCGCCCGATCCTTACATGCATCTGTTTATGGATGCGGGAATGGGTAATATTCTTGCGTTCTTTGAGTTACCGACCCAGCCGGAAATGGGCCGGGATCAAAATACGCCAGAATGGGTGCAACATATTGCCTTTGAAGTGGCTTCGATCGAAGCCTTGATGGAAGCCAAGAAAAGTGTTGAGGCAGAGGGGCTGGACGTCATTGGACCAACCAATCACGGGATTTTCAAATCAATCTACTTCTTTGATCCCAATGGCCACCGACTGGAGTTGGTCGCCAATACTGGAACGCCGGAACAAATGGCCGAATTGCACAAAGTCGCCCCAGAAATGCTTGAAGAATGGTCCCGTACCAAAAAAGCCCCGCGCCACGCCGCTTGGCTGCACGAGCATGACGATTGAGCGGTGAGCCTTGGCGTTGCGATAGGACAGGTAATGATGGGAACCAGACTTGAACCCTTGCCACGGCGCCTCGTGCTCAAGTAGCGAGCGTCAGCATCGCGATAGCGCCAGAAAAATGGTGCGGGTGCGAAGACTCGAACTCCCGACCCCTGATTACAAATCAGATGTTCTGCTATGCTGACAGAAATGGAGCGCGCGATCACATGCCTTCGGCTTTTGCCCGCTTCCAATAATAGAAGGCCATAAGCATCACGATTATTGGGACCATTAGCCCATATTCATCGATCCAAAACTTTGTCCGATCCATTTCGGTCGTCAGAGGTGAAAATATTTTTTGAATATATATATTGTGTGCGCCGTGAAATATGATTGCTGGCCACAGACTCTTGGAACGAAATGTATAATAGGCCATGATCACGGACATGCTTATAATCATCAAGGTGAAGCAGGCAATTTGGAAAACGGGGTCTCCAAATCCATATTTTATAATGATGGGGTAATGCCATACTGACCAAACAATACCACTAACCAAAGAGATGCCGCCAAACGGAAGAACTTTGCGGAGTTCCCATATGAAGAACCCCCGCCACCCGATCTCTTCCCCGGCTATACTTCCCAAAGACTTTACGAATTGCACCGTCGCCAACAGAATGACCATGATCAACGCACCGGCTAAAGGACTGTTCGGTAGACCCAGCTCATTTGACCATTCAGCGATAGTCTCACGATCAAAAGCGCCGCCAAATCCAAGCATCCAGACAAGAGCGTAACTGATCGTAATATATGTTACAGGAATCAGATATGATTGGATATTGTCGTGCCAATTTCCAACTGCCCACGGCAATGATGTTAATTTTCGCCCTCGTATTTTTAACGTAACAAAAGCCGCGATTGCTGGAGTCCACATCAAGGCTCCAACATAGATACTGGTGGGCCTTAGACCGACGACAGCAAAATGTCCGATAGCGCTTAATCCCATAAGGAAAAAGAGAAAAATGAAAATTGTTTTCCACGTATCGCGTGGGTCATTATCAGAATGCGTCATATAGAGTGCATATCAATAAACGATAATAAATTCAAGAAAACTAACTAACATTTGATTGTAATAACTTTGATACCGAAGAATGATGTAACATAAGAAAATGGCGCGGATACGAGGCCTAACCTCGAACTAAACCCGCGCTCAAGTGGCGAGGCTTGCCGTCGCGATAGCGCCAGAAAGAAGTGGTGCCGCTTGAGAGACTCGAACTCCCGACCCTCTGATTACAAATCAGATGCTCTACCAGCTGAGCTAAAGCGGCTTAGGTGGGCGGGGGTGTTTTGCCCGCGCGAACGCAGCTTGTAACGTCATGATTGCCCGCTGTCAGCTTGTTTTTTTGCATTTAGCAAAGAAAACGCCCAGTGCGGGGAGCACCGGGCGGCTAGTGTGCTGGGGGGCAGCTATTTGGGTTTCATTAAGGCCGCGCTCTAACGGGCGGCTTGGGTGTTTTCTCAAGCTAATTGCGTAGCGAACGAACTTACGATCGAAACGCCAACAATGACGACGACAGCGCCATACATGACAACACCAATTACTGATTGAAATACGTTATTTCCAAAGCGGGCCATTTTGTTTCTCCTTATCTGACCGGGGCGGCCTCTTCTTGGGCCTCATGAAGCAGGTTACTTCCTGTCCATGTCGATAAACAATAAACACATATCGAAAAACAATCAATCAAAAATTATCGAAATACGATAACTTTTTTGTAATAAACGATAAGTTTTTACTGTATATTATGATAAGTTATTGAAAAATATAGATAAAAAATATTGAAAATAATTCAAAAAAAATGCTGTTTCTGGGTCTAACAGGGCATTGCATGCTTCATTTCAGGGGTAAACTGATCAATTCCTTCTAAAAGTTTTCCAATTTTACCGGCCGATTCTGCTGATTCTTGTGAAAAAACATAAAACAAGGGCAGGCCATCGGTAAATGACCCACCCTATAAGGTATAGCCCAGCCTATAAATTGCTGGAGTTCGAATCGCTAGTCGAAAAATGACCAGATCGCTGCGACCATGGCATAGCCCACCAAATTGTAGCTACTATTGATTAGGAACAGTTCGGCAGAGCTGCCAGCATAGATCATATTGTAGGCTTCTGTGGGTAGCGCAAAGCACACACATAAGATCAGGCCGTATTTGAGTGCAGTCATCAGTTTTGACACGTTCAGCCATTTCAAGACCAGTCCAATGCCAATGGTGACCACAACCACATTGATAAAGCCATAGATCATCGGTGCCATGGCCATCTCACTGGATGGGTCCGGGCTGATGCCCATCAGCGCCATCCATTTGTCCATGAATATCATGCCGTACCACAGCCAACCCAACACAAACATGGCGACGGATCCGGCCAAGATACCCAGCAGATTTAGTCCAAGAATTTTTGGCATAGAATTTCTCCCCTTAAATTGCGGCACCTCACTGTTGTCAGTGCGCTGCTGCCCCTTTATTCAAGACAGATCATGCTGCCTTGGGTGGTAGTATATGCCGAATTTGGCCCTGTGAAAAATGAAAAACTAGTCATGAAGCGAATTCTGATCACCTCTGCATTGCCGTATATCAATGGAATCAAGCACTTGGGGAATTTAGCTGGGTCCATGCTCCCGGCTGACGTTTATGCTAGATTTGAGCGGTTGCGTGGCAAGGATGTGCTCTACATCTGTGCAACTGATGAACACGGCACCCCGGCCGAGTTGGCCGCAGAGGCCGCAGGGCAGCCAGTGCAGGACTATTGCGATCAGCAATATGAGCGGCAACGCGCAGCCGGAGAGGGTTTTTCCCTATCATTTGACTGGTTTGGCCGCTCGAGCAGCCCACAAAATCACGCTTTTACCCAGCATTTTGCCGATCGACTGGAAGGGGCCAACCTACTGGAAGAACGCACTTCGGCCCAGATCTATTCGATTGATGACAAGCGGTTCTTGCCGGATCGCTATGTGGAAGGCACCTGTCCCCATTGCAAATCCGAGAAGGCGCGTGGCGATCAATGCGATAGCTGCGGCCGGTTGCTCGACCCAACCGACTTGATCGACCCGTATTCAACAGTTTCCGGCTCGCACAATGTGGAAGTGCGCGACACCACCCATTTGTTCCTGAAACAGGCCGCCATGCAGGGCACCATCCGCAAATGTGTGGAAGCCGCAACCGATTGGCCACCGCTGGCCCGATCCATCGCCCTGAAATGGCTGGACGAAGGTTTGCAGGACCGGGCGATCACCCGCGATTTATCGTGGGGCGTGCCGGTGCTCCAAAACGGCAAACCAAGGCCCGGTTTCGAAAACAAGGTATTTTACGTGTGGTTTGATGCGCCCATTGAATATATCGGAGCGACCCGTGAATGGGCCGAAGCCAACGACAAGGACTGGGAGAGCTGGTGGCGGACCGACCAAGGGGCGGATGATGTGAGCTATGTGCAGTTTATGGGTAAGGACAATGTAGCGTTTCACACGGTCAGCTTCCCGATCACCATGTTGGGCTCGGGCGAGCCGTGGAAGACTGTGGACCGCCTAAAAGCCTTTAATTGGGTGACTTGGTACGGCGGCAAGTTCTCGACCTCACAAAAGCGCGGTATTTTCATGGATCAGGCGCTGGAAATCGCCCCATCCGACCTCTGGCGCTGGCATTTGATGGCCAATGCGCCAGAAAGCGCCGATGCGGCCTTTACGCTGGAGCATTTCCAAACCACGGTGAATTCCGATTTGGCCAATGTTTTGGGTAATTTCGTCAACCGGATCACCAAATTTGCCACGGCCAAGTTTGACGGGCAGGTTCCGGCGGCTGGTAGCCCCGGCGAGCTAGAAATCAAGCTGTATGCCGAGCTGGACAGCCACCTTGCCGCCCTGACGAAACACCATTCTGCCATGGAATACCGCAAAGCCACGGCGGAAACCCGGGCCATCTGGGCGGCGGGCAATGAATATTTGGCCGAAGCGGCTCCATGGACCGCCATCAAGACCGACCCGGATCGCGCCGCAATGATCGTCCGTACTGCGCTGAACCTAGTGGTGATCTCGGCGATCATCGCGCAAGTGTTTATCCCAGATGCGGCCGCCAAGGTGCTGGACGCGATGGGCGTACCAAAGGGCAACCGCAATTGGCCAAATGAGCCAGCTTCGGTTTTGCTTGATGCGCTACCGCATGGATTGGCTTTTGAGGTGCCCGAAATGCTATTCGCCAAAATCGAAGATGAGCAGGTGCAGGAATGGTCCGAGCTGTTCGGGGCCGAATAAAATATCCAAATTTTGAGGTTTAAAAAACAACTCGTAATGACGGTGACCATTTCGTGTGGGACATCTTTGGGTCGGGTGTTGAAGTCTGCGATTTTTCAGCAGAATCTTAAAAAATATCTATGTAAGAAGATACTTTAATACTTTGATTTACAATGATAAAGAGCCGGAACATACATATAATCTATGTACGTACATCTCTATTGTCGCCTGCTGTGCCTTGGCGGGAATAGTTTGTGGTTTTCCTCAAACAACGGATTGTGAACTTGTGTCGATGAGTGTGATTTATCTGTCATTTTATTGGATATGTTTGTGCCAGGAGAGGCAATCTATTGCGGCTTTATTGTCAGTCGGTTGGGTTCGTGACAATACAAAATGACAATGGGGGAGCATCCCGGTTGCCGACCCTTCGAGGGCGCTACGCGCCCTCTCAGGATGAGGGAATTTTTGTTGTAACGGCTCGCTGTTCACACGACCGATCCCGCACCACCCACCTCATGCTGAGGTGCGAACGAAGAGAGCCTCGAAGCATCGGCAGCCATGGACCCTCCGGTCAAGCCGGAGGGAGGCGAGTGGGGGGATCAGTTGGGGTAGAAAAATTACGGACAGGACTCCCTCTCCCGGCCGGGAGAGGGGCGGGGTGAGGGGGCGAATCTTGGTAAACGACCCACCCCAACGTCCCTACATCTCGGATTCGGCTTTTTTGGTGCGTTTGCGTAGGTGTTCTTCGCGTTCGATCTTGCGTAGGCGGATGGATTGCGGGGTTACCTCGACCAGTTCGTCGTCATTGATATAGGCAATGGCCTGTTCCAAGGACATGATTTTGGGCGGGGTCAGGCGGACGGCTTCGTCCTTGCCGGAGGCGCGCATATTGGTCAATTGCTTGGCTTTTAGTGGGTTGACTACCAAATCGCCCGGCTTGGCGTTTTCGCCAATAATCATGCCTTTATAGACCTTGGTCCCCGGCGAAATCAGCATTGGACCACGAGATTCGAGGTTCCACAGCGCAAACGGCACCGCCACGCCATCACCGTTTGAGATCAACACGCCATTGCGGCGGCCCTCAATGGCACCCTTATAAGGAGCGTGTTTTAGGAAAATCCGGTTCATCACACCAGAGCCGCGCGTGTCAGTCATGAACTCGCCATGATAACCGATTAGCGCCCGGGCCGGAACGTGCATGACTAGCCGAGTTTTGCCGCCGCTGGATGGTTTCATTTCGACCAATTCGGCTTTTTTACGGGTGAGCTTTTCAATGACCACGCCGGAGAACTCGTCATCGACATCAATGGTGACTTCCTCAATCGGCTCCAGCACATTTCCGTTCTCGTCTTTGGTGGTGACCACTCTGGGGCGGGATACGGCCAGCTCGAAACCTTCACGGCGCATGTTTTCAATCAGAACGCCCAATTGCAATTCACCGCGACCGGCGACTTCAAACGCGTCCTTGTTGTCTGATTCCGTGACGCTGATCGCCACATCGCCTTCGGCTTGGCGCATCAGGCGCTCGCGGATCACCCGGGATTGCACTTTGGAGCCTTCGCGACCGGCCAGCGGGCTGTCATTCGGCGACAAGGTAATCGACAGGGTGGGCGGATCAATCGGCTGGGCGGCTAGGGCTTCGCTTGCATCTAGATCACACAAAGTATCGGCCACAGAGGCTTTGGAAAAGCCAGCCAAGGCAACAATATCGCCGGGCAGGATTTCCTCAACCGGCTGGCGTTTTAGTCCGCGAAAGGCCAACACCTTGGTAACCCGGACCCGCTCGATCTCGGAGCCGTCACCAGCCAAGGCTTTCATGGTGACACCAGGGCGAGCAATGCCCGAAACCACGCGCCCGGTCAGGATGCGACCCAAAAATGGATCGGCTTCCAAGGTGGTGGCCAGCATTCGAAACGGCTCGTCTTTGGCGCTTGCCGGCATGGGCGGCGCCGGTGTGTGGGCCACAATGGCTGCAAACAACGGTTTCAGGTCTTTTCGTTCATCATCCAGAGTATCGCAAGCCCAACCATCGCGACCTGAAGCGTACACCACCGGAAAATCCAGTTGTTCGTCATTGGCTTCCAGTGCGGCAAACAAATCAAATGTGGCATTTAAGGCTGCATCGGGATCAGCACTAGGGCGATCCACTTTGTTCAGCACCACGATCGGTTGCAAGCCCAATGCCAGCGCCTTGGACAGTACAAACTTGGTTTGTGGCATCGGGCCATCGGTTGCATCGACCAGCAGCAAACAACCATCGACCATAGAGAGGATGCGTTCCACTTCGCCGCCAAAGTCGGCGTGGCCCGGGGTGTCGACGATATTGATCCGGGTGGAGGTCTGACCATTGTCCCACATGACGGAGGTACATTTGGCCAAAATGGTAATGCCGCGTTCGCGCTCAATGTCATTGCTGTCCATGGCGCGTTCGTCCATGGCGATGTGAGACTGTACGGCACCTGATTGGCGCAACAGCTCATCAACCAAAGTGGTCTTGCCATGGTCAACGTGCGCGATGATCGCGATATTTCGTAGGGCCGTCTGGCCTGAATTTTCCTGTGTCATGGCGCGCTAGTTAACTGGTTTGTCGCCGATGGCAAGGGGGTAGGGGTAAAACTCATTCAAATGAATGATGCGCCGAGTGTGCCGGAGGGATAGTTTCGACTGAATTGCGAGGATTTGAATGGTTCTTTTGGAGAGAATATATGCGCCTTTTTATGATTTTTATGGTTTGTGCCTTGAGCTCCGGCCCGGCATGGGCAGAGCCCAGTGATGAGGCGCAATATCGCGCGGCTATCGTAAAATTCGAAAAAGGGCTGTTTCCATCAGCCGCCAAAATTCTGGTTCCCCTATCCAATAAGGGGTATGCACCGGCACAAACCCGGATGGGCTTTATGCTTCAAAGAGGGTTGGGAGGGTATCCGGCTTCGCAAACTAAGGCGTTGGCATTATATCGGGCTGCAGCGCAGGGTGGGGATGTCGAAGCCAACTACTTCTTGTCGATCATGGCCTTTCACGGGCAGGGCGGACTGGTTAAATCCTCTACAGAAGCTCTTCGTTTGATGAAATTGGCAGCCGATGCAGGTCTCCCACAAGCCAAAGCCGGGTTAGCCGAGTTGCGGGCCTTGGTCAAAAAAGAAGGTACAGAACAAGCTCGAAAAACCACGCAGCCCCAGCCGGATTGGTTGATCGGCCGTTGGGGACAGGCCGAGCCAGACGAGGCTGGCGGTCTGCGGGACCATAGCGGGACCTTCCATCGCTCCTGTTCCGACAAAGGAAATAGGGGCTTTGCCACCATTGGTTATGTCGGCAATTCGATGATGCTCGATATTATCCATTTGGGCACTGCCGGGTTTATGGGGGGCTTTAGCCTCAACAAGCCAGCGGATTATTCCATTCCTGATAACGCGCATGCCAACATTTATCCGCTTGAATGGGGCGGATCGTGGTTGGAGGTTGAAAAACGAGAGCCGGGTGTCTTGTTTGTGCACCAGCACATGGTCAAAGCCGGTGAAGAAGACGAAAAATACTGGCTGAAAATTTGTGAGTAAACGGCAAACTCATACGAAGCAGGTTCAAAACATTGTCGGCTCCGGCTTTGCTGCCTAGAAAACCTGAATAAAAACGATAACGTCTGAATAACGCGCACATCACAGATTGGTGTTTGCGACAATTTGCAGGTTGCGTGTATCGCGTTTTCGGGCCAGTTAGGGGCATGTTCACAGCGATTGAAAACAATCTGAAAGTCGGCATTGATCTGGTAGCTTCGCTTACCGACGAGCAATACCGTGATACCCGTGCCGAGCCATACCACTCGAGCATTGGTGGTCATGTGCGCCATATTCTGGATATCTTCGACTGCATCTTTTGCGGGCTAGACAGCAAAAAAGTCAATCTGGCGGCGCGCAAACGCAATTTGCAGGTCGAGCAGGACCGGGCAGCCGGTATTGCTTATTTCGAACTGATCTTGCGACAATTGGATGCGATCCGCGATGCGGATATGGATCAAATTGTCGAGGTGTCGGATGATTTGGGCTCCGGCATGGTCAAATGCAATTACACGTTGGGCGCGGCATTGGCCCAAGCCCACAGTCACGCGGTGCATCATTTTGCCAGTGTCGGGTATGTGATCTCGCAATTGGGTCTGCAATTACCCAATTCTGATTTCGGATATAATCCGACCACCCCGCAGGAAAACCGGGTTAACTAGGTTTTTCTAACGTTGTTGCTCTCGAAACCGATCGACCAATGTTGGGTCCGGATGGGCATCCAGTTCGCGCTGGTAAATCGGTCGCCACAACCGGATGGCAATTGGCACCGCCAAGTTTAGCCAAAACGCGGTAATCATCAGGGTGTAAAATGCCTCGACCGGAATGATCTGGTTTTGCACATAAGCGATGTCCATCACCACAAAGGCCAATTCGGCCCGGCCCAACATGCCCAATCCGACCATGATCGAACCGGGCCATAACATGCCCCCGGTATAGCGCGCTGCAATAGCTGCCGAGGCAATCTGCGCCACAAACAGCGCAAGGGTCAGTGTCACAACTTGCGGGATCACGGCGACTAAAATATCCCATTCAAAGATGATTTGTGCACCCAAATGGACAAAAAATACCGGGCCAAGCCAGCTAAACGCCACGCTGTCAATAATCTTCGCCGTGTCGTCATGGGATTTGGAATTGCCTCCAAATTGGAAATATTCCTGTTTCAGGATCAGGCCCGCCATGAAGGCGCCCACCGCCGGATGAAATCCGAATTTGTGGGCCAGCAGGCCAATCAGTACGGCCAGCAATAAAACGGTCAGGGTGGCATTTTGCCCTCGACCAAATTTCAGGATATTGCGAATACCAAAGCGTCCCAAGATTGGCACTTTGCGGATCCAGCCTTTTGGTTTGTGCGGGAAAATCCATGCACCCAGAAAGGCAATAATCATAAAAAACACGACAGCTTTACCGGCAATGGAAACTATACCGACCACTGAGATATCGCTGGCCCCCGTCGCGACCGGGACCAAAATGGCCACCAATGCCAGTGAGGCAATATCATCGAGCACCGCCGAGGTCATAATGCGTAACGCCGCCGGAGATTTAGCCAAGCCTTCGGAGCGTAAGGAAAGCATGGTCAGGGATACGGCGGTGGCGGTCATGGTCAGCCCGCACATTAGGGAAACATTGACATCGTGCCAAAAGAAATCAGCCACTAGGTAGGCGGTGACAAACGGGAACAGCCCGCCGAAAAACGCGATTCCCCAGCTTTTTTTGATGCTATCTAAAAAGTCGGAGGTGTCTTCTTCAAACCCGATGGCAAACATGATGACAATAATGCCAAGCTCGGCAAAGCCTGCGACAAATGGATCGGCAGTTTTTGGCAACAGTCCGGTATTGACCATGACCGCACCAAAAAACAGGAACCATAAAACCGGGGTCAGTCGGGTCCATTTGGCCACAATACTGGCCAGTAAAACTGCGCTCCAGACCAGCGCGAGTGCGGTCATTGCTTGCATATGAGTTTCCCTGATATCATTTTATGACACCTGTATGACAGGGTTTTGCGTGGGCACAATGTGACAAAGGCGATCATTCCTATTGGCACGATCTTCAGCTAAGCTGTTCGGTACAACCAGAATCAGGGGAGTTAAGGGAATCAACATGAACAAGCATCTATTGGGCCTATTGGCCGGAACCGCATTGCTATTTGCCGGATCAGAGGCAGCGTTTGCAAAGCCCACCGGCACTGCCGAGGCCGTTTATCTGGAAAAGCTATACCTGCATTTCCACCAGAACCCTGAATTGTCCTTGAAAGAGTTTGAAACCGCCAAGCGGATGAAAGCCGAACTGGAACAAGTCGGTTTTGACGTGACCGAAGGGGTAGGCGGCACCGGCTTGGTGGCCATGATGAAAAATGGTCCCGGACCCGTATTGATGTTGCGGGCCGATATGGATGCACTTCCCGTAGCCGAACAAACTGGGCTGGACTATGCCAGCAAGGCGCGCGGGTTAAATCAGCGCGGGCAGGATGTCTCGGTGATGCACGCCTGTGGTCATGATGTGCATATGACCTCTTTGGTTGGAACAGCGCGCTATCTGGCCGACCACAAAGACGACTGGTCTGGTACCTTGATGCTGGTTGCCCAACCGGCGGAGGAAGTTGGCAAGGGCGCCCGGGCCATGCTGGCTGATGGTGTGTTTGAACGGTTTCCAAAGCCAGATTACAATATTGCCCTGCACGTCAATGCCAATTTGCCAGCCGGTAAAATTGGCTACACCTCGGGCTTTGCGCTGGCCAATGTGGACAGCGTTGATATTGAAGTACACGGCATTGGTGGTCATGGGGCCTATCCCCACACCACCAAAGACCCGATTGTGCTGGCCGCCTATATTATAACGGCCTTGCAAACCTTGGTCAGCCGCCAGACCTCGCCGCTGGATCCGGCCGTAGTCACGGTCGGCTCGATCCATGGTGGCTCCAAACACAACATCATTTCGGACAGCGTGCATTTGCAACTGACCGTGCGTTCGTATTCCGATGAAACCCGTGCCGCCTTGCTGGCCGGTATCGAGCGGATCGCGGTTAATCAGGGCCGGGCGTTTGGCTTGCCGGATGACAAATTACCCGAGGTCGAGATCAAGGACGAATTTACCCCCGCCACCTATAACACACCAGAACTGGCCAAGCGGGTCGGAGCCGCCATTGGTCGTGCCATCGGGGTCGACAACGTGAGCGAGCTGGACCCGGTGATGGGCGGCGAGGATTTCGGACGCTTTGGACGCACCGACGATAAAATCCCCAGCGTGATCTATTGGCTGGGCGCGGTGGAGCCGGGCGTATATGCCAAAGCCAAAGCCGAGGGCATAAGCCTGCCATCCCTGCACTCGCCGTTCTTTGCGCCAGATCGCAATCTGACCATTGCCACCGGCGTGTCATCCATGAGCGCCATCGCGCTGGATATATTGGGAAAAGATTGAAATGAATTTTTTTGGCTTTCTTGGAATGCTGACGGGAAGTCTTATTGGATTTTGGAAGCAAGCCAAGGCGAGTTTTAAAAAGCACCCTGTCATTATCAGTTGTTCGGCCATTGTTCCAACATTGCTTCTAATCAGTAATTTTACGGGAGGTCTTCCTGGAATTTTATCGATGTGGGACGATGGAAAAGCTGCAAGATGCTCCCGGATTTACGAAGACTTGGCAAACGCAACAAGTGGCGCACAAGCTGCCAATATAGCGTCGAAATTACGTAAAGCTTGCGGTGTCGCGGCGTCAGATTTGGCTCTGCAATCGTCGGTATTTGATCAGATAGACCATGTTGCCGCCGTACGCGGACTTCAAATTGCTATTGATGAAAAAACAAGAGCGGCTAATGCCTCTGCCAAGGAATTGGCATCTCTTTATTACTTAAAAGCAGTGCATGAAAGTTTACTGAACCGGCAAGCTTCACTGCAAAGCCTTCAATTGGCGATTGAATTAAATCCTAGTTCGGCTGCGCCAAAATTATTCAAAGCGAACACGCTGCGATTTCTATATGGTGACAGCGAAGAATCAACTTTGTTGATCCAAGCGGTAATGCAGAGTCAAAAAAAATCACCGATTGTTGAAACATATTCATTTTTTGAACCGTTTTTAGACAAAGATTTGGGTGAAGTTGACCCTGAAATTTTACGTACAGCTTTTGCAAATGCCCTAAATGCAATCGAGGGGAACCACTCAGTTCTTGCAATAACGCTTAGGTACTCATTAATTGTTGCCGCTCTAGATAATTTGGACGATGAGACGTTTGCCAAGCAGTGGATTACCCAAACTGGCAAATGTCAGAATTTGAGTAATGCTACAGAAAAAGGCCTTTGTTTTGTGCTTCCCTATTCCCTTGCATATCAATCGGGCCATTTTTCAGAAATGGAAAGATGGCATGCTTTAGCGTTGGGAGCTTTTCAAGAGTCAAAAGCCAGTGTTTTTGAGGCCGCCCAAATTTTGGAACATCATAGTCATTACTGGAAAAGGCGAGTTGCTGGACCTGAAAATGTTCTGTCTGTGCAACGATCAGAAAAAGAGCTTCGCCGAGCATTGGCTTTGGTGAAAGAGGGTGGTGATCCCTACCTGCAAAGTGAAATTCTGTTTCTATTGGGTGATGAAATCATTGGCAGGCGAAAAGGCGACGCCCATGAAGCCTATATTCTCGTAAAACAAGCCATAGAGATTGAAACATCACTTGAAAGGGAAAATATGCGGACAAGATATGAGCGCGCAAACATTAGACGAGAAGCGGAATTTGGCGATATCAAATTGGCTTTGCAAAGAAAAAAAGATGCGCTTGTTTCGCAGTTTTTTCTTTCTCAGAATGAGCGTGCAGACTATTTCCAAGCGCTGTCTTACCTGTCTCGTAAGTCCGGAAAACAACAAGAAGCCGATATGTATTGGGAAAAAGCAAAAGGATTTTATCGGGAGTATATAGAATCAGAAAATAATATTGATGCGTTGATACATTTCGCTGTTTTTAAATCTAGCGCTCAACTATTTGGTCTGGCCGGAGATGCCTTGGAGCGAGCTTATAAAATAGCGAACGAACAAAATGATCTGGTTGCGAAAATCAAGATCAAAATTCAATTGATTGAAATGGCCCAGCAAGTGCTAATGAGACATACTTTCGGTACTTTGGTTCAACCAAAAGAATATATTGAGTGGCACAGAAAAACAGCACCTGAGAATTATCGTAAAATTATGGTTGACCTATCAAAGGATGATCTTCCAGAGCATATTGAAAAAGAACAGCTCTTTTCTAATGCTGTCAGGGATTGGTCAAATTATTATGGTGTAGCGTATTCTCTTGCCGAAACTGAGGTTAATATAAAAGTCTTGTTCAGCGATGTATTGCGTGAATTGAGAAAAGCCCGCCCAGAATGGGAGGCATTGAAAGGTTTGGAACTTTCCGGGCCTTTGACCGATGAAATCAAGGCAAGATCAATTGGCCGATTTGATGACACTTACCTTGGCGCGTTGGTCGCTCTTTCCCACGATTATATGAATCTTTTTGGGTTTTATGGTGGTATTTTTGATTATGACTGGGAAAATGAGAAACTAACGGTCAATGGAGTTGATAGTCATTGGGAAAAACCCGATCTGGACTTAATGTTTCATCAAGTAATCCTTGATTTGGCGAGTGCTTCCTTTGATATAGACCAAGAATATGCCCCTCCGTTTGAAGCAGCTTTTTCCATGATGGAATACTCAGCTGCATTAGGGGATATTAATCGTGAATACAAATATTCAAGTCACTTGATTGAGATCATGAAGCGGCCTCAGTTCCAAAACCGTGAGCTTAGCCTTCCTATTGAATTGGCTTATGTGGGGCATGCCGTACTTATGGCTAAGGCTTGCCGTGAGATTGATGCGTACAAAACACTAAAAGAATACCGAGAACACGTAAAAAATAGTGATTTTTTTGATAATGAATATGTCCTATCAACGCCAAAATCATTAGTTGCTGATGCTATCAAGCAGGCAGATGAAGAGGGGTGTATTGTATTGCCATCGGAATGATTTGAGATTTTTGAGTTTACGCACACTTACTCCTCACAATTTTCATCATAAAATTAAGCGCAGATAGAAATAGGGAAATATGATGACCAAAACCGACCGGGTTTTTTCCGGGGCACCGTGGGAGGCCAAAATTGGGTATTGCCGGGCGATCCGCCAAGGTCCGCATGTTTGGGTAACTGGCACTGCACCAGTGGCCGAGGACGGTAGCGTTTTTGCGCCGGCGGATGCGTATGCACAGGCCAAACGATGTTTGGCGATCATCGAGAAAGCCTTGGCCGAATTGGGCGTGGGCATGGACCAAATCGTCCGCACCCGGATGTTTGTGACCGATATCAGCCAGTGGGAAGCTTTTGGCAAAGCTCATGGCGAGGTGTTCAAAGAGCACCCGCCGACCACATCGATGATCGGGATCAATGGCTTGATCGACCCGGACATGATGATCGAAATCGAGGCCGAAGCATTTGTTGATTGAGCCAAAAGCCGCTATCTTCGGGAAAATTCATTTGGGGAGCGTTTCAACATGAAATGGTTCAATTACATTTTCGCCGCTTTGTTGCTAGCCGCACCGGCCTATGCTGCCGACGGGCCAGAGGAAATCCAGTGGCGCAAAATTGCCCCGGAAAACCTGCTGGTGATTGATACTGATTTTGGGCGAACGGTGATCGAGCTAAACCCGGAATTTGCACCCAATCATGTGCAACGCATTCGCGATTTATCAGCCGATGGGTTTTATGATGGGTTGACCTTTTATCGGGTGATCGAGGGCTTTGTGGCCCAAGGCGGTCGCGGCGAAGAAGAAGACAGCCCCAAATTACCCGAAAAATACCCGACCCTGATTAACGAGAACGAGCGGGCCAGTGCCGGACTGGATTTTGCGCCTTTGGGGTCGCCTGATCTGTATGCGCCGGAAAGTGGCCATGTGAATGGCTTTGCGGCGGCTCGCAACCCGGAAACGCAAATGACCTGGTTGCAACATTGCCCCGGCTCGATGGCCATGGCGCGCGATAATGACCCGGACAGTGGCGATGCAGAGTTCTACATCGTGCTGGGTCCGGGCACGCGCTATCTGGATCGCAATCTGACCGTGTTTGGTCGGGTGATTGACGGGATGCAGTTCATCCAGAAACTCAATCGCGGTATCCGTTCGATCAATTACGGGGTGATCGAAGACGTGACCCGGCGCGGCATTATTCGCAGCTTTCATGTGGCGGCTGATCTGC
Organism: Robiginitomaculum sp.; assembly: GCA_002733805.1. Lineage (GTDB taxonomy): Bacteria > Pseudomonadota > Alphaproteobacteria > Caulobacterales > Maricaulaceae > Robiginitomaculum_B. Next base: position 35,372 of record NVXG01000002.1, on the reverse strand, counting down.
CCGAAGGTGATCGTCCATCCTATGAGGTAATGCCAACCCCGTCCGATCATTTCGAAATTCACAAAACCAAAAAGCGCATCCGCAATGATGCGTTCTTTTACCGCCACCCGCCCGAAGTGGTCGAGGCATGTACCGTCGTGGCTCCGGCGCGGGTGGTGAAGGGGTAGAAGAACATTTCAACTTCCCCGGTCACGGGATAAAGTCCGGGGGCCAAAAGCGAAACAACGAGGCATTATCTTGAGTTCCGTCACTATCCGATGCTTCGAGGCTCCCATTGGTCGCACCTCAGCATGAGGTATGTAGTGTAGGTCATATGGGTGAAAAAGAGTTGTTTTTACCGACACTCCCTCATCCTGAGGTGCTGCGGAGCAGCCTCGAAGGATTGGCAAGCGGTAATTATTAGCAACATAGTCCCAGATTTATTTCGGGGACCATGTGTCGGGATGCAGCGCAGCGCTCTGCTAGTTCGCGCAAGGCAATCGCGTGGCGGCCAGTTTGATTGTTTTCGTCCAATTACCTTCATCATCTTTGGCAAATGAAATTCGGTGCCAATGGTCTTTGTCTTCTCTTATAAATGTGGCCAGAAAGTCAGGTCTGTCCGGGTATTCCTGCCACATGGTCAGTTCACCGTCGCGCATTTCGGCGCGAAGATCCTGCACCTGACCAACCCCAGTATGCACCCACATCATTTTCCACTCTGATGTTTTTTCATCATAAAACCGCACGTTTACGCCGCGCGGTGTGTCGAGGTTGAGGCCGGGGTCCACATTGAACCATTCATCATAGATCGCCATGCCATCCAAGCCATATTTGCCGTTCCATCGTGCCGGTGGCGGAGGGGTGGGGGATGATCTCCAACCTTGTGCAGTCCACGCCTGACCCTCGATGGTAAAGTCCCCAATCAAAAAGTCGAATTGGGCCAATTCCGCCGGAGCTTTCGCATGTGGCGCGCCCGGTTCGCACCGGGGCGGGGCGAGTGCAACGCCGTTGTATTGTGCAATCGGTATAGTGGGCGCGGTAATTTTGGGTTGGGTAGCGCTGCTGCTACAGGCGGTCGCGAGCAAGGCCAATCCGATGACTGTCAGTTGGCTATATGGAATAGGTGTTTTCATTACATGCCCCTCACTGCAAAGAACGAAAGGTAACATTTTATCGGGCTATTTCTTCTTAATGATCCGTAACTTTGCCACATCACTCAGAATACGAATATCCTATCGAGGATGGGGATAATGATCGGCGGAACTAGGTGCAGGTCAGCTTGATTGCTGTGGCGAGTTAGCCAATCACATTGCTCAATCGTCCGATTCCAGCAATGGCAATGGAGATTCTATCGCCTTTGCTCAGCATGATACCGCTCTCCAAACCGCATCCGCCGGGTAGGGTGCCGGTGCCGAAAAACTCACCGGGAAACAAGCGCTCGCCCTGACTGACATGCGCCAAGGCCTCGCCCAAGGTGTATTGCATGCCGCTAGACGAAACTTCGGCCATAGGCTTGCCATTGATGGTAACCGTCCCACTCAAGCTATTGATCCGGGGCAGTATTTCGTCCGCCGTGACAAATTCTGCAGAGATTGCATTGGCAAAATGTTTAGATTTTTGCGGGCCAAACCCGCTTTGCATTTCCGGCATTTGGGTGTCGCGGGCCGAAAAGTCGTTGAACACCACAAAGCCGCCAATGGCAGCCAAGGCCTCCTCAGAGCTGGCATTATAAAGTGGCTTGGCCAACACAAAACCCAACTCCAACTCATAATCCATGATCCGGGAGTATTGCGGCCAGACAATGGTTTGATCGTGCCCATAGAAATTGAGATGATTGCCCATGTAATAAATTGGCTTTTCATACCAGTGTGGAGCGGGTTTGAGTTTGGGATGCAACTTGCCGGTCAGTTTTTGATACAGCTTGGCAATTCGATAGGCACCCGGCCGGTTGGCTTTGGCAAAATTAGTGGCCGCCGCAATAAAGTGTGCCTCATACAACATAAAGTCCCGGTAGGATTTGGGCGCGAACGGTTTGGGATCACTGGCATCATACTGGGTCGAGGTTTGTCCCGTGGCGATCAGAAAATCCGCAAATGCCTTCGAATTGGCACGCAGGGTTTTCCATTGCTTGTCTTGCCATACTTGGACTTGGAATTTGCCGTTTTTGCCGTGCTTTTTGTATTTCATACTACCAACCTTGTACTCTGGCCAAAATGGCCGCGCCGTCGATTTGTGCCGCATTGCCCCCCCATATATGGCTGGGGGCCATCAGGCGTAAATTGATCCAGCCATCGCGCACCGAGCCAGCCGATAACGCGTCGCTGGCCAACACAATCGCGGCGCGTTCGGCAAACAGGCGCGGGTCCGCCGCAGGGTTTTCAGACAACCATTTGGTCAGCGGTGCGATTGCCGGGATTTCATCGCCAATCCGGGTGATTTCATCGGCAAACGCCAGCGCCACCGCCTTGTCTTGCAGGGCGCGCTGAATATCCAATGCAATCACGTTGCCCGAACCTTCCCAAACGCTGTTCAAGGGCGAGGTCCGAAACAAATTGGGCAGGCCGCTTTCCTCAACGAAGCCGACACCGCCCAGACATTCCAACGCTTCGGCCACGACGGAGGGTTGGCGCTTGCACACCCAGTATTTGGCAATCGGGGTCAGTACCCGGCTAAAGGCGGCCGTGTGGGCGCTGCCTGCCGCTGCATCAAAACTGGCTGCTACCGCAAAGCTAAGCGCCATGGCGGCTTCTGATTCCAATGCCAGATCCGCCAAGGTGTTTTGCATCAATGGCTGATCAATCAGTTTGCGCTGAAACGCCGTTCGATGCGAAACGTGATGCACCGCCAGCTTGACGGCTTTTCGCATCCCCGCAGCCGAGCCAGACACGCAGTCAAACCGGGTGTGGTGGGCCATGTTGATGATGGTCGGGATGCCGCGCCCCGGCTCGCCAACCCGCTTGGCCCACGCGCCGCGATACTCGATCTCGCTGCTGGCATTGGAATGATCGCCCATCTTGTCTTTTAAGCGTTGTATCTCAATGGCATTACGGGTGTTATCGGGTTGCCATTTTGGAACAAGAAAACAAGATAAACCTTTGTCTTCATAGGCCAATGTTAGAAACGCGTCACTCATCGGAGCCGAGCAGAACCATTTGTGGCCGATCAGTTCCGCTTCGCCATCTGCCCCAACTTTGGCCTGTGTGGTATTGGCCCGCAAGTCGGAGCCGCCCTGTTTTTCGGTCATCGCCATGCCAAAGGTAAGCGCGGTCTTTTTGTCCTTGGGTTGGCAAGTATCGTCATAGTCGGCGACCAACGCGCCGGGTAGCCATTGCTCGGCGGTCCAACTTTCATCGCGCAAAACTGGCACCACGGCATAGGTCATGGTCATTGGACAGCCCACACCGGTATCGGCCCAGGCCATCATCTGGCCAAGCGCCGCGTGGGCAACTTGCCCGTTTGCCGGATGGGTCCAAGCCCGGGCAGCAACCCCATTTTGCAGGCCCAATTGCATCAACTCGTGATAGGCCGGGTGATAGTCAATTTCGTCGATCCGCCGTCCGCGCGCATCGAAAGCGCGCAGTTTTGGCTTGTTTTCATTGGCCAGACGCCCCTTTTCGCGGGCATGGGCTGATCCGGCCAACTTGCCAAAGGCGGCCAAATGCTCGTCATGGCCGGGCAAACCTTGGGCTGGCGCCATCGCAGGGTCGCCAAACAGGTCAAAATCGCCGGGCAGGGGTGGCTGATTGGTCACCTCGTGAGTGGCGAGGTCAGTACGGGAGCCGTTGTCGCTCATAGTTTCACCCATGACAGTTTGTTCAGTTCAGCTTCTTGTTGTCGAGGAATAAAGTTGGGTGCGTCAAATATACCGATAAATAGGCAAATTTCATTCGGCTCATGACCAGTTTCATAGGAAAGTGGAGTGCCGCAGTTTTCGCAGAACCCTCGCCGCACTCCGGGCGAGCTTCGGTACGTTTTTCTGGGGGTCCCGCTCCACCTTATTTGTGTTGTTTTGAAATCAACAAAAGTCGAAAAAGCAGCCCCCGTCGCATGGCGGCAATCGGTACAGTGACAATTTGCAACCATAATTGGTTGGCCCATTGCCGAAAAGCAAACGGCGCCGCAGCCGCAACTACCTGTATATGTCACTTCCTTCATGAACGAACTTTGACGCTTTTTACCAGCTTGTGCAATACTGTTTGCGAAGAGAGGGACGTCAATGGCCAAGCCAAACAAAACACAGGAAACTGATGGGGATGTCGCAGCGTTTCTGGATCAAGTACCCAAGCCGCAAAAACGCGAAGACTGCATTATCATCTGTCAGATGATGGCTGATTTGTCCGGCGAACCGGCCAAGATGTGGGGCAAATCCATCGTCGGATTTGGTACATACCACTATACATATGATAGCGGACGCGAAGGGAATTCTACGCGCGTTGGGTTTTCGCCCCGTGCACAGAATATTGTGCTCTACATCATAGGCGGGTTTTCAGAGTTTGAAGACTTGCTAAGTCGCCTTGGTAAGCACAAACACGGTAAATCCTGCTTGTATATCAATAAATTGATGGATGTGGACGTAGATGTATTGCGAGAACTGATAATAGCCTCATTGGCCTATATGGATGCGAAATATCCAAAAGTTTGATTTTCAGTTTCGTGTTGCCTCATACAGGGCCACACTCGCCGCTGGGGCCACGTTTAGGCTCTCCATATTGGATGAGATCGGAATTTTGGCCAGCACCTCGCACAGCCTATTGAGTACATTTAGCTACCGTTCCCGTAACCCCAGCGTAATGCGGATTTAGCCTGCCTTTGTATCGGCAATCCATTCATCTACACGGCGTTCCAAGATGGTTAGTGGCATGGCACCACCGCCAAGAATGGTATCGTGGAAGGCGCGAATATCGAACTGTTCGCCAAGTTCGGCTTCTGCCCTGCGGCGCAGTTCCTGAATTTTCAGCATACCAATCTTATAACCGGTTGCCTGACCGGGCAAGACGATATAGCGGCGCACTTCGGCCCGGGCTTGTGCCTCTGGTGCCGCAGAATTGGCCAGAAAATAGTCTATCGCCTGTTGCTCACTCCACCCTTTTGAATGTAGGCCGGTATCGACCACCAGACGAATGGCACGCCAAATCTCAGAACCGAGGCGTCCAAATTGTGACAATGGGTCTTCATAGGTTCCTGACATTTCAATTGCCAGCCATTCAGAATATAACGCCCAGCCTTCGGCATACGCATTGAAGAATGTCTGGGTGCGAAATGTGGGGATGTCTTTTAATTCCTGTGCAATTGAAATTTGCATATGATGGCCGGGCAGTCCCTCATGATAGGCGACCACTTCCAGTTCTCGTTTTGGCATTGCTGTCATATCAGACAAATGTGCGTAATAGGTGCCGGGGCGAGAGCCATCGGGGGTGGCAGAGGAATAATGCTGCGGCGCGCCATCCTGCTCGCGGAACGACTCAACTCGTTTCACTACAAGGTCGGCTTTGGGTAGTATGCCAAAATAATTGGGTAGTTCCGCTTTGATTTTATCAATCGCGGCGGTGGCATCAACGATATAGCCGTGGCGGCCTTCATCGTCATTGGGATAATAAAGCCGGTCATCATCTTTGGTCTCGCGCAAGAAAATGAAAAACTCTGGCAAGGTGCCTTCAAAACCAAACGCATCTTTGACGCTTTGCATTTCACCGCGAAGGCGATCCACTTCGGCAAGGCCAATTTCGTGTATTTCATTGGCCGTGAGATTGGTTGTGGTCTGGTTGGCAAGGCGCTCATTGTAATAGGCTGCGCCATTGGGCAATTCGCTCACCCCATGTGCCTGTGGCGTGGCATTGGCTTGGTCTTCTTTTTGCCAAGCGATCAGCCGCTCATAGGCTGGTTTCCAATCGGCCAGCAGGGAGGCGCGTATTGCAGCGGTAAGCTGGTCAGCCTTTTGCTGATTGATTTTTTCTTCTTCAAGCAGTTTTGCGATTTTGGTTTTGGCATCGGCCCAGATGGCGCTGTCTACGCCGCTATCATCGAAGGGTGCGCCAGAGATGATCTTTGTCGATTCGACAATCACCTGTTCAAACGCAAAATAGGGCGGGCGAACGCCAGTCTGGGCATTCCTTTTAGAGCGTACAATTAGTTGGTCCAGCGCGCGCGCAGATCCGCCGATCCGGGCCAGATAATTATCCATATCTCCAGCTTCTTTGACGCGATGAAACGCGATCAGCAATTGTGGGAAAAACCCCTGCACTGCGCGCATTTGTTCGAACACATAGCCATTGGTGCGAAACGGCAGGGAGGCCTCTGCCTGTTTGCCCTGATAGACCCAGATGTCATATGAAGTTTTGGCATCAGGTGTCAGTTTATCATAGTCAAAACTGGCCCGCAGATCAGCAATGGTCTGGCGCCGCCATTCACGTTGAGTGTCATCGGCTTCTACGGAAAAGTCATCAATCTTGTCCTGATTGGTATCGCGGCCAAGAAAGGTCTGGCTGATCGGGCTAAATGCGACGTCTTCTTCGTACTTTACCTCGAACCAAGCGTTCAACCGGTCGGTTTCGGCTTGTACCGTTTCAACGGAATAGGCAACGGCCACAGACTCGGCTGGCGAATTTGTGGAAGTGTTCGGACCGCAGGCAGTCAGGGCAAATATGGTTGCTAAAGCAGTGAGTGTTGTGCGCATTTGTGGGATTCCCTTGGAAATTTTTTATAGTGAGGCCTTAGGTTCAGGCCTGTTTGTTGGCCTGAAGATACGTGTATCTTTCTACCAATGCCAGCAAAATTGGATATTGACCGCCCTCGTAGGCTTAAATTGCGGTAATGTTTGCGGTGACAGTTGCCTTAGTACACGTAACGCATGCTTCTTGTTGGATTTTGTCTCGATCAATCCCGGCCCAGTTCATACAGCGCGACGCTGGCAGCGGAGGCGACGTTCAGGCTTTCCATGGCGGCATGGATCTGGATTTTGGCCAGAGTTTCGCAATGCTTGGCCACATTGGGGCGCATGCCCTTGCCTTCAGCACCCATGACCAGCACCACTCGGCGCTCATCAGTTGCATCGGCCAGACGGATGGTTGTTTCCCCGGCCAGCCCAATGCTGTGCAGGCCTGCCTCGGCCAGTTGTTCCAGTGTGCGGGATAAATTGACCACGGCAATGTGTGGCACACACTCGATGGCTCCGGCAGCCGCTTTGGCCAACACGCCGGACAAAACCGGGGTGTGGCGATCTTGGGTAATGATGGCCGCAGCACCAAACGCAGCGGCCGAGCGGAAGATCGCCCCGATATTGCGCGGGTCAGTCACGCCGTCCAACATGACCAAGGGGCCGTGGGTTGAGGACAGCACCTGATCGAGTGGTATGCCGGGTAGGGGGTCAATTTGCAGGGCAATTCCCTGATGCACCGCACCATTGGGCAGGGCTTCGGTGATTCTTTGTGGCTCCACCGGATTTACCTGCCCAAAGTCTTTGGTTTTTTTCAAAAGAACCAGGCTATTGCGAGTCGCCAGCACCTGATTGATCTTGCGTCGGGGATTATTTAGCGCAGCTTCCGCCGCATGGGTGCCCCATATCCACAGCTTACCTGTTGAATTAGCGGGGTTTTTTGCAGATTTTGGTCGTGTGTTTTTTTTGTGCTTATGGGGCATAAAAAATCAATTTTCCTCATTGCGACTTTTCAAAGTCTTCTCTATATTCCGCATCCTTAAGTTTTGGCAAAGTCTTTGCATTTTTCGTCCCTTGGAAATGGATGAAGTGGCAGAGGCTTCTTTTTTGATGGGTGAAAGGCAATTTTTTTTGCAACTGCATGATACGAATTCCGTCGGTTGAGGAAATGTAACATGGAGGGGTGGTCGAGTGGTTAAAGGCACCAGACTGTAAATCTGGCCGCGAGAGCGTACATTGGTTCGAATCCAATCCCCTCCACCATTTCCTTGAGATCGGTTCGATCAAGTGCAGAGGTGCAAAATCGCAGGCAAACAAGCCGGACAATGTGCAAGGCGGGTATAGCTCAATGGTAGAGTCACAGCCTTCCAAGCTGAAGATGCGGGTTCGATCCCCGCTACCCGCTCCATTGTCCAAGCCTTGTATTTTGCTTAGGTTGAGCACATCTAGTTGCAGAACTTCATGAAAAGACGTTCACAATTCATCCATCTGGGGCTTAGGTCGCATCTGTAGAGAGTTGATGATGAACTTTAATGGAGAAATTGAAATGAAACCCATGAAACAAATAGCTCTCTTTGCGGTAACTTCCAGTCTGGCCCTGATGGCCGCCACCCATGTGCAGGCCGAAACCTTTTCGGCGAATTCCATTCGGTTGGAAAACCTAGTTGGAATGGTCGAAATCATTACCACCACTGGTTCCGAGGTTCGATTGGACATGGAGCCGGGTACCGGCGTGATGGATTTGCCGCAGGTCGATGTCAAAAATGGCGTGGCCAAAATTCACTACCGTGATCGAGTGCGGGTTCGTTCCTGCAATTCACGTGGCAAGTTTTTAGGTAAAGACGACGTGGTTTCAGTGCGCCTCAAAGGCGGCAGCAAACACGACATTCTGGATTATCCGAGCTACCGGATTCATGTACCAATCGGCACTGATCTGTCGATCCGTGGTGGCGCAGTGTTCGGCAAAGCTGGAAATTTGGGATCGGCTGATTTGTCGATAGACAGTTGCGGTGATTTTAGCGTCGGTGATGTGACTGGTGATCTAAAAGCCAAGGTCAATGGTTCTGGCGATATCCAGGTCGGACTGGTTGGTGGTGCTTTGTACGTTGGTGTAAACGGTTCCGGTGATGTAAAAGTTGGCGCAGTTAGTGGCGATGCTGAGTTGCGTATTAACGGTTCTGGCGATATTGAGGTCGGAATCGTGCAAGCATTACAGGCCTCGATCAATGGTTCTGGCGATATTGAAGTTGGCAGCGCAACTGGCGAAGTTGATTTGAGTATTAATGGTTCTGGCGATATCAAAGTGGCAGGCGGTCAAGCTGCGCCACTGGAAGCCAGCATTCGCGGCTCTGGTGATATTGGCTTTTTCGGCCATGCCAGCGGCGTAAAAGTGTATGTCTCCGGTTCTGGGGATATTGTTGTCGATTCGTTTGATGGTGACCTGGATACAGGTGGTCATCGGATCGAAATTCAAATAGACGATGGGCGATTGCACATCGAAGGATAACCAATCGCGGCATCCGGGTGTTCCGGGTGCCGCATAAACTACAGGAAGTGTCGAAATGGCAAAAGAGAAGTTTGAGCGTAATAAGCCGCATGTGAACGTTGGCACGATTGGTCATGTTGACCATGGCAAGACGACGTTGACGGCGGCGATTACCAAGTATTTTGGTGAATTCAAGGATTATGCCGATATTGATGCTGCGCCTGAAGAAAAAGCGCGGGGCATTACCATTTCGACAGCCCACGTTGAGTATGAGACGGAAAATCGTCACTACGCCCACGTGGATTGTCCGGGTCACGCTGATTATGTGAAGAACATGATCACCGGCGCGGCGCAGATGGATGGCGGTATTTTGGTTGTGAGCGCAGCCGATGGTCCAATGCCACAAACCCGCGAGCACATTTTGTTGGCGCGTCAGGTTGGTGTGCCGGCTCTGGTTGTTTACATGAACAAGGTTGATCAGGTTGACGACGATGAGTTGCTCGAGCTGGTTGAGATGGAAATTCGTGAATTGTTGTCTTCGTATGACTATCCGGGTGATGACATTCCGATTATTGCCGGTTCTGCTTTGGCAGCACTGGAGGGCCGTGATCCTGAGATCGGCGAGGAAAGCATCAGAAAGCTGATGGCAGCGGTTGATGAGTATATTCCACAGCCGGAACGGGCGATTGACCAACCCTTCTTGATGCCGATTGAGGATGTGTTCTCGATCTCTGGTCGCGGTACGGTGGTTACTGGTCGGGTTGAGCGCGGTGTGATCAATGTGGCTGACGAGATTGAAATCGTTGGGATCCGTGACACACAGAAATCAGTTTGTACTGGTGTTGAAATGTTCCGCAAATTGCTGGATCGCGGAGAGGCTGGCGACAATATCGGCGCGCTGCTTCGTGGTGTTGCTCGTGAAGATGTGGAACGTGGCCAGGTGCTTTGTGCGCCGGGTTCAATCACGCCACACACCAAGTTTATTGGTGAGGCTTACGTCCTGACCAAGGATGAGGGTGGTCGTCACACGCCGTTCTTTAATAACTACCGTCCACAGTTTTACTTCCGCACCACCGATGTGACCGGTGTTGTTACCTTGCCAGAAGGCACCGAAATGGTGATGCCTGGCGATAATGTGAATATCAATGTTGAGCTGATCCAGCCGATCGCCATGGAAGACAAGCTTCGGTTTGCCATCCGTGAAGGTGGCCGCACCGTTGGTGCCGGCGTGGTTAGCAAAATCGTAGAGTAAAGAATACCAGCGGCGCTAGGGAAGCTTCTTCAGCGCCGCTTCTTTTGTTCAAATAGAGGTATCGGAATCCAAGATGGACCGTCAAAATATTCGTATCCGCCTTAAGGCATTTGATCACCGGGTGCTTGATGCATCGGCGTTGGAAATCATCAACACAGCCAAGCGCACAGGCGCTTCGGTTCGTGGGCCGATTCCATTGCCGACACGGATTGAGAAATTCACCGTGAACCGGTCACCGCATGTGAACAAGAAGTCCCGTGAGCAGTTCGAAATTCGGACACACAAACGGGTTCTGGATATTGTAGATCCAACACCACAAACCGTAGACGCGCTGATGAAGCTCGATCTGTCGGCTGGTGTTGACGTAGAAATCAAGCTGGGGGCGTAATCATGCGTTCGGGTCTTATTGCAAAAAAACTGGGCATGAGCCGGATTTTCGCCGATGACGGTGAAGCCATTCCGGTAACTGTGCTGCATGTTGATAATTGTCAGGTCGTTGCTACCCGCAATGTCGAAGACAATGGGTATGTTGCGCTGCAACTTGGCGCTGGAATTGCCAAGGTAAAGCGTACTTCCAAATCAATGCGTGGTCACTTTGCCAAAGCCAAAGTTGAACCAAAACGTAAAGTGGTCGAATTTCGGGTGACCGAAGATTGCCTTCTTGAGGTTGGTTCTGAAATGTCAGCCAAACATTTTGTCCCCGGACAAAAAGTTGATGTGGCCGGCGTGACCATTGGTAAGGGTTTTGCCGGTGCCATGAAGCGTCATAACTTTAAGGGCTTGCGGGCGACACACGGTGTTTCCATTTCTCACCGTAGTCACGGTTCAACTGGTCAGTGTCAGGACCCTGGCAAGGTGTTCAAGGGCAAGAAAATGGCCGGCCATATGGGTTCAAAACGACGTACCCAGCAAAACCTAGAAGTTGTTCGCATTGATGATGCGCGCAATCTGGTTCTAGTTCGTGGTGCCATTCCTGGCTCAAAAGGCATGTGGGTTGAAATTCGTGATGCAGTCAAAGGTCCGGGTATGGATTTGCCAGTGCCGGGTGTATTGCGCGAAGCAAAACCTGTGGCGGAAGAAACACCACCAGCAGAAGCACCGGCTGAAGCTGCAACTGAACAAAAGGATGACGGGCAATGAAACTCGACGTCACAACATTGGCCTCAAAGAGCGCCGGCACGGTTGAACTCTCCGATACTATTTTCGGGCTGGAGCCGCGCAAAGACATCTTGCACCGCATGGTGCGCTATCAGCTGGCCAAGCGTCAGGCTGGCACCCATAAAACCAAAACCCGGGGTGAAATTTCTCGTACCGGTGCGCGTTGGGGCAAACAAAAAGGTGGCGGCACAGCGCGTCACGGTTCAAAACGCTCAAATATCTTCATTGGTGGGGCTCGCGCTCACGGGCCACGAGTTCGCTCTCATGCACACAAATTGCAAAGAAGCGTTCGTTTGATGGCTATGAAGCATGCGCTTTCCGCCAAAGCAGGGGCCGGTGAGCTGGTCATTCTCGATAACGAGACCATGAAAGCGCCAAAAACCACGCAATTGAAAGATTCGCTGGCAAAACTTGGCCTGACCAATGTGCTGGTTATCGGTGGTGAGAAGCTCGACGAAAACTTTGCACTGGCTGCACGTAATCTACCCAATGTGGATGCGCTGCCCATTGCTGGGATCAATGTGTACGACGTGCTTCGCCGTCACAAACTGGTGCTGACTAAAGCAGCGCTGGAAGCTTTGGAGGCTCGCTTCAAATGATTAGCGCTCAACACTATGATACGATTTTGGCTCCGGTGATTACCGAGAAGGCAACCTTGATGTCGGAAGACAACAAAGTGGTTTTCAAAGTGCTCCTGACTGCCAATAAAAAGGAAATTGCCTCGGCCGTTGAAGCTTTATTCAAGGTCAAGGTTTCCAAAGTTAATACCATTCTGACCAAAGGCAAAACTAAGCGGTTTCGCGGACGCCTTGGGACACGAGTGGATGTCAAAAAAGCCATCGTGACGCTCGAGGAAGGCCATTCCATCGACATCACGACGGGCCTGTAGGAATAGGGATCGAGGAAGATGGCTCTCAAGACATTCAATCCGACATCGCCTTCGCGCCGTGCGCTGGTACAAGTAGATCGCTCTCACTTGTACAAAGGTCGCCCGGAAAAGAAGCTGACTGAAGGTTTGTCCAAAAAAGGCGGACGCAACAATGCCGGGCGCATCACCATGCGTCGCCGGGGTGGTGGTGCCAAACGTTTGTATCGGATTATTGATTTCAAACGGACCAAGTTTGACGTAAGCGCCACAGTGTTGCGGATCGAATATGATCCGAACCGGACAGCGTTTATTGCGCTGATCGAATATGCCGATGGCGAAAGAAGCTATATTGTTGCGCCGCAGCGCATCGCCGAGGGTGATACAGTCATCTCGTCGATGGACGGTGCGGACATCAAGCCAGGCAATTGCATGCCTTTACGCAAAATCCCGGTTGGTACGGTCGTACACAATCTGGAAATGAAACCACTGAAAGGCGCGCAAATCGCCCGTTCAGCCGGTGCCTATGCACAATTGGTTGGTCGTGATGGTGGGTTTGCACAAGTTCGGTTGCGCTCTGGCGAAATGCGTCTGATCCCGGATACTTGTCTGGCCACGATCGGCGCGGTTTCCAATGCGGATCACAGCAATATCAATCTGGGTAAAGCTGGTCGCAATCGCTGGTTGGGTCGTCGCCCGTCGGTTCGTGGTGTTGCCATGAACCCGGTCGATCACCCGCATGGTGGTGGTGAGGGTCGGACCTCTGGTGGTCGTCACCCGGTTACGCCGTGGGGCAAGCCAACCAAGGGTGCGCGCACTCGTAAGAAAAACAAGGCTTCGGACAAATTGATTGTTCGCAGTCGTCATCTGAAGAAAAAACGGTAGAGGTTAAGAGATGCCACGTTCTGTTTGGAAAGGTCCGTTTGTTGACGGTTACATCCTCAAAAAGGTTGAAAAAGCCCTTGAGGATACTCGCAAGCGACCCATCAAGACCTGGTCACGCCGGTCAACCATTCTGCCACAATTTGTTGGCGTCACCTTCCAGGTGCACAATGGTCACAAGTTTATTCCGGTGATCATCACTGAGGATATGATCGGTCATAAGCTTGGCGAATTTGCGCCAACTCGGACCTATTATGGCCACATGTCTGACAAAAAAGCGAAGCGGGGTTAGTCGTTATGGCAAGTAAGAATAATCCCCGTCGCGTTGGTGAGCTTGAAGCTCTGGCCAAGACCCGCATGCTGCGGACCTCGGCTCAGAAACTCAATCTGGTTGCCCAGTCCATTCGTGGCATGAAGGTTGAAAAGGCATTGAACGAATTGCAATTTTCGCGCAAGCGGATTGCCAAAGACGTTCGCAAATGTCTGGAAAGCGCGATTGCTAATGCGGAAAACAATCACGGTCTGGATATTGACCAATTGGTTGTGGCGCAGGCATTCGTTGGTAAAAACTTGGTGATGAAGCGGTGGCGGGCCAGAGCGCGCGGTCGTTCTGCCAAAATCCTGAAACCATTCTCGGAAATCACAATTGTGGTTCGTGAAGTAGAGGAGGCTGCCTGATGGGGCACAAAGTTAACCCAATCGGGCTTCGTCTCGGTATCAATCGGACCTGGGATTCCAGATGGTATGCAAACTCGCGCGATTATGGCGACTTGCTGCATCAGGACCTGAAGTTACGCAAATATATCAAACAGCGGATGAAACAGGCCGGTGTTTCGAAAATTATAATCGAGCGTCCGCACAAAAAATGCCGGATTACCATTCACACGGCTCGTCCGGGTGTGGTCATCGGCAAAAAAGGTGCGGATATTGAAAAGCTGCGCCGGGACATCAGCCAATTTGTTGATGGCGAAGTTTCTGTGAATCTGATTGAAGTACGTAAGCCTGAAATGGACGCGATCTTGGTTGCCGATGGTATTGCCCAACAACTGGAACGCCGGATGGCGTTTCGCCGGGCAATGAAACGTTCTTTGCAAACCACCATGCGAATGGGTGCTTTGGGTTGCAAAATTAAATTGAGCGGTCGTCTTGGCGGTGCAGAAATTGCTCGGGATGAGCAGTATCATGACGGTTCTGTGCCTTTGCATACATTGCGCGCCGATATTGATTATGGAACTGCCGAAGCGATGACGGCTATGGGCATTATCGGGATCAAGGTCTGGATCTACAAAGGTGAGATCATGGAACATGACCCGATGGCTCAGGATCGTCGCGCCGAAAAAGCCGGGGAAAATCGTTCCCGTTCGGCTCGGACCTAAGGGTAGGAAATAGGGCAAGGTTATGTTGCAACCAAAGAAAACCAAATTTCGCAAGATGCACAAGGGTCGTATCAAGGGTATGGCCAAGGGTGGCTCTTCACTTAACTTTGGGGCATTTGGCCTCAAAGCGTTGGAGCCGGAGCGGATTACTGCGCGCCAAATCGAGGCAACACGTCGGGCAATTACCCGCCGTATGAATCGGGCTGGTCGGGTGTGGATCCGGATTTTCCCGGACGTGCCGGTATCGAAAAAACCAACCGAAGTTCGGATGGGTAAAGGTAAGGGTTCGGTCGAATTCTGGGCTGCTAAAGTCAAACCAGGCCGGATTCTGTTTGAAATCGATGGGGTAAATGAGGTCATTGCGCGTCATGCTCTAGAACTTGGCGCTGCCAAATTGCCGATCAAATGCAAGATCGTCACCCGCCCGGGTGAAAATTCGGGAGCGTGAAGGAGAAGGTTATGAAGATTGTAGATGTACGGTCCAAAACTGCTGAACAGTTGAGCGATGAGTTGTTGTCTTTGAAAAAAGAACAATTCAACCTTCGTTTTCAACAAGCTACGGGCCAGCTCGAAAACACCTCGAACGTCAGAAAAGTTCGCCGGTCTATCGCGCAAATTAAAACTGTTCTTCGCCAGAAGGCGAACGAAGTTAAAGGAGAAGGGTAATGCCAAAACGTCTTTTGCAAGGCGTTGTCGTTAGCGACAAAGGCGCCAAAACCGTAGTGGTTAAAGTCGAGCGGACTTTTCAGCATCCATTGCTGCGTAAGTCAGTTCGTCGTTCCAAGCGGTATCATGCCCATGATGAAAACAATGCCTGCAAAGTAGGGCAGAACGTGAGCATTCAAGAATGTTCACCCAAGTCCAAACTGAAACGCTGGGAAGTAGTCGGTTAACGGCTTTGTCCGGAACCGATTTAAGGAGAGACCTCTATGATCCAGATGCAAACCAATTTGCAAGTTGCCGATAATTCCGGTGCCAAGCGGGTGCAGTGCATCAAAGTGCTGGGCGGCTCAAAACGCCGTTATGCCCATGTGGGCGACATCATTGTGGTGTCGATCAAGGAAGCGATTCCGCGCGGCAAAGTTAAAAAAGGCGAAGTTCGCAAGGCTGTTGTCGTTCGGACCGCGAAAGCGATCCAGCGCGATGATGGTTCAGTGATCCGTTTTGATGGCAATGCTGCGGTGATTATCAATCAAAACGGTGAGCCACTCGGAACTCGTATTTTTGGCCCTGTTCCTCGCGAACTGCGTGCCAAGAAACACATGAAAATTATTTCTTTGGCACCGGAGGTGCTGTAATGGCGTCGAAAATTAAAAAAGGTGACAACGTGATTGTGCTGGCCGGCAAAGACAAGGGCCGCAAAGGCGAGGTTATGAAAGTCGTAACCGAGACCAACCGCGCATTTGTCTCTGGCTTGAACATGGTCAAGCGTCACACCAAGCCCACCCAATATGATGCGGGTGGGATTAAGGACAAGGAAGCCAGTCTTCATATGTCCAATCTGGCGATTGTTGATCCGAAAACCGGTGAAGCAACACGCGTGGGATTCAAGTTTCTGGAAAATGGCAAAAAAGTACGTTTTGCCAAAAAATCCGGTGAGGTAATCGATGGCTAAGGCAACATATGAACCGCGTTTGCGGGCAAAATACCGCGACGAAATCCGTTCAAATATGACGGAAAAGTTCGGGTATAAAAATGAAATGCAAATTCCCAAGATCGAAAAAATCGTTCTGAATATGGGAGTGGGTGAGTCTGTACAGGATTCGAAAAAGATTGTCAGCGTTCAGGGTGACTTGACCCAGATCGCCGGTCAAAAAGCCCAAGTAACCCTTGCGCGCAAATCCATTGCGGGTTTCAAATTGCGTGAAGGCATGAAAATTGGTGCAAAAGTGACTTTGCGCGGGCAACGGATGTATGAATTCATTGATCGCTTGGTCAACATAGCTTTGCCACGGGTGCGAGATTTTCGCGGCCTGAATGACAAAAGCTTTGACGGCAATGGAAATTTTGCGATGGGTTTGAAAGAACACATCGTATTCCCGGAAATTGATTACGACAAAATTGATCAGATCTGGGGCATGGATATCGTGGTTTGCACCTCTGCAAAAACCGATGATGAAGCAAGAGCACTGTTGGCAGAATTCAATTTTCCGTTTCCCGGAAAAACGAATTAACGCAATGGATTAAGCGGGCAATTGTCCGCACTTGGAAGGAACAAATACATGGCTAAGAAAAGCGCCATAGAACGAAACAACAAGCGCAAGCGTCTGGTAATAAAATTTGCTGGCAAACGCGCTGAGTTGAAGGGAATTGCACGTAATCGCGATCTGCCCATTGAAGAGCGGATTGCGGCGCAACTGAAATTGTCTGAATTGCCTCGCAACTCAGCCAGTGTTCGGGTGCGTAATCGTTGTGAGCTCACCGGTCGTCCGCGTGGGTATTATCGTAAATTAAAAATGTCGCGGATCGCGCTTCGGGAATTGTCCAATCAGGGCATGATTCCGGGCATGGTCAAGTCGAGCTGGTAAGGGAGAACGAGGACCATGTATGTCAATGACCCTCTGGGCGATATGCTCACCCGCATCCGTAATGCGTTAATGCGTGGCCGTGGAGTTACTTCCACCCCATCATCAAAATTACGCAAGCGTGTGCTCGATGTGTTGCAGGATGAAGGCTATATTCGTGGCTATTCCGAAGTGGAAAAAGACGGATTTGCTTCCTTCGACATTGAGTTGAAATATTATGAAGGCGCGCCGGTAATTTCGGAAATCAAACGTATTTCCAAACCTGGCCGTCGTGTTTATTCCTCCGTCAGAGATTTGCCCCGTGTGCAAAACGGTCTCGGCATTGCGATCTTGTCCACCTCCAAAGGTGTGATGTCAGATACGGCCGCCCGCGAACACAATGTTGGCGGCGAAATTCTCTGTCATATCAGTTAGGAAGGATCGAAGCATGTCACGAATTGGCAAACAGCCTGTCGAACTTCCTGCTGGTGTAACCGGCAGTCTGGACGGCAAAACACTGACCGTTAAAGGTCCAAAGGGCGAGCTGTCCATGACATTTGTCAAGGAAGTAAAACCGACTTTGGACGGTGCGATCGTCAGCATTTCCCCGATTGATGACAGCCAACGGGCTGGCGCAATGTGGGGCATGCAACGCACGTTGGTTGCAAACATGGTTGAAGGCGTTTTGAACGGCTATGAAAAAAACCTAGAATTGCACGGCGTGGGGTATCGCGCCACGATGAAGGGCTCTGCAGTGGGCCTGCAACTCGGGTTTTCGCACGATGTTACCTACCAGCCACCGGCCGGGATTACTCTGACGGTTGCAAAACCGACCCAGATCAAAATTACCGGTATTGAGAAACAGGTTGTTGGACAAACTGCAGCAGAAATTCGCAGTTATCGCCCACCAGAGCCTTATAAAGGCAAAGGTGTCCGCTATGTCGGCGAATACGTGCGGCGCAAGGAAGGCAAGAAGAAATAAGCCATGAAAAATCCAAGAGATATTCGAACTCGCCGGGCGATGCGTACCCGGGTCAGATTGAAAAAACTGGCCAGTGGGCAACCGCGTTTGTCGGTTTTTCGGTCAAACAAATACATTTATGCACAGCTCATCGACGATGGGAGTGGCAAAACATTGGCCCAAGCGTCTTCGATGGAAAAAGACGTTGCCAAAACAGCCAAGGCTACTGGCAATATTTCAGCGGCTACTGCTGTGGGTGCATTGATTGCCGAACGAGCCAAGTCGGCTGGCGTAAAAGCTGTGGTATTCGACCGCGGTGGTTATATTTATCACGGACGCGTCAAAGCGCTGGCGGAAGCCGCGCGTGACGGTGGTCTGCAGTTTTAGGAGAGCGGAGCAAAATGGCACGCCCAAATGAAAACAGAGGCCGTAAACGGCGCGACGACGACGATCGCGATGAGTTTGTTGACAAACTCGTCTTCATCAATCGCGTAGCGGCAACCATTAAAGGTGGGCGTCGTTTCAGCTTCGCCGCACTTGTGGTAGTTGGCGATCAAAAAGGCCGGGTTGGCTATGGACACGGTAAAGCCCGTGAAGTTCCAGAAGCAATCCGCAAGGCTACGGAAGTTGCCAAGAAAACCATGGTCCGCATTCCATTGCGTGAAGGCCGGACCCTGCATCACGACTCAAACGGTCGTCACGGTGCTGGCAAGGTTTTGATGCGCGCGGCTCCTCCCGGGGTTGGCATCATCGCAGGCGGTCCAATGCGTGCGGTATTTGAATGCCTGGGCGTGCAGGATGTCGTAGCCAAGAGTAAAGGGTCTTCGAACCCGTACAACATGGTTCACGCCACGATGGATGCGCTTAAAAAGCAAACAAGCCCAAGAGGCGTTGCCGCCAAACGGGGTAAAAAAGTATCTGATCTGGTGGCTCGCCGTCAGGACGGTGCCAGCGCACCAGATGCGGTTAACAGCGACGCCTGATTTAGATCAGGCTTGAGAAGAGACGAATTATGGCAAAGAACAAGAAAACCGTCACCGTACGCCAAACCGGTTCAGCAATCCGCCGCCCCAAAGATCAACGGGCAACTTTGGTGGGGCTGGGCCTTGGTAAAATCGGACGGACCCGGGTACTAGAAGATACACCTTCGGTACGTGGTATGATTAACAAGATCTCGCATATGGTTGAGATTGTTGAAGAAAAAGGTTGAAGGAACTCTGAGTTTCAGACTTCCTGGAGAAGAATATCATGCGTTTGAACGAACTTTCTGACAATTCCGGTGCAACACCGAAAGGCAAGCGACTGGGTCGCGGACCTGGCTCTGGCAAGGGCAAAACAGCGGGCCGTGGCGTAAAGGGTCAAAAATCACGCTCTGGCGTTGCGATCAAAGGTTTTGAGGGGGGGCAAATGCCATTGCATATGCGCCTGCCAAAACGGGGCTTTAACAAGCCAAATCGTATGCGTTGGGCTGAGCTGAACCTCGGCCGGTTGCAAGTTGCGATTGATGCCAAGAAAATTGATGCCAAAAAAGCCATTGATGGCAAGGTATTGGTGGCTGCTGGCGTACTGCGTCGCGAGCTGGATGGCGTTCGCCTCCTTGCAAAAGGCACTTTGAAGACCAAAGTAGAGATCAGTGTTGCCGGTGCAACTCCTGCGGCGATTGCTGCAGTTGAAAAAGCCGGTGGCAAAGTCACTCTGCCAGAGGTCAAAGCGCCAGAAGCTAAGACCAAAGCTGCAAAAAAATAAGGGGCGTTCAACCCTGAACGCTTACCGACAAGGGTAAGGAAACCTGTTTATGGCATCAGCCGCTGAACAACTCGCCGCCAATATGAACCTTAGCGCCTTTGGCAAAGCCAAGGAATTGCAGGCGCGGATCTGGTTCACCATTGGCGCGTTGATCGTCTACCGGTTGGGTACCTATATCCCGATGCCGGGCATCAATATTGATGCCTATGCACAGGTTTTTGAAAATCAATCCGGTGGCATGTTGGGAATGATCAACATTTTCTCCGGTGGTGCGGTACAACGCCTAGCGGTGTTTACGCTGACTGTGATGCCGTACATTTCGGCCTCGATTATCATGCAATTGATGCAAGCCACGGTTCCATCCTTGATGGCGCTCAAAAAAGATGGCGAAGCGGGTCGCAAAACCCTCAACCAATATACCCGCTATTTGACGGTTATCTTGGCTGTTGTGCAGTCGTTTTCCATTGCGATCAGTCTGGAAAATTCACAAGGTGTTGTGGTTGATCCCGGTTGGTTCTTCCGGGCGTCCACCGTATTTACCCTAGTCAGCGGCACCATGTTTTTGATGTGGCTCGGCGAGCAAATTACCGCGCGCGGTGTTGGTAATGGTATTTCATTGGTGATTTTTGCCGGTATTGTTGCCGCATTACCGGGTGCCGTGGTGCAGACCTTGCAAATGGCCAGTCAGGGTTCACTCGCCCCCATTGCGCTTCTGATCATCTTTGTACTGGCGATCGGGGTGATTTTATTCATCGTGTTTGTCGAACGATCGCAACGAAGATTGTTGATCCAGTACCCTAAGCGACAGCACGGCAACAAAATGATGGGCGGTGATTCGTCCTTCCTACCGCTGAAACTGAACACGCCGGGGGTTATTCCACCAATTTTTGCTTCGTCCCTGTTGTTGTTACCCGCCACCATTGCCGGTTTTTCGGCCCAATCCGGTCCGGATTGGTTGCGAGTGGTTGTCGCGCAATTGGGTAATGGCAAGCCGATGTACATGGCGCTTTATGCGGCCGGGATCATTTTCTTTTGCTTCTTTTATACCTCGATCGTGTTCAACCCCGAAGAGACAGCAGATAATTTGCGTAAAAATGGCGGGTTTCTGCCAGGTATTCGTCCAGGTGAACGCACTGCCAAATACTTAGACTATGTTCTGACCCGCCTGACCTTGATCGGTGCGCTCTATCTGACTGCTGTTTGTTTGATGCCGGTATTTGTCATGAATGCTTTTGCTGTTCCGTATTATCTCGGCGGCACTTCCATTTTGATTGTGGTCTCGGTGACTATGGATACGGTCGCACAAATTCAATCGCACCTGATTGCCCATCAATATGAAGGGCTGATCAAAAAATCCCGCATGCGGGGGCGGCGCAGATGAATTTGGTAATTTTTGGTCCTCCCGGCGCGGGCAAGGGCACGCAGGCTAAGCGGCTGGTGCAGGACCGTGGACTGGTGCAACTATCAACTGGCGACATGCTGCGGGCTGAAGTGAGCTCCCAGTCTGCTTTGGGGCAGAAGGTCAGCGCAGTGATGAAGTCTGGCGCATTGGTTTCTGATGAAATTGTTTGCGAGCTGATTGCGGCCAACATTGTTGCCCATCCGGATGTGCCAGGATTTATTTTTGATGGCTTTCCGCGCACCATCGCGCAAGCCGAAGCGCTGGACCAGCTTTTGGCGGCTAAGTCGATGAAACTGGATGCAGTGATTCGATTGGTGGTTAAGGATGCAGCCTTGCTGGACCGAATTACCAAACGTTTTGAAGACCAAGGCCGCAAGGATGATAACCCGGAGACGTTCCAGGTTCGCCTTGATGCCTATAATACGCAGACAGCACCTTTGTTGCCGTTTTATACAAAACAAGGGTTGTTGAGAGAAGTGGATGGCATGTGTGCAATAGACGAGGTTGCCCTCGGTGTTGCAAGTATGTTGGATAGAGGCTGATTTTTGGGTGTATGGGCGGTTGACGGACGGCTCGGTACAGCTATAAAAGCGCCTCTCGCGAAAGGGCGTTGAACCACTGACCACCATGCCGGTGCTCGGGGCGTTCCCTTTTGCGGTTTTGTTATGGAGAGAGCATCTTGGCACGTATCGCCGGTGTAAATATTCCGACCAATAAACGGGTCGAAATCGCCCTTTGCTACATTCACGGGATTGGCCCGGCGGGTGCGAAGGAAATTTGCGAAAAGAACAATATCGCGCCAGAGCGCCGGGTGAATGAGCTGAGTGATGCCGAAGTGCTTTCCATTCGCGAAACCATTGATCGGGATTTTCAGGTTGAAGGCGATTTGCGTCGTGAAGTTTCAATGAATATCAAACGGCTAATGGACCTTGGTAATTACCGTGGTCTGCGCCATCGGCGGGGATTGCCGGTTCGCGGCCAACGCACCCACACCAATGCCCGTACACGCAAGGGTCCAGCCCGCGCGATCGCTGGCAAGAAGAAGTAGAGATTTACCGATATGGCAAATGAATCAACAACAACATCTCGCGTTCGTCGCGCCGACCGAAAAAACATTTCGTCTGGCGTCGCACACGTAAGCGCGAGTTTCAACAATACCATTATCACCATTACCGATGCACAGGGTAATACGATTGCTTGGTCGACCGCTGGCACAATGGGCTTTAAGGGTTCTCGTAAATCCACGCCATTTGCCGCGCAGATGGCCGCAGAAGATGCCGGTAAGAAAGCCATGGACCATGGCATGAAAACATTAGAAGTAAATGTATGCGGGCCAGGTTCGGGCCGCGAATCAGCGCTTCGTGCGTTACAGGCGGTTGGTTTGACCATCACCACAATTCGGGACGTAACACCGATCCCGCATAATGGTTGCCGCCCGCCAAAACGACGTCGCGTTTAACACCTACCAATTAAATGATATTGCCGGTCTCGGCGATTTACAGATTAGAAGAAGGATCAGCCACATGCTGGAAAAAAACTGGCAGGAACTTATCCACCCAATGAAACCAGTCATCGAACCTAAAGGTGATGGCTCTTTTCGGGCTCGGATTATTGCTGAACCGCTGGAACGCGGATTTGGCATGACCATTGGTAATGCCTTGCGCCGCGTTTTGTTGTCATCCTTGCAAGGGTCAGCCGTAACCGCAGTGCAGATTGACGGTGTGGTTCATGAATTTTCATCGATTCAAGGTGTGCGTGAAGACGTTACCGATATTGTTCTGAATATTAAAAAAATTGCACTTCGTTTGCATGTCGAAGGTTCACGCCGGGTTGTTTTGAAAGCAACTGGCCCATGTGAAGTTACCGCTGGCATGATCGAAGAAACTGCCGATATCGAGATCCTCAATAAAGATCACGTTCTGTGTACGTTGGATGATGGTGCGGAAGTCCGCATGGAATTCACTGTGGGTAATGGCAAGGGCTATGTTCCGGCTGACAAAAACCGTCCGGAAGATGCACCGATTGGATTGGTCGCGATTGATTCGCTATTCTCTCCGGTCCGGCGCGTTTCGTATTCTGTAGAGAATGCCCGTGATGGTCAGGTTCTTGACTATGACCGTTTGCTGTTGGACGTGGAAACCGATGGATCGGTCACACCAGAAGATGCCGTGGCTTTTGCTGCACGCATTTTGCAGGATCAGTTTCAAGTCTTCATCAACTTTGAAGAGCCAGAAGAAGATAAATCTGCCGCAGAAGCCCAACCATTGGATTTCAACCCAACCTTGCTGAAAAAGGTTGATGAGTTGGAACTTTCGGTTCGCTCTGCCAATTGCCTGAAAAACGACAATATCGTTTACATCGGCGATCTGATTTTGAAATCCGAAGCTGAAATGCTTCGTACCCCGAACTTTGGCCGCAAATCCTTGAACGAGATCAAGGAAGTGCTTTCCGGTCTTGGTCTGCATCTGGGCATGGAAGCCCCGAGCTGGCCGCCAGAAAACATTGAAGAGCTGGCCAAGAAATTTGAAGATTTAATCTAACCAGAAGCCGGTTCCAGCGGGGACCGGCCATCATCCAGGAGAATTGTCATGCGACACGGATTTGCCCACCGCAAACTCAATCGCACCCATCAGCACCGAAAAGCGATGTTTGCCAATATGGCTGCGTCTCTGATCACCCATGAGCAGATCACGACTACGCTGCCCAAGGCTAAAGAGCTGAAACCGATTGTCGACAAACTGATTACATTGGCCAAGAAGGGCGATCTAGCATCGCGCCGTCGGGCAATTTCCAAGATCCGTGACGAAGCTGCGGTTCAAAAATTGTTTGCTGTCATGGGCGATCGTTACAAAGATCGTCAAGGTGGTTACACCCGCGTCTTGAAAGCCGGTTTTCGTTTTGGTGATAATGCACCAATTGCGGTGATCGAACTGGTTGATCGCGACCCGGAAGCCAAAGGCAAGGTAGATCGTGAGCGCCTTGCTGCCGAGGAAGCGACCGAGAGCTGATTTGGCATTGCCAATCTGAATTTAGAAGCCCGTCAGATTCTGGCGGGCTTTTTTATTTGGTTACAAACCGGTTATCGCGCTTGTGTGGCCTTGATTTGGCCGTGTTTTCAGGGGAGTTCTCTTCACTATGAGAAAAAGTTTACCCACTAAAGCTTGGGCTGTTTCGTTGATCCTTTGCGCGATGCCCTTTCCCGGTACGGCTCAGGATTTGCGCGTTGTGCCGCAAAGCCAGGTCCAAGCCCAGTTATCGTATGCACCCATTGTAAAGCTGGCTGCGCCAGCCGTGGTCAATGTGTACTCCAAGCGAACGATTCGAACTTCTGGTTCACCGTTTGGTGGCTCTTCCCTTTTCGAACGAATGTTCGGGCGGGGCATGTTTGGCCCGCAAGAACGCGTGCAGCAATCGCTGGGCTCCGGGGTAATCATCTCTGAAGACGGGGTGATTGTGACCAACAATCATGTGGTTTCCGGCGGTGATGAATTGCGGGTCGTATTGGCTGACCGGCGCGAATATGATGCGGTATTGTTGCTGGCTGATGAAAAGACTGATCTGGCTGTGCTACAAATTGAAACGGGTGGCGAAGCCCTGACCTTCATGTCGTTTGCCGATAGTAACAAAACCGAAGTTGGAGATTTGGTGCTGGCCATAGGCAACCCGTTTGGGGTCGGACAAACCGTAACCAGCGGTATTGTATCTGCCTTGGCCCGAACCGATGTCGGAGCCAGTGATTACGCATTTTTTGTACAAACTGACGCAGCAATCAATCCGGGCAATTCGGGCGGCGCTCTGGTGTCAATGCAAGGCGAGTTGCTAGGTGTGAATACAATTATATTGTCACGTTCGGGCGGTTCTAACGGGATCGGATTTGCCATTCCTTCGGCCATGGTGCGTCGGGTGGTCGAATCGGCGATATCGGATGGCGAGGTGGTACGGCCATGGTTTGGCGCGCGATTGCAGAAGATTGACCGCGACTTGTCGGCTTCGCTGGGGTTGGACCGTCCACGCGGCATTCTGGTTTCAGAGATTTACCCCGGAGCAGCCGCTGCAAAAGCCGGCATCAAACGCGGCGATGTTGTGCTGGGCATTGATGGACAGGAAATTAATACGGAACAGGGTTTGCGTTTCCGGCTGGCCATTCACAAGGTTGGTGAGAAAATCCCGGTGCAAATTTTGCGCGATGGCCGTGAAATGGACAAAGAGTTAAATACCCGCGCCGCGCCTGAAATTCCAGTTCGGCAAGAAACTGAGCTGATCGGTGAGCACCCGTTTGCCGGCGCGCAAATTGCTAATTTATCGCCTGCTTTGGCCGAAGAAAAAGGGCTGGATCCATTTCTCGACGGCGTGTTGGTGCTGGCCGTGCAATCCCGCTCTGCTGCAAGTTATTATGGCATTCGGCCCGGTGATATTATTCTTGAGCTGAATGCTGAAGAAATCATCGAGGTCGATGATATGTTGCGCGCACTGAAAACAGCAGACGGTAATCTCAGATGGCCGGTGCGAATTGAGCGCGCTGGCCGTGAAATTTCAGCTACGATCCGAACTCGAAGATAAGCCTAGCCCTTTTCCTTTGCCTGAAACGATGGGGTCGCTAGACTGCGCCCATGAGCAATTTATTCGAAGCAGCAGGATTACAGGTCAGCGCACCGCAGCCACTGGCTGATTTGTTGCGTCCGACCTGCTTGGATGAAGTGGTGGGGCAGGATCATTTGCTGGGTGCTGACGGGCCGATTGGCCGCATGGTGGCGCAACAAAGATTGTCTTCGCTGGTCCTGTGGGGTCCACCGGGAGTTGGCAAAACCAGTATCGCCCGTTTGCTGGCTAAACATACGGATTTACATTTCGAATTGCTGTCGGCGGTGTTTTCCGGTGTGGCAGATTTGCGTAAAATATTCGATGCAGCCGCTGCACGGCGACAGACCGGCAAGGGGACTTTGCTGTTTGTTGATGAGATCCACCGGTTTAACAAAGCACAACAAGATGGCTTTCTTCCTTACGTGGAACAGGGCGTGGTTACCCTGATCGGGGCCACTACGGAAAACCCGTCCTTTGAACTAAATGGTGCCTTGTTGTCTCGGTGTTCTGTGTTGGTGCTGGAGCGGCTAGACGAGCCAGCATTGGGCAAACTGCTGGATCGGGTGGAGCAGCGCACCGGCAAACGCCTGTTGCTGGATACAGAGGCCCGCTTGGCCCTGTGTGCCATGGCGGACGGTGACGGTCGGTATTTGCTCAATCTGGCTGAAGAAGTGCTGGCCTTGGAGGGCGATACGCAGCTTGACCCGGATGGTTTGGCTAAACTGGTCCAGAAGCGGGCGATACAATACGACCGCAATCGAGAACAGCATTACAATTTAATTTCGGCCCTGCACAAGTCAGTTCGTAGTTCTGACCCAGATGCGGCGCTGTACTGGTTGGCCCGGATGCTGGGCGGTGGCGCAGACCCGCTTTATCTGGCTCGCAGAATGGTCCGCATGGCCAGTGAGGATATTGGTCATGCCGATCCATCTGCCTTACAAACTGTCATGGCAGCCGTAGAGACCTATCGGTTGTTGGGTAGCCCTGAAGGGGAGCTGGCGTTGGCCCAAGCATGTATCCATCTGGCCTGCGCCCCCAAATCAAATGCGGTCTATACGGCGTTTAAGGCGGCCAAGGCGGCGGCTGCCAGCTCCGGATCATTAGCCCCGCCCAAGCATTTGTTAAATGCTCCGACCAAGATGATGCAAGAATTGGGATATGGCGATGGATATTCGTATGACCACGAAGCGGAAGATAGCTTTTCCGGGCAATCATGCTTTCCTGACGAGCTGGGACAACAAGAGTTTTATCAACCGGCGGGGCGTGGCTATGAGCGCGCTGTAGCCGAACGATTGGCCAAATGGCGGGATTTACGCAAACAATTAGCTGAAGAATGAGTTTGCGGGCTTGCTAGAGGCGGCGTAGAACTCCGCCCATGAAAACACTCATGCTAATAGGATTAGGCGGCGGCCTTGGCGCGATGGCTCGACACATGGTCAGTCGGCTTGCATTGCATTGGCCGAATGCCGGATTTCCCATTGCTACACTTACGGTCAATTTGGTTGGCGGGTGCGCCATGGGCCTGTTGATTGGCTGGTTGGCCTATGAAATAGACGGTGGCAAGGATTTGCGATTGTTTTTTGGTGTGGGGCTGCTCGGCGGTTTTACGACATTTTCGGCGTTTTCACTGGAGATGGTGCAAATGATCCAACGTAAAGCGTGGGGTGGGGCCGTGCTCTATGGCACTAGTTCTGTGGTGCTGTCCGTATTGGCCTTGATGTTAGGTCTGATAATAGCCAGAAAGATGTTTGCCGGATGAGCAAGGTACAGAGTATACAAGTCGGCGCCGATGAAAATGACACCCGGCTTGATCGCTGGATCAAACGGCGTATGCCCGGTTTAGGGCAGGGCAAGATCGAAAAAGCCTTGCGTAAGGGCGATATCCGGGTCGATGGCAAGAAAGCCAAAGCCAATTTCCGGTTGCTGACTGGAATGGAAGTGCGTTTGCCGCCGTTCGATGTAAGCGTGCCAAAACTTCCGACCCGGCCCATGGTCAATGCCAAAGACAGCGCCTTGGTCAAATCCATGGTGATCTTTGAAGACCAGAATATGTTTGCCTTGAACAAACCGTCCGGCTTGGCCGTACAAGGTGGCACCGGCACGCCGCGTCATATTGATGGCATGCTACCCGCGTTAAGTGACGGTGAGCATATCCCCAAACTGGTACACCGTCTGGATCGCGATACTTCCGGGTTGTTGGTGCTGGGCCGTAACCCGAACGCTACCGCATCACTGGCCAAGGCGTTCAAATCCCGCAAGGCGGAAAAAACCTATCTGGCTATTGTGTTGGGTAACCCACGCCCAGAACAAGGGACCATCAAGGGCTATATGAAAAAGGGAATGGGTCCCAAAGAACGCGAACAAATGGTCTGGGGCCGTCATGGGGAGCGCGAAGCACAGTATTCGCGGACGCTCTATACGGTTGTTTCCGGTGCCGGACAAAAAGCGGCCTTGGTGGCGCTTCGCCCCGAAACTGGGCGGACCCACCAATTGCGCTTTCATTTGGCCGAAATTGGCTATGCCATCTCAGGTGACCACAAATATGTCTGTGATCGCGATCCGTTGGGCGGCTTGCCAGACCAATTGATGCTGCATGCGTGGTCTTTGACTTTGCCAAGTCCGTCTGGCGGCACATTCTCACAAATCTGTCCGCTTCCGCCGCATTTCAAACAGGCCATGGATATGTTGGGGTTTGAGAGCTCAATCCCGCAGAACCTGTTTGAGGCGATGGAATGACCGCTGACCAACAACTGGCCCATGCTTGGCAGACATTGCAGGGTGGCTCTGCTGTTGAGGCAGAACGCATGTGCTTGGCAGTTTTGGCGCAATACCCAAAATCTTCAAAGGCCTGCCAATTGTTGGGACTGATTTATGACCGAGTTCAAAAGAGTGATCTAGCTGTCCAGTATTTCCAGAAATCTATCACATTTGACAACCAAAATGTGGAAGCCATGAATACCCTGGCGGGGCTGTATTTCCGGGAAAATGAATTTCCAAAGTCTGAAAAATTGCTACAGCAGATTTTGAGTATCCAACCTGAATATTTCCCAGCCCTGACCAGATTAGCTGAACTTTTACTAACCACAGGAAAACCGGGTGAAGCGCTAGAGTTGATCCAGGGGTTTGCCGGCAATCAAGACACGCCGGACATTCAGTTATTAAAGGCTCGCGCCCAGACGGAAAATGGCAATGCCGAGTTGGCCCTACAATCCTTTCAGGTACTGAAAACCAGTGCGTACCAAGGCCGGGGGTTGGGCTATTATCACGCCAAGGCATTGGATGGTAATGAACAAAGTGAAGACGCGCTGGCCGTCCTGATGGGCACTGAGCCTGCACCAGCAGACCGGCACCCACATTTTCACTTCAAGGGAAAAATTTTACTTAAACTCAATCGTTTTGACGAGGCACATCAGGCTTTTGCGGAAGCACTGACCATCCAGCCGACCAATCAGGACAGCCTGATGGAAGTCAGCAATTTGCTATTTATGCAAAAGGAAAACGATCGTATTTACGACTTGTTTGAAGAGCGTATCGAGAAATATCCAGAGGAACGCAATCTCTATGTGTTGTTCGGGGAAACCCTCTCCAGAATGGATAAAATTGATCAGGCGATCGCGATCATCGGACGCGGCGAGGCAAAACTGGGTGCGGGGCCAGATTTTCATCATGCTCTCGCTAACTTCTATATCAAAGCCAATGCCCCGGAAGATGTAAAATTTCATGCGGAAGCTGTCTTAAAAATCAACCCGGATGCCCTGCCGGCTCGGGCTAATCTGTCGCGCGCTTATTTGATGCTGGGACAGGGTAAACAAGCATTACATCATGCTGATATTGGGGCGCGGGTTTTGCCTGATGACCAGTTCTGGACCGGGTTACGGATCAGTGCATTACGGTTGCTTGGCTCACCGGAATATGAGCGGATATGTGATTACGCCAAACTGGTTCGCCCCTGTCCATTACCGCCGCCGCCCGGCTACGCAACGACAGAAGAGTTCAATCAGGAACTGTGTGCAGAGATAGAAAAACTGCACAATTTTTCCATGCACCCGCTCTATCAGTCATTACGTAATGGTTCACAAACCAGCATTGATTTATTGCATTGCAAAAACCCGGTGATCCAATCTTATTATCAGGCGTTGGACGAGCCGATTCGCGCCTATATTGATGCCATGCCAGAGGATGAAACCCATCCTCTATACCGGCGAAAAACCGGGTCTTACAAATTTGCCGGCTCGTGGTCGGCTCGATTAAATGATGGCGGGTTTCACATCAACCATGTCCATCCCGCCGGGTGGATCAGCGCCGCATATTATACGCAAGTGCCTAAAGCCGTCCCCGATTCACCAACCAAGGAAGGCTGGATTAAATTTGGCGAACCACCGTTTGCCATCCCCGGTGCAGATAGTGCCGAAACTTGGTTTGCGCCGAAACCGGGGTGGCTGGCACTGTTTCCATCTTATATGTGGCATGGAACTAACCCGATCCGAGGTAAGGAGCACCGAATGACCATTCCTTTTGATGCGGTGCCGGTATGAAATCAGATAAGCCAGTCATCAAACGATTTTTCAAGACGGTTTCCTGCCAACCAGAGGGGCGATCATGGATCGTCATGTTGGATGAAAAAACCTTGCGAACGCCGGCGCGCTCTGTGCTTCGCCTGCCGACAAAGGCGTTAGCCGAACTGGTGGCAGCGGAATGGGAGGCCCAAACCGAGGCCATTCGGCCCGACTTTATGCCGATCAGTCGGTTGGCCAATGTGGCCCATGACCATATGGGCATGAACAAAGCGGCCAGCGCCGGCGAACTGGTTCGATTTGCGGCATCTGATTTACTATGTTTTCGCGTGGCAGAGCCGTTAGATTTACAAGAGCTGCAAGTTAAAGAGTGGGATATCTGGTTGGATTGGGCCGAAGAGAAATTTGGAGCGCGGCTCGGCGTTTCCACCAGCCTGACTCCGCCCGATATTCCGCTCGATGCACTAGAAAACATGCGAAATGCGGCGTTGAACATGGAGCCATTTGCGCTGACCGCAATGCTGCATGCTTCGGCATTACTCGGGTCGTGCGTGCTTGGTTTTGCCCTGTTGGACGCCAAACTCGGCGCGCAGCAAGCCTTTGATCTGTCGCGGATCGAAGAGGACTGGCAAATTCAGCAATGGGGCGAGGACGAAGAGGCCAAAGCGCGAGCCGATGGGCTATTGGCCTTTTTGGAAGCATCGACCCGCTTTATGCTGGCCGCGCAAGAATAGCCAATCGCTTGCCTGTAACCTTGCGAAAATGCTAAGCATTCAGTTGGAGAACATGCCAATGAATCAGTTGATCAAAGAACTGGAAGCCCGCCGCACTGTCGCACGAGCCGGGGGCGGAGCTGTGCGCATGGAGCGTCAACACGCCAAGGGTAAGTTGACGGCCAGAGAGCGCCTTGAATTGCTGCTCGATGACAATTCCTTTGAAGAATACGATATGTTTGTCGAACATCGGTGCACTGACTTTGGCATGGAAGCCAACAAGACGCCGGGAGATGGCGTGGTCAGCGGAGCCGGGACCATTAATGGTCGGTTGGTTTACGTCTTTGCCAAGGATTTCACCGTGATGGGCGGCTCGCTATCGCTGGCTCACGCCCAGAAAATCTGCAAAGTGCAGGATATGGCGCTCAAAAATGGCGCGCCGATCATTGGCTTGTTCGATAGCGGCGGGGCGCGGATCCAAGAAGGCGTGGACGCATTGGGCGGTTATGCTGAAGTGTTTCAACGCAATGTTTTGGCTTCGGGGGTGATCCCGCAAATCTCGGTGATTATGGGCCCGTGCGCCGGGGGCGATGTCTATTCACCGGCCATGACCGATTTTATCTTTATGGTGCGCGATACTTCCTATTTGTATGTGACCGGGCCAGATGTAGTCAAAACAGTGACTAATGAAGTGGTGACCCATGAACAATTGGGCGGGGCCGCCATGCACAGCAAAGTGTCTGGCGTGGCCGAAGGCACCTTTGAAAATGATTTTGAAGCGCTGGTGCAAATTCGGCGGTTGATTGATTTTCTGCCCGCCAACAACCGAGAAAAACCACCGGTTCGACCGCATTTTGACGACGCGGACCGCGATGAGATCGCATTGGATAGCCTGATCCCCGAAAACCCCAACATGCCTTATGACATGAAAGAGGTTTTGCAGCGGGTGGCTGATGAGGGTGATCTATTTGAGATTATGCCCGATTTTGGAGCCAATATCATTACGGCCTTTGGTCGGATGGATGGCAAAACCGTTGGCTTTGTCGCCAACCAACCGATGGTGCTGGCCGGGGTTCTGGATATTGATGCCTCCAAAAAGGCAGCGCGATTTGTGCGGTTTTGTGATGCGTTTGATATTCCGCTGGTAACCTTTGTGGATGTGCCCGGTTTCCTGCCCGGCACCAAACAAGAAAGCGGCGGCCTAATCAAGCATGGTGCAAAACTACTGTTCGCCTATGCCGAAGCCACAGTGCCCAAAGTGACCATTATCACCCGTAAAGCCTATGGCGGTGCCTATGATGTGATGGCATCAAAACATCTGCGCGGCGACATCAATTATGCGTGGCCAACGGCCGAAATTGCTGTGATGGGCGCCAAGGGCGCCGTGGAAATTATCTTTCGAGCCGAAGCGGGCGACCCAGAAAAAATTGCCAAACGAACCCAAGAGTATGAAGATAACTTTGCCAACCCATTTGTGGCGGCACGCCGGGGTTATATCGATGATGTGATTATTCCGCACGCCACGCGCCGCCGGGTGATTGGCGCGCTACGGACTCTCAAAAACAAACAGCTAAGCAATCCATGGAAAAAGCACGATAATATCCCGCTTTGAAAATTCCGACGTCCGCTAACCGAAAAATAACCCTGTTCTGATAGCCTGCTTGTTCATGGTCCCGAAAAGAGGATCAGGAACAAGGAGATGGGTTATGGGTGTTTGTCGTGGTGAGCTGTTGGCGCAGCAAATTTCAAAATTTTCACCAATGAGCGTTTGCGAGGCTTTGGCCGTGCAACGCCGGGTGTTTAGCGATGGTCCTGCGACCAGAGAAGAAGCCGAGACCCTATTTTCGGTTGGCGCAACATTTGAAAAAACCGATCAGGCTTGGAAGCGGGCTTTTGTTGAAACTGTGACCGATCACCTGCTGGGGCAGGGCGGTGAATACGGGTTTTTGGAATTTGATGGCGAAGACTGGTTGATCGATATGGCCTCGGATGAGGGTGTAGCCAATGAGAGTGCGAATTTTGAATTGCTGCAAACCGTATTGGAACTGGCTCAAAATGCCAGCATGCGTTTGGGACGTTTCGGGCTGTTTGCGGCATTGAAATGCAGCAATATGTACGATGTGCTGGACGGCCGCATCGAAGTGGACGCTGTGGCAACCGGCTGAAGAGCTGCTTTGAAGCCCTATACTACCGCTAAAACCTATTGATCGGGCCAAAGCCCTAAACTTGTCTGGATTTCCTGTTGGAAATTGCCCAGAGTGCAACCTGAAGATTTAATCGGGTGGGCGCGTATGACGGGTTTGGTTTTTCAGGATACGACAGCCTTACTCAAAGGATTGGAGGCTGGAGAGTTCTCCTCTGTCGAGTTGCTGGGGCAATTGCTGGGTCAGGCCGACCAAGTCAATGACAAGGTCAATGCGATCATTACATTCGATCGGGATCGCGCTTTTGCTCTGGCCAAAACAGCCGATGCGGACCGCAAAGCGGGTAAAGCGACTGGTGCCTTGCATGGTCTGCCCATGACCATCAAAGATACCTATGAAACTGAAGGGTTACGCACCACGGCTGGCGCACCGGAATTTCAAACCCATATCCCCAAAACTGATGCGTTGGAAACCGGTATGACCCCGTTGGAATTGGGCAGTGATCTGGCTGGCTCTATCCGGGTGCCCGCCGCATTTTGTGGTGTTTATGGTCATAAACCCAGTTTTGGCATTGTTCCATTACGCGGGCATATTCCGGGACCACCCGGTACGTTAAGCACGGCGGATCTGGCTGTATCCGGTCCGTTGGCCCGCTCCGCTCGGGATTCGAAACTGGCCATGTCGGTATTGGTCGGGCCGGACCCGGAGCACGCCTAGGCTTTGAAAGTTATGTATAAAAACAGGGGAAAGACATGAAAAGACGTGATTTGCTAATCCAAGGAGCTGCTTTGGGTGTATTGGGGGCTTGCGCGCCCTATACCAAAACCGACCCGACCATTGCACCGGCCATTACCCCAACCAAGGTAAAGAAAATGCCGCGCTTTGCGTTGGATGCGACCGCGCAAGGCGAAATGATTGCCAAGGGTGAGATAAGTTCGCTGGAGCTGACGGAGCTGGCGATTGGCCGGGCGGAACAAGCCAATAAAGCGCTGAATTTCATGGTGACGCCATCGTTTGATCAGGCGCGAAGCCGTGCGGCCGGACCATTGCCCGAGGGTTCATTTTCGGGTGTTCCGACCCTGACTAAAGATCTGGTGGCGACCAAGGGGGTGCGAACCGTGTTTGGTTCACGGGCCTTCTTGAAATATACCCCAAAAGAAAATGCTGGCTTTGCTGATGTGATGGAAGGCGGCGGGTTGGTTTCTATCGGGAAATCCTCAACCCCTGAATTTGGCTTTTTACCCACTACGGAACCTCTGGCAATGGGGCCAACCCGTAATCCGTGGAACACGGATCATTCCACTGGTGGGTCGTCTGGCGGTTCGGCCTGTGCAGTTGCCGCCGGTGTCGTGCCGTTCGCCCAAGCCAGTGATGGTGGCGGCTCGATCCGTATTCCGTCAAACTGCTGTGGCTTGTTTGGCATGAAAGGTTCTCGTGGGCGTTGGCCCGATGCCGATGGTTCGGATTGGGAGATCAGTGTGCGTGGGTTTGTCTCGCGTTCGGTGCGTGATGGTAAAACGGCTATGGCCGAAATGGCCTCCACTGACCATGGTTTGCCTGTGCCATTTCTGGCCGATGGATCGGGCATAAAGTACCGGATTGGATTTCGTACCACGACGCCAGATGGTCGGGAGGTACACCCTGATTGTAAGAAAGCCGTCCTGATGGCGGCCAAATATTGCGAAGCTTTGGGCCACGAAGTTGAAGAAGCAGACAATGGATATAGCTGGCGTCCATTTTGGGATGCGTTCATGACGGTTTGGGCATTTGGTGCTCATCAGGCCATCAGTAATGTTGGTAAGAGCATGGGGCAAGAAAAGCCGCCGCGCGAATTGTTCGAACCTTTTTCGTGGTGGTTGTATGATCTGGTTGCCGACAAGAATCCATCTGTCATGAAAGCTGCCTATGCTCAATTTGCGGTAGAGCGGGAAGCGGCTCGTACCTTCCATAAAACCTATGCTTTTCACTTAAGTCCGGTATTGGGTGCGCCGCCCATTAAAATTGGTGAAATTGATCAAAGTGTTGATCCTGAATCGACCCGTGACTGGCTGGAGCACTATGTTGGCTTTACGCCGTGGGCCAATGCCACCGGGCATCCGGCTATCTAAATCGCTCGATGGATTTACGCGGCGTGTACCAAAAAATGAGCGCTGTAACA
>NVXG01000109.1 GCA_002733805.1 Robiginitomaculum sp. | reverse complement strand
ACACGGCCCAATACGCCCGTTCGCGCATCTGCGTTTTCATCGTAAATTTTAACCTCTGCGCCGGAAAGGGCAAAAACCACAGCCCAGCCACAGCCGACAAGGCCGGCGCCAACAATAGCGACATGTTTGAAAGTTTTTTGCATAGTTTAATCCGCCCTTTGCAGAATGAGTGAACCACCATCACGCGGCATTGTTGGCCATTTCTAGGCGCTTTTCTACCGACATTCCGGTTCAAAAATAGCTTTTTCAGTGGCCGGAATTGTGCCGCCTGCCCTTGCTCCTGCCCCTGCCCCTGCCCCACGAAACCCAAAAAGACCTAGCAGCCGAATAGGGTTCAGCTGATCATGCCATATAGGATTGTTAAAGACTTTCGCTCTGCGGAATACACAAATTATAAAATAGCGCCGCCTTCAATAATACTCCTCTGTGCAGTTAAACGCCGGGGCAGAACTGATCTGCGCTTTGCGCGCCCAATTAATCAAAGTCGGTAC
This sequence comes from Robiginitomaculum sp., assembly GCA_002733805.1. Classification (GTDB taxonomy): domain Bacteria; phylum Pseudomonadota; class Alphaproteobacteria; order Caulobacterales; family Maricaulaceae; genus Robiginitomaculum_B. Next base: position 5,576 of record NVXG01000109.1, on the reverse strand, counting down.
ACTCCCAAGGACAGAGCGATGACCCAAGGACAAAGCAATGAATAAGATCTATGCGACCGCCGCCGAAGCCCTTGCCGGCGTGCTGCATGATGGCATGTTCATCGCCGCCGGCGGTTTTGGCCTGTGCGGTATCCCCGAACTGCTGCTTGAGGCGATCAAACAGGCAGGCACCAAGGACCTAACATTCGCCTCCAACAATGCCGGGATTGATGATTTTGGCATCGGGATTTTGCTGCAAACCAGGCAGGTCAGAAAGATGATCAGCTCTTATGTCGGCGAAAATGCTGAATTTATGCGGCAATATCTGAGCGGTGAGCTGGAGCTTGAATTCACCCCGCAAGGCACGCTGGCCGAGCGGATGCGGGCTGGCGGGTGCGGGATTCCCGGTTTTTACACCAAAACCGGTGTTGGGACGGTCATTGCCGAGGGCAAAGAACACAAAGATTTCAACGGTGAAACCTATATTCTCGAAAGAGGTATTCTGGCTGATTTGTCGATCATCAAAGCATGGAAAGCAGACGCGACCGGCAATCTGATCTTCCGCAAAACCGCCCGCAACTTTAACCCTCCCACCGCGATGTGTGGCAAGATTTGCGTGGCCGAAGTCGAAGAGATTGTGCCAACCGGCAGCCTTGATCCCGACCTGATCCACCTGCCGGGAATTTATGTGCACCGCCTCATTCAGGGCGACCATGAGAAACGTATCGAACAACGCACAATGCGGGAGGTTTAAGCCATGTGGGACCGCAATAAAATGGCCGCGCGCGCCGCTCTTGAGCTGGAAGACGGCACCTATGTTAACCTCGGTATCGGCATTCCGACCTTGGTCAGTAACTACATTCCTGATGGGGTTGAAGTGACGCTGCAATCGGAAAATGGCATGCTCGGCATGGGCCCGTTCCCGACCGAGGCCCAGATAGATGCAGACCTGATAAACGCCGGAAAACAAACGATAACTGAGCTGCCCCAAACCGCCTATTTCGACAGTGCCGCGTCGTTTGGCATGATCCGTGGCGGCAAGATAGCCATGGCGATCCTTGGTGCTATGGAAGTGGCGCAGAACGGCGATTTGGCCAATTGGATGATCCCCGGCAAGCTTGTAAAGGGCATGGGCGGGGCAATGGATTTGGTCGCAGGGGTTGGCCGGGTTGTCGTGGTGATGGACCACACGAATAAGCACGGCGACAGCAAAATCCTGCCCCATTGCACGCTGCCGCTGACCGGCAAAGCGGTGGTGGACCGGATCATCACCAATTTGGGCGTTTTGGATGTGGTTGAAGCCGGGCTAATGATCGTGGAGCTTGCTGATGGCGTGAGCGAGCAGGCGCTTAGGGCCGCGACCAAAGCGCATATTACCAATACCTAAACCAGCCTTCACGCCCCCACCGCTGCAATTGCTAAACTTTGGCCCTGAGCCAATATGCCCTGTCTGGCGCAGTTTGTGCAGAATACTGGCCGATATAAGCACCTCAACCACCCTTAACTACCTGACACATAACAAATTCCTTGTCATTCGGCCCCCAAACCCCAACACCACCACAGGCCCGCATATTCATGCCGGGCCTGTCACTTTATTGGCCCGGCCAATTGAAAACAGCCCTGCGCTTAGCCTCAAAATGGCCACACATGATTGCGATGCCATTCCTTGGCCAACCTCGCAGCGCACCCCTAAAAACAAGTGCTTTGATTTTGGTGTTTTGATCTGCTTTGCGGGTGCTATGATTTGCGCCAATAACATTCGTGCACTACTTAACCCGTAACAGCCCGGAGCTGAATTTATGTCTGTCATTCTACACGCCGTCTCGTCCTACCCAGACCCGATAGCGCCAGCAACCTCGGCCAGCTCACTGCTGCTCGCCTTGTGCACCGATGACATGATCCACAATGTTTACTCCTTTAAACGCGCCGGTTGGCGCGGCGGCCCTGCTTGCGTCATATTTGATGATGATGCCGGGACCGAACACCGCGCCATAGCTTACGGCGCCCCGCCAAAAGGCATCGCCCTCGCCCGTCATCTAGACCGATTGGCCGACTGGATCATTGCCGATACCGAAAAGCGCGGCTTGCAGCCCGACATCGTTCACGGCCACAAAATTTCGCTAGACGGCTATGTCGGGGCGCGGCTCGCCACGCATTTTAAAGTACCGCTGATGCTTAGCATTCAGTCAAATACCGATGCAAAAATCCTAAAGGTGCGGCGTGACCTTATCCCACACTTTCGTGATATTTGGCGCAATACTGCTATGGTTTTCCCTTTTACACCCGTCGCTTACGACACTATCGCCAAATTACTTGGGCCAAGAGACGGCCCACAAACCGTGCTGCCCTGCCCCACACGCGCCGACACCATAACCGCGCCGACAACGCGTCCAGACGGGGCTGGTCCGGTGATCCTAACCGCCTTCCACCTCGCGCATTTTGGCAACAAGAACATCAAGACTTTGCTTGAAGGTCTGGCGATCGCCGCCAAAGATATCCCAGATATTTCGTTACAGATCGTCGGCGGCGGCGATGCGTCTGCCTTTTTGGCGGTGACCGAAATGGCAAAAAACCTTGCCCCTGGCCGTGTTACCCTGCTTGGCGCCCGCCCCAGTACCGAGATGCAAAGCCTCATGAATTCTGCCACCGCCTTTGCCCTCATCTCGCACCGCGAAAGCTACGGCATGGTTTACGCCGAAGCCCTGCTGGCCGGCACGCCGTGCCTGTATTCTGCGGGCCGCGCCATTGGCGGGCTTTTTGACAATGGTGGCTTTGCCGTCGGCGTAAACCCTTCCGACGCCGCAGCCGTTGCCGCAGCATTGGTTCGGTTCTGTCGCGAAGAGAACAATGTCAAAGCCCAACTGGCTACAGCCCAAAACAGCGGTGGCCTCAAAATATTGCGGCAAGACCAGATCGCCCGAACCTATCAAACCAGCGTCGCCCAAGCCCTCAACAGCCCGGCTTTCGCGGTCTAAGTCAAACCGAAAACGGCACCTTACGCCGCTAAGCTGCCCCGCCATTTTCCTCGCGCCATAGACCTTGGACAATCACCCCGCCTTGCGCTACCACTAAGGTCCACCAGCAAGGCTAGCCACATGCCCCCCAAACGCCCGCTTACCCTTCGTGATGTATCTGAAGCCTCTGGCGTCAGCGAAATGACCGTAAGCAGGGTGCTGCGCGGCAAGGGCGATGTGAGCGAGGCGACCCGGATCAAGGTGAAGGCGGCAGCAAAAGAAATGGGCTATGTGCCCAACCGCATTGCCGGTGCGCTGGCCTCATCGCGGGTTAATCTGGTGGCAGTCATCATCCCGTCCCTCTCCAATATGGTCTTCCCTGAAGTGCTGTCGGGCATAGCCGACCGGCTGTCCGGCACCGGGCTTCAGCCGGTTATGGGCGTCACAGATTACGCCCCCGATGCCGAAGAAAAAGTGCTCTTTGAGATGCTGTCATGGCGGCCCTCGGGTGTGATCATCGCCGGGCTTGAGCATTCAGACGCCTCGCGCGCCATGCTCGCCCGCGCGGGCATTCCCGTGGTTGAGATCATGGATGTTGATGGCGCCGCGATCGATGCCTGTGTTGGCATCTCGCACCGCCGCGCCGGGCGCAAAATGGCCGAAGCGATCCTAGAACAAGGTTACCGCCGCATCGGCTTCTTAGGCACCAAAATGCCGCTCGATTTTCGCGCCCGCAAACGCCTGGAAGGCTTTTCGCAGACCCTAGCGCAGGCTGGCCTCAACATTACCGACCAAGAATTCTACTCTGGCGGTTCATCTTTGGCCAAAGGCCGTGAGATGACCCAAGCCCTGATGACCCGCACCCCTGACATTGATTTCTTGTATTATTCCAATGACATGATCGGCGCTGGCGGGCTGCTGCACCTGCTCGAACAAGGCATCGACATTCCCGGCCGGGTTGGGTTGGCGGGTTTTAACGGCGTTGAGCTGCTCGACGGATTGCCGCGCAAACTGGCGACCATGGATGCCTGCCGCTACGCCGTTGGCGAAAAGGCCGCCGAGATCATTGCTGACCGGCATGTTGGTAAGGACGAATCCGAAGGTTTGATGGTTGAGCTGACGCCAAAGCTAGACTTTGGCGACACGCTGCTGCGCAATTAGCAGCTAAACCACAACTTCAAATTCCTGCTGCTCGCCAACGCCGAACACCCGTTTATACCGTGCAATCTCTTCGGCAGGGCCCATTGATTTGCGTGGATTATCAGACAGCTTAACCGTTGGCCGGCCATTGGCCGAGATAGCTTTGCACACCAGCGAGAATGGCGCCAGCGCATCATCCGCGCTCAACCCTTTGAAATCATTCGTCAACATCGTGCCCCAGCCAAACGACACTTTGACCCGTCCGGCAAACTTAGTGTGCAGCTCAACGATCTTGCCGGCGTCCAAACCATCCGAGAAAATCACCAGCTTTTCGCGCGGGTCTTCGCCGCGGGCTTTCCACCACGCAATGGCGATCTCAGCCGCCTGCGCCGGGTCGCCACTATCAATCCGTATCCCGGTCCAACCGGGCAGCCAATCTGGTGCGCGGTCAAGGAAACCTTGGGTGCCATAAGTGTCGGGCAAAATGATCCGCAGGTTACCGTCATGCTCATCTTGCCAGTCGCGCAGCACGTCATAAGGTGCTTGCGCCAGCGCCTCGTCGCCGTCAGCCAGAGCCGAATACACCATCGGCAGCTCATGCGCATTGGTGCCGATTGCCTCAAGATCACGGTTCTTGGCGATCAGACAATTTGACGTGCCGATAAATGCCTCACCCAACCCTTCGACCATGGCCTGCACGGCCCAGTCCTGCCACAAAAAGCTGTGGCGACGGCGGGTGCCAAAGTCAGCAACCTTCAGTCCTTCAAGCTGCTGAAGCTGTTCGATTTTGCCCCAAAGCTTGGTCATGCCGCGCGCATAAAGCACTTGCAGCTCAAAGCGTTTCATCTGGTCGAGCACGGCCCGGCCGCGCAGCTCCATCAGCACAGCCAGCGCCGGGATCTCCCACATCATCACTTCCGGCCAAGAACCCTCAAAGGTCAGCTCATATTGGCCGTCGCGTTTTTCTAGGTGGTAGGGCGGCAGCCGCAGATTCTCAAACCATTCCATAAAGTCAGGCCGGAACATCTGCCGTTTGCCGTAAAACGTATTGCCGCGCAGCCAAGTACTCTCGCCCCGGCTGAGTGATAGCGTGCGGATATGGTCAAGCTGTTCGCGCAGCTCACCCTCATCAATCAGCTCCGCAAGCTTAATAGTCTTGGTGCGGTTGATCAGCGAGAACGTCACCTGCGTATCCGGCTTATAGCGGAAAACAGACTGGCACATCAGCAGCTTGTAAAAATCTGTATCGATCAGGCTGCGCACGATCGGGTCGATTTTCCAGCGATGATTCCAGACGCGTGTTGCGATGTCGGCCATAGTCGTCTCCCTTGCAAGAGCCAGTTAGACCACTGTGAAAAGTGGGGTGCAAGCACCGTTGTTAAAAGCAAAAAGCCGGATCGACGAATGATCCGGCTTTTGCCTAATTTTTAAGCCGCTCTACTGCTGCGCGAGCGGTTATTGCCACCGGGCCGCGGCTTGCGACGCCGGTTGCCACCGGCACCG
>NVXG01000108.1 GCA_002733805.1 Robiginitomaculum sp. | reverse complement strand
TCGACGCCTACAATTATGTGCGCCGCCTCAAAACACTCAGCAGCCTCACGCCTTACGAATACATCTGCAAAATCTGGACTTCTGAGCCAGATCGATTCAAACTGAACCCGATCTACCAGATGACGGGACTAAACACTTAATGTATGCCGCTAGCGGCTAAGTATTGCTGGACTTGCGGCGAAAGGGGCCGCCAAATCCGGTGACCTTATGCCGACGTTCATACCCTCTCATCATAAACATAGTCAGCTTGCTTGGCGCTTGCTCACCGCGCATAGCGACAAAGGGCCAATAGTTTTGCGGTGCCAACCGGCTCTTGCGCCTGAATTGGCACAACGGCAAAGCGCTGCGCCAATATATCGCGGACCTTTGCAATCTGCTCATGCTCCGACAGGGCGCGTTTGCGCAATAGCGGCTGGCCGGTTTCAGCCGCCGCAATGCTCGAATTGATAATCCAGGCCCATGGTTCTATCCCGGCACGGCGCAGGTCATTTTGCAGATGCTCCGCCTCAAGTACCGGCGTGGTCTCTGGCAAAGTCACGATCACGATCTTGGTCTGCTGCGGGTCTTGCAGACGCATCATTGGGGTGACGAGCCGAGCGCTGCTGGCCGTATCTTGATGGCGTAACACGTCCTTATGATAAGACCCGGTCGCATCGAGCAATAGCAATGTATGGCCGGTCGGTGCGGTGTCCATGATCACAAATTTGCGGCTGCTTTCACGGATAATCCGCGAAAAAGCTTGGAACACGGCGATCTCTTCGGTGCAGGGCGAGCGCAGGTCTTCCTCAAGCATGGCACGGGCTTGGGCGTCGAGGTCTTTGCCTTTGCTCGCCATCACCTCGGCTTGGTAAAGCGCGGTCTCAACAGCCGGGTCTATCCGGCTCACTGTCAGCCCGGCGTTGTCGCCCGCGAGGGTCTCGTTAATATGGGCCGCAGGGTCGGTCGTGGTCAGCAAAACGTCATGGCCGCGCGCGGCAAGCTCGGTGGCAACCGCTGCCGCCATTGTCGTTTTGCCAACACCGCCCTTGCCCATGAACATGATCAAGCCTTTTCCGGCTTTCTCAAGGTCATCAACCAGGAGGCCAAGCGGCGGCAGATCGGCCAGATCGTCGCCACCAATAGCTATAATTTGACCAGTGTCATCCGCGCCAGCGGCAAAGCGTTTTAGCGCTGCCAAGCCCACAAGGTTCTCAGACCGCAGCGCAAAAACGCTCCGCGGCAAGGCGGCAACATCGGCGGTCATCGCCGCTAACGCATCTAAGTCTCGCGTCAACAAAGCCGATGCCAGCGGGTCGCCACCTGTGTCCTGCGGCATCATCCCATTGATGGCCAAATGTTGGTTGCGAATGCCTATATCGGCCAGCTCTATTGAGGTGCGCGCAACTTCGGCCAGCGCAGAGTGCCGGGGCCGTGCGACCAAAACCAGCCGCGTGGCACCAGCGTCAGACAGCCGCTCAACGGCGGCCGCATATTTGTCGCGCTGCTTTTCCAAGCCCGCCAGTGGCCCCAGACAAGAGGCATCGCCCTTGCCGTCTTCAAGAAAGCCTGACCACGCGCCGGGCAACTTGAGCATGCGGATAGTGTGGCCGGTTGGTGCAGTGTCAAAGATTACATGATCATAGCGGTCAACCAGATCATTATCAGTCAGCAGGGCGGTAAACTCATCAAACGCCGCGATCTCTATCGTGCAGGCACCGGAGAGCTGCTCTTCGATGCTGGCCAAAGCCGCTTCGGGCAAAAGGCCCCGCATTGGCCCGACAATCCGTTCGCGATATTCCGCTGCGGCTTCTTCAGGGTTGATCTCTATCGCATCAACCCCCGGCGCGGTGGTGATCTCGGTGATTTTATTGCCAATTTCAGTCTCAAAAACCTGGCCGACATTCGATGCGGGATCAGTGCTGACCAGCAATATTTTCTTGCCCTTGGCGGCAAGGTCAAGCGTAGTGGCGCAGGCGAGCGAGGTTTTTCCCACGCCGCCCTTGCCAGTAAAGAAGACAAATTTTGGCAGGTTCTTAAACATATCGAGGCTCATTTTATCTATATTGGGTCTGGGTTTAGCAGCAACCTGTGCCGCTCTCGGGTATTGTGGCTTCGGCCAGATAGGCAATATTTGCGAAACCGGCCAGTTCTTCACGGTCCGGGTAGCGGCCGTTTGAGTTCATTGCACCCTCGACCATGACAATCGGCAGCCCATCGACGCCGGACTGTTCCAATACAGTTTTAACGGTTTCATTCGCGGCAAATCTGGCCGGTTCTTGTGACAAGTTGATCCGGGTCACGGCCACGCCTTTTGACTTTAGCCAGTCGAGATCGGCGGCAAATGTAACCAAACGTTGGTCAACTTCGGCGCCGCAAATGCCAGTGGAGCAGCACATGGCAGGGTCATAAACGGTAACATCGGTCATTTTGGTTTCTCCTGATATTTTGTGTGATTGTGGTGTTCAATGGCGCCGGCGAGTTGTTGCAATGCGGCCTCAAGCCGGGCGCGTGGGCAGGCGATGTTGAGCCGGGCAAAGCCATGGCCCTGCACGCCAAAGGACTGGCCGCGTGTCACCGCCCAGCCCGCCTGTTGGCGCAGAAATTGAGTGAGTGCGTCGGGTGAAAGGCCGAGTGCGCGAAAATCGAGCCAGAGCAGAAACGTCCCTTCGGGTTCTATCAGCTGGATAGTGTCGATAGGCGAAAGCCTTGCCCGCACCAGTTCAATGTTTTCGTGAAAATAAGCTGTCGCGGCATCAAGCCAAGGGCCGCCGTCGCGGTAGGCGACCTGCATAGCGACACTGGCGAAGGCGTTGTTTTTGTTGACAGTTAGGCGGCTGTTTTCTGCTTGATACATCAGCCTCAACTTGTCATCGGCAATGAGTGTAAAGGCTGAGCAGCAGGCGGCGATGTTGAAGCTTTTGGCCGGTGACAGGCAGGTAATACTGTTTTGCGCATCGGCGGCGCAGAGCGTGGCGAAGGGGGTGTATCCGTGCTCTGAATAGGTAATATCGGCGTGGATTTCATCGGCGACAACCAGCACATTATGCGCACGGCAAATCTTGCCCAACCGTGTCAGCTCGGCCCGTGTCCAGACCCGGCCGACCGGGTTATGCGGATTGCATAAAAACAGCATTTTGGTGCGCGGATCGCTTGCGAGTTGGGCCAGCCCGTCAAAATCCATCTGGTAGCGACCATCTTGCAGCAGCAGCGGATTCTCAACAATCCGCCGCCCGTTCTCAGAAATAATGTCAGCAAAATCGAAGAATACTGGCGGTTGGATGATGATCCCGTCACCGGCATTGGTAAACAGATTGGCGGCCATCGCCAGCGCGTTGAGCACATTAGGCGCGCGCAAGATATGAGCCGGGTCAACGGCCCAATCATGACGGGTCTTGAGCCAATTTGTCAGCGCGGGTATCAGCCCGTCAGGCACGGTCTCATAGCCAAAAACACCGTGGCTCAAACGCGCGCTTAGCGCCTCAAGCACCACCGGCGGCGCGCGAAAATCCATATCGGCGACACCGGCGGCGAACAGGCTCATTCCATCAGCGCCCAACACCATTTTATGGACTTTTAGCGCGGGGACCTCGCGGCGGTTAATCTCTTCATCGAAGTTAAATTCTGGCGTCATGACGCCTCCAGCAACGCGGCAAACCGTGCGGCTGAGATATTGCCGCCCGTGAGTATCGTCGCCACCACGCGGTCAGCTATCGGCACGCGTCCGTTCAAGATCGCGGCTAGGCCGACGACGGCACCCGGCTCGGTGACAATTTTGAAATGGTCAAAAGCAAAGCGCATGGCGGCGCGCACCTCAGCGTCGCTGACAACCACCGCACCAGCCAAGAGCGCTTGGTTAATGGGGAAGGTCACTGCGTTGGGGATCGGGGTCATGATCGCATCGCAGATGGTGCGCTGGCCCTTGGGGTTGGCGACCCGGCGGCCCGCTTCTAGTGACCTGCGCGTGTCGTCAAACAGCACAGGCTCAGCGGCAAAAACCTGCACCTTTGGCGCGGCCTCAGCCATGACCACTGCCGTCGCCGCCGTCAGCCCACCGCCGCCACAAGGGACAACAACGCTATCAAGCCCGCCCGAATCCTCCAGCAGCTCAAGCGCTGCGGTGCCCGCACCGGCCAAGACCAACGCATGGGCGCTTGGCGGGACTTCAAGACGGCCGGTCTCGGCCTGAATACGGGCGACAATATCACCGCTCTCTTGCTGGTCGCGCTCAAAAGTTACGATCTTTGCGCCCAGCTTTCGCACCGCTTGCATCTTGGCCTCAGGCACATCGCTCGGCATGACAATAACAGCCGATGACCCAAGCAGCTGCGCCGCCAGCGCCACGCCAAGCGCATGGTTGCCAGATGAATAAGTCACCGCGCCGCGCCCCCGCTCAGCCGGGGTCATTTGCAACATGCGGTGATACGCGCCGCGTATTTTGAACGCCCCCGTGCGCTGAAAATTCTCGGCCTTCAGCAGCAGCCGCCCGCCAAGCATGGCGTTCACGTCGTGGTTTTCCAACACGGGCGTGCGGCTGACAATGCCTGCCAGCAATGGTGCGGCGCGGCAGATATCATCAAGCGAAACCGGGTGCTGCATCAGGTGGCATCCGCTGCGATTTGGTAAACAGCATCCCCGCGCCGCACAGGGGCCATTGCCCGCATACACAAGACGATACCGGCATAAAGCGAGGTGATTTCGTCAGGGGCCTGCAGCGGCGTTTCGGGGTGGTGAATGAGGCCGACGATCTCGTCTTTGGCGACCGCGTCACCACTCTCTTTGAGCGGCTCAAAAAGGCCGTCAGCGTAAGCATAGACCGAGCCACGCGTGTTCAGCTCGCGCGTGCCGAGGGCCGCATCTGGCACGTAATCAGGCAACATTTTAAGGCTGTGTAAAAGTCGGGTAAGCCCGCGCAAGGTGCGCTTCAAGATGTCAGGTGTCACCACGCCGCCACCGCCAAGCTCGGTCATTACATTGACCACCCCCTTGCGGTTGGCAGCACCCATTGCAGTGCGCGCCGTGCTCGCCGGGCCGCCGCCCGATGTGAACACCCATGCATAGGGCAGATCGAGCGCTTCTTGCATAAGCATCAACGCGGCGGTCTCATCAGGGCTACGCCCCTGCCCGCGCAGCAATGTCGCCGGGTAAAACAGCGAGTTGCCGCCCGAATGCAGATCAACCGAATAGTCCGCCAGTGGCATCAGCACCTCCTCGACAAAATGCGCGATCATCTCGCTTGGCGTGCCATTGGCGTCGCCGGGGAACAGACGGTTGAGGTTGCCATCATCAATCGGCGAGGTTCTGCGCCCGGCTTGGGCGGCGGGCAGGTTGAGCATCGGCAAGATGATCAGCCGCCCGCGTATTTGCTGCGGCATCAGATTGCGCGCCAGCTCAGACAGGACAATCTGCCCCTCATATTCATCGCCATGGTTCCCGGCGAGCAAGATCAGTGTTGGCCCGGCACCATTGCGAATGACCGTGATCGGCACCGGCAGCCAACCGTAAGCCGAGCGGTGCACCGAATGCGGCACCCGCAGATAGCCTGTCTGTTTGCCATCTGTATCAAAATCAACTTCAGCTGTGATCAATGATCCGGTCATGCGGGCCTACCTGAAAACGTCATTTCGGCGATTACCGAATTATCATCTGGGCTAAGGCGCGCAGGGCCTCTTGTCAAGATTCGATATTTCGGGCATTGACGAAATATGGATCAAACGAATGCAATAGATGTCTTCTCTGCGCTGGCCCAATCAACGCGGATCTCGGTGTTTCGGCTGTTGGTCAAGGTCGGGCCCGCCGGTCTGCCCGCGCTCGAAATCTCGCGCCGTCTTGAGATTGTGCCCTCAACCCTGTCGGGGCATCTTTCAATCCTCAAGAGGTCTAGTATATTGACGGCCACGCGCCATCAGCGCGAAATTCACTATGCCGCCAATCTTGGCGCCGTGAACGAGCTGATCAGGTTCTTGCTGTCTGATTGTTGCGGCGGTCAGATTAGCAATTGCAGCGATATTTTATCATTGCTTGATGTGACCAACGTATGAGGCCGACGCATAAGCGCCCAGCACTAAAACCTGAAGGTTTTCACCAGAAAACTGGCTGCCATTGTCCATTGCCTGGCAGTGGTTTGCTTGCAAACCATGAGAAGGGGGCAGGATCGTGTGGATGTTATACGGCACCGCTTTCAGGAATTCCCAGGCCGTCTTTCGGTTTGCTTTGTCCACCAGTTGCGCCACGGCAAATTTGCTGGTT
>NVXG01000107.1 GCA_002733805.1 Robiginitomaculum sp. | reverse complement strand
AATAGTGCCGCAAATTTCCGGCAGAAACGGTAATGAAAATGGTTCATTTCTTAACTTCTTTGTCCAAATGCTGTAGGCGCATTGTTCATCCAATCTGAGGCAACTCAAGTAACAATTACGCGTAGTTATGGAGACGGCAGTGGCAAACCAACCAGCAAAACCCAAAAAAGAGAGGAAACAAGCGCTTGCTCGATTGCGTGAGCCACGGCTCGCACAGGCTGGCGCGTTTATCGGGGCGGTTGCGGGCGACCGGGTGCAGGTTTTGGCAAAATATACAGATATCGATAATAACTGGACAATGCGCGACAGCCAATTTGACAGGGGGCTCACTTGCTCAATCTGACGCAGTATAGGAATTGGTGGCACTTGTTTGTACTGAAAATGCTGCAGGATTGTCGGCTCAAAACTCAAAAGAGTTTTGTTGCCAACCGGATGGTCGTCCGGGGAGTGTTCGCCCAAGATTACCATTCAGGCCGTTGCAGAGAGGCGGCTAGGTAGATGTACGCTCGCCAAAAAGTAGTAGTGCAGACTGGCCTTTCGCCGCTAATCGCGCTTTATCTGTTTTTCTTTCTCATTCCGGTAGAACTTTCGTTCTATATTGGGCCGCTGCTTATTACGCCAACCCGGCTGTTCCTCATCCTTTCTTTCGTACCAGTTATGATTTTTTCATTCTCGAACATGAAACTGAGGCTCGAAGACTATCTTTTTGTACTCTTTGTGCTTTGGGTCTCCGGGGCATATTTCTATAAGCGAGGTATCTCGGGCGTCGAAATAGCAGGGCAACATTTTCTTGAAGCCACGGTTTCGTATTTTGTCGCCAGGACGTTTTTGAAAACAACGGAAGACATATTGGCTTTGGCAAAATGGCTGACCATATTGATCAGCGTGCTTGCATTTCTTGCCATACCCGAAGCGTTCTCAAAGTACCGGTTCTTTCATGAAGTACCAGAGATGATTACTGGTTTTTACTACTATATCTCTGACGATACTCGTTTTGGTATGTTGCGCGCCGCATCTACATTTGAACACCCGATCCTATTTGGCCTTTTTGCAAGCTCTATGTTTATCTTGCTTTGGTTTTCCAGCGCCAGTGCAGGGCAAAGGATGTGGATCGGAGCCGTTTGTTTAACCGCAACGTTCTTTTCGCTGTCATCCGCGGCCTTTCTTGTACTGATAATGCAGTTTTTCTTCATCTTTATTGAAAGAGTTACACGACCTATATCAAAACGGATGATGATATTTACGATTCTTACTGTTTCCTTCATTCTCATACTTGAATTCGGCTCCAACCAAGGTGCTATACGCTTCCTTATTGGTAAACTGACTTTAAACCCCTTCACTGCTTATTACCGTCTATTGCAGTGGGAATATTCGATCGACGACGTGATGCGCCATCCCTTCGTCGGCATAAGGATCGTCAACTGGACTCGGCCATATTGGATGACCGATTCAATAGATAACCATTGGCTTCTTGCCGCAATGAATAGCGGTATGCCCTCTGTTGCTTTGCTTTGGTCGGCAATGGTCACCATTTTGGTAAAGATATACAAAGCCGGGCATCGACATGTTGACAGGCGCAATCAGCAGCTCTGCCTTGCTTGGCTTATCGGTATTTCTTCATTGTTTATGGGAGGATGGACCGTTGCTTTCTTTGGCAAGATGCTGCCCATCTTTATGTTCTTCATTGGTGTTGGCGCCGCTATTTCTAGGCTAGAGAACGGCGAAGCGGATGATGATAAGGTCGAGAAAGAAAATGATGAATCAGATGAAAACCGGCAGCGGTTTACACGATTTGAGAATAGCAGAATAACGGGAACAGTGCGAAACGTTCCTCAGAACTTTACTAGCAGCAGGCGGGACTGACGTTGAAAATAGGTTTAGTGGGAACTTTTGATGTGAATAACTTTGGGGATTGCATGTTTCCAGAGCTATATGCGCATCTACTGAAAGAAGAATTCGCGGATGCGACGTTCGAACTATACAGCCCGACATCTATACCCGCAGACATCCTTTCATTTTCTAGGCTAAGAAGTCTGCCGAAAACACTGAATGATGTCGCTAAGTTCAAGGAAGACTCGTTGATACTGGTCGGCGGCGAAACCGTTGGTGTCGGTCATTCATCCGGGACTTACAATTTTAGTAATAGTACTTTAAGCGCCTATTTACGGCTATGGCTTGGACCAGTGATGGCGACATTGAACGACGGCGCTACTCCTACGTTCTTTGCTGCGCACTGCGTTGGAGCTAAGAAAATGAAGGACAGTGTTTCAGCACAAGTTGCCGAAGTTCTCTCCGGTGCCAGTAGGTGCAGTTTTAGGGACGCGTTCTCCGTTTCTTGGATTCAGTCAGGGGATATATCGTTTGAGCGCGAAACCGACCCTATGTTTCTTATTGATCATTTGATGGCGGGTACCGAATGGAAAGAACTAGCAAGCAAGAATCTGCCAAACACTTTTGAGCCGTCGAAATACGTGGTCGCACAAATTTCAGCCGGTTACGGTGGTAACGATATCACTGCTTGGGCAAAAGCCGTTGCGGAAATATCTGAAAAGACAAGAATGCCAATCTTATTGCTACCCATCTGCCATTTCTTGGGCGACGAGGAAGTGTTGAAAATAGCTTCAAAGCGGCTCGATGTATTGGGTGTGAAAAATACTATTGCGCGCGGCGAGGTGAATGTGAAAGTAACCGCAGCGCTTATTGGTCAGTCTGCGGGCTATTGTGGCTCAAGTTTGCATGGCGCGGTTACAGCGGTCGCCTTCTCGCGGCCAATTGCGGTGCTCGGCCATAGCATGGATGGCAAACACGAAGGTTCGATGCGCGCGATTGGGGTATCAGGGTCGGTTACAACGGCCTCCGCTGGGTTGCCTGCCTGCTTTGAGACGACCTCCAAAACTGACCTGAATGAGACGAGGTCACGCGCGCAAAAGGCGGCGCGAGATTGCTTTGATGGGTTGGTTCTGTCGCTCAAACAGGCCCGTGGTCCGAACGAACGCAATGATCTTGCAGTGGATGCAGCATATGCTCTGGTCGCTGCTGAGGCTCAAACGGCCCGTCAATTTGGCCCCGCCAGATTGAAGCGCACACTCCTAAGAGTGCTCCATTCCGTGCCTTTGATCGGGAGCGGGTATCGCAATATGCGGCTGAGGCAGCGTATCAATAAAAGTATTTCACGATAGGGTTGTTACCGGCGGATCACTTTAAGAAGGTCTCGCCGCAGCGCTTGGCGCGACATGATATAAAGCAGCAATACCATGGTTATTGCGGTGCCAGTGACGAGTGTTTCCACAAGCATAGAGCTGTCTATTAGTATTCTGCTGCCGAAACCGGTTGCAACGAACATAATGACCAGCGCAAAATTTTCGGCGAGGCAGGCCAGAACGGTTTTTCGCGAAACTTTGGTGAACTTCACGACAAAGATTGAGAGCAGCAACAGATTTAGCAATGATACGGCAATGGCATAGGCGGCAACGAGCTGAATGAAGCCCAATGAAAGCCCTATAAGTACTGATATAACGATAATAACAAAGCTAATTAATCGGTAATAGAGAAGCTCCCGGGCTTTGCCGCTTGCTACCATTGACCAGGCAAAAACATTTGTTGTTAGAGCTGTTAGGGTTAGTAATCCGAGCCACGGTAAGACTTGAATAGCAGCCTCCCATTCAGGGCCGAGTAACACGCGCACTATGATATCTGGGCAAGTGCACAAAACCGCACCAATAGGGACCAAAATGAGGTTTCCGCGACTTATTTGGCGCAGAAACATTGCTTGAAAGCCCGCCATATCATCTTGGAGTCGGCTAAGTGACGGAATGAATGCGGCGGATAGTGGCGAAACGACACGTCGTTGTGGCATAAGTGCAAATGTTTCTGTTCGGTAATAAATACCGGCACTCACTTCACCAAAGTACTTACCGATCAGCGCAATTTGGAATGTGCGGCCAACGTCGTTGAGCATCCTTTCGGCAGCAAGAAAGCCACCGAATTTCAGCGCACCGCTCGCGGCAACCAGGTCAGCGTCCCAAGGTGGTGATGGATACCACTTGGTGACGAAAACGAGGAATACAAAAGTTAACCCCTGCTGGACAAGGAGCTGAGCGATTAGAGCGGTTACGCCATATCCAAACCATGCCAAAATTATAGCAACAAGTGCCGAAATGATTGTTGCAGATAATACGCATGTCTCTATCGTTTTTATTCTTAGTTGCCGTCTAAGCATCGCCATGTATTGAGTGTTTAGAACTGAAAAGAAGACATAGGGCGCAAGGACTATAAAGATCATTGTCACGCCGGGCTGATTATAAAATTCCGCAGCTTTTGTACTCAAAGCCATTATAAATAGGCAAAGCGCAAGGCCAAGCGATACATTCACCCAGAAAAGTGTGCTCACAAGTCGGTGCGTAACATGCTCCATTTGAGTAATAGCTTGAGCAAGTCCAAATTCAGAAAGTCCAGATGCGATGAGAACCACGGGCATTGCCAGCGCCAATAGGCCGTGCTGACTTGGTGGAATAAGGCGCGCAAGTATGGCGGTGGTGAAAAGTGCTATTACGAGTTTGATAACAGAGAAAACGAGTACGGCCGCGGCTGATTTGCCGGTTCTTTTACCAAGATCTTTTTTGACCTCGGTAACGTCAAAAAGCGCGTCGCGTGGATCTGTAATTGGTGGCACTGGGTGTTTCTCACTCTATACACTGGCCCGTTGGCCAAGACTTGTCGCAAGCCATGTCTTAACCGGCGAAATTTGTAAAACAAAAATCCACCTTGGTCAGTTTTTTTGTACCAGTTTTGACCTTGTTTGGCCGTAATGCTGCGGCAAGCTCTCATCATATAGCCGAAAGGCTGGTTATTAGCTGAAACGCCGATGTGACTATTTAGTGATTGTGGAGGGATGGAACTTGAAGAAAATATTTTTTGGAGTGCTTGCGGCGCTTTGTTTTGCTGGCAGTGCGAGCGCCGGTAACCTTGTTTTGCGGGCGGAGAATGTAGATGATCGTGTTGATATCTACTATAACGGCGCGCATCAGGCATCATGCACATGGTCGCAGAATCCCGGCTGCCATGCCGGCGTTGAAGGCCAGGCGAACGGTATAATTGAAGTGCGGTTTAAGCTGACCAATTATGTCTATACTGGTATTTGCTTTTCGGGCGGCTGCGGGAAATATGCAGGCGATTTCTATATCGAGCATAACGGACGCATAATTTGGTCTGATTCAATTGGCCGTCGCAATAACACTGAAGGTGTTAAATATGATGTTACTGTCACCTGCGATCTTAACACCAACCGTTGTTACTGATTGGCGCAATTGCCATCTGAATACCGCCACAGACGGAAACTTTTTTCGTCTGTGGTGTAGATATCTCCATTGAAGATTGTAAGATCTTCAATCATACGGTCGGGATAATCGATGCTGTGTCCAAAACGCGATTGAACGCCATGTTCTGTGGTGATTGTTGAGATGTTTATTATGTCTCGGCCAATTTGATTGGCGGTTTCGTAATATATACCGCCGCCGGCGCTGTAATTCCCTTGAATAAATGCACTGCCCGGCAGGCGAAACTCAGGCTCAATTGTATTTGCCTCATCATTGAGCGTGGCTGTATCGAAAAACAGGTATTCGCCAAAGAAACCAAATACAGAAACCACCAAATAGTCGCGGTCACTTATTCTTGTAATGAAACCGGATGAAATTTTGTCATTACCGGTATCCCAGCT
Source organism: Robiginitomaculum sp. (assembly GCA_002733805.1). GTDB lineage: Bacteria > Pseudomonadota > Alphaproteobacteria > Caulobacterales > Maricaulaceae > Robiginitomaculum_B. Next base: position 568 of record NVXG01000107.1, on the reverse strand, counting down.
GTCCAATATTTCAAATGAATTATTGTCGATCTGGGCCTTGGCGATCAGCCCGGTTTCATAATCAATAAGAAAATAGTAATCGTTGTAGGGCACGATCCCGCTCGTATGACGCAGCGGATCGGTTGTGCCGTTCAGTTCTGTCCACTCAATATCATAGCGGAATAGGCGTACATGTGGTTCTTGGACGTCGGAATAAAGCGTGAGAATAAGTCCGCTTTCATCATGGGAAAGCCCTTGCGGTAAGTAAGCGGGCGAAAGCGGCGTATCGGCTATTGTGACCCACCCGCGCTCATCGCTACAGGCAAAGGCGGAGCTTGCTGTCACCGACAGAATAAGTGTGGCCAAAAGCTTATTCATCATCGTAGCCTTTTAACCACACGTTTCTGTAGGTTTTCTGCCACCGACCAGATCAGCGACTCAACTACTTTTGGGCCCGCTTTTCGTCGAAATGCGTCATTCGTCATTAGCTGCATGGTTTCAGAATGTTTGACCATCGAATAAGGATCGTCGCTGTTGCTCGATGTGGCCGCCACACCAAAAATGTTGAGATCGCGCATATTATGCGCGT
>NVXG01000106.1 GCA_002733805.1 Robiginitomaculum sp. | reverse complement strand
CCCGGCCACCGGCTACCGCCTTGATCAACACCGGATAGCCAATTTTTGCAGCGGCTGCGAGTAAGGTTTTTTCATCCTGCGCTTCTCCGTGATATCCCGGAGTAACAGGCACATTTGCCTTTTCCATCAACAGTTTGGCTTGATTTTTTAAAGCCATTTTCCGCATGGATTCAGCCGAAGGTCCGACAAAAATAATGCCAGCTTTGGTACAGCTTTGCGCGAAGTCGGGATTTTCCGACAAAAACCCGTATCCCGGATGGATCGCCTCGGCCTTGGATTGGCGGGCCGCATCCAGAATTTTGCTGCCATCCAGATAACTTTGGCTGGCCGCTGCCGGGCCAATGCAAATCGCTTCGTCAGCCAGACGTACATGGCGCGCGTCGGCATCGGCCTCCGAATACACCGCAATGGTACGAATTCCCATCTGGCGTGCCGTATCGATGATCCGGCAGGCAATTTCACCACGATTGGCAATGAGTAAACTTGTAAACACGATGTTCTCTTTCCTGCCGGGCTTGGGCGAACTATTCGCCCCGATCCCGGTATTTGTTGGTGATGGGGTAGCGCCGATCCCGGCCAAAATTTCGTGGCCCCAGCTTTACACCAGGCGGGGCTTGGCGTCGTTTATATTCGGCCAGATAGAGCAAATGTTCGATCCGGTGTACGTCTTCGGCACTGTGGCCTCGGGCGATCAATGCGGCAATATCAGTGTCTTCTTCGACCAAACCAAACAGCATATCATCCAGCTGTTCATAGGGCGGCAGACTGTCCTCATCTTTTTGGTCATCACGCAATTCAGCCGAAGGTGGCTTGTCGATCACGTTTTGAGGAATGACCATCCCGCTCGGACCCAATAATCCATCCGGGCAATGCTGGTTGCGCCAGTTGGCCAACGCAAAAATATCCGTTTTATACACGTCTTTCAACGCGTTATACCCGCCGCACATATCGCCATACAAAGTGGCATAGCCCACAGCCATTTCCGATTTATTGCCGGTGGTCAGCAACATATGACCAAATTTGTTGGACAGCGCCATCAGGATCACTGCCCTTGTGCGCGATTGCAGGTTTTCTTCCGTTGTATCGACTGCGCGCCCGGCAAACAGCGGAGCCAATGTGTCACTCAATGCATCAATCGATGGCTCAATGCTGATCGTATCGAACTTACAGCCTAAAACCTGAATGCTGGCTTCGGCATCGATCAGGCTCTCTTGTGAGGTGTGTTTGGACGGCATCATGACGCACCAGACCCGTTCCGGCCCCAGAGCATCGACCGCCAAAACTGCAGCCATCGCCGAATCAATACCGCCCGAAAGACCCAGAACAACACCGGGAAACCCGTTCTTATTCACATAATCGGCTAATCCCAATACCATGGCGCGCCAGCGGTTTTGCATCCAGTCGCTCTGCTCGCAGGTTTCGGCTTGGCTGCACTGCCATTGGCCGGATTTTTTTTGCCAGTGGGCTAACGAAATACTTTCTTCGAACATCGGCAATTGCTGCTTAGGTTTACCGTCCTTCCCCCACGAAAAACTGGCTCCATCAAACACCAGCTCATCTTGACCACCGACCTGATTGACAAAAATCAACGGAATTTCAGTCTTGGCGGCCCACTTCTGAAAGGTGGAAAACCGCAGCTTGTGGATATCCTTGCGATAGGGCGAGCCGTTGATACAGATCAAAATTTCCGCACCCTGTTCGGCCAGCGCCATCGGCACCCGATCAAACCAGATATCTTCACAAATCGGCAGGCCTAGAGAAATGCCTCTCCACTGCACCGGTTCGGGAACAGGACCGGCACTAAACACCCGTTTTTCATCAAAAACCCGATAATTGGGCAATTCGACCTTATAGCGCCGGGCCAGTATCTTGCCCTCATCCAGCAACAAGACTGCATTGTATAATTTACCAGCATCCAGCCAAGGTGTGCCAATGATCAGCGCCGGGCCGCCGTCTTTGGTCTCCGCCGCCAATTGTTCGGCCAGTTCCATACAATCCCGCACCAAAGCAGGTTTGACTACCAAGTCTTCGGGTGGATACCCAACCAGCCCCAATTCGGTGCAAATAACCAGATCTGCCCCCTGCCCGGCAGCATCTGCACGGGCGGCGCGGATTTTGTCAGCATTGACAGATAACGCGCCCATTACCGGGTTCAATTGGGCCGAAACAATACGAAGATCTTGGGTCATGGTGCCGGTGTAGCGTACCGGGCTTTGCGCCGTCAAACCGCAATGTTGGCCGCTAGCATTTGGGACTGGTCTGCTTCCAGAGCCAAGGCCAATGCTTTGGCGCCATCAACGCCCGAAACCGTGGCGGGTGAGCCGGTTAAAACGGCTTTGACAAAGGCATTGTCAGACGCGCCCAGACAATCCGCCGCTGCCGGGTCATCGGCAAATTGCGGGTTTAGATCAAACGGGGTGTCGTGGATCAGGGTTTTGGTCAAAAAATCTACGTGCACGGTACCGCTCGGATAAACCACTTCCATGGTCCGGGCTGGAATATCCGCCATGCGTGAAGCAAACAATTCAACTTCCAACCCGCTCTCATAGGCCAGATGCATCCGGGTTTCATCAATGCCGCCACTGGGACCAGAGCGCGTCGTGGCATTGGTCGAAAGTGGCATATGACCGATCAAGGCCGTGATCATTTCCAGATCATGCACCATAAGATCAAGCGTTACGCTGACATCCAACCCACGCGCCTGAAACTTACAAACTCGTTTGGCAGCAATCCGAATCGGCGCTTCGGGAATGTCAAACAACCCGATCGCATGGGAGACAAAGCGTTCTTGATGGCCGACCTGCAACACCAAATTATCGCGAGCGGCGACTGCGACCATTTCGCGGGCCGTTTCAAGATCCGTGGCAAGAGGTTTTTCGACCAGCACATGTAAGCCATTCACCAAGGCATCCAGAGCCTGACGACCATGAGCGCTAGCCGGACTGGCCACCACCAACGCGTCGGCTCCATCAATCAGTTCTTCGCGGCTACCCACCGCTTTGGCCCCACAGCACCGGGCCACAGCTTCGGCGCGTTCTGGATGCTCCGGATCATAAATTCCGACAAAATCAACTTGATGGTGGGCCACCATTTTGGCGGCATGATAGCCACCGAAAACACCGGCTCCGGTTATCCCAACTCGTAAATTTTTACTTGTCATACTTCTTGCGTCCGTTGCGCCCCGCGTAACTTGTGCCACTGCGCCCGCCCATACACAATCAATTGGCGGGTCAATATATATGACGGTTTCTTTCGGCTTGTTGTTCTGCCCGGTTCAAGGCAAGCTGTCACCGAACAAAACGGTTTTACAGGAAAGCTAACATGACCACTACATCCAGAGAAATTCGCCTTGCATCACGCCCCGAAGGCATGCCGACTGCCAGCAACTTTGAACTGGCCGAAGTACAGGTTCCGGCCCCGGGCGATGGCGAGGTTTTGATAAAAAACACATGGATGTCAGTCGATCCCTACATGCGAGGCCGGATGATGGATCGCAAAAGCTACATCCCACCATTTCAAGTCGGACAACCTCTTGATGGCCATGCAGTTGGCAAGGTGGTCGCATCCAACAACAAGGATTTTGCCGAAGGCGATCTGGTGCTGTCCATGTTGGGCTGGCGCGAGGCCTTTGTGTCAGATGGCACGGGCTTGCAAAAACTGGATACCTTTGGATTGCCGGAACAGGCCTTTTTGGGCGTAGCTGGCATGCCGGGCCTGACCGCTTGGGGCGGATTGCTACATATTGGCAAGCCTAAGAAAGGCGAAACGGTGTTTGTTTCTGGCGCGGCCGGGGCAGTAGGTTCGCTGGTTTGCCAGATCGCTAAAATCAAAGGTTGCCGGGTGGTTGGTTCCGCCGGGTCGCAAGAAAAATGCGACTGGCTGAAATCGGTCGGCGTGGATGAAGTGATCAATTACAAGGATCACAAAGACCAAGCCGCACTGATCGAGGCATTCAAAGCTGCCGCACCCGAAGGCATTGATGTGTATTTCGAAAACGTTGGTGGCGATCATCTGGTCGCGGCACTAGAAGCCATGAACACCAATGGCCGAATTGTCGTATGCGGCATGATCTCGGTCTATAACGATACGGCACCCAAACCCGGCCCGTGGAACTTGTTCCATGTGATCGCCAAATCCTTGCGTATTGAGGGCTTTGTGGTCACTGCATTTATGGATAAAACTCCGGAATTCGTCAAAGATTTGGGCGAGTGGTTCGCCGCCGGCAAAATCCAGACTCAGGAAACGGTGGAAAATGGCATTGAAAATGCACCAGAAGCATTTTTGAAACTGTTCTCTGGCGGCAATAAAGGCAAAATGCTGGTCAAGCTGGACTAATTCAATGACCGATCGTTTTGCCAAAGCCGCTCGCGATGGCACCACCCATGTGGACGGGTTCAACCAGATCAGCCAAGGTCTGTTGCCCGGTCATATGGGGATCGAGTTCACCCATATGGAACCGGACCGGATCGAAGCTTTCCTGCAAATTGAACAACACCACTTGAACCCCAGCGGGTTCTTGCATGGGGGCACGGTGGTCTCACTGGCCGACACATTGGCGGGTTATGCCACGGTGATCAATTTGCCGGAAGGTGCCACCGGCTTTACCACCATCGAGCTGAAAACCAATTTCCTGTCGACTGCTGCGAACGGCAAATTATTCGGCCGGGCCAAACCACTTCACATTGGCCGCAGCACCCAAGTCTGGGACGTAGAAACCTGGCGCGAAGCCGACCAAAAAATCACCGCACACTTTCGTTGTACGCAGATGGTTTTCTTTGCGAAGGGGTGATGCTTTACTCCGCTGCCTCGGCCGCTGCATCGCGGTGGCGTTTTAGTTGTTCAGCGATTAAAAACGCTAGTTCCAGTGATTGCTCGCCGTTCAGGCGCGGGTCGCAATGGGTGTGGTAGCGCGACTTTAGATCTTCTTCGGTGATGGCTTGTGCGCCGCCGATACATTCGGTGACGTCTTGGCCGGTCATCTCGAAATGCACACCGCCGGGCCATGCGCCCTCGGCGTGCACCACGTCCATAAAGCTACCCACTTCGCGCAAAATCAGATCGACCGGACGGGTTTTGTAGCCATTGGAGGTTTTTTGGGTATTTCCGTGCATCGGATCGCACGACCAGACCACTTTGCGCCCTTCGGCCTCAATTTTGCGAACCAGTTTGGGCAGGAAGCGGCCCACATCTTCGGCCCCATAGCGATTGATCAGGACAATCCGGCCCGGCTCGTTATCTGGGCTTAAAATGTCTAGCAAACGCAAGGCCTCATCCGGGTCCAGTGACGGTCCGCATTTGATGCCAATCGGGTTACGAACCCCCCGGCAAAACTCGATATGCGCCCCATCTGGCTGGCGGGTGCGATCGCCGATCCACAACAAATGGGCCGAGGTATCATACCAGTCGCCCGAGGTGCTATCGATCCGGGTCATCGCCTCTTCATAGCCCAGCAATAGGGCTTCATGAGAGGTATAAAATGGGGTGGAGGCCAATTGCGGCGCAGTGGCTGGCGTGATGCCACAGGCTTCCATAAATTCCAGCGTTTCTGAAATTTTATCAGCGATTTTGCGGTATCTGGCCCCAGCTGGAGAGCGTTTGACGAAGCCCATATTCCATTGATGCACATTACCCAGATGGGCATAGCCCCCAGTGGCAAAGGCGCGGAGCAAATTCAAAGTGGCCGCCGATTGGCCATAGGCGTGCAACATGCGCTTGGGGCGAGGGACTCGTGCTACTTCGGTAAAGTCCATGCCATTGATAATGTCACCGCGATAACTGGGCAGGGTTACGCCGTCTCTGGTTTCAGTATTGGATGAGCGCGGTTTGGCAAATTGTCCGGCGATCCGGCCCAGTTTAATCACTGGCTTGCCGCCCGCAAAGGTCAGAACAACGGCCATTTGCATCAATACTCGAAAGGTATCGCGCACCCCGTCGGCTGAAAATTCCTTAAAACTCTCGGCGCAATCACCGCCTTGCAACACAAAGGCCTTGCCATTGGCCGCAGCGGCCAGCTCAGCTTTTAAGTTCCGCGCTTCACCGGCAAAAACCAATGGAGCCGATTTACGTAACGTCGCTTCTACGTCCTCTAGGGCCGATTGGTCCGGATAATCATCCGGAATGTGTTTGGCTGGTTTGCTGCGCCAGCTATCTGGCTTCCACTGGGTCACTTGAGTTCCTGTCAAAATAATTCTGACCGGTTCTATAGCTGATCCTGCAAGGCGCTAAAACCCTATATTTGCCAGAAAGTACATGATTTTATGGTTAAAAATCGTATCAAGTGAGACGTTTTACCAGTGCATCCATCAGCATTTCACCGCAATTTGGTCCCTGTTCGACATAATGATATGGCTCGATCAATTCCAGTTCGATCAATAACGGCTC
>NVXG01000105.1 GCA_002733805.1 Robiginitomaculum sp. | reverse complement strand
CGCTGATCCACCAAGACCAACCCCGCGATTTCCCGCTTGAGCGCTTCTCCGACGCCAGGCAACGTTCCGCGTCACACAAACCCCACGCCTGTGGCGTCCGAGAAACCTAAACCAAATGCGAAGCTCTGGACTTTCAGCTGGGCTGATGCTGCGGCAAGCCGCGCATCGCTGCCGTCAAGGTTGATGAGATATGTTGAAACATCTTCCAAAACCGGGCTCACATTCTGTCAGGGCTAGAATAACAAAAGCCCCACCACGGGGGCAGGGCTTTTGCGATTTTTAGGAGAAGTGAGGCTTACTCTTCGGCGACAGCGTCTTTGCCGGTCTCTTGGTCAACGACCTTCATCGACAGACGTACTTTGCCACGGTCATCGAAGCCGAGCAGTTTGACCCAAACTTCCTGGCCCTCCTTGAGCACATCGGAAGGGTGGTTCAGACGGCGGTTCTCGATCTGAGACACGTGAACCAAGCCATCGCGCTTGCCAAAGAAGTTAACGAATGCACCGAAATCAACCAGCTTGACGACTTTGCCACGGTAGATAACGCCTTCTTCTGGCTCAGCGACGATCGCGTGGATCATGTCATAGGCTTTCTTGATCGCGTCGCCATTTGGCGAAGCAATTTTGATGATGCCTTCATCGTTGATATCGACCTTAGCGCCCGATACTTCAACGATTTCGCGGATGACTTTACCACCCGAGCCGATCACTTCACGGATCTTATCGGTTGGGATCTGCATGGTTTCAATGCGCGGTGCGTGCACTGAGAAATCATTGGTGGTGTTCAATGATTTGGCCATTTCAGCAAGAATATGCAGACGGCCAGCCTTGGCCTGCGCCAAGGCTTTTTCCATAATCGCAGGCGTGATGCCGGCAATTTTGATGTCCATCTGCAAAGAGGTGATACCTGCTTCAGTACCGGCGACTTTGAAATCCATGTCGCCGAGGTGATCTTCGTCACCAAGGATATCGGTCAGGATCGCGTATTCGCCGTCATCTTCAAGGATCAGACCCATGGCCACACCAGCAACAGCCGCTTTGATCGGCACGCCAGCATCCATCATTGCCAAGGAGCCGCCGCAAACGGAGGCCATCGACGATGAGCCGTTGGATTCAGTGATCTCTGAAACCAGACGGATTGTGTAAGGGAAGTCAGTGCTTGGTGGCAGAACCGCCTGAAGCGCACGCCATGCCAGTTTACCATGGCCAATTTCGCGACGGCCAGGGCCGGAAACGCGACCAACTTCACCAACCGAGTAGGGAGGGAAGTTGTAATGCAGCAGGAAGTTGGACTTAAAGTTGCCGTGCAGCGCGTCGATGAACTGTTCATCGTCGCCAGTGCCAAGCGTGGTCACGACCAGCGCCTGTGTTTCGCCGCGGGTAAACAGCGAGGAGCCGTGTGTCCGGGGCAGAAGACCAGTTTCAGCAACAATCGGGCGCACAGTGTCGAGCGCGCGGCCATCAATGCGGCGGCCGTGCTTTACAACATCGCCACGTAGAACAGCGCTCTCAAGACCTTTGAAGGCTGAGCCAAGGTTGGCATCTGCCAGCTGCTCTTCGCTTAGAGCGGCACGAATGGTGTCGCGGGCAGCGGAAACGGCGGCAACACGCACCTGCTTGTCAGTGATCGCAAATGCAGCGCGCATGGCGTCTTCGCCAGCGGCTTTTACGGCAGCAGACAGCTCAGAATAGTCTGGCGGTGTGTAGTCAAACGGCTCTTTGGCGCAATCTTCGGCCAGATCAATGATCAGGTCGATCACAGGCTGGATTTGCGCATGGGCAAAGTTCACGGCACCGAGGATCTCTTCTTCGGACAGCTCATATGCTTCGGACTCAACCATCATCACCGCGTCACGTGTACCGGCAACAATCAGGTCAAGGCGCTGCTCTGGGTTGGCACGCAGGTTATGCATGTCATCCACAGATGGGTTGAGCACATATTCGCCCTCAACAAAGCCAACACGGGCACAGGCGATTGGGCCACGGAACGGCGCGCCAGAGATGGTGAGCGCAGCAGAGGCGGCGATCATGGCCACAACATCTGGGTCATTCTCAAGATCGTGGCTGAGCACAGTACACATAACCAGAACTTCATGCTTGAAGCCGGGTACAAACAGAGGGCGGATCGGACGGTCGATCAGGCGCGCTGTCAGTGTTTCTTTTTCGGTTGGGCGTGCTTCACGCTTGAAAAAACCGCCTGGGATTTTCCCGGCGGCGTAATATTTCTCTTGGTAATGTACGGTCAGCGGGAAGAAGTCCTGCCCCGGCTTTGGTGATTTGGCGAATGTGACATTGGCCATAACCGAGGTCTCGCCCAGCGTTGCGATGACAGAGCCATCCGCTTGGCGGGCGATCTTGCCCGATTCCAGTGTCAGCGTCTCTTCGCCCCACTGGATAGATTTTTTGAATTCGTTGAACATATATCGTTTCCTACGAAGGAGCATTGTCCGGCGTTCCGGGTGCTCCGATAAAATGGCGGCCCCATTGCCGCCGACCCCAGTCCTCATCTGCGCGCGCCGGGGTCAGGGCGCTGCGTGGCAGATGGCTGGGCCATATAGCGGATTGGGCGAGATGGGAAGGGGGGCGGAATTGAGGAGCGCTCACGGCGCTCTTTTTCCTTGCCGGCACCAGCTCATACCAGTTGCAAGATTTACTGCTTGAATTGCGACCAATTTGCCTCGCTGGACATCGTGATACGCTATATGTATTTCTGCAATGCGAAGGCGGCAGTCTAAATAATGATGATCAAACTGAAAATCTGGGCATCTATAATTGCGTCTCTTCTGCTGTTAAGCGCATGCGTGTTACGGGAATACCGGCTGCAAGATATTGAACGTATAGCTATGTTTTCTTCCGATGGTTGGTCGGTTGAGCTATTGAGCCAAAATGCAGATGATTTGATCGGCATCTCCGCTGTTTATGAATTTACAAGCAAAATTGATAAATCAACTTGTGACGTTGTTTACGGAACTCAAGAATATTCAAACCTAAACATTCGAATTGAACTGTCCAATGGCGGACTTCGGCTATTCTCATTCCCAAATGACCGAGCGGTGTTTAACATGGATGACGCGTATTTTTGCCCTTTGACTGCTGAAATCGCTGACAATGTTCAACATCTCATACAAACCTACGGCCCTTCTCAGTAGCTAGCCGTCAATTGACGCCGGGTTGACCGGCAAAATAGAAACCTTAACCAGTACCCTTTGGCGGGAACCTTACCACAAGCGCCTGCAGCAAGATCCCAACCATCAACCCGTTGAGCAAATGCCACATGAAATGCGTGCCTGTGCTGAGGCGCGCGCAGAGCGACAGGTCGATGCTGCGGAAAACCAGCGCGGCAAAGAACGTAAGCGCGACGGCGAGGATATAATGCCGTGCCGGGTGTTGGCGCAGCTGGGTGAGCCCGGCGAAGACCTCGAGCGCTATGAGCGCGGGCGCGTATTGTAATGAGCCGTTGAACAAAGCGGGCGCTGCGTCTGTCTTGGTGGTTATGCCCGCGGCGATAGCCACGATCCGGGCGGTTCTTCACCGCTGCTGGGCCACGGGCAAAGCGCAATTCGCTTGGGGCGTGATTTTGGGCCTATGCGTTGACTAAGCCGCGCGGCTTCGCTCTTTTGTTTGGCAATGGGGCCAAATTTAGGAGCATAAAATGAATTTTAGATCATATTTGACTTTTGCATTAACTCTGGCCGCGTCATCGGCTTTTGCCGGCATCCCGACCGAAGAAGAGATTACTTGCCCCATCGGCGGCGAAGAATTTATGATCACCGGCACGCTGAGCTGTTCGGTAATGGGGGCGACCATGTCGCTAGGGCGGATCACATCATGCGACTGGGTCACCGTTTTGCCGATCTGCCCAACATTGGGCCTGCCGCTTTACCGCGACTTCACGGCCGATGAAATCATCGCGCTGACTGACTTTGTGCAGACCGAAGAGTATAAGCATCTGTACGGCCAGCCAAGCTGGCTGCGGGCCTACGGCGTCGCTGTGTTTCTGGGCGAAGAACAGACCAACCAGTCACTTAGCCTGTTGCTGTCAATGTTGCGCCGCGAAAGCGAGACCTTCTTTGCCGACGCCGAGGCGCTTGATCTGCTGGTGGCTGAATGGGCCGCATTGCGCGAGGGCTATGGCGATGACCGGCCCTATATCAGCGCCAATATCGCCTATGCGCTGGGCCATGTTGGACGAGACAGCGAAGCCGAGCGCCTGCTCGACGATGCGCTGGCGCATTCAGACGGCTCAGACTTTTTGGACGCCTATATTGAAGCCGCTGAAAACTGCATTGGCAAAACGGCCGAGGGTGACTGCGCGCCAAATGCTGTCTTCACACCCTAGCCCACATAAAAACGCCCGCCAAAACTGGCGGGCGTTTAAAAAACTAACTTCGCTGTGCGAGCTTAGCGGCGCAGGCCGAGACGCTCGATCAGGCTTTGGTAGCGGGATACGTCCTTGGCTTTCACATAATCCAGCAGCTTACGCCGCGTGGCGACCATTTTGAGAAGACCACGACGACCGTGGTTATCTTTCTTATGGATCTTGAAATGCTCAGTCAGGGTCGCGATACGCGAAGAGAGGATAGCAACCTGAACTTCGGGCGAACCAGTGTCGCCTTCTTTCGTTGCATATTCCTTCATGACGCGGGCTTTGTTTTCAGTCGTAATCGACATCGGGGTCTCCTTTGTTATCAAAGAGTTATGGCGCAGGCCGGGATGTCGTCCAGCAGGGCCCGTGGAGGTATGCCACCCAAGAGCTGGGTCGCAAGAGCTGGCTGTAGTCGAATGCGGCTAAAAATGAAAGGCCCGAATTGAGGTGCCCCTAGATTTGTAGACGCTTTGCTTGGTAACTTTGGAACCAAGGAGAGATGGATTTGGCTAAGGGAATACGGTTTACAGATGAGTTCAAGCAGGACGCAGTAGCGCAGATTGTCGAGCGTGGCTATGCGGTCAGCGGGGTGGCTGAGCGGCTCGGGGTCAGTACTAAATCGCTGTATACTTGGAAGGGACAGTTTTCAAAGCCCGTGAGGGTTCGAGAGGCCGAGGCTGATTTGATTGCTGAGCTGAGGCGGGTCAAGAAAGAGTTGGCGCGGGTTCCTGAAGAACGCAACATCCTAAAAAAGGCGACCGTCGCGCCGACCGGCAGGTGAATGGCACATTCGCCGAGAGGGAACTTCGCGCGAGAGTCTTTGTGAGGTACGCGTTTATAGAGGCTCATCGACCCGAGTTTTCGGTGCGGGCAATGTGCCGGATGCTGATGGTTCATTTCAGTGGGTTTTACGCATGGATTAAGGTACCTTTAGGTCATCGTGCGCAAGAAGATGCCCGTCAAACAGAATTGATCCAGAAAGTATGGACTGACAGCGGCAAGGTCTATGGTAATCGCAAGCTGCATGACGATTTGCGCGATGCGGGTGAGACCTGTTCTGAGAACCGTGTTGCGCGGTTGGCCAGTCTTGCAGGCATTGCGGCACAGATTGGTTACAAGCGCCGCCCAGGCTGATATGGCGGCAAGTCAGCGGTGGTCGCCGACAATACATTGAACCGGCAATTCGAAGTCAATATGCTCGACCGTGTCTGCCTAACGGTGATTGCTTGCAATCACCTGTCGGTAATAGGTGACAGATATAACCTACATCAAAACCCCTTCTTGGTGATTGCCTACAATCACTTGCCAGGCAATGCATGAGGGCTGGCCCTATCTGGCCGTCGTGATTGATCTGTGCTCAAGGCGTGTCGTTGGCCTCTCATGGTTTGCAAGGGCAAACCACTGTCAGCTAATAGGTGGTCGATGCAATCGCGCATGACAACCGACCTTGCCTTACAGGCATTGTTGAGCGCGGTTTGGCGGCGCAAGCCAAAGCAGAAGGTCATGGTCCACTCCGACCAAGGATCACAATTTACAAGCAAAGAGTGGCAATCGTTTCTCGACAAACACAATTTATTTGCCAGCATGAGCAGACGTGGAAATTGTCATCCCTCTCATGCATGTAAACATGCACTGCCGGGCAATGGATAATGCGGTCGCGGAGAGTTTCTTTCAGCTCCTGAAGCGCGAACGTATCAGACGACGGACGTATTTTACACGCGATGCAGCAAGGCAGGACGTGTTTGATTACATTGAGATGTTTTACAACCCGAACCGCAAACCCAGACCCACCTGCGCACCACAGAGAAAGGCATGCCACTGCTCAACGCGGTGCTGCGCCAATTACTGGCCTAGCCATTTAGTCCCGGCATCTGGTAGCTCAGGTTTAGTTTGAATCGATCTGGCTCAGAAGTCCAGATTTTGCAGATGTATTCGTAAGGCGTGAGGCTGCTGAGTGTCTTTAGGCGCCGCGCATAATTGTAGGCGTCGAGGAAGTCGCTCAGATGGCTGCGCAACTGGTCGTGGTTGCCATATGATAACGTATGACGGTTGCATCCTTGATCGTGCGGTTCATCCGCTCAACCTGCCCATTGGTCCATGCACTGCCCGGCAGGCGATTGCCTGCAATCGCTGAGA
>NVXG01000104.1 GCA_002733805.1 Robiginitomaculum sp. | reverse complement strand
AATGGACACGACTGAAATTATGACCCCATGGGAACAATTTTATTCTTTAGCGGCCTAGTTGTGTCTGAGGAAGTCCGTTCCCTCAATTTATAGCGGCTCGATCTCTGTTTGCGACAGAACCAAGAAAAGTCCAATGTCACGCTATGCTCTCGTAAGCTCACAACTCTTTACATAAAGCGTCTTTTGTTAAGAGTTGGTGGGGGGAGTATTATTAACAGTTATTATGGCTAACTGTCTGAAGGGGCATCAGCTGTGCAAAATGCAACAATTATATATCTTAAGCAGATTGTCAATCCTTCAAAAGTCTAAATAATTATGTTTTTAAGCCACAACAATCACTGATTGTTAGTAATTGTCTCTTCTATCCACTCTACTAGAGAGCTCGTCATTGTAAGTCGTGTATACTCCTCGGATTCCCAAATACAGCTACTATTATGGCAGTGTTCAGGATCATCATATATACGAACTCCGCCTTGAACAATACCAACGACTTCTAGTTTATCCGTTTGACTATTACGAATATAAGCTGGTCCACCAGAATCAGTCATACCACTTCGTTGCGCAATACCCTCCTGACCAATACATAGGCTATGCTCTGGTTTATATATGTCCTCACTACATTCAACTACTGAAATACAATGGTCATCTTCTATTACTAAGGTGTCAATTTTTCTTAACTTTGTTTCAGGATAATCATTTCCATTTCCAGTAAGGCCCAGCCCAACAAGTGTTACACTTTCACCAATCGGCTTTTCTGTACGGTAAATCGGGGATATTTCAGCCCCATGTGTCGTAGCTTTATCGGAAAGTTTAAGTAATGCGGCATCCCAATCTCCTCTATATTTCATTGTAGGATCATTAGGATGAATAAAAAAACTATCAATTTTTATGTTTGCCTCAAAACTTCCATTATTATGTAGTGAAACTCCTACTTCCCCTAGAGGTTTGAATATAACGTTATCCCCCGAGGTATCAAAACCAGATTTACAATGAGCAGCTGTTAAAACCCAATTGTCGGCAATTAATACACCACCGCAGACGTTCTCTTCCTTATCCGTGTCCTTCCTTATAACCCTTATTGAAACATAAGAAGGATACAGGTCAGCATTAGCAATATCACCTCCTACGATTCTATTTTTATGGCTAATCATATTTAAGTTATCATTGACTGAATTGTCAGTGGTCTGTGCCATGACTAAAAAAGTTATCGAGCAAGTAGAGAGTAGGAATAGAATTCTTTTCATTTTTTTGTTCGCTTTTGATTGTGAGCTTACGAGAGCATAGCGTGAGGTATGCTTATTTCTGGTGTATGGGCTAAGAGGATAGCGACGTATCATGTTTGAAGATTGTGTCAAATAATCAACTTACAGAGGAATACGTCGCATGGATAATCATAATGTTATTGGGCTTCATACACTATAATATCAGCAATCACTTTACAAGTTTCAAGTACCTGGCATAATGCATCTCATCGACATCGATGGTGAATTCCCCCCCGTCACGCTCTACCTTGCCAGTGATAATAGCGTCCTCCTCTCCAAACATTCCACCATTTTCTTTTATTCGATCTGTGTCACCGTCTTCCACCACAAGGGTTATTGCACCCGAGTGGTCTTTGACCGTGCTGTCTTCGAACGTATAAATAGACCTACCATCTTCATCGAGGTATCCAGAAGTAAGCTCCCCCTTTAATACAACGGGAGTTCCATTACTAGCTTGTAAAGCATCACTAACGGTTTTAGCTACCTCTTGTGAAACAGCTGCAACGGTTGTGGTTGAGGTCAGTAATAATGCCGAAATGAGTAATATGTTTTTCATCACAAAATCCATTAATAAAAGAAAATTAAGGCTATCATAAAATAACTGAATAAAGTCTGTACAAGAACCCCACTTATCGAACTGTAGTGGTCAAGTAAAACTGGACAGCTCTCTGTGTTCTATCCGGCTAGTCTAGCTGGTTCTGTCGCAAATAGAGTTTTTTAGCCAAAATCTAAATTTAAAATCGATTGAAAACAGATGGTTAAGAAATGTAAAAAAGTCCAAATTTGCTATTTGCGACAGAACCGCTTATTCCTCTCACAGACTCGCGTCAGAAATTAACTCCACGAATTTCTATCTTCACTCAAGAAAAGTAACTAGTGCCTTTACTTAATACTTTCTTTAAGCTGGGTTAAATCGATTAATTTTAATGGATTTAATTGACTTTCTAGACTTTCAACATGATCAGGTTCTATAGGAGAGTAAGTACTAAGATCTGTAGCTAAGAATTCAGTCTTATCAACACTAATCCCCTGACCATCTTGCGCCAAAAATGTCCCAATTTCTAAGTTCAGCTCTTGTGTTGCACAAGCTTCTGGTGAACTAAAACACAACAAACCAGGAATCGGCAACATCGCAGTGATGTGCGTCGAGTTCGACTCATGATTGAAACGAGCAATAAGCTTCAAATCTTTTCCTCCGGCTAGAATTCCATTTTTAAGGCTATCTAAATGAAACGCTGCAGCTAGTGGCTCTGTACCACCTAGATCACTGTATATGTATGTTTGATTCGGCACGACTTGATCTCCTGCTGCTTCCATCAAATAAACGGGGCCAGTTACCTTTGCTGATAGCGCAAGTGGATCTATTGTGTCCATAACGGTTTGAGCGGCATAGGAGAACTTAGCGAACATGGTTGCCAGTTCTGCGGCTTGTTGCTCTCCAAGTGAACCCATATAGTCATTCAGGCAGGTTTTAATCGCTTCAAAACCTATTGCATCACCACATTTAGCCAGGTAATCATCATAACCACCATATTTCCCCTCAGAGGCGAGTAATACGCCATGCTTGACTACAGGACTTAATGTCGCAGATTCAAGTAACACCGACGAAATATTACCACCCGGATTGGCGAATGCTCCAGCGGTAAACTGGAATGCACTGGCGTTTAACCCTTTATTCGTTGAAACATCACCCAGCTCCTGATTAGCAATGGCATAACTAGATATACCTGATATCGCCCCCATACTATGGCCATAGTAACTGATCTTATTTTGATCAAGCTTAGCCAGAATATCACCTGCGAGTGCATCTTGATTAATTTCTGAACTCAACGCAACGCGTAATCCTATGGTGTCAATAATACTTTGACGTAAATTATCCCGAGCAACGAGTAAGTGCTCAAGATTCATAAACACTTCAGGAGTCGCAGCATTAGTCACAATATCATGATTACCACCTGTTCCATTTGGATCTTCTAAGCCACGCTCTCCATGCAGAACGGTGTCAATGGCTACAATGGCAGTTCTAGTACCCGTTTTTGTCTCGAGTTGTTGTTCCATTGACGGAATGAAGAAGTAAGCAAGTTCTTTTTGAGCAGTAATGCCATGTTGAAAAATAGTAATTTTGCTTAAACTAACGGTGTCAGGGGTAAAACTATCGCTTGGGACAAAAAATATAATAGGGACCTCTTGGACTGACTTAATTTGCGGGATCGGACTATATTTGGTGATGAGCCTCTCTTCATCAAGAAGGTTATTATTAGTAAGCCTTATTTCCTGTCCTGTCAATTTAATCAGTTCATTGATGTCTAGATTAAATAATTTAAGAGTATCAATGTTAAGTTTATTGAGTTGTTCTCTCACTGCTTGCTGGTCTGCCTCTGAAAATACAGAATTTGGTGCTAATACATTTTTTATTTTTGCTACACTCGGAGTGGCACTTTGCCATGGCATTGTACTCCAAAGATCATCTTCAACTTCTGTTGTAGAAAATATTGGCAGGGTCACAGTTCCATGATAAACATCTATTTTTTCAGGACCTTGAGACATCACTGCCATAAAACCGATTAAAGTGTCTATACACTCTTCAATAGTAGCACCTCCTAATATGTCACACATTGAAGGATTCGCTGTTGCCAGATTTGTTATCATTTCACGCAATATAGCGCTATTTATTACATCATGCGGATAATCATCGTTACCATCCTCTGCTTGCACCAGTGTGATCTTATACAAATCATCCACTGACACATTATTGGGGTTGGCATTGCCATGCCAAATATCAGCAAATGTTAGGTTTTCAGAAGGATCTAACACTTTAGCGATCACAGCTTTCGTGGCTGCTAGCGATGCGCCTATAGATTCAGTTTTAAACCAGCTAGAATAAATTATTGTATCTGGGTCAATCTCATTTGCCTTAAATCGAGACTCAATGATACGAGTCAGAGTATTAGCTGAGCCTAACTCTGGACTCGGTGGGGTACTTGATGACTTTAAATAAGCATAGGATAATGTCATTCCTACAGGTTTACCTTTGACATCCTTCAGCCGATCAGTAACGGTATACATATAATTACTCGCTGACTGAAGTGGCTTCAATAGTTGAATTGTTAGACTGAAATCATCAATCGCAATGGTATAATCTTCATTGTAAATAAGCATAGTTTCATGGACATCTTGATTCTCTGGCTTACTTGTTGGATCGCTAGTGAGCATCATCTTGAATACATTACTAAGATCTTGCTCTTTATCCAATGGCTCACCGGTAAAATGAATCAAGATAGGTTGAGTAGTACTCCAACCATCACTTTTACCCATTGCCACCACGGGATCAGTCTGATCATTTCGATCCGTTGCAGTCTTTTCGCTATCAATGGTGCCATCGGAAGAATCCATCGCAATGAAGCTTGGCGTGATCACGACTGGCGTATCTGAAAGTAAGTCAAAATCTATCTTGGTTTCGGCTTTCAAACTGTTATCTATGACACTGTCATGACTGGAATTACCTGATGTCTCTTTATCACCACAACTGGCTAAAGTAATGCAAGATACAATCATTATCGCTAATAAGCTTTTATTCATTTTATTTTTCCTATTTTTATTATCGATTAGTTGATGATTAAAACTTGTAGTTGACTTGAGCAGATCCAAGTAAAGCATTACCCGTAGAAGTAAAGCTGTGCATTGTTCCATCATCAGGATTACTGGGTGATATCTCTTCCTCGAAACTCGCTTCTGCACTTTGTAAATAAGTGATACCTAAATCAATAGAAAGATCATCGTTAAAAACATAACTTGCTCCTGCTGAGTACCAGTAACGATCTGTATCAGGGATACTGAGTGTAGATTGACCAGCACGCTGATCATAAGCTACACCAGCACGCAATATCCATTTCGGGCTGACCGTATAGCTCCCGCCAAGTGCAAAGCGAAATGTATCTTTATAATCTTCGTCTTTATAGAAACAAATCCCATCTTCGCCACTGGCTTTACACTGGCTACTGGTCGCAGCCAGCTCTTTAAACTGGCTGTATTGTGTCCACTGTATGCTGTAGTGCATAGACCATTGAGAATTCAATTGATGAAAGCCAGCAAACTCAGCAATGGCAGGAAGGACAACAGGCAATTCACCAGTAACGGCATGACCTTTGTTGTTATCAACTATAGTGCCGGTATGATCGGTAAAATCACCTTCAAAATCCATATCAACCTGTGAACGGTAACTTAAAGCAAAACGATTATTTTCGTTGACTTCATACAGGGTACCAACGTTCCATCCCCAACTGTAGCTGTCACCTTCCATCTCCATAACCAGTTCCTCGGGAGTTACATCCCCCCCCCAACGTCGATTAAGTTCAGCAGTGCCATAAACAAGGCTAACACCAGCTCCGATGCTGAGTTGTTCATTAATTTTATACGCAACATTAGGATTGAGATTAAAGGTCGTTAATGAAGTCTTCCCGGCAGCAAGGCCTGCATTAAAATCTTCAGGGTAATCAGTACCGATTCCATAGCTAGAAAATAAGCCTAAACCCACCGCAAGCCTTTCATTAATTGGCTGAATGTAATATGCAGCCGGAACATAAGCGTTTGGGGCTATATTGCTAGCTTTCTGACCGTAGCTTTCGTCGTTTACATCGATGGACGGCATGATCGCGGTGAAGCTACCTGAAACTTCGGCTCGATCAAAACGAGTCATGGCTGCTGGGTTATTAGCCAGTACCGCAGCAGTATCAGCAATAGCAGCCTCCCCCGAAAAGGCACGACCGAGACCAGCTCCAGAATGTTCAGAAACCTGAAATCCCGCGCCGTAAGAGTTGATTGAAGTTATTGTTGCAATAATAACGAAAATATTTGATTTTATTTTTATAGACATATCACAGTACCTATTTTTATATGTTTTATTATTTGATAATGAATAATTATTGTATGAGCGTTAAATTTAACCATTGAAGTAAATCAGGCGAAAAAACATTACACAAGCGAATACAATTTAAAACATCAATGAATATCAACCAACCATACAAAACACAACCACCGCAACAAATGATAAACATTCCGGAAGCCAAGGTAAGCGGTAATTAACTAAAACCATAACAACCCACCCTCTATCACCTCAAAATAATAACAACACCGAATAAGTTAATTACTTGGCGATTACATTAATATCTCCAACTTAAAAATCTAATCAAAAGTGGCTCTTCTGCGTTTCTTGTTGGAGTGGAACCCAGTAGCCATAAGGTTTAGAATACAGGACTGATTTCTAAACGTCCTGCTTTTATGAAAGATTTACGCATCC
>NVXG01000103.1 GCA_002733805.1 Robiginitomaculum sp. | reverse complement strand
TGTGCGGTCTAGGCATGCCTGTAAGACAAGGAATGAGTTGACTAGAATTGGGAAAGGTTTGTTGCTACCTGCATTTCGATTTAAGCAACAACGCCGCTTGTTTATCAAGAGCTATAATCCTAGAACGTTTTATAGGGAATACTGCATTTTGGTAACTACGATTAGTTGAACTGTCTAAGAGGGTTAAATTACCTAAAGAATTATCTACATCTTCATCGGCACTTGGGTCATATAACGTTAAAACCCGTTCATAGATGGCTTCAAACTGAGCATTATCAAACGTTGCATTTTTTAATAGTTTGCTAGCATCCTCCCTGATTGATTGTGCTGTATTAGCATCTTCTGCCGCTCTTTCTTCTGCATTAATCGTATTATCTTCAGTAATATATTCGACAACATTCTTCAGCCAGGTTTTTTGCTTATCTTTTACACTTGGCATTTCAGAAGCAACTGAGCGTATGTGTTCAATGTCCCAGTCATCTAGCTTGAATTTTTCAAATTGAAAGCGCGAGTTGGTTGCAGGATTGGCTAGCAAGCTGGCAATATTAAACAACAGTAAAATTGCTCGTAAGCGTTTTGCACCAGAGTCATAACTTAGCAAAGATAGCTCTACCTCTACTATTTCTTTTGATAATGACTCAAAATCATGACCTTTTGAAATCAAGCTAGAAAATGACTTGACAAAAATACGTTTAATTAATTTTTGTCTAAATTCATATTTGGTTTGGCTAGCATCACTTAAATCAAAAATATCTTCTATGGCCACATTTTGCGAGATTAAATACCCTACAAGATGAAATAGGGCTCGATCATTGAACCACTCTTCCAACGTCATAAAGCACTGTTTCACCTTAAGCCACTCTTGTACTACATCAGCATTTTGTTCGTTAAGAAGATGGTTAAACTGGAGAAATATCTTTAATTTATCTGTATCAATAATGCCTTCGCTACCTAATCGTCTAGCGGCTAGAGCCAACACAAACTCTATACGGTTTGTTCTAATTGAGGAGTTACTGACAAAATACCAAAAGGCATCATCTTGCAGGCATTTTTCAATGGCATCCCATTCTTGTGAAATATTCAATTGTTGAAGATGCCGAGCCGCCTTGCCATCTTGGTCAAAATTACTGGATTTTAAAAACAGTGCTTTAACTAGCTCTGCATTAACCAGTGGGATCTTACCCATATTGAGCCTAGTAAATACATCCGTTACATCTTCGCTTTCATCAATTTGATACCAAATGACTTTAACATCGTTAAGGAATACTGATTCAATGTCGTTAATTCTATGTACTTTGTCTTTGAACCATGATCTGATTTGAGAATAGGCTTCATAGATAAAATGGAAGTCAATGTTCTGTTCTTTTTGACTTTCATCTAAGGATAATAGGTACTGTTTGCTTTCTGGGCGAGTCTCATATTCTAGTGAATAGAGCTGTTTCTGAAAGTCTTCTGAAAATCGAGAATTAAAATACCCAAGTATAAGTAATATCGTGGTTAATCGCTGTTGACCATCAACCAACTCCCATTGATCGCCTCTTTTTTTTACAACAACAGGTTGTAAACAGTAAAAATCATCCTCTGATTTATTCTTCCGGTTACAAAACTCAAATATATCTTCTAGGAGCTCTACAACTTGTCTGTTCGCCCATCTATATCCTCTTTGATATGCAGGAATATAAAAAGACAACTGCAACAAATCATTGATAGGTTTAAGCTCTAATTCATTGTTTTTAGACATCCGTGTTCCTTATTTTTTTATCAAACGGCAAGCGGGTTTTACCCGTTAATAGCTCTTGCATCATGCCTTGCTTGATTTGCTTAGTTTTAGCTAAGTGCTGCTTTAGGGCTTGGATCTCCGCATCCATATCCGAGAGGATGGTTGCAATGGCCGTTTGTTCTTCAATAAGTGGTAATGCAATCACGTAGTTTTTAATATCTTTACTGGTTATATTTGGATCTTTTCTGCTACTACTAGCTACTCCTTTCCAGTAATCAACGTTGTAATTAAGTTCCGATAGTAAATAGTAAGAGTTAAGCTTTTTAGGCTTTGGTTTAATCGCGACTAGTGCTTGGTTAATCGTTGATGGTCTTGTGATATAACCTGTGCGACCTATTTGATTAAATCCTCCATACATTGCAACTAATATCGTACCTACTGGATATTTTTTTAGTCCAGTTTCTGAAATTGCTAAATCTGTTATCAGCTCTTCAGAAATTCTAATCAGAGAGTTATTCAGGTCAGTTGTTTTTACCCAGTTGTTTGAGCCATTTACAAAATACCTATCATGTTGAGCTCTAGGGGGGGTAGTCCCCCCACCGAAGGTACATATATCACTAAGTGGGACAATCTCCCAATCCTCAGGTATTTCACCAAGCTCACTGGGTTTAGTGCCTTTAGGCTGGCCTTTGAGAGCGGCTTCAGTGTGGAGTGAGAAGGCGGGCAAACGGATTTTACCTGTCAGAAGCTGTTGCATTGTTGCGGTTTTAATCGCTTGTTTTTTGGCTATGAGTTTTTCTAACTCACTGAGTAATGCATCCATATCTGACAGGGCATTAGCAATGGCAGTTTGTTCTTCTTTAGGAGGAAGAGCAATTGGGTATGCCTTTAATGCTGGTAACTCAACACCAGTTTGACCAGATGAACGTTGAGATAACATGTCCATCAACTCAAAAAGTTTATCATTCTTGATAAAATAATATAGAAAGTCTCTGTTAATTACATTATTCGGAATAGTTTTGATCAATGCAACATTATAAGCTCCCTCAATACCCCTTAATATTTGAAAAATTGGAGGACCATATCTTCCAATCATAATGTCATTTTCATCACATTTTTTACGGGCTAATTTTTCAGGGATATAGACAATATATTTGTCAGATTTGTAATCTCTGATCTGAATTAACCTAATATAGCCGGATTTTAATTTGTAGCTAAAAGTGCTTTTTTCCGGCTGTGCTCCGCCGATAAAGCTACAAACATCATCAAGTTTAAGAGCCTTCCAGTCCACGGGAATGACGCCAGCCTCAGATTGCTTATACCTTGCTGGAATAGCCTTTGGAATAATCACTTGGCTCATAGCGACCACTCCAAGCCCATCGCTTTCAGGTGACCTGCAACTTTGCCGCTTAAGGTATCTACAGAACTGTTTAATGTAGATAATGGTGCGCTATAGCGCTCTTCCAACTGCTTAACGCGATTAGCTAACTGCTGAGTCACTCGCTCAATTTCAGCCACTATATTGGCCTGTAAAGTCGCTAACCATTTATCTTCAACGATTAAGCTTTTAACTTCATCTATACTGAGTTTGGAATAGTGATTAAACACGGCCAAATCTAGCGCCTCTTGCGTTTCTTTTACGGCTTTCTTCGCAGCAGCTTCAGCATTGAATAATCTGGTGGCTTGCTTTAAGGCGGTGATCTCCTTGTGATCAAGAGCTAAGTTAGTGCGAGCTGCAATACTAACTTTAGTTATCTTTTCTTTGCCATTTAAGGCGTCAACCAGTAAGCCATCTTCAGAGCCGTTTTCTTCAAGGTAACTTTCTAAGGCTTGAGTCGCAGCATCTTGTTTAGCTTGTAGCTCGTTTATCGCTGTTTGCTTAGTGGTAAAGTATCGCGCCACGATAAGACTTGGTGGGATCAACTCGGCTTTGTATTTTTTCTTGGCAATGATTAAGTCAGGCGTTTCTTTGCTCTTGCTAGATGTTTCACCTTTTTTCGCAGGCACTAGCTCTCGCAGCACTTTTCCTGCTTTCCAGTCGTCCTGTACCAATACGTAGACATCGTCTTGCATGGTATCGCTCCAGTAATCCATTAGGATCTGGTAGATATCATACTTGGTGAGCAAATCGCTGTTAGCGTAACTGTTTAGTAGACTCTCTGATATTTCATTGATCAGCTCTTTGGGGTTATCCCCCAGGCTTATCTCGGTTAAGGTTGCGTCTTTATGCCATGCGTTAAATGGCAAAATACTGCGGCTGGCAAAGTCTATAAACTCTTGATGGGCCAAAATGCTTGGCTTTACCTTTGCAGCCTCAATGAGGGCGCGGCTATAACCTTCGCGAGCAGGTTCAAATAAGTCTTGGCGAATAGTAGGGAATACCTGCCAGTAGTGATTCAGTGCCTCAATATCACGATTAGGTATGCCGCCCTGTAGATGAGCACTTAAATCGTGTAGATCTTCTGGTGCTGATGAATCGATATAACGCGGAATGTTGAGGTTATAATCGTTAGATGCGATTTCATCGATAGTCACTAAACGGCTGAAGCGTTCTAGCTCAAGACCTTTGGTAAACACATCGACAATTTTATGAATATCTTGGCTGCGGAGGCGGTTTTTACTGCCATCTTTGATAAAGCCTTTGCTGGCATCCATCATAAAGATTGAGCGACCTGTCATTTTGGTATTAGTATGCCCATCAGGCATTGCGGCGGCTTTTTGTGCATGCTCTTTATCTATTACGATAATACAGGCAGGAATACCCGTGCCATAAAACAGGTTAGCAGGTAGGCCTATTATTCCCTTGATATAACCTTGCTTGATCAAATTTTCGCGTATGCGGGCCTCGGCGTTACCACGGAACAGTACGCCATGAGGCAAAATGACCGTACCTTTACCTGTACTCTTTAAACTGGTGATGATGTGTAGCAAGAAAGTGTAATCACCGTTCTTTTCTGGCGGTATGCCCCAGGTGAAGCGACCATAAAGATCATCGTTTGGATTTAAGCCACTGGTCCAGTTTTTGTTAGAAAACGGCGGGTTAGCTACCGCAAAATCAAAAGTCTTCAGCTTATCGGCAGCATCTTTCCATTGAGGATCGGCAAGGGTATTGCCCTTCCATATTTTCGCCGTCGCATTATTGTGCAAAATCATGTTCATGCGAGCCAATGCGCTGGTGGCATTATCCATCTCTTGGCCATATATCGACAAACCACGCGGCGCTTCATTACTGGCTTTTAACAGCAAAGAGCCTGAACCACAGGTTGGATCATAGACGGTGGCATCTTGTGAGGTATCGGCTTTAATGCCGACCACTTTGGCAAGAATTTGTGAGACTTCTGATGGGGTATAGAACTGGCCTTTTGATTTACCTGATTCTGTCGCAAAATGGCGCATCAAATATTCATAGGCATCACCGAGTAGATCATCACCATCGGCACGGTTATTCGATAAGTCTAGCCCCTGGAAAATACCGACCAGCTTAGTGAGGCGATCAACCATTTCCTTGCCTTTACCTAGCTTGTCTTCATCGTTGAAATCGGCAACATCAATCACGCCTTTAAGGTCATTTTCTTCTGCTAGGCTGCTGATGATTTTATTGAGTTTATCGCCGATCTCTTTGTCATTTTTAGCGTCAACCATATCATCGAAGCTTGCGCCTTCTGGCACCACTATCATGCCGTAATCATCGCCTTTGTATTTATCTGATACGTACTTCATAAACAGCATGGTAAGCACATAGTCTTTGTACTGGCTGGCGTCCATACCGCCACGAAGTTCGTCACAACTCGCCCAAAGTGATGAATAGAGTTCTGTTTTTTTGATAGCCATGATTATTAAACCTTAAGTTTTAACTGGTAAAGAGTTGGGCGATTAGAGTTGTTCGGTATTTAAGCCTGCGGCTTTAAGGCGCGTAGTTAAGTTGCGCATCTTGCTAAATTCAGTGCCAAAGCTGCTTTTAAGTCCTACACCTTCACTGAATTCTTTCGCTGTGATGCTTTTAAGTTGATCAGCGTATTTAATCATTTGTAAGTGCAATTCAGCGGTATATTGGTTGCGAGGCGCATCAGCTAATGCTTGTGTGATGGCGCTGTATATTTCAGCTTCTGTCATGGCTTTATCATCTCAGATTTAAAGCGATTTTATAATTTAGATAATTTATCTAAGAGATGCTAACTTCACAAGGTATATTCGATTTTGAACTTATCTTATTTAAATTATATGGCAAAGTATGTGAGCTGGAACGAGTTTAAAATCCAGAGGTATTTTGATGTGAGAGTTTTATTTTGAAAGAGAGTGATTAACTTCCTCTTTTGCCTGTGGGAAGGTTCGCTTACATGGCATTTGTTGCCGTAGAGGGGGGCTCAAGTCATTTAGTCCATCTTGAGAGTGTTAACCAAAATTCTGCATCAAAATATCTTTTAGTTTGCCTGATTTAGATTCAAGCTGAGTTAAAAGTCTTTTGTAGCGCTTTCGGTATTTATCAGGTGTCGCTGAAATCGAATCTTGCTCTGCCATTTCGACAAACGTCATCCCTTCCAGCTTATCCCAGAAACAGCGAATTTTCTTGTCGTTAAGCCCTGATTCTTTCAGAAAATCATCAAGATCTTGTATCGTATCGTGGTGAAAGCTTTGCATATTCAAACCCGATGCTGCTATTGAAGAGAGCCAGACATCCACTTGGTTAGCATCACCACTAAAGTGTATTCTTGCCGCTCTACCAGCCTTTCTCTCTTTGTGTTTTTCACCTTTTTCTAGGTCGGGTTTATTTTTGCCATGACCCCAGGGCAACCGCATGAGTTAGTAGAATGTTATCAGCAATAAATTACTAACCTATATAATTCGTAAAATTGCTTACACTGTATAATATTCAAACAC
>NVXG01000102.1 GCA_002733805.1 Robiginitomaculum sp. | reverse complement strand
GTTACTCACCCGTCTGCCACTCCCTCCGAAGAGGGCGTTCGACTTGCATGTGTTAAGCCTGCCGCCAGCGTTCGTTCTGAGCCAGGATCAAACTCTCAAGTTGAGTTGATCCGACTATAATGTCCTGATCCATCTAAAGAACCAGAACACGCAAAGCATATTTCTCAAATTTAAACGGGAACCGCTAAATTATATGACAAGTCACATAAAAAGCGATTTCGTCAAAAAAGAAACGACTTTGCAGTCGAATTCCTAACGTACCCAAAAGGGTACCGCCAGATCATCGCTGCCTGCGTTTCTCTTTCCTAAAATCAACGATGTCAAAGAGCCGAAAACAACCAGGTTTCCCTGCTTATTCTCCCCGAATTTTTGGCTCGCAAGAGCCGCGGTTCGAGTGAAGAGCGCGCTGTATAAGTGCGCCCAAAACTTAAGTCAAACGCTATTTTCATTTTTTTTCAGCCAGATCGAAAAAACTTGTCTTAGGCCGAAAAATCCCCACGAAGCTGGCCGAAACCGGCTTACGTAAAGACTCACTCAAAATAACGTAAGGGCCGGGAATATAGTCCGAACGGTTAATTCACGCAAGAGGAGAAACTCCCAAGGCATAAAAAAACCGGCCAATCCCGACCGGGAGGCAGCTTCTACGAGAGATTCGGAAAAGGCGCAAGCGCTAAATGCGAGAAAGGTGAAAAAGATTATTGGGGAGGAAGGAGTTCCCCATTCGTCCTTGCCAATCCCACTTGATAGCCTAATCTTTTACCATGCCGATAGAAACACCAACTCATTGGTCCGAGGATGAGGTCGATCTAATTATTGCTGACTATTTTGAGATGCTCAAAATGGAGTTGGCTGGCAAGCCTTTTATTAAGAGCCATCATAATGCTGCTCTTTGCGATCATATTCGTCGCTCCAGAGGCTCCATTGAATTCAAACATCAAAACATAAGCGCAGTTCTTGTTCGTTTGGGCATGCCATGGATTCGCGGTTACAGACCATTATTCAATTTTCAGAATGCTCTAATTGAGGGCGTAGGGCGATATTTGGGCACAAACCCATCTGAATTTACTATCCAACCAAATTTTGAGGTTGGAGGAATGGCAGAAAGACCAACTTTATTCTTGGATGCCCCTCCCTCAAAAATTGAAATATCGGCCGATGATTTACCTTCGTTGAGACGACTCGCCAGCAAATTTGACCCTAGTTTACGGGATGCAAAAAACCGGCAGCTGGGAAAACAGGGCGAAGAATTAGTTTACTACGGCGAAAAAGAACGCCTAACAAATTCAGGATGCAAAGAACTAGCACAAAAAGTTAGGTGGGTATCCCAATTGGACGGAGATGGTGCCGGATATGATATATTGTCATTCGCAACCAATGGAGACGAACGGTTGTTAGAAGTAAAGACAACAGCGGGCCACCAGACCACGCCATTCTACCTATCAGAAAACGAACGACTTCTATCTGTCGAACGTCCAGGTGAATTCCGGTTATTTCGAGTTTATGAATTCGGAACTGAACCGAGAGCCTTTCAACTCAAACCACCATTGGAGGAGGCTGTTACACTTTCGCCAACCAATTATCGCGCTAGTTTTTGAACCAACACTCTCTGGATCACCCGAATAAATCGGGTGATGACGATTGGAGGTGGGGGAATAAAGCAACACATAACAATACCCACCCCGTGTCATCACACGGCTTGTCCGGGTGATCCAGCAGCACCGGCCAACACCATCCCTAATAAATCTCATCCCACAAATCCCGCCAATCCGGGTTATGTTCTTCGATCAGGTTCAGTTTCCAGCGTCTTGGGTATTTTTTGATGCGCTTTTCACGTTTGATGGCGGGCTCGATGGTGCCGAACTCTTCGTGCCAGACCAGCATGGTAACGCCGTATTTTTTGGTGAAGCCTGCTGCGAGCTTTTCGCGGTGCTCATAAGTGCGGCGGATCAGGTCGTTGGTTACGCCGGTGTAGAGCGTGCCGTTTCTTCTGCTGGCTAGAATGTAGACGGAATAGAAGCGTTCATTCATGGGTTATGCGAAGGGCTGGATCACCCGGACAAGCCGTGTGATGACAAAAAAATAAGAAATAAGCACGACCAAGCACCGTCATTACCCGGTTTATCCGGGTAATCCAGCGTCCCACCAATACCCCTACCCCGCAGCAATGTAATTGTGCATGGCTTCGGCTTCGGCTTCGGCTTCGTTGATTTTGTATTTTACCACGTCGCCGATTGAGATCATGCCGCGTAACGTGTTGTCTTCGACTACGGGAAGGTGTCGAATGCGCCGGTCAGTCATGACGCTCATCAATTCATCCAGCGTATCGTTGGGATGCGCCGTAATGACTTTGCGGCTCATGCAATCGGTCACCGGGCGATCCAGCGCGGCTGCACCTTGGCGGGCCACTTGGCGGGCCACGTCTCGCTCGGAGAGTACGCCGCAAACTTGTCCGCCCGTATCCCTCACCAAAACAGCGCCGATTTTCTTCTCGTCGAGCATTTGGGCGGCTTCTTGCAACGTGGCGGTTGATTGCACCCCAAATGCGTCCCCGCCTTTGTCCTGTAGTATTCCTGCTGCATTCATGATTCTCTCCCCAGATTGAATTTTGCGCCAATTTCGCCAAGCAATCATGCCACAAAATCCTGATTCATGCAAAAAGCACTTCAAAACACCGTTATTTTATGGGCAAAACACTGATTCTCCCGCTACGAGAACGGAATTGAATTGTTTCGCCAAAACGGGCATAGTGTGTTTGTTTTTCTGGATGCCAAAACAATCATGTCCACAGCAAACCAGCTATCTACCGGACGTTTCATGCCGGGCCACACTGAAATTGCCGCACCTGTTTTGGCCGGAGCGGTGGTGCTGATCGCGCTGAGCCTGTTGGCCTTTGCCAAAACCTTTGCAAGTTCGTCCAATGTCAGTTGGATGTTGGCCGGGGCCGCGCTGATACTGCCATTGATGATCGCAAGCGCAGCCAACCTGACCCGACGCGCCGAGCTGACCGACTGGCTGTGGGGCAGTTTTTGTTTGGCCAGCTTGCTCAGCGGCTTGTATTTTGCACCAACCCTGCCGCAAGTGCCGGAAGCGGTTTTGTGGGGGTTGGGCGCGACGCTGGCACTGGCAATTGCCGCACTGTTTCACTCCAGAATCAGCCTGATTGTTTGTGGGCTGGTTTCACTGGTCTGGATCTGGAATGCCTACTCATCCGATCCACCAGTAGACTTTCTATGGCCGTTCCTGCTGGTCTTCTCCGTTGGCATATCCCTGTGCAATCGACAGCCGAACCCATTGGCCGCCATTGGCTTTGCTCTGGGGCTGGTACTGTGGAGCGGCCTTACCATGCAAGCGGCCATCGTTTTACGCGCGGCGGGTTCGACCCAGATAACCCTGATCGGCAGTTTATTTTTGCTGGTCAGCGCCCTGCTGGTCCATGCGGCACAACCAAAACCTGCCCGACGATTGCAATGGCCAACCCTCATACTGGTGATCAGCAGCGCTTTGGTGGCGAGCTATGCCATCTCGCCCTTAGCCAGCATCGCAGAGTTCAGCCAAAGCCCGGTCAACCGCTATTTATGGCTATTGGCCACCAGCACCTTGTTGGGATTGGGGGTCAGCATGATTGTACTGAGTACGCCTCGCCGGATAGATCAGTTTGGGTTGGCAGCGGCCTTGGTTCTGTTGGCTCTTGGCATTTTTGTGCTTCCAGCCATTACCCTGCCGATCTGGTGGCGCGGCGCAGCGGCCGGGATTTTGTCTCTGGCCGCCATCTGGTTGGCGGCGCGGGGCTTTGCTGCTGCGGATCGCCGTGCAGGCATTGCCGGTCTGGGCATTTGGGGGGGCAGCGTATTGCTCACCACGTATGGCATCGAACTGCCTTGGGTCCGCGCTTTGGTATTGGCTTTATATTCCAGTGTGGCGGTTGGCTTTTACTTGGCCGCAGAACGACAAAATCGCTCGCGACCCAACAGAACCCAGTCTCGCCAAAAGAAAAAATCATCTGATTCCTAATCTGTATTGGTACACTAAAAGCTAGCCCGGTCATATTTGCCCATGCAGCGGCAAATGGTGCCAAACACGCCGCAATAGTCTTAAAAAGCTCAACAGAATACCGCTTTTTTATCCCCCTGAACTGGCACATGGTTTGCAGCCTTCTTTGCGACGAAGTTTGATTAAGGTTAACGGTACGATGAAGAAGCATCTGATTTCACCTCAAGAGAAGCCAAAAACTTGTGGATTTCACTTTGCCCTATGCTCTTTGGCATTGGGTAGCCTCGGCTTGGCGATTGGCACCAGCGCCACAGCCCAGACCATAACGTATTCCAGCGAGCTGAATATCCCATACGGACATAGCTACCGCGACGAAAACACGCCTTATAACCCCTCCACCCGCACGACAAATGGTAATCGCCTGATTATCAATGGTCGAATGGTGCTGGGCGATGGCTCCACCCTGCCCGGTGGCCTTGGCGGCGACTTTTTCGGAAGTCAGGGCGGCGGCAGCGCAGGCGCAATTGGTAACCAGCTAAATGTGGTGACCCAAGGCAGTTGGAACACCGTCATTATCGACAGCACTCAAATCAATAACGGCGACCAGACCGTCAACGTCACCCAAAGTGATGAGCTTAACGGGGGGATAAATCTCAATGACTAAGAAAATAGCATTATTGGCCCGCACACGTATTCCGGCGATTCTTGTCGCTGGCGCAGTGGCACTTGCCTCGTGCGCCTCGCCAACCGCAGGACGCAATGGATTATACGCCCAACCCACCGGCGGCGCGCCGGTAACCGCCAATCCAACACCCTATTCGGCCGCATTGGCCTGTATGGGCGATTATTCGCGCCTGACCAACGTAAACCCGCCCCGGATCGCCGTGGGCCGGATCATTGATTACACCGGAAAGCAAGAGCTGGAAGGTGGCCGCAAAATCACCCAAGGCGCATCTCTGATGGCCATTTCCGCCTTTGCCAAAGCCGGTGTGCGGTTGGTTGAACGCTATGACACTTCAGTTTCCGAACTGGAACTCAAATACGCCAATAACAAGCTGATCAGCGATGGCGGCGAAAGCTATCGTAAAATCAAAGCCGGTTCCATACCCGGATCAGATTTCTATCTGGTTGGCGGTATTACCGAGCTGAACTACAACATTGCTTCTTCTGGTTTTGATGCATTTGGCGGCGACGTTGATGTGGACGACCCCAAAGGTTTTATAAAGGCCAGCACCTATGTCATGAACATTGGTCTGGACCTACGTCTGGTCGATACCCGATCCTTGGAAGTCGTGGACGTAATTTCCTATCAAAAACAAATTGTTGGCTATGAAGTCGGTGCCGGTATCTTCGCATTCTTCAACAATCAAAACATTATCGACATCAGCGCCGGCGGCAAAGCGTTGGAGCCGATGCAATTGGCCGTTCGCTCGAGCATTGAGCGGGCTGTTCTGGAAATGACTGCCAATATTTATGGCGTGGCCGGACCGGGTGTTTGCTCATATGCAGACCCATTGGCTACCACTGGCATCACCGGCAATTTCATCAGCGCCCATAATAATCAGGAGGCCTATAATGGCCAGACGCGCCAAGAACCTTCTCGCTGGCACAGCAGCCGTGATAATACTGTCCGTGGCTTCCTACGCGGACGATACGACTGATATCGACAATACCCAGCTACTGGCCGATGGACCGTATATCGCTCTGTTGAACCAGACCGTAGGCGATGTGTCGGAAACCGCCGGTCAGGTCAGCGCGTTAGGCAATACCCTCTCGGTTGACATTACCAATGGCGATACCATTGTCAGCAACACCCAGACTGTGGAAACTTCTTCGGGCTATGCCGAAAGCGTGCTGAACGCAGACAGCGCCTCGTGGACCGCCGCATCTAATGCCACCGCAATTGCCAATAGCGCCACCATTACCACGTGCTGTGGTTCCATTGACGCCACATCAACCCAGACCGTCGGCCCCAATCAATCGGTCGGTGCCAATGCCGCCTTGCATGTGAACGATTGGGCTTTGAACGCTAGCGCGGCGGCTTTGGCCACCGGCAATGCCATTGATCTGCAAACCTGGTTTGGGCCATCGTTGGACGGTGTAATCACGCAAACCAATGAAGCCACGATTATGTCTGATGCCCATATCGAAGGTGGTATTATGGCCGATTCAGCAATTGTCGCCGCGACCGCCATTGCCAATACCGGATTTGCTGGTGGCGAGGCCACCACCACCTATATTTTCACTGAACAATTGAGCCACGGCAGCAAAGTCCACGCCCGCGCCTCTCTGGACAGCCCCGATGTGGAAGACGCCACCGTCGCCACCACCGCAACCGGTAATAATTTTGTCATCGAAAACTCATTCGGTTTTGTCCAAGCGGATCACTGGCAAGACAATTCCTCACAGATTGTGGCGACCACAGACGTCAATGTCGGCGTTTGGAATGGCAGCAATACCGCCAGTTCCTATGCGGTGGGCAATACCAATCTAACTTCGAATATCGGCTCTGACATCCTTTTGGACAATGTACAGGTCAATGCCGGCATCGGGGTTGAAGCGACCACCAATTTCACCGGCGGCAGTGCGGGCGGCGTTGGCTTTGACCAACAAATCGTCAGCGCCGCAGCGTTTGGCAATGCCGTGACCGCTTTTGTTTGCCCCATTTGTGGAGGCGGCATCACCGCCAACAACAACCAGACCAATTCAGCCGATATCACCGCAACCACCACCGTCAATGCGGGCAGCGGCAACACCGTGGTTGGCAGCGCCACCGCCATCGGCAATTCCGCAACTTTCCTCACCACGAGTGGTCACTGATTTTTGGGTCGTCATGGTCCCGATGCTTCGCTTCGCCAATTTATGGCACCGCCGCAAAGCCACCTCCACCTGACTCCCCCACCTACCTGCCTCCTTCTCGCCCCACCCCCAACCGGCCTCCCTCCGGCTTGACCGGA
>NVXG01000101.1 GCA_002733805.1 Robiginitomaculum sp. | reverse complement strand
TCAAGTTTATCTTGTAGCCTAGAATTAATGTCAATATACTCAATTACATAGCTAGCCTTGTATATAACTTATAAGACTAAATAAATAATTTACAGGACGGCTCGTTTTCCCATAAACATGTAATTAATAAATTTGAAGTATAATCTTATTTTTCAATTGATTAACTTATCTTTGTCATGGTGAATGGGTTTGGGGTTCGAGACGCCCTACTAGACAACGTTAGCACTACAGGAAGTTGCGTATGAGAGATTTAGGTCTAATGGGGGAAAGTACATTCAGTTTGTGGTGTGCTGACGTAGGTTTAATTCCAAACGGTTCTCAGATTGATAAAACTGGATGCTAGCGTAATGAAGGAGAATTGATGGATTCGTTTACAATAAGTTTGTTATCTGGTTTTACTGGTTCAATTTTAGGAGCTTATGTAACAACTAGAATTTACACTAGCTCAAAAAAAGACACAGCCATAGAAGGCATGATTGCCATCGTTCACTCTATTGGTTATCAGATTAGATATTCCAAAGACAACAATAACTTTGCTTTGATTTTTCACCAAAACTATTCTGAACTTTGGTCTGCCTATACCAAATTGAATAACGCTATACCTTTTAGTAAAAGATCAAAACTAAAACGAGAGTGGCGCAAATTAATGGTAATGGAAGATATGTTTGATGAAAGTAATCCAGACTTTTGGGATGCGTTTAAGAAAGGGACGCATACTTCGACTAATCAATCGGTTAAGTGTTGTGGTGAGTTCATCAAATACATTGAAAAATTACGCTAACAAAACCTTTAAGTCTGATTCCAAACGCGTGCCGAACTCACTATTCTCTATTTTGGCACATATTTGTCACAGTTTAAGGTGGCGTTATGCCACTAGGGTAATATGGATAATTTAACGTTTATACAAAAGATGATAGAAGTATTGGTTTGGCCTTCAGCGTTAGTCATCTCTTTAATTATATTAAAAGAACCTCTATTGAAGGTAATTCCATTAATCAGTCGACTAAAATTTAAAGATTTGGAAATTGAGATTGCGAAAAAAGAAATTAAAGAACTGAAACCTATCAATCAAAAAACAAATTTAGTTGATAATAATTCAACAATTGAAAATCTTAATTATATTAAATCATTAGCCAAAATATCTACAAGATCAGCAATTACTGAGTCATGGCAAAACTTGGAAAGTGTAATGTATTCTGAATTTAACTTGGTAAATGCAGTTGGACGCTCTAAAGGACAACCCTATAGTCACGTACTTAAAGAGTTAAGACATTCGGAGTTTATTGATGATTCAACATTAAAACAAATTAGAAAGCTACGTGATATTCGTAATAGCGTCGTTCATTTAGGTATTGAAGAATTTTCTGAACAAGATGCAATTAACTATGCATTAACATGTGAGCAAATTAAGGCGTCATTTAAAATCGCCAAAAAAGTTGCATAACAGTTGGCTACGTTTCGCTTCGCTCCACATTCTAGCCAACAATTTTTGTCCGCTTAAGTGGGCGTTGGTATGTATCGATAACTGTAGTGTTTTTTAATAAGGATATTTTATGAAAACGATGATTTTCCACATTATGAGAACTTTTAGATGGCTTATTGTAACCGCATCAAAAGTGCTATCTGCATTAATGGTTCTTGTATTAATTATAGCTATGTTTAGTGATGCACCGACTCAGACTTCAAACTTGATTATGGCGTTTGTTTTTGCAGTCCTATTTGGTTCTGTTTCTTGGTACTACGATGTACTTCTTAAAAAGCTAGAGCCACAAAATAAATCAAATCAAGAGTGGAGTTAACACATATAACAAAGGAATTTAAACGGAACTAAAACAGTGGGTTAGGTTTCGTTTCGCGACACATTACAACCCACTGTTTTAGTCCGCTTAATGCGGCGTTAAATTGCTGCTAGGTTGAGATTGTAATGAGAGTGATTTTAATTTGGGCGCTTGCTGTATTCCCATTGTTATCTTTTGCTGATAATTCGAAAGATTTCAGTAAATCATGGGAAGGTTTTAAAAAAGAACGTTATACCCAACATGCAACTGGAGTTTGGGATTGTGTCTCTTTGAGAAAAAGTGATGTAAATGTAGTTTTGAGCTTTAAAGAGAACAGTTTTATTTTTTATAATTCATTAAATAAATTTGTTTTTTCGTTAAGTTCTGCAGGAAAAAATAAAATGGTAACGCTTCATCCTTCTGGGCTGCGAGCATTGAATCCAATAGGGAATACTAAATTAGCAGACGAACTTGAATTTGACTATGTGACTGACATCGTTAGCTTCAAATCTAGTGCAAGTTTGTATGGTAATTTTGTCAACTATCAGTGTGTAAAACGTATTTAAATTCACGTAATTTAACAAGCTGCTCCACTGGACGCTTTGGTCTTGTCACTGTTTTTGAAAAAAACTCAAAAATACCGCCAATCCCAATCCCAATCCCAATCCCAATCCCAATCCCAAGTGAGCAGGGCGTTATATGCTAGGAGGATATTATTAATTACGAGAGTTTTAAGAATCAGCTAGATCAGCTCGGTTTGGGTTCTTTTTATGTGGACAAAGTTTCTCAGAGAGATTTCTTTATTGAATACAACAAAAGTACAAGTATTCAAGTTTCATCGGTAATTGATGCTGGAAAAAATTACAATTTTCCAAACGAAAGTTTCTATGGCGTATCTATTGATACACCTGTTGATATTTTAGAGCGCTCTGGTGAATTAGATGCAAGAGACCTACTATTAACGTGCATTGAAATATTTGACTGGGGAGATGTTCAAAAATCAAATATTTTGTCTGCTTTTAAGTTGTATCGAGATGGTGAACTTGAAACTTATCTTCGAGAAGTTAAAGCTTGGTTTGAAGATGATACAAGTTTAAATGAACCAAAGTTTGATGTGATTTGGTCTAGTGGGTGGACAAAGGTTTATTCTTTCCTGTTTGCTTATGTGACCATCTACGACTCTAGGGTCGCCGCTTTTATCAATCAGGTACTCAAAGAATTATGGCTTGATTCAACCGAACCTGTAAGAAAGGAGCTAAAGGGCATTGCTAATGGCTTACTCACCTTTGGTGGTAACGAAACAAGCTCTGGCACTTTTCGCCTACGAGTTTTAGATCAAGCAATGATTAAAAATTTCGGATTGTATAAACAACCGAGCGACAAGAAGAAAATGTTAGCTAATAAGAAAGCCTCTTGGTTAATACGCTACTTTAGCGAGCTAACCTTTGGTAATGAAAGTCAGTTAAATTTCAGGGTGTTAGATAAATCTGCATTTATGTTAGGGTTTGATCTTAAACAATGGTGAACCGCATATAACAAGTCAATTTAAGCGAAAATAAAACAGTTGGCTCGGTTCCGCTCCACATTATAGCCAACTTTATTAGTCCGCTTAATATGGGCGTTAATCTCAATAGCCATACTTTTCCTAATACTAATAAACCTTGTTGGAGTTAGCGCTCTAACACGGTTTTGTCCAATTTCGTGTTTGGAGGTATGCATTTACCTTGTGTATTTACCTTTTTGGCCACTACAGTTGTCGTAAATTATAACAGCCTAAAGTTAGTAAGTTTACTACATGAAATGAAGCATAAGCTGTCTACAAATTTTATTGTGACAATTTATGCTTCATTTTAGTGACAGCTTATGGATGTAGATAATTTATATGTTAGTACATTGGACATGCTTTTTGTCGTTTTAACTAGATGTTATATTCATTGGACACTTTTCGCGTTTCTGACGTTCTACTTTTAAAATCAATCTCTTATAGACCAATCTTCGTTTTATTTTATTCTCTCTTAGTTATAGTTCTGTATTACCTATTAAGCAAATGTCGTAAAGCTTTTACTAGATGATTCCTTACCAAGATACTTGTTTTCCCCAAAGTGAGTTAGAGCTTTGACTCACTCATATTTTATTCATGACAGTTCGCCATACATTTAGTTATGTTTAAATCTTAGTAACTTTAATTTGACTGACCATATTTGTGCTTAATAGAAACGGTGCGATTGATGATTTTATACAGTATTATTGGTATTTTGGTCAAAGCCGTCACGGTTTGTCAAAAAACAGTCAAGTTTATCTTGTAGCCAAAAATTAATATCAATATACTCAGTCACATAGCTAGTCTTGTCTATAATTTACAAGACTAAAAAATAATTTACAGGGCTGCACGATTCCCCAGAAATATGCAATAAGAAAACTTTCAATATAATCTTATTTTTCAATTGATTAGTTGTCATTTGTAGCGATGAACTAATTTGGCGAATCGAGACGTCCTACTATACAAATATTGGACGTGGCAGCGGCCAAGTCCAACAAGCGATTTGTGCTTTGCAAAGAACGCAAAGCACAAATACTAAGACGTTATATTAACTATCAAGATTTGGTGATTATGAATTTAGAATTGTTAAAAGTTGACTATGAAAGTCATATACCTAGTGCGCAAAGATTTATGGTTACGATTATTGATCAACTCAGTGACTTAATTGAAAAGAATGAGATTACGCTAGGCACACAGATAGAAAGTCGAATAAAATCTCTTCAGTCGATAGAAGATAAAATTACCCGTAAAAAAAAATCAATACAATGTATTACAGATTTTGATGACTTTGTAGGTATTAGAGTTATTGTGCTTTTTAAGTGTGATATTGATAAAATTTGTGACTTAATTAAAGAAAATTTTAGTGTAGAAGATGAAGAAGACGTTTCTGAACGTTTAGATAGCGACCAGTTTGGTTATCAATCTACTCATTATTGTATCAAATTACCTCAGGAATGGTTAAAAGTTCCGACACTAGTTGGTTTAGGTTCATATAAAGCTGAAATACAAGTCAGAACTCTATCACAACATATTTGGGCAGTTGCTTCTCATAAGCTTCAATATAAACAAGAAAATAACGTCCCCACACCCGTGAAACGTTCAATTAATCGCGTTGCAGCCTTATTAGAAACAGTAGATCTTGAATTTGAAAGAGTACTTTCTGAACGTGAAACGTATAAATCCCAGATGGATGAGGAAAAAGAGTTTAATGTCGATGTGGTTGAGGTTTTGTGTGACAGATTACTTCCAAAAAGTAACAAGCACTTTGGTAATGAGAACTATTCGGAGATTTATGCAGAGTTGCTAGTTAACGGAATAGTTAATGCATCTGGCTTTACTGAAATGATTCAATTTCACTTACCTCGCCAACTTCAAGAAGATCAGGAAAAAGTTTCTGGTGAAGTTCATCATCCTGGCCATGAAGAAATAGAAAGATTACAAAGGGGAGTTTACTTTACTCATGTAGGTTTAGTTAGAGGCTGTATACAAGTGTTACGAGGTGATGAATATAAATATATAGCATCCGAGGATGATTAATATAACAGACGCTTTAAACGGAGAAAAACAGTTGGCTTTTGCTCCTTTTTCGCTAATATTAGCCAACAAATTTTTGCCTCTTAATGAGGCGTATGCGTTAAAAACCTAGTGGGGTGCTACTTGGAAGATATATTTAATTTATTGCCTAAACTGCTAACGCCATTAATTGCTGTAGTTGCTCTATATATTGCTTATCAGCAGTATCTAACCAATAAACTGCGTGAGAATAGAGAATCAAGGCAAGGGCAATTATCGGTATACAAACGTATTAAGTCGTTTTTAAATTACGTAGATACTACAAGAGATATTTCGGAATCAGCATACAATGAACTAACGGATGCAATATCTGAGGCTGACTTTTTATTTGATGACGAAACTATTGATTGGATGTCCGATTTACAAAGTTACGCAGATGAATATAGGAATTGTGAGGAACAGTTATTTTCATTAAGAATGCACCATAACTCTCCCACTGCAAAAATTGAAAAATTACGGGAGTTAGAACCTGCGGCATGCGCACATATCGAAGGGTTGCAAAATCAAATGGTGGACGATCTTCAAACTGCACATTGTGATTTGAAAAAACGATTTACGAAATACCTAAAAATATGATGCAATTTTAACGCATAACAAGTTACTTCAAGTGGCACATTTGGGAGGTTAAGTGGAAAAGTCGAAACATCAGAAGATTATGAAAAACTTGCTCGCAGGATGTATGAGGACATATTGGCGCTTGAAGGTGTTAATAACATTGATGTACAACACAACGTTAAGATAAAAGGTAAGTCTGGTGTAGAGCATCAGATTGACGTGTATTGGGAGTACAAGTATGCGGGTGTATCGCATAAAGTTCTCATTGAATGCAAATATTACAGTCACAACGTTAGTCTTCTTCATGTTCGAAATCTTCACGGTTTGCTTACTGATATACCGAATAGCAGTGGAATCTTAATAACGACAAAAGGTTTTCAGTCTGGAGCCGAACAATATGCTCAGTTTTATGATATCGGCTTAAAACGAATTAGAGCGCCTGAAAATTCAGATTGGGATGGTTGCATTCAAATTATTAATGTCGATATGGAGTTTATCCAAAATCAATATCTTGGGCTTAGAACAGAGTTTGATGGTCATTGCCAGCAAACTATAAGTAAAATCGAAGCTAACCACGAGTTACTTAAAATTGCTACAACACAAGCTGAGATTGAAGACGCTGAAGGTTCAGTCTACGACTTCACTGCGTTCTTAGACAAACACGTGCCAAGTAGGCTAGATGCTCCAGATATAGAGCATGAGTTTATCGTCTACACAAAAGGTTGTAAGTTGCTTACTCCTGTAGGCGAGAAACTGAGTATTGGTCGGCTGATTGTCAAATATGCGACCACAATTCATAATCAAGCTCTTCATATCGATGCTAAAAATGCTAAAAATGCTAAAAATGCTGTAGAGGCTATTTTGGAAGATTTTAGTTCTGGTGAAGTAGATCATATGCAGCGAAAAAATGTATAACAAAGCATTTAAAAGTAACGGCAAGCACTTGTCGCTCCTTAATACGGCGTTAATTTTAATTCCACCATACTTTATCTGATGCGAACGATACCCTTTAGGGCCCAAGCACTAAGCCATTTATGTCTATCAATGGCTTAGGATGTTCGCTCTAAGCCGAAACTGCCCCTTTCTGCGTTAGAGTTGTTACTCTCTTAAAATATACTCATATCGGCTTTCAATACATTTATTGATGTATTATTTCTGTGGTTAAGTGAAAAAAATCCCGTGTTGGCTAGCGATAACAAAATGTCATCAGTTCGATGCATATATTCGGGCGTGTACCTTAAGTCAAAACTGGATTTGCATGCAGTATAATAAAATCTAATCATTTTTCTATATATAGGTTACTTATATTGCCAAACAGTCTCAACTTTGCGGA
>NVXG01000011.1 GCA_002733805.1 Robiginitomaculum sp. | reverse complement strand
TTCTTTGAATGCCCTGCCGGGTAACAGTACGTGGCGCAACCGAGACGTATTTGTCCCATAGTGCTTCCTTCTATTCCAACGAATAGATTGGACCATCAAACCTTGGGATCAAACAGCTAATCATTGTGCGTATTGAGGCAGCCATTTCAATTGTGCCTCAATCATTTCATCAACCATCGTCCAAATTTCGCCCGGAGAACACACTGCGCCAGCCAGTGGGTCATGGAGAACCGCCAATTTCAACAAATTAGGGTCGCCATGAACCGCGGCCTCTACAGCCATGCGTTGTACAGAGATTGAAGCGGTACAGCTTGTCGCGCAGGTAATTGGCAGTTCATGACCCTCGATCATATTTATGCCAAAATGGTCGACAAAACCGGGCGCTTCAATGATTGCATCACGCGGCAGATTGCGAATGATCCCGTTATTTGGGCGGTTGAAATGTCCACGGTAAATGCGCCCGGTTTCAATCGCCTCGATAATATAGGATGCATGCTCACTGCTTCGTGGTGTATTGCCAAAAGGCAGATCAGCTTTCTTAAGGAAGTCGTCGAAACCGGTTTCAAACCAATGCCGTTGCGCCCGTGTATGTCGCAGATAACCGCCGGTTTCACCATGTATCCAGTCGCTCATATCAATCCAGTCGACTATCTCACTCGGGCGTTTACGGTACCACGGCAAGTATTCCGATAAATGTCCGTTACTTTCGGTTGAGTAATAGCCAAATCGTTTAAGCACATCGAGACGTACTTTCTCCTGCTGGCAAAATTTTGGGTGTGCCAGAAAAGCCGCCAATAGCTCATCCGCTTCAATCTTTCGGCCACGGAATTTGATATCAGTATACCAAGTTTGATGGTTAATACCGATGCAGATGTAATCTAATTCTTCGGTCGATCCGCCGAGAATTTCGGCAATCTGTTCGCCGCCATGTTGCACCCCGTGACATAGGCCAACCGTCTTTACGTCGCCGTATTCATTTGCCGCCCAAGTGTTCATTGCCATCGGATTAGCATAATTCATGAACAGCGCGTCTCTCATCGCTACCTCTTTGATATCTTTGCATATTTCTAGAATAACTGGAATATTGCGTTGCCCATACATGATGCCGCCCGCACAAAGCGTATCGCCAACACATTGGTCAATTCCGTATTTCAACGGTATTGAAATATCGGTCTCAAAGGCTTCCAACCCACCGACCCGCACGCAGCTCATCACATATTTTGCACCCTCCAACGCGCGGCGGCGATCGGTCGTTGCGGTTACGGTTGCGGGTAAGTTATTTGCGGCGATCATACGGGTAATAACCTGCGTGATTGCATCAAGATTGCGTTGGTTAATGTCGGTTAGGGCGAATTCACAATCAGCAAATTCGGATACACGCAAAATGTCGCCTATAAGCCTCTGCGTAAAACTCAACGACCCGGCGCCAATAATTGTAATTTTGAATGACATTCGCAGTCCTATTCTCGTAGAGATTCCAGAAATGACCTGTGACCGCAGGCCATTGCGGCGACGCGTTTATATTCTTTCACCAGTTTTTCGGTGGTTTTGCGGGCATGTATTCGCAGTTTTGGGTTTTGGCCTATTTCTTGCTTGGCCAGCGCCCGGTCTAGCAGTCCCAGCCCGTCGAGCACCGGATAATAAAGCTGGTCTTCTACATGGGCCAAGCCGCCGGGGAAGGGGGCAAAATCATCATTTCGTGGCAGGTGATCTGACCATACTTTCAGCAGTTGGCGCACCTCTTTACTGATACAATTTGTCCGCACATAGCGCCAAAAATCGGTGTCATCGCGTTCGCTCACATAATGCATGTTGATAAAGGTGCAAAAATCGTCTGCCTGGCGCGCGACATTGTTATTATATGTCGCTTGATGCGTGGCCCTATCTGCGCCTTTTGCCCGCATATGAAACTGGGTGAACATCATCATTTGCACGATAGTGCCATGAATTGACGTGGCCTCTAGAGGCTCAAAAAAACTTTGCGCTAGACCTGTCGACAAGCAGTTACCGATCCATGCACGATCAAGCCGGCCAGCATCTATCGGTATATCAGCCCGCGGTATGATCGAGTGACCAAGCACGGCTTCGACCTCAGCTTGCGCCTGCTTGGGGCTTAGAAATTTGTCGGAATAGACATAGCCACAGCCCAAACGATCCTGAGTTGGGATTTGCCACATCCAACCTGCTTTCATGGCCCGAGCCAGCGTGTAGGTTGGGATTTCGCCAGTCTCCGGGTGTTCGAGCCAAAACGGGATGGCCCGGTTTACCGGCAGTTTGTCGTCAAAACTAACCCAACGGGCACCCATGACATCACCAATCAGCGCACGTTTAAACCCCGTGCAGTCAATGATGAAATCAACAGCAATATCTTGCGCACCGTCTAGTTTTAGCGACACAATATCCCCGCTATCGGGGTCTGTTTCTGCCCCGACAACCAGCGCATCAATCAGGCCAATGCCCTTGGCTTTTTGCTTAAAATACGCGCCTACTTTTGCTTGATCAAAATGGTAAGCATGGTGAAACGGGCCAACGGGCAACCGGGTTTTGTTGGCTCTAATGGCAAAGGGCGCGCGGTTGCGACGCATTAACTGGCTGAATAAATGCGGCTCACTCACGGCACGCCCGGCACCGACACAATATTGGTTTAGCCAAGATGATGTTACGCCGGGCGGTGTGCCCACCATCTTTAGTGGGTCATCTATCGGACCAAAGTAGCTATGGCCCAGGCGTCGCCAATCCTGATGCTTGATCCCGTATTTGATCGTCGCCCCGGTTTCGCGCAGGAACTCAAATTCATCAAAACCCAGTTGCAGCAACAATCCGCGAAACACGGCCGTTGTCCCTTCCCCCACGCCAATGGTTGGGATGGTTGAGGATTCAATGACCGTGATGTCGATATCTAGCGCGGATCGCCGCGCGGCTTCTTGCAAAATGAGTGCCGATAGCCAGCCCGCCGTGCCACCGCCAATTATGCAATATTGCGTTTTGCTCATGCGCCCTGAGCGCGCCGCCCTCCGCGCGCCCATTCTGGCAGCCATTCGCCATGTGCGTCGCGCATATCATCAACCATCGCCCAAATCTGTTCAAGATCCAGCTCGGCCCCGGTAT
The DNA here is from genome assembly GCA_002733805.1 of Robiginitomaculum sp. GTDB lineage: Bacteria > Pseudomonadota > Alphaproteobacteria > Caulobacterales > Maricaulaceae > Robiginitomaculum_B. The sequence goes on along the minus strand of NVXG01000011.1, from coordinate 33,565 downwards.
GCGGATCCATCATTGCCGCATGATAAATGTTATCGACATTTTCATTTATCAACGCCGATACCGTCAGTTCCTGTACATTGATATTGCTGCGCATTATCGCTGTCAGTTGCGGCGGCAATGCGCCAACTTGGGTGGGTTGTACGCCGTTGCGATCGACGAGACAGGGCACTTCCACGGCGCAGCCCTCTGGCAGCGATGAGATCAATCCGTGGTTGGGCACATTGCCGTAAATTACCGATTCCTGACCGGTCCAAACCGAGTTCATAATCTGGCTGGCATATTCGTGGCTCGGCTTAACCTCGATCGTGTTCGCATTGCGATATTCTTCTGCCTGCGCTTTCCAAGTCTCGATATTCTCGATGCATCGGACCGGGTATTCATCGAGCGGAATACTGAAACGCTCGATCAGATCAGGGCGATCACGCTTGATAAACCACGGCACATATTCGGCGAAATGCTCGGAACTTTCAGTGACGAAATAGCCCAACCGACCCATCATCTCATAGCGCACTTTGTTGAGACACCGTGGGTTCCAGCCCGGCTTGGGCGCTTTGCCAGAGGCGTAAGCGGCGGCCAAATCCGGGTAAAGATCCCGGTATGAGCCGTCTTCCATCTGCTCTTCAAAGTTCAAATAAAAGGCCATGTGGTTGATGCCGGCGGCTTTGTAGCGGATTTTTTCATATGGAATTCCAAGATCGTTTGCCAGTTCTTTTGCCGTGCCTTGAACCGAATGGCACAGCCCTACGACCTTGATATTTGGGTATTTTTGCGAAATTGCCCAAATGTTGATCGCCATCGGGTTTACATATTGCATCAGCACAGCATCGGGGCAGACGGCGCTCATATCTTCGCAAACACTCCACAAATGTGGCACGGTGCGCAGGCCACGCATGATGCCGCCAATGCCCAAAGTGTCGGCAATCGTCTGGCGCAAGCCAAACTTTTTGGGCACTTCAAAATCTGTGACTGTGCAAGGCTCATAACCGCCGACCTGAAAGGCGGTGACCACAAAGTCAGCGCCAGCCAATGCTTCACGTTGGTCCAGATGTGTCGTGAGCGTTGCCGCGACGCCAAGCGTCGATATCATCTTTGATGCGACGATTTCGGAATCTGCCAGCCGCTCTGCATTGATATCCATCAGCGCAATATGAGCCCCTGACAGGGCCTCGCGCTGGAGCACATCGCCAATGATATTTTTCATGAATACTGTCGATCCAGCACCAATAAAGGTCACTTTTGGGTTGGCGGCCATATCAGATGTCCTTCTACCTGAAAAAATTCTTGTGCTGCAAACTCGATATTACACCACGTTCAACAATCGACCTTAGACAGAGGAATCTATAGGTTCTACCGATATTCTTCTATTAAATTCCTGCTTTCAATTATTCATTTTCAACCGGGGCTATTGCATAATTACTGTCGGGTTTCTCGTCTAAAAGCCGCCGGCGTTTTGCCAACATGAGATTGAAAAGCCTCGTAAAAACTGGAAAGCGAGCCAAATCCACTATCCATGGCCACGCTCAAGATCTTTACATCTGAGTTGGCGAGCAGCATCTGGGCATGCGATAATCGGATCTGGGTAATATGCTCTTTAACCGGAATCCCGACCGCGCGGCGGAACAATGACATCGCATAGCTTGGCGAGAGATTAACGTGGTCGGCGACATCTGAGACAGATATTTGGCTGCCAAAGTTCTCAGCCACAAACCGCAACATCTCGTGAATGTAGCGCGACACAGACGCGCCGCTGACATCAATTTTTGACGGCTCATTGCCCTCCATCAATATTTGGTAGCCCTCAAGAGCCATGCGCCGAAGCCGCATCTCTATTTCGCCAAGCAGCAAACGTCGCCATGACTGGTCGGCTTTGGGAAACTCGTTTGCCCATTCGGTAAACTTTGCCCGGTCAGCCTCGTTGCGGCTGTTACCCGCTATCACAGCCCCCCCAATGAGCGACTCGATGAACAATTTTGGCAGGCCCCACTTCAAAAGCTGAGCCAACGAAATGTAGACATTCACCGATATTCCACGCCCTGTCACATTTGTAACCCCATGCGGAACGGCGCCCCAAAAGACCGTCATCCGACCTCTGGGCACGGTTACTTTGACCCCCGAGAACGAGTATTCAAGATCACAGCCTCGGATGTAGTTTATCTCGACAGAAGCATGAAAATGATAGGCGGCCCTGAATTTTGAGGGGCTATGGCTTTCGACCAGAAACTCATCGCTGCCGGGCACCAAATGCGCATCAACATAGTCAAGATACTGACCTATATCACTTTTTGGTAGAATCTTCATGGCAACTTCCCTCGGATGGCTTACCGATATTGCTTAACAGACTTCCAAATTGTCACTGTCTGGCCCGTGCTGTCAAGAAATTTGGATATTTTGGAATGTAGACGGAAACCGGAATTTATACTTAGAAAACCGGAAGACTTTGATCGGTTTGAAACCGTTTACTAAAAGTTACCAGAAAGTATCCCATGGGAGGAATACCAATGATCGGACAGTCAAAACGGCTGGGCATTGTTTTTCTGTCGGGCGTGAGCATGGTCACTTTGACCGCCGGTCTCGCATCCGCAGATCCTATGCCACCAGAACAGAGCATGTCTAACCTCAGCTATGAATTGCTGGGACGTGATGAGCTTTGGACTTATCGGGCTTTAGATGCATACTCTGAGGCCCCATATTTAAGCGCGCTCGTCGCGGCCGGCGCGTTGCCGCCGATTGAAGAGCGCCTGCCAGCTGAACCCTTGGTGCATCTCACCGCAGCAATGTCGGACGGTATTGGCGAATATGGTGGGGTTTTCCGCCATGTTATTGGTGGCCGACCTGAGGGTTGGAACTGGCTCGCTGGTCAGCACCAAGGCTGGGGCGGCATCAATATGGCCATGCAAGAATGCTTGGTTCGTCTTGGTCCGCTTTGGCAGGTACGGGCTGAGGATCAGTCTGGGCCGTTGCCAAACCTTGCAAAGTCTTGGGAATGGAACGAGGACAAGACCGAATTGACCATGCATCTAATCGAAGGTGCGCGTTGGTCTGACGGTGACCCCTTTGACACCGAAGACATTCGGTTCTGGTGGGAAGACAACGTTCTTGACGCCAATGTAACCTCGCGCATGCCTGCTGATGGTATGGGTGAAGGCACAACAATGACCGTCATTGATGACTTCACATTCCGCTTTGACTTCCTGACCCCACAAGGCCCGGCACGTTTGCAAAACCTTGCCTATATTCAAGGCTGCCCTGGCCCAAGCCATGTGATGATGTCGATCCACCCGACATATAACCCCGACGCCACCTATGAAAGCTACCGCACCGGTCAGCCCGCAGACGTCCTTTCGCCTGTGGTCATGGGCATGTTTGTGCCGGTCGTGCATGAGGTCGACGAATTGGTGATCATGCGCCGCAATCCATATTTCTGGAAAGTGGATGAAACCGGTCAGCAACTGCCATATTACAACGAGATGCACTTTAAGCTCTCGACTTGGGACGATCGTACAACCCAAACAGTGGCCGGCACTGGTGATTTTTCAAACATGGAAAATCCGGGCAATTATGTTGCAGCCCTCGTGCAGTCACAACAAGAAGACAGCCCCGTTTTGGCCCAGTTTGGCCCGCGTGTTCTGTCATGGCGCATTGAGCTAAACTTCTCTGATCGTGGCGTCGAAGATGATGTCGACACAGCACTTCGTGAGTTGTTCCGTAATCTAGATTTCCGCGTTGCCTTTAGCCATTCGCTCGACCGGGAGGCCATTGGTCAATCGATTGCGCGTGGCCCGTTCACCTATCCCTATACTGGTGGGTTCGAGGTTGGCTCGCCGTTCTACGACGCCGACAGCACGGTCTATTTTCCGTATGACCCAGCAAAAGCGAATGAGATGTTCGACGCGCTTGGTCTGGCCGATACCGACGGAAACGGCATTCGCAATTTGCCAAACGGTGGTGCCGATCTTGAGATCGATATGCTTTATGCAAACAACCGCACTGAAGATCGCAAGCAGCTAGACGCCGTGACATCGATGATGGCCGAAGTTGGCGTGCGTATTTTGCCAACGGCAGTCGAAGATATTGCGGTGATCGCCAAAGGCGGCAACTTCAATACGCTGCTACGGCGTCAGCAATGGGTGATCCCAACAAGAGAAGTCTGCTTGCAGATTCCAATCGATGGCGCCTGTCCTGACTTCCACATGGAAGAAGAAGATGGCGGCCGTGTATTGTTTGATTTTGAGCGAGATATCCTCGCGGCCTTTGAAGTCATCAACAACACTTGGGATGCGGCCGAAGCAGCGCAAGCGGCGACCGTAATCCAGCAGGCTTGGACCGAGAATGTCTACACAATCGGTACTGTGCAGGCACCTGCGGCTTTGTTGATCAATAAGCGCATCAGAAACGCGCATCCCGGCACACCAGTGTTCATGTTTGAATGGGCGGAAGACGGTGTTGTGCGTGAGCGTCTGTGGACCCCAGCGGAGCTACAACTTGACGAGCTTCTCCCCGGTACGATTGCCGAGTATTAACAAAACCTGCGGCGGGCTTTTACCAAGGCCCGCCGCACTCCTATTTTCTGAGATATTTGGCCGGGTGACTAAATGGGACTAATTATGTTTGTTGTGCAGCGCATGCTGGCGACAATTCCACTCCTTATCGGAATTTCCATGGTGTCATTCGCGCTCATTCTCGCCGTTCCGGGCGATTATGTTGACAGTTGGATGGTGCGAACAGCGGCCATGACCGGCCAAAGCAGTATCGATCTTGAGCCACAAGCCGCCATTTTGCGCAAGGCAATGGGGCTAGATCAGCCAGTCTATGTGCAATATTGGATATGGGTCAAAGGCATCATTTTTCATGGCGATTTTGGCTTTTCATTTTATTACAATCGGCCGGTGCTCGAAGTTATCGGCACCCGTCTGCCGCGCTCGCTTGGCATTGCCTTCGTCACCCTCATTATTGGCCAAATCCTTGGGGCGCTGCTTGGCATTTATGCTGCCCTGAACCAGTATAAAATAGGCGATACTATCGCGACGGTTTTCGCCTTTCTCGGCGTGGTTATCCCAAAATTTGTGCTGGCGCTGGTCGCTCTCTATTTTCTCGCTTTCGTCTGGCATTCGCCCTATATCGGCGCGCTAAACTCGCCTGAATATATCCTGCAAGACTACTGGTCTTGGGGCAAAATCTGGGACTTGTTGAAACATGTCTGGCCAGTTCTTCTGATCTCAATCTGGGCGGGCCAAGCCTATACTTTGCGGATGATGCGGGCCAACTTGCTCGATGTTATGAACGCGCAATATGTTGAAACCGCGCGGGCCAAAGGCATCTCCAAACGTCGTATCATGCTTGTGCACGCCATTCCAAATGCGCTGCACCCGGTCATTATGAACATGGGTGCACGGTTTGATTACATGATCAAAGGTGAGTTGGAAATCGCCATCGTTCTGGGTATCCCGACCATCGGTCCACTTATCCTGCAATCTATTCAACAGCGCGACATGCTTGTTATTGCGGCAATTTTCATGATGGTCGCGGTGATCATTGTCATCGGCAATATGGTTGCTGACCTGTTATTGGCCTTGCTAGACCCGCGTGTGCGTCAAGCAACTTTGGGTGGAGGCGGAGCATGAGCGACACCGACATGACACCAGAACACGGCTCAATGGCCGCCGAAGCTAAATCAGCCCATTCGCTGTCTTACTGGCAGCTCGTGCGCAAACGGTTTCGCAAAAACAGATACGGTATGATGGGGTTGTTCCTGTGCTGCCTGATCGTTTTTATAGCACTGGTTCCGGGCTTTATCGCGCCTTATGGACCGCAAACATCAGACCGTTCCTTGCTTTATACGCCACCGCAATGGGTGAGTATTTACAGCACTGAGGAGGGCTTTCAACGGCCCTTCGTCAATGGCTTTAGCGAGGAAATGGACCCCAATACCTATGCCATAACTTTCCAATCTGACCCCGAGAAAAAGTCAGTGATCCGGTTCTTTACCCGGGGCGACGAATGGAGCCTGCTTGGCATTTCCTCAACCCTGCATCTATTCGGCACAGATGAGGGATCGCGGGTCTATCTTTTGGGCACTGATAATCTTGGGCGCGACGTGTTCTCGCGCATGATCTGGGGCACACGCATATCTCTGCTCATGGGCCTGATGGTCATGCTTGCCGCGCTGGTTATTGGCACAATCGTTGGCGTCACCTCCGGGTTTTTCGGCGGCTTTTATGATCTTGTCGTCCAAAGGATTGTTGAGTTCTTCAAAGCCTTCCCTGACCTGCCGCTCTATCTGGCACTTACCGCCATCATCCCGCGACGGGCAGACCCGATGACAGTGTTCGTCATGTTTGCAGCCATCCTGGTGCTGCTGCGATGGGCCGACCTTTCGCGCGAATTACGCGGCAAAGTCATATCAATGCGCAGGCTTGATTATGTGCGTGCCGCAGAGGCCGTTGGTGCCACCAACAAACGCATATTGTTCCGCCATATCGTGCCAAATACCTCGTCACATTTGATTGTTTGGGCCACGTTCCAACTGCCCGAAATCATCCTACTGGAAAGTTTCTTGTCATTCCTCGGCATCGGCGTGCAGCAGCCAATGGTCAGCTGGGGCCTGATGCTCAACCAAATACTCGACTTCCAGTCCTTCTCCGCCGCTCCGTGGATGATGGCCCCTGTCGGCATGATCATCATAACTGTCTTGGCATTCAACGCATTTGGCGATGGCCTGCGCGACGCAATGGACCCCTATAGCAATGTTTGATGACCCCTCCCAAACCCCGCTCCTAGAAGTCAAAAATGTCCGTGTTGATTTTCGCACGATCAGTGGCACGATCAATGCCGTGCGCGGCAGCACATTTCACGTCCATGCTGGCGAAACACTGGCCATAGTCGGCGAAAGCGGCTCGGGAAAATCGGTCACTGCGCGGGCGATTATGCAGATGTTGGCCGAGAATGCGACCGTTGGCGATGAGACCGAAGTTTGGTTCAGAGGACAGAACCTGATGCAGGCGTCAGAGGCGGATATGCAGCGCATTCGTGGCGACAGGATCACGATGATCTTTCAAGAACCGCTGACTTCGCTTAACCCAATCTACCGCATTGGCGCGCAAGTCGCCGAGATCATTCAGGCCCACCGCAAGATTAGCAATATCGACGTTAAGGCTGAGGTGATCCGGCTGTTCAACGAGGTGAAAATCCCCGATGCGGAAGCCCGTTTCGATCAATACCCACACCAGCTGTCAGGCGGGCAACGCCAAAGGGTGATGATCGCCATGGCGCTGGCCAATGAACCCGATCTGCTGATCGCCGATGAGCCGACCACGGCGCTTGATGTGACAGTCCAGGCCGAGATTTTGGGCCTGCTAAAAGACTTGCAAACCAAGCACGGCATGGCGGTGATATTGATCACGCATGACCTCGGCATCGTTAAGAAAACCTCTGATCGTGTCTGTGTCATGCGCTACGGCGAAATTGTTGAGACCGGGCCGACAGCGCAAATTTTCTCAAACCCGACGCATCCCTATACGAGGCATTTGATCGACAGCGAGCCCGCTGGCCTGCCAGATGCTCTGCCTGAAGATGCGCCGATCGTGATGGACGGCATTGATTTACGCAAGGTATTCACCATCAAACATGGCGGTATGTTTGCGCGAAAGAGCATCGAATTGGTTGCCGTAAACGATATTTCACTCAGTATTCGCAAAGGCGAAACACTCGGGATTGTCGGCGAAAGCGGTTCAGGCAAATCAACACTTGGAATGTCGCTCATTCGGTTACAAGAACTGACCGCGGGCAGAATCCTCTATAAGGGTGAGCGCCTCGACCAGTTGACCAAAGCCGAGATGCGAAAATACCGCACCGATATTCAGGTGGTGTTTCAGGACCCGTTCTCGTCGCTCAATCCGCGCATGATTGTGCGTCAAATTATTGCCGAAGGGTTGCTTGTAAATGGCATCGGCGCCAATGCTGAGGAGCGCAACGCTCTGGTCAAAGACGTGTTGAAAGAGGTGCAGCTGGAAGCGGATGTTTTGGACCGTTTTCCGCATGAATTTTCTGGCGGACAGCGCCAACGTATCGCCATTGCCCGCGCCATCGTGCTGCGGCCAAAGTTCATATTGCTCGACGAGCCGACTTCGGCGCTGGATCTGTCTATTCAAGCGCAGATCATTGATCTTTTGCGAGATCTTCGCCGCAAACATGATCTGTCTTACATGTTTATCAGCCATGATCTGAAAGTCGTTAAAGCGCTGTGCCATAACATTATTGTTATGGAAAATGGTTTGGTGGTTGAGCGCGGCCGCACCCAGGACGTGTTGGAAGACCCCCAGACTGAATACACAAAAAGGCTTGTCCACGCGGCGATGAATATTGTCGCATGAAGTTTTACCCTGCCAAATGCCTGCCGGAAACAGGATTTGCGATCCCACCGAAAAATTCCTCAGTGTCGCATCCAATCTAGACCGGTGTGGCGTAAATTCTCGATGCCGTCCGGTTGGCGATTTTATCAGCCTCATCGTCAGACATCTGGCTCAATATAGCGTGCGTAATGCTGAGCCAATCTTCAATCCCGTTCGCCATATTTACCACCGGCCAGTCACTTCCCCAGATTAGGCGGTCGCTGCCAAAAGCATCGATCACATGGTCAATATAAGGGCTGATGGTTTCTTTTGACGCGGTTCCGGGGGGGCAATAGGCCAGAATACCTGACATTTTACAGGTCACATTGGCGCATTTGGCCAGCTCTGTAATATCCTTTCTCCAAGGCTCCAAACCACCACCAGCAATATCTGGCACGCCGCAATGGTTGAGGATCAGCTGGGTGTTATCGCATGATCTGGCTAGCGCGACCGCCAGCGGTAATTGGCGTGCTAAAAAGCACATATCGAACGTATAATTCTGGCGCCCGAGCTTGCTGATATTGGCTTTAAAGCCCGCCGTTTTAGATAATTCATCCGACACCACATGCAGAATTCGGCGAAACCCGACCACCGGAAGGTCGACGCATTCATCTAACCATTGCTCAAAACCAGCGTCATTTTCGGGGCGACAAGAGGCTATTATGCCAAGTATCTTCTGCGCCGGATCTTCGGCCAGTTCTGCAACAAACCGGGCCTCCGCCTGATAGTCAGCATCATCAACACCAGCCTCCATAAAGATTGTCCCGATAATGCCTTTGCCCTTTGTCAGGCGCGCATAATCTTCAACTTTGAAGCTCTTTTTAGCAAGTTCCAAAATCCCATCTGTCCATGCATATCCGAGCCGTTCGGGATATATCAGATGCTGATGTGTATCTAAGAGACGTGGCATAGATTGGCTCCTATTTTGGCTGTTCCGGGTCGGCAATAACACCTTGTTTTTGCACGCCCAATCCTTCAATTCCAAGTTCAACAACATCGCCCGGCTTTAGGTATGTCGGCGGTTTCAAACCCATGCCAACACCCGGAGGTGTGCCTGTTGAAATAACATCGCCCGGCTGCAAGCTCATGAAATTGCTGAGATAAGCCACAACATGCGCAACGCCGTATACCATTGTTTTGGTTGAGCCATCTTGGCGCGACACGCCGTTAACATTCAGCCACATCTTCAGGTTTTGTGGATCTTCAATTTCATCCTTAGTCACCAGATAGGGGCCGAGTTGGCCAAAGTTATCGGCCGATTTTCCTTTGGTCTACTGGCCTGCATGCTCAATCTGAAAGGCGCGTTCAGACACATCATTGATAACACAATATCCAGCAACATAATCTAGCGCATCATCCTCGCTAACATATTTGGCGCGGGTGCCAATAATGACGCCCAGCTCGACCTCCCAGTCGGTTTTTTGCGCGTTGCGGGGGATGATAATCGGATCATTTGGTCCGCAAATGGCAGAGGTTGCCTTCATAAAAATCACAGGCTCGGGCGGTACAGCCATACCAGATTCTGCCGCGTGGTCGGCGTAATTTAGGCCAATGCAAATGAATTTACCGGTGCCAGAAACACAGGCCCCCAACCGCTCAACATTTCTCACCACTGGCAGGCCAGACACATCAAGCGCCGCAAGTTCGGCTAATTTTTTAGCTGACAGCGTGTCTCCAGCAATATCGCGGACATGTCCCGACAAATCCCGGATGTTTCCCTCAGCATCGAGCATGCCCGGTTTTTCAGATCCGCGCGCACCGTAACGTAGTAGTTTCATGATTGAGCCTCTTTTGTGTTGGGTCAGGTGTTGGACCAGCCGCCATCAATGACATGCGCCATGCCGGTGGTGAAGCTGGACTCGTCAGATGCGAGATAAACCACCAGAGCTGCTATTTCTTCTGGCAGGCCAAGGCGGCCCATCGGTTGGCGGGCGACAAATTCTGCCCGCGCTGTCTCGTAATCGCCCTGGGCACGCATGCGGTCTTGCAGTGACGGCGAGTCAACCGTGCCCGGGCAGATGGCGTTGCAGCGAATGCCCTGTTGCACAAAGTCGGCCGCCACGGCCTTGGTCATGCCGATAACGGCCGCTTTGGTCGCCCCATAGGAAAACCGGTTTGGCGCTGCGATCACCGTAGATGCCACCGAAGACATGTTTACAATTGAGCCGCCGCCAGTTTGCAGCATCCCCGGCAGAAACGCTTTCATCATCCGGTACATTGCCGTCACATTCAGATCGAGTGAAAACGCCCAAGCGTCTTCGTCGCAGTCAAGGATTGAGCCGTTATCGACAAAGCCCGCGCAGTTAAAGAGCACATTGACCGGCCCTGCCAGCTTGACCGCCGCTGCAATCGAGTCTGGCTGCCGCACGTTGAGTACAAGCGTTTTCAGCCCGGCCTCTTCGAGCGCGGCCAAGGCGGTCTTGTTAATATCGGTGGCGATAACTTTAGCGCCTTCACGGTGCATTGCCAAAGCCGTGGCTTTGCCAATCCCTTGGCCCGCCGCGGTAATCAGGCAGGTTTTGCCCTCTAATCTGTTCATATTTTTCTCCTGACACTCAGATCGGCAAACAAGCCGGACCGATCGGTTCGAATGATTTGTAGGTTAAGATAAACTCGGTATGTCCGAGCTGTTCCGATTTGCTCTTCGTGCCGCTGGCCACAGTTTTCACAAGCTCAAAAATTTCATCCCCGACCTCGCTTATCGAGGCGTGGCCATCAAGAATTCGCCCGGCATTTATATCCATGTCTTCAGACAGACGTTCGTACATTTTTGGGTTTGCGGCTATTTTTATCACCGGTGAAATAGCCGAGCCGACCACCGAGCCGCGGCCGGTGACAAACAAGGTCATATGCGCGCCCGAGGCCATCATCTCAACAATTTCCGCATTATCTGAAATGTTGGGAAAGCCAAACCGGACCTCACCATCAGGCACGACATCCATCAAATATAACCCGCCTTTTGCCGGAATATCCCCCGGCTTAATCAGGCCAGATATCGCTGACATGCCGGATTTAGCGTAAGCTCCCATAGACTTTTCTTCAATTGTGGTCAGGCCGCCTTCGGCATTTCCGGCGGCAAAGCTGCCAAAGCCCAATGTGTCATAATACCGCTCTGCCTTTTTGACCGATGCGCGCAGCTCGTCAGCCAGCTCTGGCGTCACCGCCCTATCTGCCATGATTTCTTCACAGCCGATCAACTCGCCGGTTTCTTCAAAAATACAGGTCGCCCCGGCTGCAACCAACTGGTCAAACGCATGGCCCGCCGCCGGGTTGCCGGTGATCCCGCTTGTGCCGTCAGAGCCGCCGCAAACTGTGCCTATTGTCAGCTCGCTGATCTCCATTGGCACGGCTGCGGCTTGTTTCAAAAGAACGACTTGGGCCGCCACCCAGTCACGGCCGTCGTCTATGCTCGTCAACGTGCCGCCGCCTTGCTGGATTACCAGCGTTTTGACCGGTCGGCCGCTATCGGCGATGATTTTTTCAAGCTGATACCTGTTGAAACTTTCACAGCCGAGCGACACCAGCAACACAGCGCCAACATTTGGATGTGTACATAGTTTTTCCATCATTCTTTGAGCATATTCATTTGGAAAACAGCCAGGAAAGCCGATCAGATGCGCGTCTTTGCGCGATGGAATGACGATCTCTCGGGCGACGTGATGCGCACATTCAACAAGATATGCCACCGCCAGTATATTGCGAATGCCTTTGCGCCCGTCGGAGCGCAGATATCCCCTCATGCTCATGTCTCGCGCCCTTTCAATCCTATGGCATACTCGGTTTTGGCCTCTTCAAGCGAATGTGTCGCTGTGTAATCGCTCTTAAGGTTTGCAATATGGACATGCTCTCCAATGTCGATATCTCGGGTGGCCGAGCCAATCGGCGCCCCGTATTTCAGGACTTTTGTGGCCGCCAATATTGCTGATCTTGCCACTTTATGACCAAGCCCAATCCGGGCCTCAAATGAAACCTGCACCCCACTGACCATGATCGTTTCGCCGGCTTCAATCGCCCCGCGCAATACAAAAACATTGTCGCGCGGCGACAATAGCAAAAGCCGCGTGTCGGTGATTTCACTTTGGTTTGGGTTTGTCGCGTTCACATGTTTACTCCTCAAACCGATGTAGTTTTTGCCCGGTCAGTCATGCTCCGGCCCAAGTACAAAATCTGGAATGGACGATAGAAATTGGCCAGACTGGCGCTTGCCAAGCGGGCCGGGCCGACGGCTGTAGATTTCTGCGTCCTTGATCCGCATGATATGTCAGAACTTTCCGTATTTGATATATGCGTCTTGCGGGTCCATGCCGGTCAATATCGCGGTGCGCACCTTGTTTTCCGTGGCAATGGCGGCGGCGGCCTTTTGGGTAACCTCAGCGACGATAGCGCGCGGAATACGCACAATCCCGTCGCGGTCTCCGTGCAGATAATCACCCGGACAGATCAGAACATCGCCAATGACAATCTCGACATCAAAACCGCGCGGCAGCCAATGCGCCACCACATCACGGGGCGTGTGAAAGCGGCTCCAAGTTTGAAAACCCATCTTGATCAGAAAGTTGGTGTCGCGAATGCCACCATCGATCAAACAGCCAAGCACCCCCTTGGCTTGCAAGGTCTCGGCAGACAGTTCTCCCATCTGGGCGATCTGGTGATCATGTGGCTGACAGACCCATATATGGCCCGATTTTGCCTTTGATAACAGACCGGTCCACGCCAACAGAGTTTGGTGCGCGTCAGCGGTTTCATCGACTTTGCCCTCGATTGTGAATACCGGGCCGCAGAGTGTTTTATCTGGCAGAAGAGGTACAATTTCATGCGGAAGCGTGAAGTTTCGCAGCCCCATTGCCCGCAGAACGTCATGGACAACACCGGTATAGCAATTGCTAAGCCGTTCGGTCAGCGCATCAGTCATGGTGAAATACCTCCTGCATCATAGACCACCATTCGCCCTCTTTTCTCGGCTCAAATGGGTCTTGGCAGGGCATGCAAATGTGCCACCATTCTTGTGTTCTCGGATCGGCTGCCATTTTTGCCCCATCGGCGGCAAAGTCAGATCCGCTATATTCCCAATAGCCAAAAAGAAGATTTTCTGGCTCTTTCAAAAAGATCGAATAGTTATGGATGTTGCATGTCGAAATCATTGCCAAAATGTCTGACCAGACAGCTTCATGCAGCCGCCGGTAAGCTTCGACCTTGCCGGATTTCAGCTTAATCACCATTCCCATTCGTTCCATTTCAAGCCCTTTCGGTAAATGTGAAACCTGAGCCTTCAACCGTGGCTGCCGCTATCGCGCCCCAGTCCCAGACAATGCCAATACCCGGTGTCTCAGACGGATAGGCCCGGCCATTTTTGATGCGCATCCCTGATTTGGTAATGCTGTCAAGCTGCGGGATATATTCAAGAAACGGCGCGTTTGGCACGGCGCAAACCAGCGAAACATGCAACTCCATTAAAAAATGAGGGCAGACCGATATGTTGAACCCTTCGCTCATATGCGCTGTTTTTAGCCACGGGGTGATGCCACCAATCCGCGCCACATCAACCTGCACTATTGAGCAGGCATCCTGCACCAAATAGTCTTTGAACTGCGACAGGCTGTACATGCTTTCACCCACCGCAATCGGCACGCTAACATGGCGCGACAGCGCGGCATGAGCGCAAATGTCATCGGCAGGCAACGGCTCTTCGAACCATGAAATGTCAAATTCTTCGAGCATCCGCCCGCGCTTTATCGCCTCTGAGCGCGAAAACGACTGGTTGGCATCAACCATGATGTCAAATCCGGGGCCGACCGCCTCTCGCACCGCCGCGAGCCGCGCCCGGTCTGTTGAAATATGCGGGCTGCCTATTTTTATTTTGGCCCCGGCAAAGCCTTTGGCCTGCATTGCCAGCGCGTCTCTGACCAGATCATCGGTTGAAATATGCAGCCAACCGCCTTCGGTTGTATACATGGCCACAGAATTTTTAGCCCCCCCGGCCATACGGTACAGCGGCAACCCAGCCTTGCGGCAGCGCAGATCCCAAAGGGCAATATCTATTGCCGCCAGTGCCAGCGAGGTCAGCGCGCCAACGGCCGTTGCATGGGTTTTCATCAACAAATCGCGCCAGATTTGTTCGATACATTCGGCATTGCGGCCAATGAGCTCTGGCACCAAAGTCTTTTTGAGCAGGCTGATAATCGCAGCCCCTCCGGTTCCAATCGTGTAGCAATATCCGGTGCCGGTGGCGCCCTCACTGTCGGTGATCGTCACAATCGGCGTTTCTTGCGAAACAAATGACTGGATAGCATCCGTTCGTTTGACCGGGGGGACAAGATCTACCATGCAGATTTCAATTTTGGTGATTGTCGCCATGTCTAGCCCCTCAGGCTTTTGCCTGTTTGCGCGTCAAACAGGTGGGTTTTGTCCAATGCACAGTTGAAATCCATAACCTCGCCCGGTTCTACCCGGCGTGGATTGAACATTTTGGTTTGGATATCGGCGCCTGAGAATGTCGAGAATAGCAGGGTCTCGGTGCCCAATGGTTCGGCTATATCGACAGCTAGCCGCAGGTCATATGCCTCTCCCAAAATCGGCAGCGAATGCGCTTTAGGCATCATATCATCGGCCCGAAAGCCAAAGATAACCTTTTGGCCCTCGACCACTTTATCGGCAAGATCACGCGGGACTGGCATAGTATTTTCGGCCTGAAACACCACATGCAGACGCCCATCTTGCAAGGCAATCTCGCCGGGGATCAGGTTCATCGGCGGCGAGCCAATGAAGGAGGCAACAAAGGTGTCAACGGGGCGCTCAAATACGTCGAGCGGCGCGCCAACTTGGACAATATGTCCGTCCTTCATCACCACAATCCTGTCAGCCAGCGTCATCGCTTCAACCTGATCATGCGTCACATAAACAATGGTGGTTTTAACCTTTTGGTGGAGCCGTTTGATCTCAGTTCGCATTTGAACCCGCAGTTTTGCGTCCAAATTGGACAGCGGTTCGTCAAACAAAAACACTTGCGGATGCCGGACAATCGCTCGGCCCATGGCGACCCGCTGACGCTGGCCGCCAGACAGCTCAGCCGGGGTGCGATCCATCAGATCTTCAATGCTCAAGATTGCCGCAGCTTCATTCACCCGCTGCTCGATTATATCTTTGGATTGTTTGGCTATTTTCAAGCCAAAGCCGAGGTTTTCGCGCACCGTCATATGCGGGTAAAGCGCGTAGTTCTGGAACACCATTGAGATGTCGCGTTTGCGTGGTGCAAGGTCATTAACCACCCTGCCACCAATAGAGATTTCACCGCCGGTGATCTCCTCAAGCCCGGCGATCATCCGCAAAGTGGTAGATTTTCCGCAGCCAGACGGCCCGACCAGAACAACAAATTCGTTATGCTCGATATCGAGATTGATGCCATGCACAACCTCCAGTTTGCCGTAATTTTTGGTGACGTTATTGAGCTGAATATCAGCCATAATTTACCCCTTTACGCCGCCAAATGTGAGACCGGCGATCAAATGTTTCTGTACCAAGAAGGTAAGGATCAGGGCGGGGACGATGATAATCACCGCCATCGCCGACATGCCTGCCCAATCGATTGTGAATTGCGCCGTGAAGTCCATAAGGCCAACCGGCAAGGTCTTGCTATCTGTTGAGCGGGTCAGTTGGCTGGCCAAAGCGTATTCATTCCATGATGTCAGAAAGGCAAATATCCCGGCCGAGGCCACGCCTGACTTGGCCAAAGGGAACTCGATCTGCCAAAAGGCTTGCCAGCGGGTGCAGCCGTCAACTTGCGCCGCCTCAGACATTTCTTTTGGGATCTGCCGAAAGAAGCCGTCTATCAGCCAGATGGTGAACGGAATGTTCAGCGCCACATAGATGATGATCATGCCCAATTTGGTGTCGATCAGGCCCAGCTTGCTCCAGACCATAAAGATTGGCAGCGACAGGGCAATGCCCGGCACGGTGCGCGACAACATCAGGCCAAGGAAATAGCCGTTCTTATGTTTGAACCGATAGCGGGCAAAAGCGTAGCCACCTGACATGCCAATTAGCAGGGCGATAAAGGTACTGGTCAGCGCAATGACCAGTGAATTGGTGAAATAGGCTGGCACTGGAATGGCAATCTGCTCAGCGCCAAAGCCAAATATTTTGGCGAAGTTATCGAGGCTCAAATTCTCGGGGATCCAAATGGCTGGTTTGGCAAGAATTTCGCGGTTGGGGCGAAACCCGGTCAGTACAACCCATAGCCCCGGCAGGCAGATCACAATCATCAGCAGGAAGGTCATTATCCATGTGGCAACGGTGCCTATTTTCTTCTTGGTAATCATCGCCATTATTCAGCTCCACCCATATATTTGCGTGCCGCAATTAGTTTTGTGAAGAAGTAGTAGGTGAAGGCTATCGACAGCATGATCGACACATAGGCCATGGCATTTGCCTGTCCCATGCGCGAATTATCGTAGCCAACACGGGCGATCATTGTCCAAAGCAGCTCGGTGCGCCCGGCCGGCCCGCCCCCCGTCATCACATCAACAATATCATATGCGCGCGCGACATCGAGCGAGCGGATGGTCATGGCGATAAAAGCAAACGGCATTAGAAAGGGCAGGGTGATATGGCGGAAAACTTGCCACGGGTTGCAGCCGTCAACTTTTGCCGCCTCCAGGGGATCACGCGGCATGGCAAACAGCCCGGCCAGCAGCAAAATGGCAAAGACCGATGTGCTCATCCAAACTTCAGCGAAGATGATAGTGAACATGCCAAGCGGCTTATCTACCAGCCAAGCAATGGCACCGTCACTCAGCCCAAGATCTTGTAGCGCATTGTTTAGTATGCCTATATTGTCGTTAAAGATAAATTTGAACTGGTAACCAACCAAAATGGGCGAGAACATCATCGGGAACATCATAATGGTCCGCAGCGTTCTTTGGCCCCATGTTATTCGGTTGATCAAAAGGGCTATGCCAAGGCCGAGTATGAATTCAAGGTTTAACGCAATTGTTAGGAACACGATGGTGCGGCCAAAGGCTGACCAAAAGTGTTTATCGCTAAAGATGCGCTGGTAATTGCGAATGCCAATCCAGTCGTAAAGTGTTTCGGGCCGGATCAGCCGATAATTGGTAAAACTTGTGTAAAGCGAGAAAAGAAGCGGCACCAGAACCACAAAAATAAGCACCAGAAACGCCGGAGAAAGAAGCAAGGCTGGTGTCCAGTCTCGGCTTCGTTTTCGACGGGGTTGTATGTGGTCAGATGACATTTTTTGCCTCAACTAGATTTTTAAAGCGGGTCAGAAGGGCGGCGCTGATCTTTCGTGCCGCCCCTCATTCAGGGTGAAACCTTAGTTATATCCAGCATCTTCCATGATAATGCGTGTCGCATCAGCGGCTTCATCAAGGGCTTCTTGGATCGTCATCTCGCCCAAAATTGCCCCTTGCAGGCGCGGCCAAATCTCGTTTGAAACTTCGATCCATTCTGGGATCAGTGGCGGTGTGAAGGCGTCTTCGGCCATCGACAACGCGTAGGTTTCAAACACTTCAACCATGAACTCATTACCCTCTGCTTCAAACTCGGCAATGACCGCATCCCAAACGCTGCCACGGGTTGGCAACAGCCCCTTGCGCGCTTCAACCATCTGGTTTTCATGCGATGTCAGAAAGCTGACAAAGGAGGCCGCAGCGTCAACATTGTCGCAGGTTGAGGTGATTGAGAACGTGTGGCTACCCGACCAACCTGAGCGCAGGCCGGCCGACCCGGTTGGGGCGCGTACAAGGCCGATATTGCCGGCAACTTGCGAATTTTCTGGATCGTTGAAAAACGAGGCCCAGCCCGCCCAGTCGAGGTTGAGCGCCACTGTGCCAGAGGCAAATCCAAGCCCTGTATCATCCCAAAGATAGTTGAGCACACCTGCGGGAACCGCGTTGGCGTCATACAGGTCTTTGAACCATTGTACTGATTGAACGCCTGCTTCGGAGTTGAAGGTTGGGTTCCAGTCTTCGTCAAACAACGCGCCGCCATTGGCGACCAGAAGCTCGTAGAACCGGCCAGTGATAGCCTCGTCTTTGCCCACATATTGGGTGCCATAGAATGTTGGCGCATTGGCAAAAAACATTGCCTGATCACGAAATTGATCCCATGTTTCTGGCGGTGTCAGCGCATAGCCATATTCGGCCTCAAACGCATCCATATTGTCCTGATCTTCGTAGAGCGACTTTTGGTAGAACAGGTTCGATATATCCGAGTGACGTGGCAATTGTACCAAGCGGCCAGCGACGGTTGAATTTTCTAGCGCCAACGTTTGAAAGCCTGCCAGAACATCCTCGGCAATAACCCCGTTCAAGTCGATATAGATCGAGCCATATTGCGGCGCAAAGCTGGTATGGTTTGAGCCAACGCACCAGTTCAGCGTGCCTGCGGCGATATCTTGCTTGATCTCACGGTCCAGCTCAAAGTGGTTCTTGCGCGACAGCACATCCACTGTTGCCCCGGTCATTTCCTCCCAGCGGGCAATCTCTGCATAAAGCGGCTCATATTGCGCCCCACCGATCAGCTTCACCCGCAGCGTATAGCCTTCAAACGAGCCATAATCCTGTGCAACGGCGCCGCCGGTTGCCAGCAAAGACAAAGCAACACCGGTCGTGAGCGCTTTCATAGTTGTAAATTTCATTTTTTCCTCCGAGTTTACGGCGCTTTGCGCGCCAATTTTGGGTACTATTCACCTCTGCGGGCAAATCATCGCCGGTCGTTATCTCCAGTCGCATTTTGATCCAGAGACAGTTCTTGGGTAATATTTTGGGTATGTTCCCCCAGCGCGGGCGCTGCCCGGTCTGATTTTAGCGTGCCGCCATTGATCCGTATCGGGCCCCTGATCGCCTGAAGCTTAACCGTGCTGTTGCGGATAATGGTTTGAACAACATCCAGCTCGGCAAAGGCCTCGCTTTGCAACAATGTGGGCCAGTCAAGAACCTCGGAACACCAGATGTCGGCAGGCTGAAGCACCGCCAACCATTGTTCGGTTGAGCGCATTATTACATGCGCCGCGATGATGTTTTTTATCTCGTCACGGTAGGTCAGCAGATCAGTTGAGACGGCGTAATATTCTTCAAGCCCGGAAATACGCATCAGCCCGGCCAGTTTTTCCAGCGACGGCGTCATTGCAAGAGCCAGATAGCCATCGCGCGTCTCATAAACCCCATATGGCGCGCCCAGATAAGCATGTGCCCCATTAAAGCTGCTCCGCTCCGGCAAACGGCCGCCATCGTTGAGATGCGTTGTCAAAACCTCGAACTGAAAATCAATCATCGCTTCGAGCAAACTGGTATCAACCCGGCAGCCAGCCCCATGAATGCCGCGGCCAACAAGGGCCGCAAGCAGACCTTGCGTTAGCGCATTGCCGGCCATCATATCCGCCACTGCCAGCCCCATCGGCACGGGCGGCTGATCTTTACTGCCGGTTAACCAAAGCAAACCAGAGCGGGCCTGCGCCAGCAAATCCTGACCCGGCAGGTCTTTCCACGGGCCGGTTTCTCCGTAGCCGGAAATGGACCCGTAAATGATCGTCGGATTATATTGAATGACATCTTCATAGGCAAAACCCTGGCGCTCAATCACGCCGGGCCTGAAATTCTGAATCATGACATCAGCTTTGGACACCAGCGCTCTGAGTTTGCGCCGATCCGCTGGGTTGTTCAGATCAGCACAAAAGCTTTCTTTGTTGCGGTTGATCGCATGAAACAAACTATTATCTCCGTCAATATTCGTATCTGACAGATAGATATTGCGGCATAAATCGCCTGTACCGGGACGCTCAACCTTGATCACCCGCGCCCCCAGATCAGCCAGCTTCAGGCTGCATAACGGACCGGACAGGAACTGGCTGAAATCAACCACTAACAGCCCGCTCAGTGGGCGATCTTGTTGGGCGATAACCTTCATTTTTGGCTCTCCAAATAGGCAATTTGTAGTGCCATCAGTGTTTGTGGAATGCGCATCTCGCCGCGCAGACAGGCATGGATGATGTTGCCCGCTACGTCCTGAAACCCCATATATCCGGTGTAACGCGGGCGTATCCACGAGCTGTCTAGCGTTGCGCGCGTGTTTATAAAAAAGCCGCGGCAGGCAGCGTTACAGGCGTCGGATTCCCAAGCCACGGCATTTCCCGGCTGTCCGCCAGATTGAAAAAACAACCCCGACTGGCAGGCAGCGCTGGCAATCCAGAACGCGTAATCAACCGCCAAGTCACAGTGTTTGGAACTGGCAGAGACGGCAATCCCAGTGCCGCCAATAACCGTGCCACGCGGGCCGTTATCGCCAAATCCGGGCGCATCAGCAAAAACCAGTGGAAACGCACAATATCCGGCGCGTGAATAGTTGGTGTAGCCATAGCCAAATGGCGAATAGGCTGGTGCGTTTTGTGCGCGGCCCATCCATTCATAAATACCGATCGGGTCAAGTGTCAGGCAGCGAGGGTCAATCAATTCTACAATTTCGCACAATGTTTCAAGCACATAGGCGCCGTCATCATCGGCAATAAAACGGTCAGGATTGTCGGCAACCAGCATGTCCAAATTTTTGGCCATCCCTAAAAATGTCATCAATGCGTTGATAGGTATCAGCGCAATTCCGACATCGCCGCCGCGCGCCAATTCAATAACCTCGGCCCATTTTACCGGCGCCACCGTCAGCCGATCTGGTCGAAAGGCGGCAACGGGCGTCGCCGCATCAATAGCCAAACCCCATTGATGCCCGCCAATTTCATATGAAATATGTGATGGACCGACGCTTTGCGCCTTCAACATCGCCAATTCTGCGTCGCGACCAACAGTGTCAAATGCGACCAGTAATCCGGCCTCGGCTACGTCGCCAACATGCGGATGGTCAATCACCATAAGGTCATATTTGGCGGTCATTTCCTCTATTGGCCGGTCGGCAAAAGCCTGTAGTGATCGTTTTTCCCAGATAATTTCAACGCCATCCCGCGCCGCGCCGTAGCACTTTGCAGTCGCGATCATTGGGTCAAAGCCTCGGCTGTGATCCCAAGTCAATCCACGTAATTGAGCCGGTTGGGTCATTGCGGTTTTTGACCCTTCAATGCGGCAACATCATCGGCAAATTTAACCGGGTCGCGGTAAAGCGCTGTCATCAAATGCTCGCAATATAGAACCAGCTCACCTTTCTCTTTGAACACCGAATAGCTGGCGCGCACCTTGCCCATGGTCTCTGATTTGAGTTCCTTGCCGAGGTTTTCGCGGATTGTATAAATCGTGTCGCCGATAAACACCGGGGCGATAAACCGAAGACGGTCATAGCCGTAAGAAAATGAGTTGAGACAGTTGGTGGCGACGAGGCCAAGCCCATAGGAAAAAACCTGCGCGCCTGACACAAGACGCTTGCCAAAAACGCCCTCTTTTTCGGCAAAGGTGCGGTCAGCGACGTAAGGATGCAGGTCCATCACCAAGGTGTTGAAGGTCATTGCTTCGCCTTCGGAAATCGTCCGACGGATAGACCTAATTTTGTCGCCGACCTCAAAATCCTCATAAAACCAGTTCTCAGAATTCCAGACGGGGATCGCATTATGTGCGTCCGGCAAACCCTTCATCGGTCTTATATGAACGCCAATATGAGCCAATTTACCCCCCGAAAGTCTGCCTTGCTAAAGCTCATATCGCATGGTGTATTTTGTATGTCAAATACTATTTTACATTTAAAATTACCTGTTATTTGCCGCCATAGCTGCTACATTTAAGGCGCAAACCGACAGGGTGCGCGCAAATTTTTATGTGAAAACAACCGTTTTCAGAAAGGGTATGTCGTGGAAATTCCACAATATTTTGAGGCTTACAAAATGGGAGATCAGCGCTCCACCCTAGGCCGAACAATCACAGAAACTGATATTGTTGTTCATGCTGGCCATAGTGGAGATTTCTTTCCGCACCACATGGATGAGGAGTTTTGCAAGACCCAGCCTTTTGGTTCAAGGATCGCGCATGGCACCATGACATTTGCCATCGGGGTCGGCTTAACGGCGACAGTTATTAACCCGCATTCAATGACCTATGGTTACGAGCGGCTGCGCTTCCCAAAGCCGGTCTATGCCGGGGACACCATACGCACGACGGTGACGATCACTGCAAAAATGGATGATCCAAAGCGGCCGGAATTTGGCAAAGTTGTCGAGACCACCGAAACCAAAAACCAGAAGGGTGAGACTGTGATGTTTTGCGAGCATATCCTGCTGGTCAAACGCCAAAAGGCGCTCGCATGACTGACGGTTTGAAGCAAAGCTGGCCGCTGCCGACCGCCCCAAAACCGATTGTGATAATAGGTGCTGGAGGTATTGTGGGCGACGCTCATTTGCCCGCCTATAAACAAGCCAAGCTGCCTGTTTTGGGGGTGTTTGATCTTGATACGCAACGCGCCGCCGTGCTGGCAGATAAATGGGACATCCCCGAAACCTATGCTTCCATAGCGCAGGCCACCGCCAAAAACGGCACGGATGTTGTCTATGATCTTGCCACTCCGCCGCATGCTATTGCCAGTATTTTGCGCGCACTGCCACAAAATGCTGCGGTCCTGATCCAAAAACCAATGGGCGCCAATCTTGAGCAAGCTCGCGAGATTCTTGTCGTCTGCCGGGACCGCAATCTAAAAGCCGGAATGAACTTTCAACTTCGGTTTTCACCAATGATGTTGGCCGCGCGTGATGCCATTCACCAAGGGTTATTGGGCGAATTGCTGGAGATCGAAGTTCATCTGAATATCTATACGCCGTGGGATTTGTTTCCCTTCCTGATCCCAATGGAGCGGGTCGAAATAGCGGTGCATTCGATCCATTATCTCGACACAATCCGAGCAATTGCCGGCAATCCTGTCGGGGTATTTGCCCGGACATTGGCGGACCCGCGCGCAAAGGATTTTGCCCAAACAAGAACCTCGGTCATATTGGATTATGGCAATAATCTCAGAGGATTAATGAGTATCAACCACAATCACCAATGCGGCCGAAAGTTTCAAGACGCCACTTTCCGGCTTGAAGGCACATTGGGGTCAATGATGGTAAAACTTGGCGTGTGTTATGACTATCCCAACGGCGAAACCGATGAGTTATGGTTTTGCAAAAATGGCGCAGAATGGCAGCAGATAGATCTCGCAGGCGGCTGGTTTATCGAGGCCTTTATTGGCACCATGTCCAATGTTCAGAGGTTTGATGCCGGGGAAGATGACGCGCTGTTTTCATCAGTCGAGGATGGGTTTCAAACCATGGCACTTGTCGAGGCTTGCTTTGAGGCAAATACTTTGCCAGGCGTGGCTCTTAAGCGCGAATAGCCCCAAAATGCAGCACGGGCGCTTATGATTTTGCGGCACCGCCACCCAAGCTTGCCGACAGTGATTTTGTCACTTGCAGAAGCTTATCGACGCATTCAGCAAACGAGCGGATTTCGTTGAGCCGCTTAATATGCGGAACAGTCAGGGCGGCAATTGCGTGTCCGGAATGATCGATGATCGGGGCAGAGATATTCACCACGCCTCCAACGACATAACTGTCCATAACCTCATGGCCTATCTCGCGAATTTTGCTAAGCTCCTCTCGGACAATTGCCAGAGACATGTCGTCAGGCAGCGGCACTTTTTCTATGATCTCAGCCAGATTCTCAACAGGTTGATGCGCCAGAATGACCCGCCCCGAAGAGGCCCGCCAAATCTCAATTTTGGCCCCAAGCCTCACACTCATAATATTGTTGCCGGGGCTATCGACCTGCCCAACCACAAGAATATGATCGCCGCTCAGGATCGCCAAATGTGCGGATTGGTTTATCTCAGCCGTCAGCCTGCGCATTGAAGGCCCGGCAAGCGCTGTCAAACGTTTGACCAGCGGCGTCCTGTGGGCAACTTCAAAGAGGAACGTTGTCAGCATATACTTGTCGCCACCGGGCTCAAGCATCACATAACCGCGATCCTGTAGCACAACGATCATGCGAAATATTTCACTGACCGAGCGCTTCAGCTCCCGGGCAATATCAACCTGACTAAGCCCAAATTCCTGTTCAGACAGCAATTCCAGAATATCCAGTCCTTTTTCCAGCGCCGGGGCGGAGTATTTTTTCTCAGTCACCATTGTCAGAACTCCGCACAGCGCTTTTAAGGAAAATAATCTGGTTAGCCCTAGTTTCCCAGACAGGTATCGTCAAGTTGAGCGATTGGTGCGCGACCTGATCATCGGGCTCAGCTGCAAGGTGATTGTTGCTGATTTTGGATTTTGTGTTTTGTGGCAATAATCCGGCCAGCGCAAAAAATGCTAACGGTGATGATGGGCGGCATTCTCCTGAGCCGCGTATACCAACCACCGCCAAGATATTGCTTGGCACATCAAATTAGACGACCGCTACCAGCAAAATGAACCGAATAAACATGATGCGATTGCATTGGCACAGTGCAATATCATAAAGCAAAATGTTAGAATTGCCTCGAAAAAGGACGGAAATTTGACAGGAGCATTCCCATTTTGCTGAGCATGTAAACTCATCAAGCAGCGCGGCTCATATTTTGTCATTTCGTTTGATGTTCTGAGCCAAATATTCGCAAGCTTAAAATTGCAAATGTTTCATTGGCGCTCCCTACTGCCGCATGAGCGGTTGCAAACCCACCCGACCAAAATTTGTCACCGGCATTCACGCAGGAATTGGCTGCCTTACCCTATGGCGGCCCCCGCCAATGCCGTTCTTCAAAAATCAAAACAGTTTTTCACTGTCCTCATCGCAAAGCGGCCGTTACCATCGCTGGACAAAAACCGGAGCGCCCCATGCCACAAACATCTGAAATCAACCGCAGTATTATCCTCGCTGAACGCCCAAAAGGTGCGCCGGATGCGAATACTTTACGTCTGGAAACAAGCCCTGTGCCGTCTGCTGGTGCGAATGAGATGCTTTTGCGCAGCGAATTCCTATCGCTGGACCCCTATATGCGGGGCCGAATGAACGACGCTAAATCCTACGCAGAACCTGTTGCAATCGGCGGCGTGATGACTGGACAGGTGGTCGCTGAAGTGATGACCTCCAATATCGCGCGCTTTGCGCCCGGTGATCGCGTTTTGGCAATGAGCGGCTGGCAAGATTATGCATTATCTGACGGCACTGATATTCTCAATCTCGGACCGGAGCCTCAAAATCCGTCTTGGTCACTGGGGATATTGGGCATGCCGGGCTACACGGCCTATGCTGGTCTGTTGCATATTGGCGAACCAAAACCGGGTGAAACCGTTGTTGTTGCTGCGGCTTCTGGCCCGGTTGGGGCAACTGTTGGGCAGATAGCCAGGATTAAAGGCTGCCGCGTTGTTGGTATTGCTGGTGGCGCCGAAAAATGTGCGCATGTGGTGAATAATTTGGGTTTTGATGCCTGTATCGACCATAAAGCTGATGACTTTTCGGCCCAACTCAAAGCTGCTTGCCCTGCAGGAATTGATGTCTATTTCGAGAATGTCGGCGGCAAGGTTCTTTATGCTGTATTGCCGCTTCTTAACCCTTTCGCCCGCATGCCCGTTTGCGGCGTGGTTTCTTGGTATAACCTGCCCGGTCTGCCGGACGGCCCCGATATGGCGCCTGCAATCATGGGCACTATCCTGCGGATGAAGGTTAAAGTGCAGGGGTTCATTATTTTCGATAGCTTTGGCCCCGAGACCTATGAGGCGTTCAGCCGCGACATGACCAAGTGGCTAAAAGAGGGCAAAATTCACTATAAAGAACAAATTGTTGAGGGGTTAGAGAAAGCACCAAACGCACTTTATGACCTTTTGGAGGGCCGCAGCTTCGGCAAGATGGTTGTGAGGGTTTAGTGGAGCTAAAATCAGGCTATTTGGCGCAGAATCCTGAGATACCGAACTTGGTCGCCCAATAGGGCAGGCGGCCTCTTTTTGATATTCTGGGACTGAAGGTTCAGCCGGTGGATTAAGCCTGCTTTTGATTTTGGCAGCTCCAAACTCAGCAAACCGCAGAGGCGATAGGCATTCAGGTGTCACCCTGAAAAACCCGGCCAATTAAGAAAGCTAATTGGCAGACTATTCGTGTGCCGAGGGATGAATTTTTGAGCTGAATTGATACATGTTATCGGCGGCCAGATTCTGTCGATATGTTTTGATGCGGCGGCCTTCAACACTCAGCTGAACATTCCACCTGTCTGGATGCGCTGGACATATAACCGCCAGCGCGGCGCGCTATTGGCCACGGTTGATAACAAGGGCGCTTTGTCGCTTCAAACACAGCGTCGCGAAGGCCAAAATACGGAAATGATGACGTTTGAAGATGCCAACGATTTAGCCCGTACTTGCTGTTGGCGGGTCGAGCACATAATAGGAAAATGACCGGTACACAGCAAATCAACCAACCGCAACAGGTTGTATGGAAAATTCTTTTAGATGCCTATCCGCTAAGGGCTAAAACTATGTCCGTCCCCGGCGCAAATGATCAAGCCGTGCTGCCGCCATCGACAGTCATAATCGTGCCGGTCACGCGCCCGGCCTCAGCGCTCATTAAATAAGCGACTGCGGCAGCGCCATCAGCAGGTTCGGCCAGCCCGAGCGTAGCACGGCGCCGGATCGAGGCCATTTTATGGACATCGATACCAGCTGTCATTTCCGTTTCCATGTAGCCGGGTGCTACACAATTGACGGTAATGTTTCGCTTCCCCAACTCGCGTGACAAAGAGCGCGTCATGCCCTCTAGCCCGGCTTTGGAGGCCGCATAAGCCGCGAGGCCGCTAAATCCGGTTGAGGCTATGATTGACGAAATGTTGATAATCCGCCCTTGTCGCGCAGAAAGCATGGCACGCGAGGCGTATTTTGTCAGGATCAGCGGTGCGGTTAGATTGACCGCCAGAACCTTCTCAATATCGGTGCGGTGCATTGTGGCCAGCACGCCGTCCATGCCCATCCCGGCATTATTGACCAGCCCCCAGAGCGGCCCGTGTTTTGTGACAATATCAGCGACGAGTTGTGGAATAGCATCCAGCACGCCAATATCAAATGGTATGAACTCGGCGCGCCCGTCGGCACCATCCATCAGCGCCTGATATTCAGGGCTAAGGCTGCGGCTCAGGCCAATGACATGGTAGGGTTCGCTGTCTTTTAGCAGCCGGTCAACAATTGCCAGACCCAAGCCTCGAGAGACGCCAGTTACGAGTACGGTTTTCATAGTGCTATCCTTTGGTCCGCATCAGCTTTCCAGCCGCGTTCGTTTTGAACCCGTCAACAAAACGGATGATGGCCGGCACGGCCTCGCGCTCAAGGCTGGCACGGCAGGTTTTGATTATGAGCAGGCGGGTTTCAGTCTGATCGGCCCCCGCATCCAACTGAATTTCGGCAAGCACCAAAGCGCCGGTCACGGGGCTGCGCTTGGCAGAAACCTGCACCAACGCCACCCCCGGCACCGTCTTGACCACAGCCTCTACCGCTTCGGGATAGACCTTAACGCCGCCAATATTCATCAGGCCACTCGCGCGCCCTAAAAACAATATCCGGTCATTGCTGACCTCAACCTGGTCGCCAGAACAGATATAGCCCTCATTATCAATCTCGATCCCCGGCAGGCCGGGCTGCAAAGCGGTTAATGGCGGGCGCAGCCATAAAATTCCGCTCCGAATATCCAGCCGGACATTGCCCGGCGCCTTATCCAAATAGGAACTCGGTAGCCCTGCCAGACCGTCTGTCACAGAAAAGCCGACGCCAACTTCGGTTGACGCATAAATATGCGATAGGCGTGCATCAGGGAAACCAGCACGCAATGCGTTGAGCGTGGGTTGATCGGCAATCTCACCGCCAAGCGTGATTTGCCGCAAAGGCAGTTTTGCGTAATCTGGCACCATCAAGAGCCGACGCCACAATGTGGGCGTGGCCGAAAGATGGGTGCAGCCGTTCTCGGCCATCATGGAGACCTGATCGGCTAAGGTTTTCGCCGTATCGACAGCAATAAGTTGTCCGCCGCCAATCAGCGCCTGCAGCACAACCTGAAGCCCGGCAAAGCGTGTCGGGTCATAAAGCAAACCCCAGATTGGCGCGGTGGCACCGGCAAAGCGGCTGACGCTACGCGACAAAGTGCGCAGCGTATGCGGCACAATCTTTGGCAGGCCGGTTGTGCCTGAAGTGGTCATCAACCACGCGGTAGCCAATGGCTCTGATCGCCGCTCTGACCCGAGCATATCATCTATCATCATAACGGCCACGCCGTCGCGCGTCTCGGCCACATCGTCTTGCACAAGGATCGTGCAATCGGCGGCGCGGGCGAGGGCAACGGCTGTCTTTGGTGGCAAGGCATGCGACAGCAACAAGATTGCGGCAACCTGGCCGTCTAAAGCGGTCAATGCGCGGATAACATCAAGCGGGTCACTTAGCCGTATGGCGATGCGCGTATCTGGCCCGATATGCGGGGCGACGCCTACGGCTTGCAAATCACCGCGCATAAGCGACCGGCCATGCGGCCCCAGCACCACAGCATCAGCCTGTTGCTGGGCAATCTGCTGAGCAAGCGGCGTCATGTCTTTGGTTGATACCGTTTGTAAAAGGCGACAAACTCGTCAAATGTTTGCGGATAATAGGCATCTTCAGCCAGCGTAAAGGGGTCAAACCCCAGCGCTTCATCAAGCGACGATACAAAAATTGCAAAGCCGAGACTATCAAGCCCAGTCTCAAGCAGGATCGTGTCAGGCAGCAAAGCAGGAACATCAGTGCCTACCTCCAGAGCCCAGACCTCGGCAAAGACCTTTCGGATGTCATTTTCAAGTTGGCTCATATCGCGTCCTTAGTGTTTAACTGGTGCATCATTGCCTTTATCTAGGCGGATGCCCCAAGGGCCTGTAACTATATCTTTCTCAACAATGCGTGCAGGATTTCCCATAACAATGCAGTTGGACGGCACATCGCGGCCGACAACCGAGTTGCCCGTGACAATTACGCTATCGCCAATGCGGACACCTGGCAGCACGATTGCGCCATACCCAATGAAGCAGTTTTTTCCTATATGCACGTCTGTATGCACACGGTTAATGAAGTCATGCGTCAGAATTGCGGCGCCCGAAGTAACAGCGGTAAAATCGCCAATATGGATGCCTTTTGGGAAGGTTTTGTCGAGGCGCGCGCCCAGTGAAATTCGCACGTTTTCACCAATATCCATGCCATAAATGGTGCTGTACTTAAACATCGTCAAAGGCTGCACAATATTGCGATGGACGAAGGTTCTTACCTTTGAAAGCACTGACATTTTTAACCTCTAACCTATACGTCCACATAAGCCACAAGCACTTAAGATAAAAATACCTGAACCGCAACTCGATCAAACAGCCAAGCAGCAACATTGTTTTGCTCCCCGCCGGGTCTTGGCATTGGCACGCATGGCAGCGGCAAGTTGGCGCTCGGGAATTCTATTTACAGCCAATTTTCTCCATAATAGACAATGCCCTGTTGGCAACAGCAAAATAACGGTCCGCTTACTTTCTATACTTACCATAATGACCGGCCGGCTGAATATGCCACTCTGCACAATAAAAACGCTGCTGCTCCGAAGAATTCACACGGCCGTTTTCAGGTGTAGCGTTACGGTGGAAAATCGAATTATGGGCACCTGTATTTTGCCGGTAGCCGCGCACAGAGTTTGGCCAACGCGGTATTGCTCAAAACCCCGATGGCTGTGGCTGGCTCGACTTAAACACCTTTAACGTGTAGTTTGACCTCATATTATTACTGCCGAATCATTTGATTACCCATCTCATTTTAGTGGAGTGCGTAGCTATGCCCGGACCAGCATATCATCTTGTTATTCTCGACAAGACCATCGAAAGCCTATCAGTTAGCTCAGCAGAAGATCAGGCTACAGCCAAGATAATGAAGGATAATTTAGCCTTTGCCCGGCTTGGCGCTTTGGGACCAGATTTCTTGCGTTACCGCCCCGTAGAAGGCGACGCGATTGAAAAAATACTTGAAACTGACGATTTGAGCACGCTGAGCGAAGACGAGAAGAAAGATCTCGGCAGGCAGCTATATTACAATCCAGAAATGGCACCCTATGCGACGGCTTTTCGGGTGATTGTGCCGTTTTTCGCCGATCTGCGCGAAATGGAGGCGTTTCTCGCCGGGATGGCGGTGATCGCCGCCGATGAGGATATTGATGCGCTTAAGGCGCAAAAAGCCAATAGCGACGCGCTAAAGCCGAAGTTTGAAGGCCTGCAAGAATTGGTAAAGTCTGGTAAAAAAGTTTACGGGGCCGCGGTGTTAGCTAATGTTGGTGGCAAGCCCACTTTGCAAGCAGAGGTCACCGGGCTGGCCAAAATCGACGCGGTAAAACTGTTGTCACCTGCAACATGGCGCCCGGTTGAATACATGCGCTGGAAAAAAACCGGGGCCTTTGCGCGCGCACTTGTCGCCGCTGCCGAGGCCGATGGCGACGCCGAACTTATGGCCTATGCTTATGGTTACCTGACCCATGTGGCAGGCACCGTGGTCGGCGAGCCGTTTGTTAACTCGATCACTGGCGGGCCGTATCGCACCCATTGGTGGCGCAATAAATGGGTGCGCAACTATGTTGATGCCTGGACCCATGGCCGCTACGGCACCCCGGCTGCAATGAACGGCGACACGCCGCAGCCCGACTATGACCAATGGACAAGCCTGTGCAGCGCCGATCTGCATGAACAGGTCAAAGTTGACCCCGGCCTGTCGGGCGACGACGCGGTAGCGGCGGTGGTTTCCGGTATCATGCCGGCAACGCCGGGCTTTGACAAAGTGGCTGATCTTTTTGCAAAAGCCGTCAACACCACATTTGCTGGCGGCAGCGCGTTAGAGACAATACCAGCCGCACTGACCGACGCGGCTCAACTGCGCGAGGCCTATGTTGGCGCCTTGGCGGTGCTTTGGTTCATGACCGCCAATCAGCCGCTCTGCCCGGCGCCCATTGGCGCGCCGCCGCCCGGCGCGGAAACCCCGCCCGACTGGTACGGCGAAGACCCTTCAGGCACGCCGCCCACACCCAGCGGCGGCGGCTCTTCAACGGCCTCGACGGCTTCGGCAATAATCGCTGCAATCTTGGCCATTATCGCTATTGTTACCGCCAATATTTTTGTCGGTATCGCCGCGCTTGGCTTTATCATTGCCGCCGCCATTTTGGCGCCTTCGGTCGACTGGAACGAGCTGCGTGGCACAATCTACTGGCTACAGATGGAGCTAATCTATCTGGAGAAGTTGTTACAGGAAGGTATGGTTAAGGCCGCACTTGCCTATCCGCAGCCAGAGAAGCTCGGCGCACCAACCGGGGCCCCCGCCAATAGCTGGACCCCGGCCATGGACAGCTCAATGGTGGCGCTTACCAAGAGCCGTACGGATAAATATCCGATGAAAATGCAGCCGCTGGCAGGCAGTCCACCCGTGCCGCCCGATGCCGGTTATATGATCGACCCCACGCTTGAGCTGGAAGTAAACCCGACCCGGTCGCACTTTGACTTAGATGGGTATCCCGATGCGATCATTGATGGTTTGGGGCTGCAAAGCGGCGGCATGATAAGTGATAATGGTGCATTTCCAACTCGCGGCACCTCTTTTGGCGGCGCGATTGCCAATGCAACCGAGTTGGTAAGGGCGCGGGCGGAAGGGCTGGTTGATTACAACCTTGACGGCGACCGTGGCTATGGCTGGAAGACTTGGAAGCACAGGCTTGCGCCAATGGTTGATTATCCCAGCGAGCCCTTTCAGGAGGATGCGGAATGAGCACCTACACCAAAAACCCCGACGATGCCGGCCATCCAAACGGTGACAAACGCGACCCCAAGAAAGGCGGCGATGACAAGCCGGTTGTACCGCCAGAGCCGTTCACACCCTTCCCATTTCCGCTGCCCGACCGGCGCTCCGGCAAGGATGGAAAATACCGCGGCAAGGGCGATGATGATCCAATTTATGCACCCTATATCGTGCTCAACCATACCGACCCGGCCAATCCTGGCGGCGTGTTCTACCTGTCGCCTGACATCTGGGTGGAAAGCACGCTGGGTATAAACCTACCGGTTGAGGGCGAGGCCAATAACATCTTTGCCCGCGTTCACAACCAAGGGCTGCTTGACGCAATGAACGTCAATGTGCGCTTTTATTGGGCTGACCCAAGTGCGGCGATCACCGATCAAAGCATTAACCCTATCGGCGGCGATGCGGCGGCGGCGACAGCAATGGGGGTCTATATCCCAGCCGCGCTGGCGCCGGGCCAAGACAGCGCGGTGCTGGTGCAATGTCCGGTGCCGTGGTTCCCGGCCAGTATCACCCACGAATGTTTGATAGTGAAAGCATGGAGCCCCGGGTTTGACCCAAATGTGCAGCCATGGGAGCCGGTGCTCGACCCGATAAATGACCGTCATTCGGCGCAGCATAACGTAACCGTCAAGATGCTGCCGCCCGGCGCTAACTTTATGCTCTCAATCGGTGTGGCCAATATCAGCGGTTTTGCCCAATCGCTGCTGGTGCAAGTGCGCGCACTTTCTACCCAAGAGGTGGCAGCACAAGCCAAAATGCTGCAACTGAAGCTGCCGGTTAATCTATCAGCGTCGCGGCGGACATTGCCTATTGAAGGTGGTTTGGCGTCTGCGCGCCGCTTCATGCGCCATGATCCGGCGACGTTTGCAGGGCTGATGGTGGCGGGCGATGACAAAGACCCAGCCGGCGCTGGCATACAGGGTAAAGTCGTGATGCAGATCGAAGACAAACTCGCTGCGTGGGAGCAGCGCCAGCTTGATCTCAAAGGGGCGATGCTAACATCAGCCAAACCCGGTGAGGCCTTTGGATTTGATATCAGTGCCTATCTTGGCGGGATCAAAACCGGTGGCTATGTCGCGCTGTTTATTGCCAAAGAATGATCATTAAATGCAGCGCCCTATTTTGACAGGGGCAAGAGAGCGGGTGCTGCGCCCGCTCTCTTTTTATGACGGCTACCGCTCAGGCTGTGAGGCACTGACAGTGGCCCCTTGGGGTTGACGACACCAAGCTAAAAATGTGGCATCCTGTTTTCAAATATCTCGATTGATTTTAGCCGCTATTTTGCACCTGTCTGACATCAGCACCTGTGGGACAGAATTGAGGCTTAGCTAGGGTCAGGACCTATTGATTTTATCATAGAAGTCTGAATCACTGCTCCCCAATAGGAGCAGTGATATGAGTGATCTTTTCTGGCTTTCGGATG
>NVXG01000100.1 GCA_002733805.1 Robiginitomaculum sp. | reverse complement strand
TCAGGTAGCGGCTGTGAGATAATTTATCAGCCATAAGTACAAGCAAAAAAAAGAGTGGAGAACAGGATGAAAGAGCAAATGAAATTTTCTATGAAGTGCTTCATGCATTCAATCATGTTGACACTGGTTTTGGGAAGTATTGCCAATGCCGCAGGTGCAAACCCGCCAGAAAAGGGGATCCGTTGTTATCAGAAGGATAAGGAGATATTCCGTAACGATACACCTGATATCAACCTCTTTGATGCCAACAGCCGTGGATTGAAGCAGGTCACTGTTCAGGATGTCCCTGCACAGAATGCCCGGGTTTATATCTATGAACCGGGTCAGATCGTCTGTTTTGTTAAAACCAAATAAACATCTTGATGGCTGGGTTATGGTTATAAGCCCGTCATATTACAGGATACTGGATTAGTAAGAGCAACTATTAGAGCACAACAATACTTTAAAAAATTGGGGTTGGGAAATGCCACTACTTATAAATCATTCAGCAAAGATTAAGGGAAATTCCATGGGGAAATTTGTTAAATTCGTATTAATTGCAGCATTTTCAATAGGGATATCAACTGTTTCAGCTAATGCTGAATTGCCCGGTGTAACTTTTGATGATGCGGTATTGGTTACGCCTTCTCATGCCCTTAATAACTATTATGTTGGTGCGGTTAGCCCTGCTAAGAAGCCTTTGATCGACATGAATAAGCGGATTACGGCTCTTGCTACAGCATTGCAAAATGATCCGGTTCTGATTTACGAACATATCCATAATAATTTCGTAGTTGAACCAAGGTTTGGTTTGGCGAAAGGCAGCCTGGGTACTTTGCTCACCAAAAGCGGGACGCCTTTTGATTTGGCTAATTTGGCGATTGATCTTTTTCGCTCTGCGGGGCTGGAGGCGGAATACCAACTGGGGACAATCTCTCTTTCGGCCAATGAATTCGGCTTATGGTTTGGCATAATCAAAGGCCTGAATGAAACGGCACAAACCTTTACTGTTGATGCCAAATATGCTTGTCAATTCCTTGCAAACGGAGGAATTCCGGCAAAGGTTAACGGGGCAGCAACTTGTGTTGGACTAACTGGCGACCTTCAAACTGTGGAAATGCTCCATATCTGGACAAGGGTAAAGGTGAATGGCAGCTGGAAAGTTTTCGATCCCAGCCTAAAAACACATACTTTATTTAATGGAATTGATCTATCTGCTGCCATGGGATCGGGCTGTGCACTTTCTGATAACGCAACATCAGGAATTTATAGCATCGCTACGGATGCCTCTCTGGGGTTTCAAAGTGGCCCAAAGTGGATCAAAGGCCTCAATTCTACTGAAATAGCAAGTAACCTTCGTCAATGTTCAATCGCTTTGGAAAGCACAATTCTCAATAACAATGCCACAAAAACCCTAGAGCAAATATTCGGCGGAAAAGTGATTAATGAAGTGATCGGAACCGGTACAGGTCTGTCCGTACATCCGAATGTTATTAGTCAGGGTAGTATTGTCAGTTGGTCTGGGGAAATACCTTACAAATATCGTACAAAACTAACTGTATCGGTAGAAAAAAATTCAACATCCGTTCTGAGTTATACAATTTATGGCGAAGATTTGGTCGGCAAAGTAATGGCTTTGCATGTTGGCGATAGCACTGCACCATATACGGGGGATAATATTTTCAGAATATTTTTAGACGGTAACATAGTAGCCTCAACTCCGAATACAAATACGTATAGAGCATATATTATTTTAGATATTGATCACCCTTACGCGGCTGTCTCCAATACATCAGCTGTTGAAGGATCTTATATGGATCAGAAGATCCAGCGTAAAACCTTAACCTTTGGATCATCACAGGGCTTGAATACACTATACACTATTGTATTTGGGTTAGGCCTTTCAGACCCCGGGTTGATGGAAACGCTTGATGAATATAGCGGATATCATGCAATTCAAAACCCCGGTGCCATACCCCAGCCCCCCACAAGTGTGTGGTTGGATTATGACTTGCGTGTACAAGTCGCCAGCTCTCATACGAATATGATATCAGCATACACTTTCCTTAATAACGTGTCTTATACAGCAAAACTTATAGAACGTATTAATAAAGTAAGCTTCCAGCATCATCATTCACTGGGTATAGTATCGTTTGGAAGTGAATCCTTTATGGATATCGATTCTGGTTTATCTGTGGCAGATTCTAATCCTCTACCTAATTCAACTACGGCCGTTAAACATGAGCTAACTGCCTTAATGAGTGGTTTTGAAGCGCAGGCACTTTCACGGCCTTATACCTATAACGCAACCTCAACTATGCCTTTATTGGCATATTCTTCAAGTGATATTACGGGCTGGCAATCGCCAGCGAATACTGTTTATGAGGTAGATTCAAGTAATTGGGCATCAATTAAACCAATAATAGAAAGCTCAATTGCAGGTTGGGGGAATAATTACATTCAAGAATTTGACCTTATTAATCAGTATGTACAGGCAGGATATACCGTTTTTACCTATGGTGGTGTAAAATACGGCTCTAACATTCCGATGGATAGTATTCCATATAATAATGAAGAACCCATAATGTTGCCATTAGGGTTTTTGGCTGTCTCTGCAGATCTTGGAAAAATAGCCCATATAGTCGGAACGAGAAAAGGGTTTGTTATGGGAGTGGACGGTTATGCGAACCTCCAGAAATCTCTTATAGAAAAAAAGAAAACCGCTCTAAACCAGGATCATTTTGGTTCAAAAACCATAAACCTTCAATCTGGCCTTTTGGGTGTATCATTGACTGATATTATTGCTGGTAGTGGGCCCTTTCCCTATAGTTTGCCTTTTATCAGAACCTATAAATCAGGCGGTAAGGGAAGTGCCCGGCGAGAGGATTTTGGTGACAGGAGATGCGGGGATTTTTCACCTTACTATGATTGTGATCGTAAAATACCCTGGAGCCATAACTACAAAATTGAGGGTTTTTATAACAGGAATACAGCGATGGCACTCGGGAACCGAAGGGCTGTTGACGCTGTAGACGCTGTTATTGCCATTTATGGATCTAAAAAAGTTCTGAACGTTAGTATGTCGTTAGAGCGTTTGATGACCAGTTTCCAGATATTGAACTGGTTGATGGAAGATATGACCATTAATGCTATTACCGTCAATACTGGTGCAGGTTCAGCATCATTCTCAGAGCCTGCATCATTGATACATGGCAAACATATGGCAGTTAATACAGTGACAACCTCTATGGTTTCTGGCCAAAAATTTCTTGGTCCGAATGTTACTCAAAGCTCACTAACCTTAATGAGTACTGAAAGGGATGGAACAAACGATATAACATATGCAAGAGGAAATTACGCATTATCTGACGGAACTATTTATTCAATTCCGTTCATAGCCAATACGGGTAATGTCAGTGGTACCTTTATAAATCCTTCCATAGAAACTATTGTTGCTTATCCACCGGTAAAAGTAAGTTTTAACAACGGTATTACCATTGATATTAATATGAAAGATAATTATCCACCTTTTACAATTGGGCAAATGGTAGGTTACAGGTCTTACAGTATCGTAAATTCTATTGGTCGAAGTTTGACCATAGCCAATAATACCGTCACAACAGATTCAGGTCAGTCTGTTTCCTATGTTTTCCAGGATAAGAAACATCCTGTGAACAGGAAGAATTATTCCGACCTTGTAAGCTTCACAGATAGTATGGCCAACACCACAACCTACGCCTATGATCCAGATGGGTTAATGCAGTTGAAGACGGTGACCAATGCCTTAAGTGATGTGGTATTAAGCGTTGAATATGATGGTAATGAACGGGTGAAATCAGTTACTGATGCCCTGTTGAACAAATGGACCTATCATATTCCCGGAAGTGCCGCTGCTGTTATTGACCCATCAGGTGCCAAAAGCAGTACCTATTATAATAATAAAGGGTGGCAAGTGCGTACGGTGGACGCCTTGGGGCGCGTTGCCACCTCTGAATATGATTTAATCGGCAGGGTTATAAAACAAACGTTGCCTGAACAAAATTACGTCGAGTTTAAATATGATGCGCGCCATAACCAGATAAAAAAGACCGCCTTTTCTAAACCCGATCCAAATAACCCTGCGGCACCGAGAGACACGATTTTCATTGAGGCTGGATATGGCATACAGAATTATCTTAATCCATCAGCTAATTATGCGACGGACATTAATATTTTAAATTGGTGGACAGATGCAAACGGTAATAGAACCGACCTCACTTACTATCCAAACGGACAAATCCACAAAGTCAAAAGCCCTTGCTTGAACGGCGCGACTTCATGTGCGGACTCTGGCAGGCCCATTGCAACCTACGTTTATACAAGCTTGGGACTGGTTGATAATATTACTGATCCGGAAGGTTTGATCACTAAAAACACTTATGATGCCAGTGCCAACTTAGCCTCCACAACGGTGGACAGTGGTGGTCAAAATCTGAAGACGGTTTTTTTCTATGACAAACATGGCAATCTTTGCCGAACAGTTGACCCGAGGGGTTCGAGCACACAAACAGGTGGCTATGATGCCACATGTGATCAATAAGGGGGGATGGGAAGATGGCTAATTTAAAATCATTAATCGCTGTATCGCTCCTTGCTGTAATCATGGGTCCTTTGGCTGTTGCACAAACGGCCCTTGCAACCACTTATGAAACCCGAGTTGAATATGATGGTATGCGCCGTCCGGTTAAAACCATTGCACCGGATAACAGCTATAGCACAAATACATACAACGCCATTGGGCAGGTGACCTATGTTGAAAAATATACCGCTACGAATGTTCTGATACAAAAGACCAAAACCGACTACACCATTACGGGACAGGTATGGAAGACTTACGGTCCGGAATGCTTTACCTATCCGACAGGGACGCTAACGACAACCAACGCAGGCTGCAACATCACTACCACCACGTATGACGCTCTGGATCGTCCTGACATCGTCACGGATGGAGAAGGCCGCCAGACGCAAACAATCTATCTGGCTGACGGCAAGGTGAGCAAGATCATTAAGGCCCTTGGCACGGTCATACAACAAGACTATGCCGCCTATACTTATACCACTAATGGTCAGCAGGCCTCGGTCAAGGATGCCAATGGTAACCTGACCGAATATTTCTATGACGGCTTTGATCGCTTGAGCAAGTTCCAACTGCCCCATCCCTCAAATACTGGTCAAAGTAATCCCGCAGATTATGAGCAATATACCTATGACAATAATGGCAATATGACCGTGAAGCGCAAGCGGGACGGCAAGACGATTGCCAGTGTCTATGATGCCCTGAACCGGGTGATTACCAAATCCCCGCAAGGCCAGCCTTCGGTCAGCTATACCTATGACAAGGTGGGCCGTCAAACCGACGTTGATTTTGTCGGTGGGGGTCACCTGATCCATCATACCTATGATACGGCGGGTCGTCTTATTGCCACCAATGACAATGGCCGAACCCTGTCCTACCAATATGCCGACAAGGTCAACCGAACCCGTATTATCTGGCCGGACGGTTATTCTGCGGATTATGCCTATGATAACTTAGACCGGGTCACCACCATCAAGGAAAACAATGCAGGCGTATTGGCCACCTACGCTTATGATACCTCCGGCAGGCGGGCAAGCATTACGCTGGGCAATGGGACTGTCACCAGCTACAGCTATCATAATGATGACGCTTTAAACACCCTGTCTCACAATGTGAACGGAACTGCCGATGATGTGGACTGGACCTATGGCTTTAACAAGGTAAACCAGCTGACCAATAAGATCATGGGCGGTGGGGCTAACCTCAGTCTCTATAAGTGGGAACCTCAGTATGCCAAGACCGATGCCTATACGTCTAACGGCCTTAACCAATATGCCAATGTTGCGGGAATCAATCTCAGCTATGACCTGAATGGCAACCTGACGTCTGACGGCGTATGGAACTATGTCTATGACACGGAGAACATGCTGCTCAATGCCTCGAAGGCGGGGGCATCAGCAAGTTATATCTATGACCCGCTGGGCCGCAGGAGTGCCAAGACGGTGGATACAGTTCTGACCACCTTCCTGAATGATGGTGTTGAGGAGATTGCTGATTACAATGCAGGCGGTACGTTGCTGAGACGTTATGTTCATGGTCCCGGTGTTGATGAATATCTGGTGATGTATACTGGTACCGGCACGACGAACAAGAGCTACTTCCACGCCAATCATCAGGGCTCAATCATCGCCATGAGTGACGGCAGCGGCAATGTTACGGAGCAGCATAGTTATGACAGCTACGGCAACAGTGATGACCTCACCGGAAATCCGTTCCGCTATACGGGAAGACGACTGGACGCGGAGACTGGTTTATATTACTATAGAGCCAGATATTACAGTCCGGCAATCGGGAGATTCTTACAGACTGACCCGATCGGATATGGTGACGGGTTGAACTGGTATGCTTATGTCCAAAACGATCCGTTAAGCCTAGTCGATACATATGGCACAGAAGCAACGACAATTGAAGAAATAGTCGTTACAGCTAAACCGACTTCAAGGCCATCGCCATCTTTTGGAGGCTTCCAAATTGTCAGATTCGTGTTCGGAAGTTCGACGCCATTAGGCGTTGTAATGCAGGTCATGTGGCCTGTTACTGTTGGTGATGGTACAATCTGTCAGGGAGATAAACAATGTCTTGCTAGTAAGGAAAAAGAAAAAGAAGCTGTTGAAGACAAGAGAAGAAAGTCGAGGCCAACAAATGCACCATCTGGAACAAAACCTATTGATCAAAAGGGATATACCAAAGGAAAGGTCCATGATATAAAAGATGGCATAGGCGCAGGTCCAGAGGATTGGGTAGGTGTTGCACCTGATGGTGAAATTATTACGACAGACCCTCAAACTGGTCAAGTAAAGGGAGATGATGGAAATGCCGCAGATTATAACTAA
Organism: Robiginitomaculum sp.; assembly: GCA_002733805.1. Lineage (GTDB taxonomy): Bacteria > Pseudomonadota > Alphaproteobacteria > Caulobacterales > Maricaulaceae > Robiginitomaculum_B. The sequence continues at coordinate 783 of NVXG01000100.1, read as the reverse complement.
AAGATTAGACTATGAAATATAAAACTACAGCAGGTGTTGCCATAATTCTTCATAGTCCAGAAATTGATGTGTCAACTATACTAGATCCTATAAAAAATAAACTTGAGAGATCACATAAAAAAGGAGAAAAAAAAATACCCGATGGTGATGTTTCTTACCATGATTATATGGCGCGTTTTTGTTTACGCGAACGTTCAGTTTTTGACATTGGGACCGAACTGATGTCAATATGTACTAAATTGATTAAACTAAAAACGATTTTCGACAAAATTAACAATAAACCTGGAGGGAGTATTTGGATAATCGTTCGTCTCTATGATCCGGAATATATATTATTTAATATTGAGCAACCAGTTATTCATTTACTAGATCGCTTGGGAGTGGGATTTTCAATTGAAAATCGAGCATGAGTTAAATGGGAAATCAATGGGGTCAGGAACAATTGATTTTTTATTTCAACCACTAACCATCCTTATGATTACCGTATATTTTAATGTCCTCCCCAATTAGGCACCTCACTAAGTGCCTAATTGGTGCCTTTCGAAGAATCTAGTCCTGACAGAAGGTTACCTCACTTTTGAGTCACTTTGGTGCCTAATTGTAAAAATTTTGTGCCTCACCCCTTTTCTCTAACACATTGATTTTATGCGCCTTTCGTCTCGCACCACCGGTGCATATGGTGTAACATCTTTTTTCGCCGACTGGCGGGCAATATGTGACTTTGTTTTGTTATTCTGGTACGATCTGCGAACCGTCCGCGCGCCCATAAAGACGGAGACAGAT
>NVXG01000099.1 GCA_002733805.1 Robiginitomaculum sp. | reverse complement strand
ATCAAGGCAATTATCCAAACCCGCCAGCAAATGACCAACTGCCGCCCGGTCCGCCACCGTGACCAATTGCACGCAATGTTCAGGCAGACCGGCGGCAATTATCCCGGTTTGAAATGCGTTGAAAATAGCCAAAGAGGTTTGCAAGGCATCCGAGCCGCCGCGCAAAATCGCCGTATTGCCAGAGCGCAAACACAAAGCAGCCGCGTCCGCCGTCACATTGGGGCGGCTTTCGTAGACAATCCCGATCACTCCGATCGGCACCGCCACTTTTCGAAAGCGTAACCCATTGGGTTGCTGCCAGCTTTGCAGCTCCACCCCCAGCGGGTCCGGTTGATCGGCAATGGTACGCAACGCATCGGCAATGGCCTTTACCCGTCCAGCATCAAGACGCATCCGATCCAAAAAGGCCGGTGATATCCCTTTGGCGGTACCGCGCTGCATATCCTTCTGGTTGGCCTCCAAAACGGTCTGGCTGGCCTGTTCAATGGCTGTGGCTGCTTCACGGATCGCACTGGCGCGCTGCTGGGCCGGGGCCAGCCGCAATTGCCCACTGGCCGCCCGGGCATTTTGGCCCATTTCGCGCATGATATTGGCTAGTTTATCCATAATTGCCTCGACCTGTCAGAACCAGATTGTCCCGGTGTACTACTGCTTTTCTGGCTTCATACCCCAAAACTTCCGGGATTTTCTCTGAACGCAAGCCTTGGATTTTTTGTAACTCCCCGGCACTGTAAGACACAATTCCGCGCGCCAGCTCATCACCACCAACCCGGCAAATTGACACCACTTCACCGCGCTCAAACGTGCCCGATACCGCAGCCAGACCCGCCGCCAGCAAGGAAGCCCCTTTGGCCAAGGCTTGCGCTGCACCGGTATCAATTTCCAGCGTACCGCGTGGTTGTACGGTTCCAGCAATCCAATTTTTGCGGGCTTGGGCCGGTTTGATATCCGGTAGAAACAAGGAGCATTTGCCGGTTTCGCTGATCAATGCATCCAACGGCGCATTTTGCGTTCCACTGGCGATGATGGTCGCGCAGCCAGCGGTAGCCGCAATCCGGGCCGCCATCAATTTGGTGGTCATGCCGCCACTGCCCGTGGTGGAAACGGCAATGCTGGCCATGGCTTCGATTTGTGGCGAAATTCGTTCGATCAGGGGCATATGAACCGCATCCGGATCACTCGATGGGTCGGCTGAATACAATCCATCCACATCCGATAACAGGACCAGCAGGTCGGCCCCAACCATTTGCGCCATACGGGCCGCCAGCCGATCATTATCACCATATCTGATTTCATCGCTGGCCACGCTGTCGTTTTCATTGATCAAGGGTAGCGCGCCCATCTGCAACAAGGTGCGTAGGGTCAAACTTGAATTGAGCCAACGCCGCCGGTTTTCGGTATCATCCAGCGTCAGCAATACCTGCCCCAGTTCGATACCCAATGGCGCAAAGCTGTTGGCCCAAGCTCCGGCCAGACGAACCTGGCCAATGGCCGCCAAGGCTTGCGCGTCTTCGAGCCGCAAGCCCGAAGCCTTGATCTGCATCTGGTTACGACCCACCGCCACCGCCCCGGAGCTGACCAGCACAACTTGACAGCCACGCGCCCGTAAATCGGCAATGTCCGTAGCCAAAGCGGCCATCCACGACAGCCGTAACTGTCCGTTTTGCGGGTCTACGAGTAAAGATGATCCGACTTTGATGATCACGCATTTGGCCGCAGCCAATCGTTCCATGCCGCTTACGGAGACCATGATTCCGGCTCTTCCTGCGGGGCATTTTTGGCTTTTTGGTGCTGTTTGATCACCACCGACAATTCGCCCATCAGAGTCGACACACCAGCCCCGGAGACCCCGGAGATCAGCCGTACTTTTGAGCCACAAGCCGCAGCCAGTTCGGCTTGCTTGGCTTTAATTTCATCTTCCGGTATCGCGTCAATTTTATTCAGAGCAACGATTTCGGTGCGCTCGGTCAAGCCACCGCCATATTGAGCCAGCTCGCCGCGCACTATATTATAGGCCGCAGCAGGATTGTCTGCCGTGCCATCGACCAGATGCAGTAACACACCGGTCCGTTCCACATGGCCCAAAAACCTCGAACCCAACCCAGCCCCATCGGCCGCGCCTTCAATCAAGCCCGGAATGTCGGCCAGCACAAAGCGCCGCGACGCATCAATATCGACCACACCCAGTGATGGGTGCAAGGTGGTGAACGGGTAGGCTGCCGTTTTGGGCTTGGCTTCGGAAACCGAAGCCAGCAGAGTTGATTTTCCCGCATTGGGCAGGCCAAGCAAACCGGCATCAGCAAACAGTTTTAATCGCAACCAGATCCAGCGTTCCGAAGTAAGCTCACCCGGATTGGCCTTGCGCGGGGCTTGATTGATCGATGACTTGAACCGGGCATTGCCCCAACCGCCATTGCCGCCGGTCAACAGGCAAGCCTTTTGTCCGACTTTGGTCAGGTCCAGCAACAGCTCTTCGCCAAATTCATCCAAAACCTGCGTGCCGGTTGGCACCCGCATGATGACATCATCCCCGGCACTGCCAGTGCGATTGCCGCCCATGCCATGCACGCCGGTTCCAGCTTTGAAGTGTTGTTTGTACCGGTAGTCGATCAAGGTATTCAGCCCGTCGGCTGCTTCGATCCAGATGTCACCGCCCTTGCCGCCATCGCCGCCATCGGGACCACCACGCGCCACGTTTTTCTCGCGGCGAAACGAGACACAACCGGCGCCACCGGCCCCGGATCGGATATATACTTTGGCTTGGTCCAGAAATTTCATGGGTTTGCTTCTATTTCATCCACTTCGGTTGGCATAGGACTAAAATCATCTTCAGGCGCTCCATACCATGCCAATACAGGCCACAGGTTGAGAACGCAGGGGGTTTTTGATCTGGCAGGAACATCCCGTAGGAACAAAGCCCAGCTTGGTCAATATTCGGCCCGAGGCTGGATTATCTTCAAAATAACCAGATTCGAGCTGCCGCACACCCAGTTCTTCGGCGGCCCATGTCATCACGGCAAGAGCCGCTTCACTGCCATAGCCCTTGCCCCAATAGGGTTGGCCCAGCCAATAGCCCAGATCAAGCAGATCGGAGTTTTTCTTTTGCAAGCCGATCGAACCAATCAGGCCGTCATTTTTGGTGGTAATGGCAAAAGCGTAGGCAGCACCGCTCCTTTGGCGCCCAGCCTGCCCACTGATCCAAAATTGGGCATCGACAAGCTGATACGGCCATGGCGGTTGCTCGAGCATGGAAATGACTTGCCGAACAGCAATCAGTTCGGTGACGCGCGGCGCATCGGCCATGGTAAAGGCCCGCAAGGCCAAACGTTCCGTTTGCAAGGTCACGCCATGCCAGAGGTGGAGCCGAGCCAGACCATACTGATCGCCCGAGATTCAGTATCACGGCCCAAACTGGTTGACATCTGGCTTTGCCCGGTACGCAAAAACCCGGACTTTTCGAGCACATTGGCCGAGGCCAGATTGTCTTCGAAGAAATCAGCATGGATTGCCTTGATGCCCATCTCGTCCTCAGCCCAACCGACCAACGCGCCAACCGCTTCACTGGCATAGCCTTTGCCCCAGAACTCGCGACCCAGCCAATAGCCCAGATTGAACAACTCGCCGGGCTGCCTATCAATGCCAATCGCCCCGGCAAACCCACCAGATTGAAGCTGGATGGCGAACAGATGGTCGGTGCCAGCCTGACGCGCCTTTTCATGGCGAGCCAGCCAGCTGGTCGCGTGTAGGCGGGTAAACGGGTGGGCAAAGCTTGAGGTCATGCGCGCCACGGCCGGATCATTGGCCAAAGTCACAAAGCGCGACAGATCGCGGCTGGCAAATGGGGCCAAGGTCATACGGGGCGTTTTGATCTGATAGGTCATGGGCAATTCTCAAACATGAAGCAAAAAGGGAAAGGCGGCGAACCGACTTTCCCTTTTGGAAACATGATGATCGCCGCTAGCGGGCGATTTGGGTCGCCCTATTTTTCTGAGATCGGGGTCACTGAGACGTAGGACCGGTTCAGCTTTTTCTTGTTGAACTGGACGTGACCCTCGGTAAGCGCGAATAGCGTATGGTCTTTGCCCATGCCAACATTGTCGCCCGGATACACTTTAGTACCACGCTGGCGAATAATAATATTGCCTGGAATCACGTGCTGACCGCCAAATTTCTTGACACCAAGACGCCGACCCGCACTGTCGCGACCGTTATTGGAGGAACCACCAGCTTTTTTATGTGCCATCGTCTAGTCTTTCTTTTTTGGTGCAGCTTTTTTAGGAGCGGCCTTTTTCGGTGCAGCCTTTTTGGCAGCAGGTTTTGCTGCAGCAGCTTTTTTAGGAGCTGCCTTCTTCGGAGCGGCTTTTTTGGGCTCTTCTTTTTTGGCAGCAGGCTTGGCTTTTGGCGCATCCGCTTTGGGAGCCGCTTTTTTAGCTGCAGGTTTCGCCGCAGCTTTTTTGGCGGTTGGCTTGTCGCCCTTGGCCAGAATGTCGGTGATCCGAACTACGGTTTCCATCTGCCTGTGGCCTTTGGTCCGTTTATAATTCTTACGCCGTTTTTTCTTGAAGACGGTGATCTTCTTGCCCTTGCGGGTTTCCAGCAATTCAGCTTGCACCTGCGCGCCATCAATCATCGGCTCGCCAATGGTAACTTTACCATCCGTGCCCATCATCAACACTTCGCCGAACGAAATTACTTCGCCTTCGGCTCCATCAAGGCGCTCGAGCACCAGTACATCATCTTTGGCGACTTTATATTGCTTGCCACCGGTTTTTATGACCGCGAACATGGGTTCCGATCCTTTACTTGAATTGGATAAAACACAACAGCACCCCCGACAGAACCAGCCCATCAGCGTGCGAGCGCGGCACTATACAAATGCGAAGCCCCAAGTCAACGAGGGAAACTGATTTAGTTCAACCAATTTCCCGACGCATCCCAAGCAGGTATTTTTGACCAATTTTGGCCCAAAACAGCCAAAACAAACTCGGTCAACGACTTTCCCCATGGGACAAGCCATCAAACCAGTTCAAGTCTCGCACTTCAAACGATCCGCGCCCCAGAGACGAATTTCGCACAAACCCTATATTTCACAATGCCAAACAGCCAAAATAAGCCAGCTACGCCACCTGTTTTCAGCTGATTCTCTCACAGACCAACACCACGAGGAACATCGGCCCGTATCCCCGCCCCCAAGCGTCAATGAGTGTCAATGATTGTGATTTATCTGTCAGTTTTGTGCGCCCAAGCGCAAAAGCACTGGCAGTTAAGCGTCAATCCACTGTGCCTCACGCAAAACCGTGACAATACAAAATGACAATCAGCGCGAGTTAAAGCTGGACCCCGGCTCTGGGGCCGGGGACCGGGATGGATTCATTCTACCGCTGGCCGATCCTTCGAGGCTCTCTTCGTTCGCACCTCAGAATGAGGTGGGTGGTGTTGAGAGAACATCGAGTTGTTGCATCAGAAACCCCCTCATCCAGAGGTGCCGCGAAGCGGCCTCGAAGGATCGGCAACACAACGCACCAATCCGGCCCATTCTCCCCTGTCATGCCCCGACTTGTTCGGGGTATCCAGCGGCTAGTAAGACCGCGGGCTTTGTGGCGGGATGCTGGATCACCCGGATGAACCGGGTGATGACGAATGGAGAAGCCGTCAAAGAATCAGTCATCACAGAATTTTGTTTGTGCTCGGTTGGACTAGACGTGGTAGACGTATTCCATGAGCCGCGTTCACGATTCTGTCACTGCGATTGCCCAATTTGCCGCCGGGTGCTGTGTGCTGGCCGGAGGTGGTGCCGGATTGGCGGCTGGATTGGCATCGAGCGGTGCATTGGCTCAATTGCATAAATGCTTGCGGGAGCCAAAATCTAAATCGGCCATTGATCAAATTGCCGATGCAGTTAACGAAACTGGCCGACACTATATGGCCCACACCTATACCGATGGCGAAATTAGCGGCCATGATGCCCTGTTGGCGCATCTGGCCAAGCAATTGGTTGAGCTTGGCCCAAAACCTAAGTTTTTTGTGGGAGGGCGCAACAAGCCGTCTAAAATCGCCGCACTTGTAATTGCAGAAATGGATTCACCTCATAATGGATTGGCGAGTAAAGCAGTTTATTTTGATATCGTGTTTGTGGTATTAGAAAAAGCCTTCACGAACGTGCTCACCAATCGTGTGTTTTATACGGGTTTGGCACCTTCAATGGATGGGGCAAATCTGGATGCCCATGGGGTCAGCCATACTAAGTTGGACAAGTTACTCGCTTTAACTCAGGACAAAGGTGCGCAAAAAAGGATAGAAGCTGCAGAAGCACGTTTGCGCTCGGCTCTCGAGTCAATGTCAGAAGCTTTCATTGTATGGGATGCTCAACAACGGCTGATCATGTGTAATCGAAAATTCAGTGATTTTTTTGGAATTGATCGGGAATATTTACAACCAGGAACTTCCTATGAAGACTTAGCTTTCATAATTGAGTCGGCAACTAACGTCGTTCACGTGGGGAAAAATAAAAGCTCTAGAGAGTTAGAGATGGCTGATGGTCGCTGGGTCCACTTCGCGGAACGCAAAACCGCAGAAGGCGGTCTTATAGGGATTGGTACCGATATTTCTGACCGGAAGAAGGCGGAAGCGTTATTAATTCAAAACGAAAACGAGTTAACTGAAACTATTTCCGACCTAGAATCCTCTCAGACTCGCATTTCCGAACTTGCCGAAAGTTACCGCCAAGAAAAAATTTCTGCGGAAGAAGCTAGCCGCTCAAAAAGCGAATTTTTGGCCGATATGTCTCACGAGCTGCGTACCCCACTAAACGCAATCAATGGATTTTCCGAAATCATGTATAACGAATTATTGGGGCCAATCGGAAATCCCCGCTATCGGGAATTTATTGGTGATATTTTGGCCTCTGGGCAACACCTGCTCAATCTAATCAACGATATTCTGGATATGTCGAAAATCGAGTCCAATAAAATGGTGTTATACACAGAGGTCGTCTATTGCGATGAGATGGTCAAACAATGTGTGTCTTTGGTCCGTAAGCGAGCCAATGAATCCAATTTGAAATTACTGTCTGAGATCAGGAATACTCCGGTTATTGAGGCCGATCCTCGTGCAATCAAACAAGTTTTTCTCAATGTGTTATCAAACGCCATTAAATTCACACCAAAGGGCGGTACAATCAAAATTGAAACACAAGCTCATGGAAAAAGTGGCGGCATATTGGTCAAGATTACAGATACAGGAATTGGCATTCCCGCCCAAGATTTGCTCAAACTTGGCACACCCTTTTTACGAATTGAGAACCAACATCATCAATTGGGCAGCGGCACCGGCCTCGGTTTGGCTTTGACTCGTTCTTTTGTGGAGTTGCACGGTGGAAAATTTATTATTGAGAGCGAAGTTGGCATTGGGACATCGGTTACAATCCAACTTCCATCCTGCCCACCAAAAAATTCAAATTAATAGGCACAGCAATTAAAAAATCAGGAGCCGAAGTTTCGGTTAGTAGAAATGTCCTTACTAAAAATTGACCCGATCAAACTGGCTTGTGAGTTGATTGCTTGTGCTTCGGTGACGCCTCGGGATGAGGGCGCGTTGGATTTGTTGCAGGATCGTTTGCAGGGGATCGGCTTTGGGGTGACCCGGATGCCGTTTGGGGATGTGGACAATTTGTATGCGCGGCGCGGCACCACCGGACGCAATTTTTGTTTTGCTGGGCATACGGATGTGGTTCCGGCTGGAGAGGCAAGCGATTGGACCTCGCCGCCGTTTGAGCCGACCATCAAGAACGGTATACTAACCGGGCGCGGTGCGGCCGACATGAAAGGCGGGATTGCCGCCTTTGTCGCGGCGGCTAGTCAGTTTGAAACGGACAACGGTTCGATCAGTCTGCTGATTACCGGCGATGAAGAGGGCGAAGCGATCAATGGTACGCAAAAGGTGCTGGCCGCGTTGGCGAAACGCGGTGAGGTGATTGACCATTGTCTGGTTGGGGAACCGACCAATCCGACCCAATTGGGCCAAGAGATCAAAAACGGACGGCGCGGGTCGATCAATACCATTGTCACGGTGCGCGGCCGCCAAGGCCATGTGGCCTATCCAGATCGGGCTAATAATCCGGTGCCACCGTTGATTGATCTGATTAACCGGCTGTATGCGCGGCTGCTGGATGATGGCAATGAAAGCTTTCAGGCGAGCAATTTGGAAGTCACCAGCATTGATGTGGGCAATCCGGCCCATAATATCATCCCGCAAAGCGCCAGTGCGCGCTTTAACATCCGGTTCAACACCAACCATACCGGGGCCGAGTTGCAACAGTGGATCGAACAAGAAGCGGCCTTCGAGCAAGACAAGCATGGCTGTCAGATTGATCTGGACATTCGCATTATGGGCGAGGTACATCAGCGATTTGACCATACAGATGGACTAACAAAATCGCTTTAGTTTTTTCCGTGACAACATCTTCTATTATCTCACCACTAAGATTAAA
>NVXG01000098.1 GCA_002733805.1 Robiginitomaculum sp. | reverse complement strand
TGGCCGATAGCTGGGCGGTCTCTGATGACGGGTTGACCTATACATTCACCTTGCGCGCTGCCAACTGGTCGGACGGCCAAGCTGTCACCGCGCAGGACTTTGTTTATGCGTGGATGCGGGTGCTTGACCCGGCTGCTGGAGCTAAGAACCCGGCAATGTTTTATCTGATCAACGGCGCAGAAGAGCATTATGCCGCTGGCGGCGCCGGTGATGTAGCCATTTCAGCGCCCGATGATATGACGCTGATCTTTATGCTCAATAGCCGCATCCCCTATATGTTGGAGCTACTGACCTACACCAATTGGTTCCCAGTGCGCCAAGATGTGGTTGAGGCCGACCCAGAGGGCTGGACCCGCGACCCGGCAACTTTCATCGGCAATGGCCCGTTTGTTGTGACTGAGTTCAATTTCGGCGAGTCAGTGGTGTTCGCGAAGAACCCTGAATATTTTCAGGCTGATTCCGTGTCGCTCGACACGCTGACCTTCCGTCTTATTCCTGATCAGTCCACGGCGCTGACGGCAATGGAATCTGGGCAGGTTGACGGGATCGAAGCGGTGCCTGCGCCAGAAATCCCCCGGCTTATGGCTGAAAGCGACGCGTTTATGATCGTGCCAGCGCTTGGCACCACCTACGCGTTCTTTAACCCAGGGCAAGCGCCGCTTGATGATGTGCGTGTGCGCCAAGCTTTGTCGATGGCGATTGACCGGCAAGACATTGTCGATTTTGTGCTGCAATCAGCCGACAAACCGGCCATTGGCCTTGTGCCTTACGGCCTAACCATTGCGGGCGAAGACTTCCGCGACGGTGTAGATAGCTACGGCTTAGACGCCCATGCGCGGCCAGAAGCCGCCGCGGCGCTGCTGGCTGAAGCTGGCTATCCTAACGGTGAAGGTTTCCCCGAAACTGTCTTTGCCACTTATACATCACCGCCGATTGAAAAACTGCTCGAAGCGATCCAGCAGATGTGGAAGGAAAACCTGAATATCGATGTGACCATTCAGGCAACCGAATGGCAGGTCTATTACCCCGAAGTGCAACAGATCGAATATCAGATCGCACAGATGGGCTGGGGTGCTGATTACCCACATCCGATGACCTTCCTTGACGTGTTCTTGCCCGATAGCCCCAACAATCTTGCCGCATGGGACAGCCCAGAGTTTGAGGCCGCACTTGATGCCGCAAAGGCCACATCTGATGAGGCTGAAGGTCTGGCGATGATGCGCGAAGCAGAGGCTGTTTTGATGAACGCCCATGTGATTTTGCCGATGTATCACCGCTATAATTACATGATGATGTCACCGGATGTGCAGGGATTCTGGCGCTCAACGCTGAACGTGCCTTACTTCCGCGATGTCACCATATCTGAGTAAAACTTCTGCTGGCGGCGGGCATTATCTTGCCGCCAGTTTGCGCAACACTTGTCACGGCGCTGCTAAAAATGTCGTGCGAACAGGAGAGAACGCTATGAATTTTCAAATAGCAACCAAAGGGTTAGCCACGGCGCTGCTGCTGGTTCTGGCCGGCCCGGCTTTTGCCGATACGCCAGCTGATACGCTGGTTATTGCTGATGTGATCGACGATGTTTTGTCGCTTGATCCGCATGAAGTGTCAGAGGTCGGCGGCGTGCTGGTTACCACACAGGTCTACCAAAACCTTGTCAGCGTCGATATTGAGGACGCGACCAATATTCAGGGCCAGCTGGCCGCCAGCTGGGAGATCAGCGAAGACGGGCTGACCTATACGTTCACCATGAACCCCGATGCGACCTTTTCCTCGGGCAATCCGGTAACGGCAGCAGATGCGGCCTATTCGCTGCAACGGGCGGTCAAGCTCAACTCGCGCTCGGCCTTTATTATCACCCAGTTCGGCTTTACCGCTGAAAACGCCGAAGAGCGCATTCGTGCCACTGATGAGGGCACGTTGGCAATCACCATTGATGAGGCCTATTCGCCGTCATTCTTCCTTGTGGTTCTGTCTGCCTATGTTGCAGCAATTGTTGAGCGCGCGCCCTTGGACGCGCATGAGGTCGACGGCGACTTTGGCAATGCCTGGCTCAAAAGTGGTGCGGCTTCTGTTGGCTCTGGCCCGTTTCAGCTAGAGCAATGGGACCCGGCCGTTGCTATCGTGATGGCGCGCAATGATAATTATTGGGGCGATGCCCCGGCAATGGCACGCGTGGTCATCCGTCAGGTTGCCGAGAGTGCGACCCAGCGCTTGCTGCTGGAACAGGGCGATATTGATATCGCCAACAAGCTTGGCCCCGACGATCATATCGCCATGGCCGACAATGTTGACACGACAACGCTGAACGGCCCGTCATCGGTGATCTACTATATGGGGATGAACCAGCGCGAAGAGCCGCTGAATGATCCGCGTGTGATCGAAGCTATGAAATGGCTGATCGACTATCAGGGCATGGCCGATAGTCTGGCTAGGGGCACGGTTTCGGTGCACCAGACCATGATCCCCGGCGGGTTCTTGGGCGAGTCCGAATATACGCCGTTTAGCTATGATCTAGAGCGGGCGCAGGCGCTGCTGGCCGAGGCCGGTGTTGAGCTGCCGATCTCGCTCGATATCGTGGTGTGGAACAACGCGCCTTACGTTGATTTCGCCCAAGCGCTTCAGGCAACCATGGCCCCGGCCGGGATTGAACTAAACCTTGAAGTTGTCGATGGTGGTCAGTGGCTTGAGCGGTATCGCTCACATGATTTGGACGGCTGGATGGGCCTTTGGGGGCCAGACTATCCTGACCCTCACTCCAATGCGCTGGCCTTTGCCGTTACCTCTGGCGACACCCCGGATGACAAAGAAACGCTGGCCGACAGGTTTGGCTTTGCGCCCGGTGATCTGAGCGCGCGCACAATGGCTGCCTTGCGCGAGACAGATGCCGCCACACGGCAAGCGCTATACGAGGAGATCCAGATCGAGCATACCGATATTTCGCCGTTCTTGTTCATGTTCCAAGAGCAGCGTGCCATTGGCGTGCGGTCCAATGTTGAGGGCCTTGTGCTTGGCGTCACCTTTGCCGATGACAGGTATTGGAATGTCACCAAGTGATAAGCGGACGACATAACAAAGCATCGAGGCGGGCGCGTAAATGCCCCGCCTCGACACGTTTTTCTTTTTCGCGCCGGCAACCGGCAGGGGCCATCGATGCGCGCGGTACATCCGCGACGACTATTGATGCGCGCAGTAAATCTGCGGCGACTATTGATGCGCGCAGTAAATCTGCGGCGACCAGCGAAATGTGCCCGCGAAAATGACGACCAAGATCACCCAGCGCCGTGGGGCGCAAATGCTGCAAAAGGCCGCTGGCTTTGTCAGGGCTTTGGCCTCGCTTGCCTTGACCGTGGCGATCACGCTTATCGGGCTGGTGGCGCTGACATTTATTATTGGCCACGTGGTGCCGATTGACCCGGTGCTTACTGTGATTGGCGATAAAGCACCCCAAGAAGTCTATGACCGTGTCTACCAAGAAATGGGTCTGGACCGGCCAATGATTATCCAGTTTCTGAGCTATCTGGGCGAGGTTCTGCGCGGCAATTTGGGCAACTCTATGGTGTCTGGCCGCTCTATTGGCTCAGATATTTTGCGGTTCTTTCCGGCCACGTTTGAGCTGGCGATCCTTGGTATTATCATCGGCGTTGGGCTGGGCATTCCCGCGGGCATTATTGCCGCCGTCAAGCGCGATACTTGGGTTGACCACATCGTGCGGATCGTTGCTCTTATAGGCTATTCGGTGCCTATCTTCTGGCTGGCGCTGATGGCGCTGTTGGTGTTTTACGCGCGGTTAGAGTGGGTTGGCGGGCCCGGCCAGATCGACATTGGCTATGCCTATTCGTTTAGCCGCGTCACCGGCTTTATTCTGATAGACACGGCACTATCAGGCAGCTGGGACGTGTTTGTGAACGCGATCAGCCATATTGCGCTGCCCGCCCTGCTGATCGGCTATTATTCAATGGCCTATATCAGCCGCATGACCCGCTCTGTTATGCTCGAACAGCTCAACTCAGAATATGTGCTGGCGGCCCGGCTCAAGGGCGCGTCAGAATACTCTATTGTCGTGCACCACGCGCTGCGCAATGCGGCGATCCCGCTTGTCACCATTGTGGCGCTGTCATTTGGCGGCTTGCTCGAAGGCTCTGTGCTGATTGAGACAGTGTTTTCGTGGCCCGGCCTTGGCAATTATATCGCGCAGTCCTTGCTGGGCGGTGACATCAATGCAGTGCTCGGCGGCACGCTTGTTGTCGGCACAATCTTTGTCTTTCTCAATGTCGCCTCAGACCTCGTTTATAAGGTGCTCGACCCGCGCACACGGGCGCTGACATGAGTGCGGCGCTTCAACATCCGTCGCCAAGGCAAGCGCGCCTGCGCGCGGCGCGCAGTTTTGCCCGGCGGTTTCGGCGCAACCCATTGGGCATGGCCGGGCTGTTCATTGGCCTTGCCCTGATTTTCATGGCAATTTTCGCGCCGCTCTTGGCAACACATGACCCCTACGCCCCCGACTTTGCCGCGCGACTTACCGCACCGGGCTGGAACTACTGGCTAGGCACTGACGAGCTGGGCCGCGATATATACACGCGTATTCTCTACGGTAGCCGCATTACGATCTTCATTGTTGCATTGGTTGTCTTTACTTCGGCGCCCATTGGCCTGCTGCTTGGCGTCGTCTCGGGCTATTTTGGCGGCTGGGTTGATGCGGTACTTATGCGGATCACGGATGTGTTTCTTGCCGTGCCAAAGCTGCTGCTGGCGCTGGCCTTTGTCGCCGTGCTCGGCCCCGGCATTGTAAACGCGGCGCTGGCGATCACGTTGACCGCTTGGCCGCCCTATGCGCGGCTGGCCCGGGCGGAAACACTGGCCGTGCGCAACGCTGATTTTGTGGCCGCCATCGCGCTGGCTGGCGCCTCGCCTTGGCGCATCATCACCCGGCACATTTTCCCGATCTGCTATTCTTCAATGCTGGTGCGGGTCACGTTTGATATGGCAGGCATCATCCTCATCGCGGCGGGGCTTGGTTTTATTGGCCTAGGTGCGCAACCGCCGCTGCCAGAATGGGGGGCGATGATCGCCTCAGGCCGCCGGTTTATATTTGAACAATGGTGGGTTGCCGCCATGCCCGGTGCGGCGATCTTCATTGTCAGCCTTGGTTTTAACTTTTTAGGTGATGCGCTGCGCGATCTGCTCGACCCGCATGCAAAGGTGCGCCAATGAACCCGCTGCTGGATATCAAAGATCTGAGTGTGTCTTTTGCCAAAGAAGACGGCACACTCAGTCACGCTGTGCAGGGGCTTTCGCTCAAGATGGGCCGCGAAAAGGTTGGGATTGTCGGTGAGAGTGGCTCAGGCAAAAGCCTGACAGCGCGGGCGATCCTTGGTGTGCAATCAAGCCAGGCCAAGGTGACGGCAGGTCACATTCGGTTTGACGGTATCGACCTTGCCGCCGCCACCCCGGCGCAACTGCGGGCGCTGCGGGGCGACAGGATCGGGATGATCATGCAAGACCCGCGCCATTCGCTTAACCCGGTGCACCGCATCGGTGACCAGATTGTTGAATCCATCCGCCTTGGCGCCGCACAGTCGGGGCAACGGTTGGCCCGCCGCGCCGCATGGACCAAAGCGCGCGATATTTTGGAGGCGGTCGATATCCGCGACCCTGACCGCGTGCTGCAGCTTTATCCGCATGAAGTCTCCGGCGGCATGGGTCAGCGTGTGATGATCGCCATTGCTTTTGTCCGAGAACCGGACTTGCTGATTGCCGATGAGATCACATCAGCGTTGGATGTCACAGTGCAGGCGCGGGTGCTGGATGTGCTCGATGAAATGGTATCACGCCGCGATATGGGGCTGATCTTTATCAGCCATGATCTGCCGCTTGTATCGCGGTTCTGCGACCGAGTTTTGGTCATGTATGCGGGGCGTGTGGTCGAAGAGATCGCCGCCCGCGACCTGGCCAAAGCAACCCATCCTTACACCAAAGGACTGCTGCGCTGCATTCCGCGTATTGATGGACCACAAGAGCCGCTGCCGATTTTGCAGCGCGAGGCCAGTTGGCTGGAGCCACCACCATGATAAAGATCGACAATCTTGATGTCTGGTACGGTGCCGGCGCGCGCGAAACGCATGTGGTGCAGGGCGCATCATTGCATGTTGAGCGCGGCCAAAGCTTTGGGCTGGTCGGCGAAAGCGGCTCGGGCAAAAGCACGATTTTGCGCGCTATTTCTGGGCTTGTGCCACGCTGGGGCGGGGCAATGTCGATCGATGGGATAGATGCCCGTGACGGCCATCGCGGGCCCCAGCGGCCTAAATATCTGCGCAAAGTGCAAATGGTGTTTCAAGACCCCTTTGCTTCGTTGCATCCCAAACGGCTGGTCGGCGAGGCGATATCCGAGCCGATGAAGATCAACAAGATGGATGATATCTCCGAGCGCACGGATGCACTTTTTGCCGCCATTGGCCTGACCCCGTCACACCGCTACCGCTATCCGCATGAGCTATCTGGCGGGCAACGCCAACGCATAGCTATTGCCCGGGCGCTGGCGCTGGAGCCGGATGTTTTGCTGCTTGATGAGCCGACATCGGCGCTTGATGTGTCGATACAGGCCGAGATTCTGAACCTGCTGGAGCGGCTGCGCCAAGAGCGCGGGCTGACTTATCTAATTGTCAGCCATGACCTCGCTGTGATCAGCCACATGTGCAGCCGGTTGGCGGTGATGTCGCAGGGCCGTATCGTTGAAACGCTAGACCGCGACGTGCTGGCGCATGGCAAAGCACGCGAACAATATACCCGCGATCTGATAGCGGCGAGCCGATGAAGCGCGCAGTATGAGCATTGGAGAAGGGCATAGTATGAACATTGCGATAGTCGGCGGCACAGGTTTTTTAGGCGCGGCGATAGCGCGGGCGCTGGTCGGGCAGGGCGCAAATGTGGTGCAGATCGCACGCGGACAAATGACGCAAACCCCGGTTACCGGGGCAAAATTTGTAGCGGCTGAGCGGACTGACAGTACGGCGCTTGCCGCGATTTTCGCCGCGCATCATATCGAAGCGGTGATCGATGTAATGACGCTGACATTGGCAAGCACAAAACCGCTGCTAGAGGCCACAGCCCGCGCCGGCGCGCGCTATGTGATGATCAGCGCCGTTGATGTCTATGCCAATTATGGCGGGCTGGCGCGCATGGAAAAACCCGCCATTATTAGCCGCCCCTTGCGTGAGGATGACCCGGTGCGCAAGGCGCTGTTCCCTTACCGCACGCTGCCAACCAAGCCTGCAGGCATTGACCCAGAAATACTTGAAAACTACGACAAAGTGCCCATTGAAGCCGCTGCGCGTGCCAATCCTTCGCTGATTTTGCGGTTGCCAGCAATTTATGGCCCCGGTGACAGGCAGGGGCGGTTTGCATGGCTCTCGGCGGCTTTGCGGGCGGGCGGGCCGATTAATATCGACGCGCGCACAGCAGATTGGGCGCAATCATTTGTCTATATTGATGATGCCGCCGCCGCGGTGGCGCGCGCGACCCTATCGGGGATAACCGGGCAGACGTTTAATATTGCGACATGGCGGCGCCGCACAATGGGCGAATGGGCGCAGCACTTTGCCCAGATAACCGGCAGCAGCGCCCAAGTCATACCCGCGCCAGCCGACGCAAAAGCGCTGCTTTTTGAGCGCGCCGAGATGACCGATCTGGCCTATCCGCTGGTGCTGGACGGTGGACGCTTTGCCCGCCAATTTGGGGCTGTTGAACAGGTGGAAGAGGCGGCAGCAATAGGTGCAGCACGGGCTTGGGACGACAAAGTCGCCGCAGATGCATAAGGCTGCTAATTGGATTTAATGCCGCCGTTCAGGGTGGGGTTCTGGCGAAGAGCCGCCCGATCTCCCCAAACCAGCGGCGACCAAATTGGCCGGATAATTTTCACCAAGTCCCCCGGCTTTGCGCCTAACGACGGACCTTACTACTGATGTCTCGAAACATTGAGGTTTGTTCCGGCTGGGGGCGTGTATCATGGTTGGAGCAGAACGCAAAATTGAGGCTGGAAAATCAAACCGCCTGGATTTTGAAGCGTGCATCCGCTCGGATATCGTTCTGATTAATAACTAACCTAGCCGCTTTGTTTGGTTCCGCGCACTTCGGCAGAGTGGGTTGAAGAGCGAAAAACTAATATGGTATTGGCTCGGTTCGGCTGGCAATAGCCGTCCTGTCCGGCACCACGTATGACGGGCGCGTTGAAAATGACATCCTGCATGTTGCTCGCCTATCGGCCAGTGCTTCGCAGATCGTGCGAAACCACGCGAACTTATTCAGCCGCATTTGTTCCGGCCCAGACATCTGGGTCTGTTCTACCGTAAAATACTGCATCTAAGATTGTGATTACTTGCGTTGCGATCGTGCCTGAAAAGGCAGATCTCGGCACTGCTTGGAAAGCAAGGAAGAAATTCTCGGTGCTTTCAACAGCCTTGATACCGTTGATCCGAACTTTAACGGCTGCCATAGTTTTTGCCGGGGGCGAAAGTGACGGTGGTATCAAGCAAGTCAAAATCGGACCCGCTTGTTGCCGTGCCAGACGGCGTAGATACGTTGACGGTTAGTACTGGCTTTGTTGCACAAAATGGCCTGAGGTCAGGCTCGCCCTTACCCCTGACGGACTCATCCT
>NVXG01000097.1 GCA_002733805.1 Robiginitomaculum sp. | reverse complement strand
TGGATGCGTTTGAGGCGCACCCGGTCGCCAACCCTGAATTTGTATTCCTCAATCTCTGGAACGCGCAGGAAATCAGCCGCAAAGTGCGCCAGCACCCGGGTTTTCCGGGCTTTGCCAAACGCAATGGCTTGCTGGACTATTGGCAGACCTATGGCTGGCCCGATAAATGTCGCCCCATTGCAGGTGATGACCCTGATGCGTTTGTGTGTGATTGAAAATGAATAAACTGCTGAGTGAACTACGTCGTCGTAACATCTTCCGGGTGGCCGGTATCCAGAACGGCATTTCATCCTCTATAATTTATGCTTGTGTGCAGCCCTATGGACCCCGGACTAAATCCGGTGTGACACGGATTTTGGGACGGCGGGTATAATTAAGTGTATTGAGCATCGCGATGGTTGCAGATACTGTCAGCGTAATTCGTAGTTTCACGTAATTTTAAGGGGGAGGCAACATGCGCTATTTTAAGAAAATTCTGGTCTCAATTGTCGCGTCTATCGCTTTGTTTGCGGCTTGGAGTGTGCCGGCGAATGCGCAGTCCGAGGAGCCAAAAGCTGTGAACATCGGTTTTGTCTTGTATACCAAGAGCAGGACTCCTGGGACACTGACTGCGAGATGGAATTACGCAAATCGTTATTTTGGTCCGGGCTTGGCTACCGGCGGACCGGATGAAGGTTTCGAGGGCAATTATCATGTCCGCTATTTTTACGAGAATGGAAAATTCTCGGATGAGTATGATTTGAAAGTGGAGCAGAATGGCAGCTTTTTTGATGTTACTTGGCTGGTTGACGGTGTGGTTCAGGCTCGTGGCGTGGGAATGCTCGTAGAAGAAGGAGCTGCTCTAGCAGTCGGTTGGCGTAGGGTTGATGACTAAGCTACTACCTTAGTTCCAACGTCAGCTTTCCACCCAAAACCCTCGGCTGGTTCGTCGGCCAAGTCATGCAGGCATCCGGCGGCAAAGCCAATCCAACCCAAAGGCAGTCAATCAGCTCCTGCGGGCTAAATTACTGGAGTAGGCAGGGTGAAGCCCCGCTAGTTTGCGGTAAGCTGTTGTATGGGCTATGCCCGTGACACATTTGGCCACGGGGATGAGATTGACCGGATTATTTACTGAATTACGCAGACGTAATATTTTCCGGGTGGCCGGGGTGTACGCGGTGGTGGGCTGGATATTGATGCAGGCCGCTGGTGTGCTGGAAAATTCCCTGCATTTGCCCGACTGGTTCGACAGCGCCATTACTGCCGCGTTACTGATCGGCTTTCCCGTTGCCATGTTATTGGCATGGGCCTTCGAGATGACCCCGGAGGGGATGAAACGCACTGAGGTTGTAGCCGAAGGTGAGAGTGTGACCGACAAAACCGGGCGCACGTTGGATTATGTCATTGTTGGCGGGTTGGTGCTGGTGGCGGCATTGGTGATCTGGCAGGGCACGCGTGGCCCCATCCTTCGACAAGCTCAGGATGAGGGTACAGAAGTTGTTGCAAACACAACCCCTCATTCTCGGATCAAGTCCGGGACAGGCTCTGAGCTTGTCCACGGATCAGAGCGAGCCACAAATGACGCGATCACAAACATAAGCGCTGCCTCTATCGCCGTGCTGCCGTTTGCCGATTTATCGCCGGACAAGGATCAGGGGTATTTTTCCGATGGTATGGCTGAGGAAATCCTGAATGTACTGGCCAATCTCTCGGGTCTTAAGGTTGCCTCGCGCACCTCGTCATTCCAGTTTAAGGGCCAAGAGGCCATCGGCATCCCGATCATCGCCCAGCAGCTTCATGTCCGTCATATCCTGGAGGGCAGCGTGCGCAAGGCCGGCGACACCATCCGCATTACCGCGCAATTGATTGACGCCGAAACCGACAAACATATGTGGTCAGAAACCTTTGACCGAACCTTGACCACCAGCAACATTTTCGCGGTTCAGGACGAAATCACCAAGGCGATTGTCGAGCAATTGTCGAGCCGGATCGCTGGGCCAACCAAGATCGCCGCCCCAACTGTGCGCAATGCCGACACCCAGAACCTGGACGCCTACGAGCTTTACCTGCAAGCCCGCGCCCTGTTTAGAAGACGCAACAATGTCAATCTTCCGAACATCATCGAAACGTTTGAACAGGTGGTCGCGGCTGACCCTGATTTTGCCCGTGGCTGGGCCGGACTTGCCGCCGCCTATGGCGTCGCGCCGAGCTGGGACGTTTTAGACCGTGATTATTTTACGCTTTCAAACGAGGCCGCCCGTCGCGCGATTACGCTCAATCCTGACCTTTCACTGCCTTACGCCGTTCTTGGCAATAACAAAGCGGGTCAGGTGCCGGGCGAATTCGCCGACGCATTCGTCTATTACGCAGAAGCGCTTAAGCGAGACCCAAAAGATGTCAACGCACTGCAATGGCGCGGCGAAGCCTATGTCGCAACAGGATTTTTCGACGAAGCGGATGCCGGTTTGAAACGCTGCATCGAAATCGACCCCAACTATCTTCAATGCCGCATGTGGCACGCGAAGACGAAATTATTTCAAGGCAAAACGGATGAAGGACTGGCGTTGTATGAGGACGCCCTTTCCAGGGGCGGCGTTGGCGGAGAGTTGCTTTATGCCATCACCTACGCCCATGCCGGGGACGATCGCGCGGCGCGATTGGTGTTGGCGTCAGTATTCCAGAGATTTTCCTGGTTAAACGGACGCACCGAACGATTATATCGGGCACTGACCGATCCGGCCTTCGATTTTAAACAAGAAGCAAAAGCCCATGAAGTCGAATGGAAGGCCATTCATGGCGACTACGAAGCCTGGAGTGGAGCCACCGCTTTAATTTTCAAGAATTACGCCGCCATAAAGAGGGAAACCAACAATCCATTCTGGTGGATTCGCACCGATCCTGATTTCCTGAAGTCCCCCGATCGTAAACGCGTGATTCGTGAGTCCGGTGTTTATGACTATTGGCGCGAAAACGGTTTCCCGCCGCAATGCAAAGCGGTTGGTGCCGATGATTTTGAGTGTGAATGATGAATAACCTGCTGAGCGAACTGCGCAGACGTAATATCTTCCGGGTGGCCGGGGTCTATGCGGTGGTGGGCTGGATATTGATGCAGGCTTCTGGCGTGCTGGAAGACGCGCTGGGTTTGCCTGCATGGTTTGACACCATGGTGGTCAGCCTGTTGCTGATTGGTTTTCCCATGGCCATGCTGCTGGCATGGGCATTTGAGATGACCCCGGAGGGGGTAAAGCGCACCGAGGTTGTGGCCGGGGGAGACAGCGTTACCGCCAAGACTGGGCGCACACTGGACTATGTGATTGTTGGCGGGTTGGTGCTGGTAGCGGCATTGATGATCTGGCAGGGAATGCGTGGTCCAATCCTTCGACAAGCTCAGGGTGAGGCTGTACCGATCATCCATGCCAGCGATATTAACAATAAGTCTGTGGCGGTACTGCCCTTTGATAACCGCAGTGAGAATGCCAGTGACGCTTTTTTTGCGGATGGTGTTCAAGATGGTCTGTTGACCCGGCTTGCTAAAATATCGGCGCTGGACGTGATCTCGCGCACCTCGGTGATGGGCTATCGTGATACAACTAAGAGAATCCCTGAAATTGCCAAAGAGTTGGGGGTCGCCGTAATTTTGGAAGGCGCGGTTCAGCGCGCTGGCAAGCGGGTGCGGATCACTGTGCAACTGATAGACGGGGTGACCGACAAGCATTTATGGGCGCAGGATTATGACCGCGAACTGACCACCGATAATCTTTTTGAAATTCAGGCAGAGATCACTCGCATCATTGCCCGCGCCCTTGAGGCGGTGCTGACCGGGGCCGATGAGAAGGTGCTGGAAGATGCGCCAATAACGCAAAGCCTTGCCGCCTATGATGCCTATATTCGCGCCAAGCTGTTGGCTGCCCGGGGGGGCAGCATCGATTCGCTAAACACAGCCATCAGGAATTTTGATGCAGCCATTGAGATAGATGCGGACTTCGCAGCCGCCTATGCCGGCAAAGCTGATGCCCAGTTGGACTTATACTGGTCCTTTACCCACAATCATGATTTGGTATCCAAGGCAGAACAAGCGCTGCAACGCGCCAAGATACTGGCCCCGAACGCCCCCGAAACCTTGATCGCAGAGGGCTATTACCAATATTATGGTTTGCTTGATTATAACAGGGCTAATGCCATTTTTGACCGGGCACTTGTTCTTGCCCCCGGTAATGCCGAGGCCTGGGAGGGCAAGGGTTATGTAGCCCGGCGCATGGGCCGGCTTGATGCAGCCATAGCGGCGCTTGAACGCGCCCAGCGGCTCGATCCGAAGAATATACAAGCCAATTATGAACTGGCTCAAACCTACGCATATTTAGGCCACTTTGACGCAGGACACCGGATGATGGCCCTCGCCAACGCCATCAACCCCCGATCATTCTGGGTGGTAATAACAAACGCAAATAACTGGAGCGCAGAGGGCAAGGCGGAGCAGGCCTGGCAGGCGAGTTCCATGCCGATCGACGAACTGGATCGGGCGTATTTTTCCCGACGTGCCTATCATGCGGTAAATACCCGCAAGCCAGCACGCATTCATGATGCCTTTGATGACTGGCCCAAGGCGTATCGTCAGACGGCGTCTTTTCCTGAACTTTTTACGCTCTCAAAGGCGCGGGCGCTGATGGTGCTGGGCCGTAATGATGAAGCGCAAAAACTCTTGGGTGAGGCCAAGGCACGCCTTGATACCATGGCCGATCCTTATCCCGCTGGCTGGGCGGCCAATTCCCTTTACTTTCCGGTAGAGCTTCCCGGCCTGATGGGCGATCTGGCGGGGGTGCGGGCGGCGGTATTGGACATTGAAGCTAACGTCAAACCGGATGCCTGGGCCGAGAGAGATTATTTTAAGGCCATTGCCCGTGCGTATTCCAATGCCGGGGACGCCGCCTCGGCATTGGAATATATGGAAAAACTGGCCAGACGATACGGGCCAGCGGCTTATCTGCAATTTTCCATCTTGCCCGCATTTGACACTTTGCGCGATCAACCGCGTTATCTGGCGCTAAAAACCAGTTATGAAATCTGGGCGGAAAATAATTCTCATGAATAACCTGCTGAGTGAACTACGTCGCCGCAACATCTTCCGGGTAGCCGGGGTCTATGCGGTGGTGGGTTGGATACTGGCTCAAGCATCAGGCGTGCTGGAAGACGCGCTGGGGTTACCTGCATGGTTTGACACCATGGTGGTCAGCTTGCTGCTGATTGGTTTTCCCATTGCCATGCTGCTGGCTTGGGCGTTTGAGATGACCCCGGAAGGGGTCAAGCGCACCGAGGTCGTGGCCGAGGGCGAAAGTGTTACCGCCAAAACCGGGCGGACACTGGATTATGCCATTGTCGGCGGATTGGTGCTGGTCGTTATTGTGGTACTCGGCAATCGGTTGCTACCGCAGAAAATGGCTGCGCCGGACGTGTCGGTACAGGCGCAAATGCCAAATCCGGAGGCAGACGAAAAGCTTTCCATCGCCGTGATGCCGTTTGAGGATTTTTCATCCGGCAAGGATCAGGAATACTTCGCCAATGGTATCTCCGAAGAACTGCTGAATGTATTGTCGCGGATTGAGGGTTTGCGGGTCTCGTCGCGAACATCTGCTTTTGCCTTTAAAGACCGCAAAGCCAGTACCGGCGAAATTGCCGAGGCGCTGAATGTGGGGCATATTCTGGAGGGCAGTATCCGAAAAGCAGGAGCCACGTTGCGCATTACCGCACAATTGATCGACACCAAAACCGACGAGCATATGTGGTCCCAGACCTATGATCGCCCGCTCACCGCAGAAAACATATTCGCCATTCAAGACGAAATCGCCGCAGCAATCGTTGCCGAGTTAAAAGGCAAGTTGTCACTGACCCCCACCAAGCAAGCCTCGCGAACAGATTCGTTGGAAGCCTATGAGCTTTACCTGCGCGCTAGAACCCAAATGCAAAAACGTAAACCGGACACACTGCGCGCCGCAGAAGCAGGGTTTAAGCAAGTCATCGCTCTCGACCCCGAATTTGCCCCGGCTTTTTCCGGCCTCGCGGATACATATATTCTGATGAGCAGCTATACAGATATGCAAGAAGACGAAAGTAATGCGCTGGCGAGGCCCAATGTGAAACGCGCCTTGGAACTCGCCCCCAATTCAGCCGAAAGCCTGACTACAGCCGCCTTTTTTGCAGGTCGAAATTTAGAATTTGAAAAGGCCCTGGCATTTGCAGACCGCGCCATCGCCGCAAACCCAAACTATTCGGACGCTTATTTGCGCAAATTCATCGTAGCGACCAATACATTAACTGATAAGCAAGCAAATTTGGCAATTATTCAAAAAGCGCAGGCTCTTGATCCGCTTTCCGCCATTATTCTCAACAATCTTAGCGGCGCACAATTTCGGGCGGGAGACATAGACGCCGCCAAGAGGACGATGCGTGACAATGTCCGCTGGAATCCGGATAGCCCATTTGGGTTAATCGGTTTAGCCCTTTTATCCTATGAAGACGGGGATATTGCCGCCGCCCATAGCCTGAATAAAGATGCATTGGCGCTAAATCCTGAATTTGTTAGTGTGCAAGATTCTCTTGCCGGTATATATATGGATGTCGGGATGTATGATGCGGCGTTTGCCGTCTCTGAACAACCGTATAACCGCGCCGTTGTTTTATGGCTTATGGGGCAAAAACAGCAAAGCCTGAAAATGGGGCTAGACAGCCCTAATGCGGGATTCTCTGCCTATCTTTTATACCTGCACAATGATCTGAAGGCAGCCTACCCACAGGCACGAAAGTTTATCACAGAATTTAATATTCTGGAGAAGTCAGCAGATTTAGGCACAGCAGAAATGTTGGCGACAATCGCCCTTGTCTTGCAAAATAACGGCGATGCAGATGCCGATATTCTTATGGACAAAGTGGAGGCTTATTTAGGGTCTGACCAGAGGGCAATGGACAAGATATTGGCATCAGACCTGACCGCTGGGATCAAATTGCAAATTTTCAAAGGGGATGAAGATGCGGCGTTTGAATGGCTTGACCGCTATTTGGGTTTGGGATTTGCCGATCTTCCGCTCTTGCAAGAACCCGTGCTCAATAGTCTGCGCGGCACACCGAAATTCGCCGAGCGCGAAGCCCGCATGGCCGCCAACGTCGCCAAGCAGCGCGCGCTGATCGAAGCGCAACTGGCTAACCCCAAGCCAAACTGGGTCAAGGTGATGCCATGACGCTGAATGATCTCTATCTCATCTCGCAAGTGCTGGCAGTAGCGGCTTTGGTGCCATCGTTGATCTATCTGGCGGTGCAGGTGCGCCAGAATACGTTGCAAGCGCGGGCCAATGCTAGCTACCAGTTTCTGGAAGCCACTGGCCAGATCAACATGGCCATGGTTTCCAACAAACAGGTGGCATCTGTAATGCGGCGCGGCCTAGAAAATTATGACGTTTTGGATGCGGACGAAAAATTACAATTCTTGTGGGCGATTGGCCAACACCTTCAAACCCACAGCACCATGTATGAACTTTACAAAAGCAAAATGTTGCCCGAAGGTCAGTGGCATCCGGTCAAAAAGGATATTCTTACCTTGCTGGCAACGCTAGGCGGCCGCCGGGTTTGGGAAGACTTTGCCATGGAAGGTCTGCCCCCGGATTTTGTGAACTATGTGCAGAATTTGTGCGATAGCGGAGAGACCAGTTATTCCTTAGGCAAACTTCTGGACTCGAAAGATGTCAAACCATGATCCTGCGGCAAAGCCAATCTAATCCATTCCAAAAACGCTCAACCAGTTGTTGCGGGCTAAACTACTGGATTGAACCAATATACTGCCCATTGATTGCGGTAGGTGGTTCTGTCTGCCAAATTTCCCTTTTTATGGAGACACATTGATGAAATATATTTTTTTGGCTAGTCTGCTCGTGCTCGTGGGCGCTTGTAGCAATCCAGTTGAACAGAAGACGCAACATCAAAATACCAAGGTACCGGTGCAGGCCATTTATGCGGGCTTTGCCGCAGGTGATATGGCCATGGTTACCAGCGTGATGTCGCCGGATATTGTCTGGAACGAAGCCGAGGGTAACCCGTACGCCGACAAAAATCCCTACGAAGGCCCAGATGCAATTTTGTCCGGGCTATTCGCCCGGTTGGGCGGGGAGTGGATTAACTTTACCGCGACACCGAATGAATATGTGATCGAAGGCAACCGCGTGATTGTCTTTGGCCGCTATACCGCCAATTACCGGGCGACGGGACAGGCGCTGGATGCGCCTTTTGTCCATTCATGGACCCTGCAAGACGGTAAAGTCGTTAGCTTTCAACAATACACCGACACCGCCGAGTACGCGGCAGTCATGACGAAGTAGGAGAGTCACCGATGATCCTGCGCCGCGTCATAAAGCATTTTCGCCATCAGGAATGGACCGCCATTTTCCTTGATTTTCTGATCGTTGTGGTCGGGGTGTTTGTGGGTTTGCAGGTCAGCAATTGGAATGATGCGCGGTTACGGGAGCAAACAGCGCAAACCTATATTGAGCTCCTTCGTGAAGACCTTGCGGCCAGCAAGGAGGATGTTAATCAGCGGCTCACCTATTTTCGCCAGACCAGAACCAATGCGCTGCAGGCCTTGAGCGCACTGGATCAGCCACCAGAGAGACTTGGCGAACAGTTCTTGGTTGATATTTACCAAGCAAGCCAGATGTTGCAACGTGAATACGGACGTGACACCTATAACGAAATCCTGTCAGTCGGCGCCAATAATGCAATCTCTGATATTGCCGTGAGAAAG
>NVXG01000096.1 GCA_002733805.1 Robiginitomaculum sp. | reverse complement strand
CTCGCCGATGGACTGCGCGGCAATAATGCCGACAGCTTCGCCGATATTAACCCGCGTACCACGGGCAAGGTCACGGCCGTAACACGTGGCACAAACACCATCTTCAGCTTGGCAAGTCAGCGGGCTGCGGATGCGCATTTTGGCAACTTTGGCTTCTTCGATCATGTCAGCTTTACGCTCGTCGATCAGCTCGCCTTTGGTGACAAGCACCTCGTCCGTACCCGGACGCAGCACATCATCAGCCGAAACACGGCCCAGAACACGCTCGCCAAGTGAGGAGACAACTTCACCATCATTGACCGCGGCTTCTGCCGTGATCGCGATGTCGGTGCCGCAATCGATTTCACGGACGATACAGTCTTGTGCCACATCAACCAAACGCCGGGTTAGGTAACCCGAGTTGGCTGTTTTAAGCGCGGTATCAGACAGACCCTTACGAGCACCGTGGGTGGAGTTGAAATACTCCAACACGGTCAGGCCTTCTTTAAAGTTCGAGATGATCGGTGTCTCGATGATCTCGCCGGAAGGCTTGGCCATAAGACCGCGCATACCGCCGAGTTGCTTCATCTGTGTGACCGAACCACGGGCACCAGAGTGAGCCATCATGTAGACTGAGTTTGGCTCAGAATCTGACCCATCCGCCTCTTTGCCGGACCGCGAAATCGTGTCCATCATCGAGTTGGTGACTTTGTCATTACACTTCGACCAAGCATCGACAACTTTGTTATATTTCTCGCCCTGTGTGATCAGGCCATCCATATATTGTTGCTCAAAGTCTTTGGCTTGGCTGCGGGTTTCTTCGACCAGCGTCCACTTATCATCAGGCACAACCATGTCGTCTTTGCCAAACGAGATCCCGGCTTTGAACGCTTCTTTAAAGCCCAAAGTCATAATCTGATCGCAAAAGATGACGCTCTCTTTTTGGCCGCAATACCGGTAGACGGTATCAATAACCTGCTGCACTTCTTTCTTGCGCAACAAACGGTTGAGCAGGTCAAACGGTGCTTTGGCATTAAGTGGCAAAAGCGCGCCGAGTTTAACCCGGCCCGGTGTGGTTTCAAACCGGCGGAAGACTTCGTTGCCTTCATCGTCGATCTGCTTAACCCGAGCTGTGACTTTGGCGTGCAGATGCACAGCACCTGATGCCAGCGCATAGTCAATCTCTTCGAGCGAGGAGAAGGCCATGCCTTCGCCTTTCATGCCATTACGGGCAATGGTCGAATAGTAGATGCCGAGGATCATATCCTGCGACGGCACGATGATTGGCGCGCCGTTGGCAGGCGACAACACGTTGTTTGTCGACATCATCAGCACGCGGGCTTCAAGCTGGGCTTCCAGTGAAAGCGGTACGTGGACAGCCATTTGGTCGCCGTCAAAGTCGGCGTTAAAGGCTGAACAAACCAGCGGGTGCAGCTGAATAGCTTTGCCCTCGATCAAGATTGGCTCAAACGCTTGAATGCCAAGACGGTGCAAAGTAGGCGCACGGTTAAGCATAACCGGGTGTTCACGGATCACCTCATCGAGGATATCCCAAACTTCGGGCCGCTCTTTTTCAACCAGCTTCTTGGCTTGCTTGACTGTCGACGACAGGCCTTTGGCCTCAAGACGCGAGTAGATGAACGGCTTGAACAGCTCTAGCGCCATCTTCTTTGGCAGGCCACATTGGTGCAGCTTTAGCTCTGGGCCGGTCACAATAACCGAACGGCCCGAGAAATCGACCCGCTTGCCCAAAAGGTTCTGCCGGAAGCGGCCCTGCTTGCCTTTGAGCATGTCAGACAGCGACTTAAGCGGACGTTTGTTGGCACCAGTGATGACCCGGCCACGACGGCCATTGTCAAACAGCGCATCAACCGATTCCTGCAACATCCGCTTCTCGTTACGCACGATGATATCGGGCGCGCGCAGCTCAATGAGCCGCTTGAGACGGTTGTTACGGTTGATAACCCGGCGGTACAGATCGTTAAGATCAGAGGTCGCAAAACGGCCACCGTCAAGCGGCACCAGCGGGCGCAGCTCTGGCGGGATCACGGGGATCACCGTCAGGATCATCCATTCTGGACGGTTACCAGACTCGATAAAGCTCTCGACGATCTTCAGACGCTTGATGATCTTCTTTGGCTTCAGCTCGCCAGTTGCCTCTTTAAGGTCAGCGCGCAGGGTTTCTGCTTCTGCCTCAAGGTCGATCTGGGCCAGCATTTCACGAATAGCTTCAGCGCCAATATTGGCAGTGAAAGCGTCAATGCCGTAAGCGTCTTGGGCGTCAAGAAACTCTTCTTCGCCCATCAGCTGGCCGTAGGTCAGGTCTGTCAGGCCGGGCTCGATAACGACGTAGTTCTCAAAGTAGAGAATACGCTCAAGATCGCGCAGGGTCATGTCGAGCATCAGGCCGATGCGCGATGGCAGCGACTTGAGGAACCAGATGTGAGCGACCGGCGAGGCCAGCTCAATATGGCCCATCCGCTCACGTCGGACCTTTTGCAGCGTGACTTCAACGCCGCATTTTTCGCAGACAACGCCGCGATATTTCATACGCTTATATTTGCCGCACAGGCATTCGTAATCTTTGATTGGGCCAAAGATACGGGCGCAGAACAGACCGTCGCGCTCTGGTTTGAATGTGCGGTAGTTTATGGTTTCTGGCTTCTTGATCTCGCCAAAAGACCAAGACAGAATCCGCTCCGGGCTGGCCAGCGACACTTTGATTTCGTCAAAGGTTTTTGCTGGTGTCAGCGGGTTAAACGGGTTGTTGGTGATTTCCTGGTTCATGTCGGTACCTTTTTATAAGGGCAGATGCGGGGGAGGAGGGAGCCGGGTCACCCAGTCGTGGGCTAACCCGGCAAAGTTGAAAAACTTTTCCCTATTCTTCTTCCACCTCTGCATCCAGGAGTTCCATATTGAGGCCGAGGCCGCGCACTTCCTTGACGAGAACGTTGAACGATTCTGGCACGCCAGCTTCGAAATTGTCTTCGCCTTTGACGATGCTTTCATAGACCTTGGTCCGGCCAGCAACGTCATCGGATTTGACCGTCAGCATCTCTTGCAGCGTGTAGGCCGCGCCATATGCTTCAAGCGCCCAAACTTCCATCTCACCAAAGCGCTGACCACCAAACTGGGCTTTACCGCCGAGTGGCTGCTGGGTGACAAGGCTGTACGGGCCGGTCGAGCGTGCGTGGATCTTGTCATCGACAAGGTGATGCAGCTTGAGCAAGTACTTGACGCCAACCGTGACTTGACGGCTGAACTTCTCGCCTGTGCGGCCATCAAACAGGTCTGTCTGGCCGGATGTATCAAAGCCCGCGCGGGTCAGCGCATCGTTAACATCAGCCTCTTTGGCGCCGTCAAAGACCGGCGTTGCAATCGGCACACCGCGGGTCACGGTGCCAGCTGCTTCGAGCAGACGGTTCTCGCTCATGTCGCTGATGCCATCATTATAAGCATCGTCGCCATAAGCGATCCGCATCGCCTCGCGCACTGGGGTCAGATCGCCAGAGCGGCGATATTCCTTGAGCGCCTCGTCGATTTTCAGACCAAGGCCATAAGCGGCCCAGCCCATATGGGTCTCGAGGATCTGACCGACGTTCATCCGGCTGGGCACGCCCAGCGGGTTGAGGCAGAAATCGACCGGTGTGCCATCGGCCAAGAACGGCATGTCTTCCATCGGCACAACGCGGGAGATAACCCCTTTATTGCCGTGACGACCGGCCATTTTGTCACCCGGTTGCAGCTTGCGCTTCACCGCGACGAAGACTTTGACCATCTTCATCACGCCCGGAGGCAGATCATCACCACGACGCACTTTTTCGACTTTGTCTTCAAAACGGGCATCAAGCGTGCGCTTTTGCGCCTCATACTGCTCGTTTAGGGCTTCTACGATTTTGGCATCATCCTCATCTTCGAGAGCAATCTGCCACCAGAAACCACGGCTCATCTCGTCGAGCGCTTCTTGGGTAACGATCGAGTTTGACCTGAAGCCTTGTGGGCCGCGCAGGGCTTGCTTGCCCAGCATAACAGAGCTGAGGCGGGCATAGATGTTGCGGTCCAAGATCCCGACTTCATCGTCGCGGTCACGGGCCAAACGCTCGACTTCTTCACGCTCGATTTGCAGCGCGCGCTCGTCTTTTTCGACGCCGTGCCGGTTAAACACCCGCACTTCGACGACTGTGCCAAAATCACCCGGCTTAACCCGGAGCGATGTGTCACGCACGTCAGAGGCTTTTTCACCAAAGATAGCACGCAGAAGCTTTTCTTCTGGTGTCATTGGGCTTTCGCCCTTTGGTGTGATCTTGCCGACCAAAATATCCGACGGGCCAACTTCGGCGCCGATATAAACAATGCCAGCTTCATCGAGATTGCGCAGGGCTTCCTCGCCGACATTGGGGATATCACGGGTGATTTCCTCAGGGCCGAGCTTGGTGTCACGGGCAGCAACTTCGAATTCGTCGATATGGATCGAGGTGAACACATCATCACGGGTGATGCGCTCAGAGATCAGGATCGAGTCTTCGTAGTTATAGCCGTTCCACGGCATAAAGGCGACGATGATGTTCTTGCCCAGAGCCAGCTCGCCCAGATCGGTCGAGGGGCCATCGGCAATCACTTCGCCTTTGGTCACCAGATCGCCCACCTTCACCAGCGGACGCTGGTTGATACAGGTATTCTGGTTCGAGCGCTGGAACTTGCGCATACGGTAGATATCAACGCCCGGATCACCGATCGACAGATCAGATGTGGCGCGGACAACGATACGGCCCGCATCGACTTGGTCGACGACGCCGCCACGTTTGGCCATGATTGCAGCGCCACTATCGCGGGCAACAATTTCTTCGATACCGGTGCCGACGAGCGGCGCTTCGGCTTGAAGCAGTGGCACAGCTTGGCGCTGCATGTTCGAGCCCATGAGCGCGCGGTTCGCATCGTCATTCTCTAGGAACGGGATCAGCGAGGCGGCGACGGATACCAGCTGCTTTGGCGAAACATCAATCAGGTCGACCTGATTGGCCGGTGCCAGAACGTACTCGCCAGAACGACGGGTGTTGACCAGCTCATTGATGAACTTGCCGTTCTCATCAAGCGCCGCGTTGGCCTGCGCCACAGTGTGACGCATTTCTTCGGTTGCCGACATGTAGTTGACTTCGTCGGTCACTTTGCCGTCAACAACCTTGCGGTATGGCGTTTCAATGAAGCCATATTTGTTAACCCGCGCAAAGGTGGCGAGGCTGTTGATCAGACCAATATTTGGCCCTTCCGGGGTCTCAATAGGGCACATACGGCCATAGTGAGTTGGGTGCACGTCGCGCACTTCAAAGCCGGCACGCTCACGGGTAAGACCCCCTGGCCCAAGCGCCGAGAGACGGCGTTTGTGGGTGACTTCCGAGAGCGGGTTGGTTTGGTCCATGAACTGCGACAGCTGCGAAGAGCCGAAGAATTCACGCACGGCCGCGGCGGCTGGCTTGGCGTTGATCAGGTCTTGCGGCATGACAGTGTCGATCTCGACGGATGACATACGCTCTTTGATCGCGCGCTCCATGCGCAGCAGGCCAACGCGGTACTGGTTTTCCATCAGCTCGCCAACCGAGCGGACCCGGCGGTTACCAAGGTGGTCAATATCGTCAATATCGCCAATGCCATCACGCAGACCGACAAGCGCTTTGATACAGGCGACGATATCGTCGCGCCGCAGCGTGCGCTGGGTGTCTTCGGCATCCAGATTGAGACGCATGTTCATTTTGACCCGGCCAACAGCAGAGAGGTCATAGCGCTCGCTATCAAAGAACAACGTGTCGAACAGCGCCGAGGCGGCATCAACCGTTGGTGGCTCGCCCGGACGCATAACCCGGTAGATATCCATCAGCGCGGTTTCACGGCCGAGGTTCTTATCTGCGGCCATGGTGTTGCGCATATACGGGCCGACATTGATGTTGTCGATGTCGAGCACAGGGATATTAGTGATGCCAGCATCCAGAAGTTCGCGCACGGTGCCGCCGATGATCTGGTCTTCTTTATCCAGCTCAAATGTCAGCTCATCACCAGCTTCGACATAGATCGCGCCGGTTTCTTCGTTGATGATATCTTTGGCGACAAACTTGCCAGCAATCTGACGGAACGGCATCAGAATGTTTTTGACCTTGTTCTCGTCGATCAGCTTTTTGACCGCGCGCGGGGTGATCTTGTCGCCAGCATTGGCGATAACTTCGCCGGTTTTGGCGTCGATCAGGTCATAAAGCGGGCGTGTGCCACGGACGCGTTCTGGGAAGAACTTGGTGACCCAGCCATCGGCCTTCATATTATATTCAAAATCAACCGTGGTGTAATAGGCATCCATGATCGCTTCTTGGTCGAGACCAAGCGCATAGAGCAATGTGGTGACAGGCAGCTTACGGCGACGGTCAATCCGGGCGAAGACGAGGTCTTTTGCGTCGAACTCAAAGTCGAGCCAGGAGCCGCGGTAGGGGATGATCCGGCAGGCGAAAAGCAGCTTGCCCGAAGAGTGGGTTTTGCCTTTATCATGGTCAAAGAACACGCCGGGTGAGCGGTGCATCTGGGAAACAATAACCCGCTCGGTGCCGTTGACGATGAAAGTGCCGTTTGGCGTCATCAGAGGCATATCGCCCATGAACACGTCTTGCTCTTTAATGTCTTTTACCGATTTTGCGCCGGTATCTTCGTCGATATCAAACACGATAAGACGCAGCGTCACCTTAAGCGGCGCGCTGTAAGTCATGTCACGTTGCTGACATTCTTCGGTGTCGTATTTTGGCTTTTCGAGCTCGTACTTTACGAATTCTAGGATCGAGGTTTCGTTGAAATCCTTAATCGGGAAAACCGACTGGAAAACACCTTTGATACCTTCGCCGTCAGTGGGAACATCTTGTTCGCCCGACCGCAGGAAAAGATCATAGGATGATTTCTGAACTTCGATGAGGTTCGGCATTTCCAAAATCTCTTTGATTTTGCCGTAGTATTTCCGGAGGCGTTTGTGGCCAAGGAAGGATTGCGCCATGAGCGATATTACCTTTCAAATCTCTTACCGGGCCGCTGCGCTGGGGGCGCGCAAGGGTCCATCTGAGAACGGTGTTCCCGGCCTATTCTAGGCACCCTTCCCAGGGGGTGCCGCCCGACCGATTGGAACCTATCCGAGAGGAGAGCTGAACTTTGGGACAGCTCCCCTCCAAGACAGGTTCGACTGGATCCGTATTTCTACAGACCCAGCCAAAATAGTAAGGTCAGCAATGGGCCAAATGGCCCGTGCTGCCATAAGTCGCTTATACGACTTCGACGGTAGCGCCAGCTGCTTCCAGCTTGCCCTTGATCTCATCAGCTTCGTCTTTGGAAACTGCTTCTTTGACCTTACCGCCAGCGTCGACAAGACCCTTAGCTTCTTTGAGGCCAAGACCAGTGATTGCGCGCACTTCTTTGATCACGGCAATCTTCTGTGGGCCTGGCTCTTTCAGGACCACGTCAAATTCGGTCTTCTCATCAGCGGCATCAGCGCCACCTTCAGCAGCAGCCATAACGACGGCGCCGCCAGCTGCTGGCTCAATGCCATACTCATCTTTGAGGATGGTTTTCAGTTCTTGTGCTTCGAGAAGTGTCAGACCGACAATCTCTTCAGCCATTTTTTTCAGATCAGCCATTGTATGTGCTTTCCGTAAGTTAATTCATGGGTCCGACGTCAGGGCAAAAGCCCCTTCACATCAGGTTTAGCTCATGCAGCCTTTTCTTCGATCGTCGAAAGGATGCTTGCGATATTGGATGCAGGTGCGCCAATGGCCCCGGCAATGTTGGAGGCAGGTGCGCCAATGCAACCAACGATCGAAGCAATAAGCTCGTCACGTGAAGGCATTTTGGCAACCGCAGCAACACCGGCTGGGTCAAGTGCCACATCTCCCATAGCACCGCCGAGAATGACCAGATGGTCGTTCTCTTTGGCATATGCCTGAACCACTCTGGCCGCAGCCACAGGGTCTTCGGAATGAGATATGACAGTCATGCCCGTGAGGTATTCGGCAATGCTTTCGCATGGCTTGCCCTCAAGGGCGATTCTGGCGAGCCTGTTTTTCGCAACGCGTACGGACCCGCCTACTTCACGCATACGTGCGCGCAGGTCCTGCATATGAGCAACCGTCATGCCTTCGTAATGGGCAACCACTACGACGCCAGAGCTTTCGAAGATTTGGCCGAGCTCGTCGACCAGTTTCTCTTTCTGGGCTCTTTCCACAGTTTTCTCCAGTATTGGGGGTCTCCCCCCGGCTCAGTCGTGCCAACTCTAGTGAGCTGGCGGTCAAGTCCTTATACGGGGCTGAGCCAAATACCGCAGGTGACAAGCACCTTTGAGATCTGGTCTGATCCCGTCTCAGGCAGGAATTATGGGCGAAACCCACCCACCATCTTGGACGAAAGCGATAAGAGCGCACGACGAATCGCACGCTCTACCGCGTTTGGGCGTTCTAGTGCCTTTACCAAAGGTTTCCAACCCCAAAATGCATAGGCCTAATTTTGGACGCGTGGATTCATTAAACTTGCCTGAACTGCCCGGACGCGACAATATGTCCAGATAAAATTTATTTATTTCGAAAGGCCCATTCATGGCAAATGCACCAGCCCCCGCCGCCGGACCCCAACTTGTCTTTTTTGGCGACAGTCTCACCGATAGCGGCAATCTTTATGACGCCGCCGGAGGGCTGATAGAAGAAGAAGTTCGTGTCACCATAGGTGGGGCGACAGGGTCGGCCAGCGACGGTATTACCTATGCCGAATATGTCTCTGGCCTATTGGACGCTGACCCGGCGCTCAACTACGCGGTGGCGGGGGCCGAGGCGGTGTTTATTGCTGTCGGC
>NVXG01000095.1 GCA_002733805.1 Robiginitomaculum sp. | reverse complement strand
TGTTGTGATCATTTCGGCTGTTACTGCACTGGGTACAAATGCCTCTTCCAAGTTCCAGACTGTTGCTGACGCAATGAAATAGGAACGACAGGCAATAAGCCTTACCGTTTTTGCAAGGGTCGCTACTGGAAACAATAGCGGCCCTTGTTACGTCTGGGGGTCAGGCCAATTGCCGATGCTTCGAGGCTCCCCCGGAAAAATCCGGGCTCGCACCTCAGCATGAGGAGGCTTTTTAGAACGAACCAAACCTACACCACTCACCTCATGCTGAGGTGCGACTGCAAGGAGCCTCGAAGCATCGGTAACCGACGCAATCTTAACGCGGTATCGCCAATCAACCGGCTGTTAATGCTCTTTTGGCACAACTGGCGCATTATTTTGTGAGGTTCGAATAATGTCCCAACTGGTTTTGCTGTTGTTTCCCTTATTGATGTTTGTCGCGGCGTGGCGGGACATGGTTTCCATGACCATTCCCAATTGGATATCGCTTACCCTGCTTGGCTTGTTTTTACTGGCCGCACCATTGATCGGACTGTCATGGGGTGAGTTTGGCTTGCATATGGCCGTTGGTTTCGGTGCTTTGGCGCTGACCATCGCCATGTTTGCCTTGGGTTGGATTGGAGGTGGAGATGCCAAATTGTTCGCTGCCGCTGCTCTTTGGATGGGGTGGCCGGACATTTTGAGCTATGCGGTAATATCGGCACTGGCCGGCGGTGTGTTAACGGTTTTGCTGATTTTGGCTCGAAAAACCGCCTTGCCGCCGGTACTTTACACTCAGGAATGGTCGGCTCGCCTGCTTAAAAAGGACGGTGACGTACCTTATGGTATGGCGCTATGTGCTGGTGCATTATACCTTTTTCCGCAATCTTCGTTGTTTTTGCGGGTTATTTCCTGACTTTTTAAGCAAATGATGAACTCAAACCGTCGAAGGTCGGATTTTGTTAACCATGCTTTGAGAACTTTCAGTCCACTTTGCACCAACGTGCATGGATTGGCGGGGAGTTTATTTCGATGGGAATTGCCAAAATAGCGGTACTGATTATTGCAGCGGTCGCTGCAATATCCGCTGCATTTTTGGTCCGTGGTATTTCCAGCGGCCCAAATGCAGAGTCTGTTGCCATTGTGGAGCCCACGATTATCGAAGAGCCAACCGAGTTGGTATTGGTAGCCAATACTGACCTCGAAGTCGGTCAGCGGGTCGAACCGGCTGACTTGGCATGGCTGGAATGGCCAGAAAAAGCCCTAAACTCGAATTATCTGACCCAAGACAAAAATCCGAACGCCTTGGAAGATTATGCAGGCTCCATTGCCCGGGTGCGGCTTTCAAAGAATGAACCGGTCAATGGGCGTAAATTGATCAATGCCGGTGAAGCTGGCTTTATGGCGGCGGTTCTGGCCCCCGGCATGCGGGCCGTGGCCGTAGAAATTTCAGTGGAAACCGGAGCGGGTGGCTTCATTTTGCCCAATGATCGGGTCGATATTATCCTGACCCGTGAGATTGAAATCATTTCGGGTTCGGCAATTACCACGACGTTTGTCAGCCAGACTATATTCAAGAATGTGCGGGTTCTGGCCATCGACCAGACCTTTCGCGAAGTGGATGACGAGCAGGTTGTGATGGGCTCCACCGCGACTTTGGAGTTGAATGGGGTTGATTCTGAAATGTTGGCCCGGGCCGATGCTTCGGGCGATATTTCTTTAGCCCTGCGTAGCGTGGCCGATCTGGCGCTGACCGTGGACGGCGCATCGCGCTCCACTGGTTTTGAAAGCGGCAATAACTCACAGATACAAGTGTACCGTTATGGTAAAAAATCCCAGGTAGGCATGCAATGAAAACCCCTGTGAACCCAGTTTTTCGTCTGCTGCCTTGCCTACTGGCCAGCCTTGCTTTGGGGTTTGTTGCTCCGGCCAGCGCCAGTGAAGCCAATTTGTTGCAAGTCAAGATCAGCACGGGCGGCAATGGCCCCGTGTCAAAATCACTAAACCTTCCCTTGAACAAAGCGGCCGTCATTGAACTGCCAGAGGACGCAAGGGACGTTTTGGTCTCCAACCCGGATATCGTTGATGCGGTCATTCGCACCCCCAGACGGGTGTATATTCTGGGCATTGAAATGGGTCAGGCCAACGTTTTCTTCTTTCGGGCCGATGGCACGCAATTGCTCAATCTGGAAATTACCGTGGCCGAGGATGTTCGCGGGCTTCAAGATGCGATCGCTCGTTTGTTGCCGCAAACCCGGATCAAAGTTGATGCGATGCGTGACAGTCTGATCCTGTCGGGTACAGCCCCCAATGCGGGACAGGCCGCATCTGCTTTACGGATCGCCCGAACGTACGTTGATGACCCCGAAGACGTGATTACCATGATCAATATCACCGGCAAGGATCAGGTGATGCTCAAAGTTCGCGTGGTCGAAATGCAACGCACGTTGACCAAGCAATTGGGCATTGACCTGGGAGTAGCCGGGCGGATCAATGAAGTGGCGATTTCTCTGGCCAATCCGGCTCAGTTTTCATTGGCCGGACGCTTCCTTGGTGGTGCGGCGCCTACTGTCGGACTGGCTTATACCAATCCGGCTACCGCTTTTACCAGTGGGGTAACCAGTGTGACTAGCGGGATACGGGCGTTGGAGCGGGTCGGGTTGATCCGAACCTTGGCCGAACCAAATCTGACCGCGATCACTGGCGAGTCGGCCAATTTTCTGGCTGGCGGCGAGTTTCCGGTACCGACCGGGCGCGACCGGGATGGTAATATTACTATCGAATACAAGAAATTTGGCGTGGCATTGGGCTTCACTCCCTTGGTGGTTAGCGAAGGGCGTATCTCGCTTCGGATTTCCACCGAAGTTTCGGAACTGACCAACCAAGGTGCATTGATTCTTTCTTCGCAGCCGATTGTTGATGATACCGGCGCGGTTATTGGGACGATTGATGGTTTGACCCTGCCCGCCTTGAAAGTTCGCAAAGCCGAAACCACCGTTGAATTACCGTCGGGGGGTTCCATGGTGATTGCCGGTTTGATCCAACAGCAAACCAAACAGGCGCTGGAGGGCATTCCCGGCATCAAAGACATCCCAATTATCGGTGCTTTGTTTCGTTCAAGGGATTTCTTGAACGATGAAACCGAGCTGGTGATTGTGGTGACCCCATATCTGGTTGATCCGGCCCACCCGGAAAGCTTTGCAACCCCGGGTGATGGCTATGAAACAGCGGGTGATCTGTCATCGCTCCTGCTGGGTCGGTTGAACAAAGTGTATCGGGCACCGGGTGCCGAAACCGCAGGTAAAAGCTGGACTGGCCCGTTGGGCTATAGCCTGGATTAGGAGATGGACATGGACCTTTCATTGAGATGCTCCGCCTTGGTTACCGGCTCAATCTTGTTGCTGGCTAGTTGCGCTGTCTCGCCAACCCAGCCGGTTTGGCAATTACCCGGCGAGCGACATAAAATCACCGTAAAAGAAACCAGCGATCGGCTAAATCTGGTACTGGACCCCGGTGATGCTGGTTTGTCACTGGCCCATAAAAGTACCATTTTAGCCTTTGCGCGGGCCTATCGTGATCATGGTCACGGCCCAGTGGCCATCTCGATCCCGGCGGGTTCAGCCAATGCACAAATCGCAGTGCGTGCTGCGGCGCAAACCCGCGAAATTCTGTATGATGACGGTTTGGCCTGGGCGCAAATGGTCGGCGGACATTATGAAGCGCGCGGCCAGACCACGCCGCCGATCATTTTAAGCTTTCGGCGCTACACAGCATCCGCCGAAGGATGCAGCGTGGCCCGACAGAATATGTCTCACAATTATAGCAATGCCACCTCGAAAAATTTTGGATGTTTTTTAGCGGTAAATACCGCTGCGATGATCGCTGATCCATATGACTTGGTCGCACCACAGGACATGACCGCGCCGCCGGCAGAGCGTCGCATGGCAACCTATGAGTTGTATGTGGCGGGAGAAAGCACAGCAACTGAACGCACTTCTGATGAAGAAGGAAGCGTGAGTGATGTGGTGGATTAGAGATAAAGTATGACCCAGAACCCGAAGAAATCGGAAACAGCTAAATGAGCCAGACGTTTGATGCAAAAGACCAACTCAATCCGGCCGACGCCTTTGCTGTGCCCGGTGGTGGGTGGGATCTGGGCCCGGATGCACCGGCTCCGGCCCCGCCTCCAGCCATGGACAATGCTGATGCAGTGCCCGGCACGGTGTTTGGTTCCGGCGCAAGTTCAGTCGAACAATTGCCGCCGCTTAGTGCGCCACCTGCAACGCATTTGCCGCCGATGGGAAGCAGCGCCTATGTCAGTGCGCCGCAAAACCCAATGGGTGAACCCTATGCCGATCCAGATGAAACATTGGCCGCGGTTCCCAGAATAACCATTGCCGCCTTTTGCGAGCGTCCGGAAACGGCGCAAATGATTGAACAGACCGGCAATGACCGGCGATTGTCACGGGCGCATATCAGCGTGTCGATGGGCGGATTGCCTGCCGCGATCGAGCACTATCTTGATGAGGGAACCCCCAATCTCATTCTGATCGAATCGGGTATGCGCGGCCGGGGCTTATTTGCGCAATTGGATGAACTGGCCAATGTTTGCGATGCAGGCACCAAGGTCGTGGTGATCGGCGCGGCGAATGATATTTCTCTATATCGGGAATTGATCCGCCGTGGGATTAGTGAATATCTGGTGCCGCCTTTGGTTCCCATGCAAATGGTTCGAACCATTTCTGGTTTGTTTGCCGATCCTGACAAGCCGTTTGTTGGCAAGGTTACTGCATTTATTGGGGCAAAGGGCGGGGTTGGTTCCTCGACTTTGGCTCATAATCTGGCGTGGCAGATTGCCGAAAGTTGCCGGGTTGATACCAGTATTCTGGATCTGGATTTGTCGTTTGGCACAGCAGGTCTCGATTTCAATCAGGATTCTCCACAAGGCATTGGCGATGCGTTGGCTGAGCCGGATCGGGTAGATGATGTCCTGCTCGAACGGCTGATGATCAATTGTACAGAACGACTGTCCTTGTTTACCGCGCCAGCCACACTGGAGCGCGAATGGGAATTGAGCGCCGCTTCTTATGAAACGGTCATTTCCGAAGTGCGCTCGACGGTGCCTCATATTATTCTGGATTTACCGCACACTTGGACAACCTGGGTCAAGAACACCTTGTTGTTGGCCGATGAGGTGATCATTGTGGCCTCCCCTGATCTGGCTTGCCTGCGAAATGCCAAAAACCTCTATGATTTGTTGCGATCCCGCCGCGCCAATGATTTTCCACCGAAAATAATTGTTAATCAGGTGGGCGTGCCCAAACGTCCGGAAATATCGGTCAAGGATTTCGCTGAAGCCTTGGGAGCAGAGCCTACTTTGGTTCTGCCATTTGAGCCGGAATTGTTTGGCCAAGCCACCAATAATGGTCAGATGCTTTCTGAGGTGAATGGGGCTTCCAAAGCCGTGTCCGGCATTCAGTCGCTGGCAACCTTGTTGTCAGGAAAAGAAGTTCAGAGCGTCAAAAAGCAAAGCCTGATCAGCAAATTACTGCGGCGCGGTTAGGACGGGGTTGAGATCAGATGTTTGGAAAACGTGTAGTAGAGGCAGGAGCCGCCAAACCAAAGCCGACCCACGCCGCACCGCAATTGCCAGCTGTTGTAGGTGATGATGGTGGCCAACCACCTGCAAAAGCAACCAACGCACCACCAGCCAGCATTGCCCAAGCCAAGCCAGCGCAAAAGGCAATGGCCCATCCTGATGAGGCCCCGCAGCGTTCCGAAGAATACTACGCAATCAAGACCACCATTTTTAATGCGCTGATCGACACCATTGATCTGGGGCAACTGGCCCAGCTTGATAATGACAGTGCCGCCGAAGAAATTCGCGACATTGTGACCGAGATTATCTCGATCAAAAACGTCGTGATGTCGATTGCTGAACAAGAATCCTTGTTACAGGACATTTGTAATGACGTGCTGGGTTTCGGACCGCTGGAGCCATTACTGGCCCGCGATGATATTTCAGACATCATGGTCAATGGTGCGGATGCGGTCTTCATTGAGGTAAACGGCAAGATTGAAAAAACCAGCGTCCGCTTCCGCGACAATGGGCAATTGATGAACATTTGCCAGCGGATTGTGAGCCAGGTCGGCCGCCGCGTTGATGAAGCCAGTCCGATTTGCGATGCGCGTTTGATGG
Organism: Robiginitomaculum sp.; assembly: GCA_002733805.1. GTDB lineage: Bacteria > Pseudomonadota > Alphaproteobacteria > Caulobacterales > Maricaulaceae > Robiginitomaculum_B. The sequence goes on along the minus strand of NVXG01000095.1, from coordinate 2,698 downwards.
ACGGCTCGCGGGTCAATGTGATCGCGCCGCCATTGGCTTTGGACGGCCCGACCCTGACTATTCGCAAATTCAAGAAAGATAAGCTGACGCTAGATGATCTGGTCAACTTCAACTCGATCACCCCGGACGGGGCCAAGGTATTGGGCATTATCGGGGCATCAAGATGTAATGTGTTGATCTCCGGCGGTACCGGTTCGGGCAAGACCACTTTGCTCAATTGCATGACCGGCTATATCGATCCGGACGAGCGCGTGATCACCTGCGAAGATGCGGCCGAGCTGCAATTGCAACAACCGCATGTGGTGCGTCTGGAAACCCGTCCGCCCAATCTTGAAGGCACCGGCTTGGTGACCATGACCGATCTGGTCAAAAACTGTTTGCGGATGCGCCCAGAGCGGATCATCGTCGGCGAGGTGCGTGGCATGGAAGCATTTGATTTGCTGCAAGCCATGAATACCGGCCATGATGGATCGATGGGGACCATTCACGCCAACAGCCCACGCGAATCCCTTTCCCGGCTGGAATCGATGATTACCATGGGCGGCTTCAATCTGCCCTCGCGAACCATTCGCGAAATGATTGCTGGTTCGATCGATGTGGTGATTCAGGCGGCGCGCTTGCGCGATGGCTCGCGTAAAATCACCCATGTTACCGAAGTGCTCGGCATGGAGGGCGAGGTGATCATTACCCAGGATATTTTCCTGTATGAAATTGAAGGCGAAGACGCTGATGGCAATATTACCGGTCGTCATATTTCTACCGGCATCGCCCGGCCAAACTTCTGGGATCGGGCTAGATATTATGGCCTAGAAGGCGAATTAGCCGCCGCGCTGGACGCTTCAGAAGCTTAGAAGGGAAGCCAATATGCTTGACATGACCACGATCCTGATCGCCGTGCTGGCCTTTGTCAGCGTGGCCGGCATTGGCTGGGTATTTGCCGGAGGTGATGGCAATAAAGTCAGTACCAAACGGATAAAAACCTATAGCGATACCGGATTGAAACGCGGCAAAAAAAGAATTTCGGCTTTGGATGTGTCGAACAACCGACGCAAACAGGTGCAGGAAACCTTAAAAGACCTCGAACAACGGCAAAAAGAGCAGCGCAAGAAAACCGTCTCGCTCAAATCGCAAATTCAACAGGCCGGGTTGAACTGGTCGCCGACCGGGTTCTGGATTGGCTCGCTGGTGTTGGGTGTTTTGGTGTTGGTGTCGATGGTAATCATGGGCCGACCCTTGATGATCGCGCTGGGTCTTGGCGTTGGAGCGGGCATTGGTATGCCGCGTTGGGTATTGGGTTTTATTCGCAAAAGACGTGCTAAAAAATTCTCACAGGAATTTGCCAATGCGATTGATATTATCGTGCGCGGAGTGAAGTCCGGCCTGCCGCTGAATGAGTGTTTGCAGATCATTGCCCGCGAATCCCCGGCTCCAGTTGGTCCTGAGTTTCAAAAACTGGTTGAAGGGCAAACCGTTGGGGTCGACTTGCCGACCGGATTGGGCAAAATGTACAATCGGATGCCGCTGTCCGAGTTAAACTTTTTTACCATTGTGCTGACCATTCAGCAAAAGACTGGGGGCAATTTGGCCGAGGCGCTGGAAAACCTGACCACCGTGCTGCGGGCTCGCAAAATGATGCGCGAAAAAATTCAAGCCATGTCATCAGAGGCCAAGGCCTCCTCGATGATCATTGGCTCCTTGCCACCGTTTGTGATGGGCATCGTTTATGTCACTACGCCAGCTTATATGGCGTTGATGTTCACCGAAACTAACGGCCAGTTGATGCTGGCCGGCGGAATGTTCTGGATGGCTTCCGGGATTTTTGTGATGAGCAAAATGATCAATTTCAATATTTAGGAACTTGGCAGGATAAATGGATTTTTCACTCAAAATGCTGGTCGACCCGGAATTTCTGGTTACGGTTTTTGCCGCCCTTGTGACCTTCGCCACGGTGATGACTCTGATTAGCCCTTTGCTAAGTGGCTCAAAATTTGCCGGGCGATTGAAGTCGGTGGCCACACGGCGCGAACAATTGCGCAAGCAAAACCGGGCGGCGATTGCGAAAAAAGGAAATTTGCGTGGCGAATCCAAGGGGTTCATGACCGATGTGGTGGGCAAGCTCAATCTGGCTACCTTGCTCGAAGATTCGGCCCTGCAAACCCGATTGCTGCAAGCGGGCTTACGTGGCCAAGGTCCGATCATGACCTTTTACTTTTTTCGGCTGGTCGCCCCGATTGCTCTGTTCATTTTTTCTCTGTCTTATCTGTTTTTCTTCAATGATTTTGGCAAACCTCCTATGGTCCGGGTGGCGATGGCCACCGGCATGATGTTGCTCGGGTATTACGCGCCGGGTATTTACATCAACAATATCGCTGCGAAACGGCGCGAATCGATCATGAAGTCCTTTCCAGATGCGCTTGATTTACTCTTGATCTGTGTTGAGGCCGGGATGTCGATCGAAGCGGCATTTGGCAAGGTTGCGGCCGAAGTGGGCAGCAGCTCGATTGAACTGGCCGAAGAAATGTCACTGACCACTGCCGAGCTATCTTATTTGCAGGAACGCAGACAGGCCTATGAGAACTTGGCCAAGCGAACCAATCATCCGGGGGTCAAGGCCGTGGCGGTTTCGTTGATCCAGGCCGAGAAATACGGCACGCCTTTGGGCGCGTCTTTACGGATTATGGCCAAGGAAAATCGCGAA
>NVXG01000094.1 GCA_002733805.1 Robiginitomaculum sp. | reverse complement strand
CTGAACTTTTTGACCCAAGGGGCTTTGTGGTCGGTTATAGCCCAATCCAACCGATCCTTTTGATGTCTTCATAGCATCGCAAAGTCTGGATAATTGATCGTCACTTACGACCGGAGGTTTTTCAATATGTACGCTTTTATTATTATTTAACGCTTCAATAGCATATTCCGCATGAGTGGCATGATTGGAGGCGATGTAAACCAAATCAATATTTTCATCTTCGAGGATTGTTCTGGCATTATCGGTATAATAATTACCCTTATAACTTTCGCATAAAGACGCCGCACGATTAATGTTCACATCCATCACACCTGACACCACAGAACCATAATTTTTTCGTAGATAAAATGCGATGGTACTAAAGCTGAAATTACCACTACCGATGATGCCCACATGGCCTTTTCTATTGCCACCATTAATCGTTGGCAGCTGATCGAATTTTTTCTTCATATGGTAGGCTGCTTTTACTTTATTCAAAGTTCTTGTAAAGCCAAACAACCAGAGATATTTCCACACTTTAAGCAAACGAAATTTCAACGGGGATTTAGTATAATCCATTATAGTCACTCATATATAATTGAAAAATGAAAAACGATGGCCATATCTTTTAAGATATTTCATTACTTACCACGCTCTTTTAGCTCTTTAAATATTCTTTCGGGGACTGAGGCCTGCGTATGCACACCATCCACAAAATCAGTAGTCACAAGGTGTAATTTTTGTGGGTCATAAGATCCCAACACAACAATATCATTCCGACTAGCATAAGTTAAGATGTATTTTTCCACCTCTGCAATAATCTTATAAGTATCATGTTTCAGAAAAAGGTCATAAGTTATAGGGTGGTAGGGCGGTAAATAGAAAATAACATTAACATCATGAGAGGTTAAATACTGGATAAAAAGTTCAAACATACTTACGTTTGCAAGCTCATTAAAACCGCCCATAAGCGGAGAAAACTTGCCAATTGCTACTGCTTGTCGCTCTACAATTTCACTACTGGCTTTTTTTTGTGCTAACGAATAATGCCTAGACCCATCGGGTTCAATCAGATAGCCCAAATAATCGGATGTATCTGTAACAGTATTTATTTCAAAACCACTGATATAACGTTTTCTTAGAAATTCTATGTTAGTGAAGAGGTAATCTGTGGTGTAGAGTTTTTTTATAAAATCAATATTGAACGGACTTTTATTAATAACTTGCCCTGTAATTTCATTTAATAACCGAATATAATCATCATTCAAGAAACGATTTTTATCTTCCCTATTGAGGGTATTAAACAACGTGGGATCAATTTCTATAATTACGTTTTCAGGCAAAGTTTTTTGATAATCCTTAAAGATAGAAACAATGGCCATATAATTCTTTAAAGAAGCGGCTGGAATAGAGTAATTTTGAAATGTATCAGCCTCTTTTAAAAAAAACCTTTTTCTCAACGCCATACTTCTTGATGAGCCTAGAACAATCCAATCAACCTTATGTAACGTATTTTGAATAATTTCTTTCCTGAGAATTCCATAATTAAAGTTCTTTTCAAATAAATTTACGATCTTATTATTTGTAACCTCATTTACAATTTTACCAATATAGGCATTGGTCTTGAATAGCCCTAAAGAATCTATACGCCAGTTGAAAATAGCGACAGAATTCACGCAGGTTAAAAAAACTATAAAAAAAAATTTAACCCATTTTTTTGCGGGCATATCAAACCTCAAAAATTAAAATATAAAAATTCAGATACATTACTCAACGAAAGAGCCGCCCATGCAAATAGAAAACCCGCATATATAGCAGTATGATAATTTATTTTAATACTATCCATTAATTCAATAGAATTTTGCTTATAACAAACAACGATAATTACAAAGAGAACCCAAAATGGAGTGAAAGGCGTAATTCCAATATTATGGATACTTTCATCATACTGAATATTATATTGAGCGAGAAATGGTAGTTTTGTTTCTATAATATTTGCAAGGTGCCCCGGTAAAGTAAACCCACTTCTTCCCGACATTCCATTCAAGATTTTTATGGCGTCATCCCACTCTCTTGCTCTAAAGAACACGAAAGTAATGTTAACAAAATTGAACGTAAGGAACCATGCCAATATCCTATTAAGTTTAAACTTGGTTTTCTTCTTCCAATAATGATTTGCGGCAATGCCAACACCATTTAACCCGCCGAACACCACAAATGTCCATGAAGCCCCATGCCAAAGCCCTGCAATTAGAAAGGTCACGATAGTGGTTAACATAGCTTTATGAAAAGTAAGTTTTTCAAAAGACCTGACGATAGGCATATATATGTAGGTGGTTATAAAATTTGTGAGTGTTATATGCCACCTTTTCCAAAAATCAATCATCCCCGTCGCTTTATAAGGGCTGTTAAAATTTTGAGGGAGCCTAATATTAAATAATAAAGCGGCACCCATTGCCATATCCGTATAACCACTAAAATCAAAATAAAGTTGAAATGTATAAGATAACGAAACAAACCAAGCCATAATAAAATGTATTGTTTCTACATTATCAAATCCGTTCGTAGCCCAAACAGCAAGCGTATCGGCTATAATGGCTTTCTTAAACAAACCAATAGAAAATATAAAAAGGCCCATAACAATATTTTTATAATTTTTTACTTTGTACCTAACACCGGAAAACTGTGGCATCATCTCTTTATGATGAACTATAGGTCCTGCAATAAGTTGAGGGAAAAATACTACAAAAATAGTGTAATTTAAAAAATTCTTTTCTTTTACCAAGCCTTCATAACTATCTACCAAATATGCAATTTGCTGAAGAGTGAAGAAACTAATGGCCAAGGGGAGTGCCAAGTATAAAAGAGGTATTTCACTACCAACGGCTAAATTAATATTTTGGATAAAAAAGTCCATGTATTTAAAGTAACCTAACAGGCTAATATTAAACACCAGACCAATCTGAAACAAAGTTTTTTTCGAAAGATATTGCCGCTTTGCACCATCAAACTCATTCATTCTTTGAGAAATAAAATAGTTAAATGAAATGGATATCAATATTAATGGTAGATATGCAATATTCCACCAGCCATAAAAAAATAAGCTCACAAAAACAAGCCATATTTTTGAGGCGATAACTATTTTTTTTTTATTTAGATAAAAATAAACGAAAAAAGAAACTGGTAATAAAACAAAAACAAACTCATAACTATTAAAAAGCATTAGAATACACCCCCACCCGTAATAGGTATATTAACACCGTTCATATAATCGGAATCTTCGGATAGCAGCATACGGATAACAGGTGTAACATCTCCTACAACTGCATTTCTTTTCAAGGGGTGACTATACGCATTTAATTCAACAAATTTCTCATTAATATTATTCAGAAACCTCGTTTCTATCATTGAGGGAGATACTGCATTAATTTGAATATTTTTATCCGCATATTCACTTGCAAGGGATTTAGTTAGCCCCAATAACGCATACTTAATTGTGGTGTAATGGGATAATGCTTTCGGAGGAACGCCCAATACATAACTCGAAAGCATAAATACAATCTTGCCACTTTTTTGTTTTGCAAGTTCCGGAAGGAAACGACTTAATATGGTAACTGATGCTTTGAGGCTTATATTTATATTGTTTTCAAAATCACGCCACCGAACAGCTTTAAACCTGATATTCTCAACCGGGGCCGCCGCCAGAAAAACAATTTTTTGAGGTAGGCCATAATTACTTTCAATATTATCAAGAAATTCTGCCAACTCCTTATCGGAATTTAAGTCAGCCTTAAGAGCCACAAGTTCATTAGAAGTCTCTTTCGATAATTCGTGAATTCTCGCTCCTGAAGAATTATAATGGGCCAGTATAAGACAATCTTCATCTACAGATTTGATTAAATCAAGTCCAATATCTGAGGAAGCACCAATTATTAAAAGAATATTTCTACTCATGCAATAATCCAGTTTTGATAATTGACTTGGAAATTTTTTTATTATTTTGATTGGTAATAAACGCTTTTATTTCCAGCTGCTTATAAGCATCGTTGATATATATGATTTTTCCTGTCACCTTTAACACATCCCCGATAAAAACCGGGGCAGAGAATTGTATATCGATACCATGCAAGATACAATATTTCCCAGGCAGATATACACCAACCAATGTTGAATAAAAAGAGGAGGTTAGTAGTCCATATACGACCCTGTAAGCAAACCCATTTTGCCGTGCATATTCCTCTTCAATGTGTAGGGGGTTGATGTCACCGCAGATTTTGAGAAATCTGTCCTGCATTTCAGAAGTGATTTTGGCTTCAAAGCTTTCCGTCAACCCGACATATATATCTGAAAATTTATATTCATTCATTTATTTATTTACTTGAGTTTTACATTCATCAGGTCAATCATTGCACCAACATCTTTTAATGTCAGCAACTCCCCAAGTGCAAATTTAATTTTAAATTCTTTTTCAATAGCACTCACTAAATTGATGTGATTTAGCGAGTCCCAATCTTCAATACTATCAGAATTAGTGCTATATTCGATAATCAAGTCATCTTCATCAAATATATCTCTGAAGATTTCTTGTACACCACTAAAAATTTCGTCTCTGTTCATCCGATAGTCCTTATAAATTTATTTTTAGCCTTATAATTTTTGATATCTAGCTTCCATACGGAACTACTATCATTTTTCTCCATAAGAATAAACCCAAAATCTTCATAAAGCTTTGCAACCATTTTATTCTTTTCTGTTTCCAGATAATAACCAATTATTTCAGTTATATTTCTTTGTTGACATTGAATGACCAATTCATCCAGCATCGCATATTCCATGTTTCTTTTTAAAACCCGGCAGCTCATTAACCATAGCTCTATAAAACACTGCCCATTCTTTAAACATCCTATTGTTATTGAGATAAGCCCGTTATCTCCATATTTGTCAGTAAGTTTACCATATAATTTAATATAGTCATTACTTGAAGAAATTTTCTCAATTTCACTATAAGTATAACGCTTGGTTGTAAGATTAAATTGATTGGTCTTATTTGTAAGCTGTGTAATTCTGTCCAGATACAAAGAATTAAATGAATTGATTTCAGCAACCATTTCAAGTGATTTCAAATAGTCTCCATAAGTAGCATACTTGGATTTCACGCTCAATCTTTTTTTATTATCTTCATAATATTGATTTCTTTTCATATCATCAGTAGATAAAATAATTGGTTCGAAATATCCATTTTTGTCAATATGATCAATAAAAAAAATAACATCACGTCCCACGTCCGGTACCGATACATCAGGTATCTGAGAGGATACAATATCGCGCTCCGCTGGATTATCATCAATAAACACCAAGCTATCAATTCCTATATTTATCTCTTGGGCGATATCGATTATATTTTGATGCTTGGGATCCCAATTCGCTTTAAAAGAGGTAAAATCTTCAAATTTTAGGATAGTCTCCGGATGCTGAAATCCCTCAGCAGCATTTTGAAAATAATTTTTAGAACAAACGGCCAGCATCACCCCTCTATCCTTTAACTCTTTGGCATACTTTTGAAAAGTTTCGAACGCCTCTGCAACTGCAGTTTCATTCCCAATACTTATACCCACCAGACCATCATCACCTATCACGCCACCCCAACAGGTATTATCGAGATCTAAAACCAAACATTTTTTTGCTCTGCCAAGAATTGAATTGATAATTTTACTTATATTGAATGATAACTCAGGAATCGCCGCCATGCTCAACGCATATTTTGCCTGATACCATAACGACCGATCAACCCATTTTTCCAGCCCGATATATGATGACAAGTAGTTTATATCATTAATGTATAGATTATTTATTTTTCTGGCATTTTTAGAGAATTCTAAGTTTAACTGCATGATAAAAAATGTTTTACCATGAATATCATAATTATCCAGATTGCCCAGACTTCTATCAATTGGATAGTCAAAGTTATTTTGAATTATCGCACAATCATATTTCTGCAAAGCATCCCAGATAGATGTGTATCTTTCAACTTCGTCATTTAATAGTTGATTTACAACATCCTCACCATCATTGGGCTTAGGAAAGTTGAGTATATTCACAATTGAAGAATGGATATATATTATATCTGGCTGGAATTTATCTAATTGTTCATTGTCAAATAATGCATCCTCAAAATACTTATTATAATCTGATTCATAGAAAACTGGCTCTATGCCACTATTCAATAAAAATAATTCTAATATATTTTTGATTTCACTAGTAGTTGACCCACCCAAAATAGCAATTTTTTTCTGGAGCCTATCATTACTGGCTAATAATTGCTTCTTAAGGGATTTCTTTTTTCTTAAGATATACTCCACATCTAAGGGATAATCCAATTTACGGATAGTAAATTCCTTTGCTATCTTTAAGCGATAAATTTATAGGCATGGGCGGTGTCTTTTTTGCTTTAGGCAACAATAATTTCAAAATAAACGCAATAGAAAATAATGAAGGAAATACACCTGTACCAGTTATTGCTACTATAGGAGAAAAAACAATTAACACTAAAAATAAAAGACTGGCAAAAACATCAAAGAAGCTTCTTATCCTCACCAATCTAACCCAATATCGAGATCCGACAAGAGCAGTAACAAAAATTGCGACACATCCTCCCACATAACCAAAATCCAATATATAGGCCCCAGCTAGAGTAAAATAAACTCCAGGGTTTTCAATATCACCTAAAATTTCATATATAGTCATGAAACCCATACCCATTTTGTTAAGCAAAGTTACTTGCGGATAAAATTGATATGTAAGAAAATATGGCGCGCTATCAGGATATGGCGCACTAAACAAGATGTCAAATTGGTACATAGCATGGCCAATATAATATTGAAATAGCGAGATAATAAAATACAGAGGGATATATATTGGATGTTCGAGTAAAAATTCCTTATGATCATAGGGAAGTGATATTCCACCAAGATTATGAGAAAGAACGTTCAATAATATTTTTAAATTGTCTTCGTCTCCTATGGCTCTATTAATAAATATCATCGAAAATATGTACAAAACCGACCCATATAAGAAGTACATGATAATTTTTTGAAAAAAACTTTTCTTCTTGCGGGTATTAATTACAACGGAACTTCGATTTATCAGTTTTTCGGCAACCTTGGTTCTATGATGTCTATCTTCTACGATATAAATTTTTATTAGATGGGATATACCAACGATTAAGATAGAAATCATCGCTGCAAATCGTCCCCCAGATAAAAAAGACACGAAAATTCCTATCCAAAAAACCAGATGTAACTGTTTACTTTTTTTAGCAGAAAGCTCTTCGGAGAAATGGTCTTTATAAATGTATGCAATAACTGGAAAGCCAGACATTCCTAGCCCCAATACTCCAGCAAATGACCCAGCCTTTTCTTCTCCGGGATCACGACCGCGAGACAATCGCATTTCTGTAATATCAGCAAGAGAGAATGACAAATCCCCTATAAAAGATAAAAACTTTATCACCAAAAGTAATATTGCTATCAAGGAAAAAAACAACAACCAGTTTGCGCTGGAATTTATGCTCTTTGCCGTATAATTTAATTGATCAATATTCGTTGTATTTGCCCATAATAACGGCCCAATAAGAGTTCCAAATAAAAAAGATAAAAAGAAAATAAAAAGATACATACCCGAGGCAAATGACATTCCTTCAAAAGTTATTAAAGAAACTTGCCTAACCGCCAACACCACCAACCACGAAACAATCAAAGTGACAGCAGGAACAAAATATATTAATATATTTCTATCCTTCAAACTTAATGCTCCCTTTCAGTATCTCTTCAATAAATACGTAAGGGTCACTGATTGAGATTAATGGGCCGTCTTGCTGAATAATTTCCGGATGGAGTTTCATGGCTTGTCGGTAATATTGCTCCTCAGTAAATAATTCCGCACTTTTACCGTTCACCAAGGCCTCAATACCCACGGTACCCGTCCAGCAGCCAACCACATCAATATGCTCAAGCAAAGTGGTCGTGGCAACAAAAGGGTCAATCAGGATCACTTTTTTATTCTTCTTCAATTCTTTATAAAAGGAACTGCTATTATCAAAAACCGTCGCCGGATGATCTTTTAGAATGATCTGATCATACCTCGCCGAAAGCTCATCAATTTTACAGCGCAGCATATCCTCAAACTCTATTTGGCCAGAACAGCCACTCCAATATTCGATGGTTGCTTCTGGGAAATAATGAAGCGGTATCAGGATAGATTTCTTGGTAAAATCAACCTTGCTCATAGGTGTGAAATACCGTTCGACGAAGAAGTTCATGAACTTTCTGACGGTCGTATTATATGGGGTTGCCAGAAAATCATACTCTTTACGACCGAGTATTTTAGCGATAAATAAATAAAATATGGGGTAACGCGCTTTATATCTAATATAACGTATTATGGCGGCTTTCAGCGCTTTACTTCTGCTCGGTGCCATATGAGAACGAAAATTATTTCTCAATTTATCCAGCACATGGTCAACCTCTGATTTTTCCGGTATTCGGTGTGGGGAATGCTCGCCATATACGGTTAATCGTTTGTAACCGGGCATGAAAAAGCTACATATCCCATAGCAGGGAATATCTTTCTTTTTTGCCAGTTGTATCATTATATCCATAATATAATTATCTACAGGATAGGTTACCAACGTATCAAAAGAATTTTTATCAAATATCTCAAGCAGGTTTCCCGCCGCCCTGCGAATAAGAACCCGGCAATTCTTGAAAGGCATATTTCTCAGAACACGATCCCGAAATATAATCTTGCTCAAGTCCAGATTTTCATCAACAAACGCTTGCGTTTCAGAACAATAATCCCATTTAGACAAATTCATATCTATACGATGATCACCGTTAAAATATTCCGATATCGTTGACAATTTAGTTGTCGGTAAATTTTTCTGAGCATAATCCAGAACAACTTTATCGAAAACTTTATTGCGTCGAATATAAACAAGTGTGTGCATAGTGAATTCTTTAATTGTCAATAAAACTATTTACTCCCTTAAGCCTATAACAGATATAGGAAAAGGACAAAACTGAAAAGATAAAATACAGACCATATGTTTTGGCGAGAAGTATATAATAGCCCTGCTCGCTGCCATAAGGAATAATCATATTTAAAGCCAATGACGTGATAAAAACCAAGAGCATAATTATCGCCATGACTTTTATACTACCTAAATATAAATGCGCCGCATTCAACGAGCCCATCACATTCGCCACCCCAAACAATCCGACCATAAGTAGTGTGGTTTCGAATACTGCACCGTAGCCGTAAAAAAGTTCTGCCCCATAGGCAAAAGACACGCTGCATACACCAAATACCGCATAGAATAAAAAACAATATCTAAATGCTTTAAATATCTTGGACTTTAAACGAGAAAGGTCAGCCTGTTCTTTGCCAAATTCAACGATATTCACATAAGAAAAAGCCGTAATAGCAACGATTGTCATCTGCATAATTGCATAGGAAAGAGAATAATCACCCAGCAATTCCGGGAATTTCTCACGTACAACTGAACGATCAATATAAAAGAAC
>NVXG01000093.1 GCA_002733805.1 Robiginitomaculum sp. | reverse complement strand
ATAATAATGTTTCTACAAAGGGCATCATAGCCAGTGCGCCAGTTACCTCCGGTGCGCGCGAATTTTGCCCGCAATTTCGCCGACAATCGGCGCGATAGGCACAAAACTGTTGGTTGCGTCATCAAATTGCCGCGCCATTTCGGCCCGCAATTGTTCAATACCCTTACTCATCTGTTTTCCTTCAGGCAATGGGCTGGCCACTGGCGTCAAAATAATGGGCATTGCCCGGTTGCGGGCTTAAGAATACGGTCTCACTGGCGCCAATTTCATAGCTGCCCGCGACCCTGACATTAACTTTGCCAATACCTTCAACAGCGACATGCACGAACGTATCGCTGCCCAGCTCTTCACGCAGGATCACCCGACCCTGCCAATCGCCTTTGCTGTCCGAAATCGTGATATGTTCAGGCCGGATACCGTAAGTTTGTGCCCCATGGCTTTCTGCCAGCGCGCCGGTCAAAAAGTTCATTTTCGGGCTGCCGATAAACCCGGCAACGAACTTGCTAGCGGGCTTATTATACAACTCCATCGGCGTGCCGATCTGTTCCACACGCCCATCACTTAGCACCACGATCCGGTCAGCCAAAGTCATCGCTTCGACCTGATCATGGGTCACATAAATCATCGTTGTTTCAGGTAGCCGCTCATGCAGCGCCTTGATTTCCAGCCTTGTATCCACCCGCAAGGCGGCGTCCAGGTTTGACAAGGGTTCATCAAACAGAAAAACGCGCGGATCACGAGTGATTGCGCGGCCAATTGCGACACGTTGGCGCTGCCCACCCGATAGTTGCTTCGGTTTGCGCTTCAATAATGGCGTCAGTTGCAACATCTCTGCCGCCTCATGCACCCGCTCAATGATTTCTGCCTTAGAAAGCTTGGCCTGCTCCAACCCGAAAGCCATGTTTTCAAACACGCTCATATGCGGGTAGAGCGCGTATGATTGGAACACCATGGAAATGCCGCGCTTGGCCGGCAAGACATCATTCATCGGCTCGTTTGCGATCCGCAATTCACCGCTTGTCACATCTTCCAGCCCGGCAATCATCCGCAGCAAAGTTGATTTTCCGCAGCCCGATGGGCCGACAAACACCACGAACTCGCCTTTCTGAAGCGACAGGTTAATGTCGCGCAACACTTCGACAGACCCATAAGACTTTGAAACATTGATAAGATCTACAGCTGCCATTTTATTATCCTTTTACGGCGCCGGCAGTGAGGCCAGACACGATTTTCCGCTGAAATATCAGCACCAAAGCCACAAGCGGTAGGGTCACAATCACCGAGGCCGCCATAATGTTACCCCATGGGATTTCAAATTCGCTGCGCCCAGATATCATTGCAATCGCTACCGGAACCGTGCGCTGCCCGTCGGTCGACAAGAATGTCAGCGCAAACAAGAATTCGTTCCAGGCATGGATGAAAGCCAGCAAGCCCGTGGTCACCATGGCCGGCCACATCAGCGGCAAAAACACCCGGCGAATGATCGTCAGCGACGATGCCCCATCCATGATCGCGGCTTCTTCTATCTCGATCGGTAGGTTGCGCATAAATGTGGTCAGCACCCAAACCGTGAACGGCAACGTGAAGATCATGTAGGAAAACACCAATGCCCAAAGCGAATTGAACAGGCCCAACCAGCGAATGACCTCAAACAGCCCCGCCAGCACGGCGATCTGCGGGAACATCGACACTGAAAGGATGGTCAGCAACAACAAGCCGCGGCCGCGAAAGCGGATGCGCGACAAGGCATAAGCCGCCGTAACGGCCAGTGTCAGCGAAATGATTACAACAACGCTGGCCACAAAAACCGAGTTGAGGATTTGCTTGCCAAAAACACCGCCCGATAGCATCGACTGATAGTTGATGAAATTCAACGCCTCCGGCAGGTAGTTGATTTCGAACAGGGCTTGCCCGTCTTCCAGCGATGTCAGGATCGCATAGTAAAACGGGAACAAAGCCTGCAAGACGATGATTGTGACCAGCGCATAAAAACCCAGCCGTTTGAGAATATCCAGTTTCATGAATTTTTCCCTTCAAGGTCCATGCGGCTGGCAAGTATGAACACGATGGTGATCAGCGCGATGACAAGGAACATTAGCGTGCTGGCGGCGGAGCCATAGGCAAATTTGTCAAAATCAAACAGGTTTTCGCGGGCAAAAACAGACATCGTGCGGGTGGCATCGGTGTTGGGTGTCAGCACATAAACGATATCGAAAATCCGCAATGCGTCCAGTGACCGGAACACCACCGCCACCAACATTGCGGGCATGATCAACGGCAGGGTGATTTTGCGAAATACGCGCGTGGCCGACACGCCGTCCAGCTTGGCGGCTTCATAAAGATCACCGGGCACCATTTGCAACCCGGCAAGAATAAGCAGCGCCATAAACGGCGTCGTTTTCCAGATATCGACGATCATCACCGCAATCATTGCCGTGTCAGGTGACGCGGTCCAAGCAACCGGGTCTGAGATCAGGCCAACCCGCATCAGCATATCATTCAAGATGCCAAACTGGTCATGCAACATCCAAGCCCACATTTTGGCCGACACGATTGTGGGGATTGCCCAAGGGATCAGCACCGCTGCCCGCACAAGGCCGCGGCCACGAAACTGTTGGTTCAGCACTAAAGCCACAATCAACCCCAGCACGGTTTCAATGCTGACAGATACCAGCGAGAACCAGATCGTATTGCCAACAGACCGCCACCAGCGTGCATCCGCCAGCAGACCGTAATAGCGCCCTTCGCCATCACCAAAATCTACGTATTCAAGGTAATTTCGCACCCCGACCCAGCGGGCGTCGGATATAAGATCAAGCGATGCATCGGTGAAACTGAAGTAAATTGTGCGGCCCAAAGGCCAGCCTGCGACGACCAGAAGAACAACCAGCATTGGCGCCAAAAAGGCCCAGGCAGATCGGGTTCTTATCCGTGTCAGTCGCGATATATTATTGGCTTTCACCAGTCGTCTCCCTCGAAGTGGTAATAGCGGCCAGCGGCGTGCCGCCCGCTATTGTTCTGAGTGGCGTTAAGTTACCAACGCGCACCGCGCAAACGGGTCAACTCTTGCTCCAGCTGCGCCAAGTTTTCCTCGGCAGTGCCCTGCCCCGACATCGTGTTATGCACTGCGGTCCAAAAGGCTGAAGACACCTCGTTATAGCTGCGCAATGTCGCCGCAGATGGGCGCGGCAAGGCATTGTCTACAACCGGTTTCCAAAGTGGAATAAACGCCTGCTGTTCAGCAACTTCTACATCATCATAGACAGCCGTAAGCGTTGGCGGACGTGATGTCACAATAGCGCGCTCTTTTTGGTTTTCATAATTGGTCAAGAAACGAACCAACTCAACAGCGGCCTCCTGGTGCTCAGAATACCTGGAAACACCCAAATTCCACCCACCAAGCGTGGCGGCTGAACTTGTGCCCTCACCGCCAGATGGCAATGTGGTCACGGCGAACAAATCGCGCACCGGGCTATCTTCGCCGGCGGCCAGCGCATAGGCATAGTTCCAATTCCGCATGAACACGGAATTGCCAGATTGGAAAACCCCGCGTGCGTCTTCTTCTTTGTAATTCAGCACACCTTCAGGGGAGATACCGCCAACCCAGCTTGCAGCCAGCGTCAGCGCTGCGGCAGCATTTGGATTGTTGATCTCAATCGAGCCGTCAAGCTCAACAATACGACCGCCGCCACTGCTGTTGATCCATTCTTGGGCGTTACACGTCAGGCCTTCATAAGCCGCGCCCTGAAACACAAAGCCGTACATGCCGGTGTTGCCAGCTGCATGTTCGCCGTCCATGATTAACTGCGCAGTGTCGGTCATTTCCTGCCAAGTCGTCGGCACGGATTCGCCGTACTTTTCCAAAAGATCTGCACGGTAATACAGCGCAGGTGCGCCCAAAAACAGCGGCAGAGCGACAAGTTTGCCATCCACTGTTTGGCTTTCAACAGCCGCCGGGACAAAATCACCGATGATATCCGCAACCAGCGGGTTTAGGTCAATGAAATGCGACGCCATTTGCGGAGCCCAGATCACATCCATTCGGTAAACATCAATGTCGCTAGACTGCGCGGCCAGCCAAAGCCGGTACTGTCCGAACTGGTCGCTTGTGCTCTCCGGCATAGACACGATGGTCACTGTATTGCCGGTTTCAGCCTCAAATGTATCGAGCTGACGGCGCAGGACTTCTTGGTCACGGCCAACAGAGCCGTGCACAATTGTCAGGTCCTCGGCGAGCGCGCCACTTGCCAGCATCGCCATCCCGGCGACACCTGTGATTATTTTGTTTACGAGTTTCATAGTCTTCTCCCTTGGATTAGGTGGTCAAATTTGATGAATGTTCGTGCTTGACGAAAAACGGTGAGGTCCACGCCATTTGGCCGCTATTTTGTCTCAAGCGCAGATAGATCGTGTCATCTGGCAGCAACGGACCGACATCAATGTCGCCTTGCCATTGCCACTCTTGGGGCCGCGGTAACTGGTGAAACCGCCATGCCGGGCTGTCGATGGGCCCCAGATTTCCGCTTTTGGCACCCTCAAAAAGCCGCGCCGCCGCAATACGAACGGTTTGCCCACAAAGATCAGCCGTGATGCGCGCGTTCTGAGATAAGCGCGCCCGGATCATCAGGCCCTGCGTTGCGGTGGTGGCGTTATTTGGGTTGGCCTCGGCGGTGACGGCAAAATGTACCTTGCCCGCTTTTGTCGAAATACACGGCACCATGTGGCCCGCATCTTTGCCCTCAAGCGGCGATACGATTTCTGGCCCACGAAACCGCGGCTCAACGCTCAGGATTTCGCCGCCTTCGATCGTGATTGTGCCGTGCCAATCATGGGTTTTGCCGCGCGCACCCCAGCCCATTTCAAGATAAATCAGCGTCTCATCATCCGCGTCCAGATCAACGGGTGCCGGCTCCAAAACCGGGCTGATGCGACGCATAAGCGCCCCATTTTTGATCACATCAATATAGTCAATTGCACCACCAGCCACCGCTTCAATGGAAAGCATCGCGCTGTTTGTCGGGGCGATAATGCTGCCCTGAATGTGACCTTCTATCTGGGCCAGAAAGTGAATGCGGTCACCGGTCAGCGCATTGGTTTGGCGCTGCTGCATGCCCTGCCACAAGGCACCCCGCTCATGTTGCGGGGCATAAACAGCCATGCGTCCATGCCCGTAAGAGCCGGGAAAACCGCTATGGTGATCCGTATTGCCAACAATGCCAAAAACATGCCCCTGCGCCAACCCGTGAGCCATTGTTGAATGCCCGTCCATCGGGCCCATCGAATGCAAATATCCACGATCAGATTCCGAATTTTCGGCGCAACCATGCATTGATAGCATTTCGACAAAAGGCGACAGCTCCGGGTCAAATGTCGCCCAATTGATGCCGCGCGCGCCGTGGCGGTAGCCAATATGGTGGGGAAAGGCAAAAGCCCGCCCGCCATGAGCAGCACTCAAAGCGACCTTTAATGCTGCGGGCGTATCTTCCAGACACAGCGCCGCGCCGTCGATATCAGCGAGCACAATCGTATAATCGCCATCGGCACAGGAGTGGATTTCATAGCCCGGAAAAACTGTGAATTCTCCCGGCACATTCGCGGCCTCCAGCACAGAAAAATGACCGGGCCATGCGCGGCGCAACTTGTCAAAACCTTTGATGTGAAAGTCAACAATATGGGCAACGCTTGGGTCATCCACCGGCATATCCGGCCAATGGGCATGGCCCGTTATCGAGACAAAATCCAACTGAAGTGCGGCCCGGACCAATGCGCCCGCAAAGGAGCCGTGCCCATAGGAAAGGTCTGAATGATTATGAATATCACCATAATAGGGCTGCATGCCCAACCGCGTTGCGAGCGGCATCAACCGGGCTGGCAGGGCTGTGTTTATGTGCATGTCATTGTTCCAAAGCCAGATCAATCAGCCGACCGCCATCACGCAGGCTGGCTTGGGCGGCAAGGGCGAGGCGCAAAGATGCTATGCCCTCTTCAACACCCACAGGTGGGTTTTTGCCTTTCACAAAATCATTGAGCCGCTGAACCAGCTCAACATCTGCGCCAAAGTGAGACGATCCCCGGTTAGGATCGGCAATCTGAATGGTGCTTCTCTCATGACCATAATTTTCAACAATATCGATATCGCCGCTATGACGTTCCATGCGCAACCTGCCGCTGTCACCGACAATTTCCAATGTTTCTTGATCCTGCGACCACGGCCCGAAGATCGTAAAAAACAAGGTCGCAACCATGCCATTATCGTATTGCACCGTGACAACCGCGTGGTCGTCGATATCGGCGCCGGGGTGATAGACACAGGTATCATTGCGGTCACGTGCTTTTTGCGCACGCAGCCAGCTTTCATTGGGCACTTCGTCAACGCCCTCAAACTTATCAATCAGCGTTTCATGGCGGCGATACGGGCAGTCGCGCGCACATTCGCCACATCTCAATGGTGCGTTTGGGTCTGCGGCAAACACGCCTGACCGGCCCCCTGCGGCAGACAGCCGAACCGGCTTTGCGCCGTCCGCAATCCAGTTGAGCACATCAAAATGATGCGAGCCCTTATCGTTCAAAGCCCCGCCCGAAAGGCTGGAATCCCGGTGCCATAGCTGCATGTAGCGCGAATACGGTATGACCGACCGCAGCAGCACCATACGCGGCGTGCCAATGCGCCCGGAATGAGCCAATTCTATCGCCTTAATCCACGGCTTCTCATAGCGCCGGGTAAAGCCCATAATAATCGGTTGTCCCGATTTTTCTTCCAGCTCAAGGATCGCTTGCGCGTCATCCAGCGTTACCGATATCGGTTTATCAAGATAGATACGTTTGCCCGCTGCCACCGCCTGCGCAACCGGCGCGCGGTGGCTGTTGGTATGCGTTGTTACCAACACGAGCTGCACTGCATTATCGCTAACCGCCTGCTCCAAACTGTCAAATTTGCACACCCTGTGCGACACGCCCGCCGCCTCGTAGATTTTGTTTAAATGCTCCGCCGCCAGCACGGCTCTTTCAGGAATTGTATCAAAAACTCCAGTCACTAACAGGTTGGTATCAATGATATTTTCAGCAATTCGACTGCCGATAAAATACACGCCACGCACACCTGCGCCAATAATAGAAACCCCATATTTGTCGTTGGTCTTCGGCATATTTTCCTGTCCCGTAGTGCGTACATACAGGCTAAGTGAGTATAACTCTTGGCGCAATTCTAGTTATACTCAGTAGGAAAAATACCGTTTTACAGACTCAACACAGAGCCATTTTTTACCCGATGAACTTGCAAATAGTGAGTCTTTACGGGGCTTTTATCCCCGGAAATGCGGGCACGTATCACTTTTTCAAACATGGCCAGCTTCTCGTCATTGCTATTTCCAGTTGTGTCAAAATGCGCCAAATGTTCGGATTGGAAATCAATGCTCCCCATCAACATCACACTGAAATCGACGCCGCTTCGTAAGCTGCGAGCCGCCAAAGCACGGTCCATCAGATAGCCATCCACAAGCCCCCAAACGATCAATGCCGAGTAGCCCTGGGAGTTTTCAATCTGTTCTTTTCTGGGCAAAATGGCCTGTATTTCTTCGGATTTATAATAGCCGGGAAGGCGGTCAACAGTAAAGAGCAACGGGTGCGGTTCACTGCTATCCCACCCACTGATCAACTTGAATTCACGGCGCGCCATCGCTATCTGGCGCGCATCATGGGACGAGGTCAAAAACCCGATTTTTTCATGCCCCTGCCCAACCAGTTCACGGTATGACACCGACAAGGCCTCGCGCCAATTTGTACCGATAACATCTGCATCAATGCCCGTGACCGACACGCCATCAATAACAAGTGAGTCGGTATGTTTGCGAATTTCCGACAGGAATTCAATCGAAACAATCTCAAAATTTGCCTGCAAAAGACAGCAGCGAAAATGGCCGAGCTTTTTAATCGCCTGAGCCGCCGTTTTCTCTTGGGTAAAGCCGGAAAGAGTCACACGCAGCCCAGATTTTTGCAAACGCTCCACCAGTTTTAGCAGCAGGTTCTGAGCCAACATGCTTCTGGAACTGCGATAAAGAATGAGGCAATCAGCCTCATAAGTTTTTTGCTTTACCAAGGATTGGGCAATCTTTATCCCGGCGCCCGGGCGCGAAACAATCAAACCGCCTTCTACCAGTGATTTTAGGGCCCGCGTCACCACGCGCTGAGAGGTGCCAAATTCTGTCATCAGGTCGCGAATGCGCGGCAACGGGTCGCCCGGCTGCCCCTGCTTAGCCAAGGTCAAAACCTGCGCCCGTATGCTGCGTTCCAAATCTTTTGTGGTTTCCGCCATCTAATACATCTTATCAAATGCAAACTGATTGTAGAATAGGTTGCACCCAAACGACACCGCCAGAATAGCCCAAAAAGCTCCGAAAATATTTCAAGATATCAGCTCCATTTACGACCTCGTTTTCACTAGCCGTCTCTTCTTTTGCGCCGCACGCAGCCTTGGTAATCCCCCCCTTATTGGAGGCGTTTGCAACTAGAACTACGCAGCCATTTGGTGCTGGTTCAGTTTCATCGCGGGTGTGATACCGCCGATACCCATATTCGAGCGGTCATTATTGTATGTCCATAGCCATTGTGTGGCGTGATTTTGCACCTCTTCGACTGTATGAAAGATATGAGTTCCCAGCCATTCGTTGCGCACAGCCCGGTTGTAGCGCTCGACATATGCGTTCTGTTGGGGCTTGCCTGGCTGAATGTAGGATGGGGTGATTTGGTGCTTGAAAGCCCAGCTTATCTGCGTTTCACTGAGATATTCGGGGCCATTATCACGTATCATTGCGGGTTTGCCGCGCCACTGGATGATCTGATCCAGCGCATGCACAACCTGCGCAGAAGGCAAGGAAAAATCGACTTCGATAGCCAAATCTTCCCGGTTGAAGTCATCCAAAACGTTTAGTGTTCTGATGGTTTTCCCGTTCCAGAGCTGGTTGGCCATGAAGCCCATCGACCACACCTGATTAGGCTGGTCTGGTACTGACAATGGATCAGGCCGGTCGCGCTTGAGCCGCTTCTTCGGCTTGATCCGCAGGTTCAGCCCCAATTCGCAATAGATGCGGTAAACCCTTTTGTGGTTCCAGCCAAAGCCCTTCACGTTGCGCAGGTACAAAAAGCACAGCCCAGCCCCAATTTCGCCGCGCATTGGTCAAAGCCCGCAGCCAGTCGGCGATTTCTGCATTCTCGCAGCCCAAAACCCGCTGATATCGAAAGCACCGTTGGCTAAGCTCAAATGCGCGGCATGCAAGAACGATGCTGACGCCTTGCGTGGCAATTGCATAAACGGCCATCTCTCGCCTTTGAGACGGCCGCGTCACTTTTTTTGCCAAAGCTTCCTTGATCACCTCGTTTTGCACGCTCACCTCCGCAAACATTCGCTTCAAACGCGCATTCTCAGCCTGTAACTGCTTCATCTCGGAAATCATTGACGCATCCAATCCGCCGAATTTTGAGCGTCATTGGTAAAATGCTGCACTGCTCATTCCGTGCGTACGGCACAGCTCAGGAACGGGAACGCCGTTCTCTGCTTCTTTCAATATCGAGACTATTTGGGACTCCAAATAGCGTGACTTTTCATAGTGAATCTCCGTGGCATATCTTGTCGCGAAAATTCTAGTTTTCAACACAACCTTTTTTCGGGGGGATTACCTCTCAACTCCTTTATACTGCCTTTCGTTTGAAGGCCAATGAGGTACACTTAGCCTCATAAGTTCAGGCCCCACCACCTGAACAAGACGATTGCAGCCAGAAAGAGTATGGAGCTTTCTAACTCACAATGTGATCCCCAAAAACATCCACATTTAAAGTAGAGCTTACTGCTAGATTTTCTGAGGCTGGTTAAAAAAGCCGGAACGCTTGAAAGTTCGAAGTTCACGAATGCGCAAAAGAGGTTCATCATCAAGCAAGGCAGGGGCACTTTGGGTAGCACGTCAGTGACCTGCCCCCCGAAACTTCCCTCACTTTGATGTAGAGTTTGCTCAACCTTTTGAAGGAGCAAACAAATGCGAAAGAGCCGTTTTACAGAGGCGCAG
>NVXG01000092.1 GCA_002733805.1 Robiginitomaculum sp. | reverse complement strand
TTGATGCCTACAATTACGTGCGCCGCCTCAAAACACTCAACAGCCTCACGCCTTACGAATACATCTGCAAAATCCGGACTTCTGAGCCAGATCGATTCATCCTAAACCTGAGCTACCTGATGCCGGGACTAAACAACGAGTAACCCTGAAGCATTTCATTTGCCCTATGACATTAAAATGTGTACATGCGCCAGCCGCATCGATATAGTCATCCATTTAGTTCGGCTATTTGGGGAGGCGACCAGGGTTCGCTATCACCGACCCAATAATTGCCGGAACATTAGCCCACTTGCCACATTTATTGATTCCAATAACAATGTTGCGTGGCCTTGCCTTGGGCTAGTTCAGCGTGGGCCGTGAATATTATGCTGGCACACAATACCTCCAAATAGCCATGCATTCCATAGTCTGCTGGATTATTCAGCAAATTGAAATTTTTTCGCCACCGTTTGCCAGACGCAAAGTCGGCCGTGAATGCCGCACAAACACAATACGGATGTTTGCGCCAATAAGGGGTTAGCCTGCACTGTTAGTAACCTGAACTCGCCCCCGGCAGCCATGTCACAATTGATGGCACGAAAATCAAAAGTAAAAGAACGGCCATTGCTGTTAGGGCAAATGGAGCCACACCTTTGAACACCGTGCCAAGCGTGATCTCTTGGCCCAGATTGGTTTCTGGGTCCATTGCAATCCGGTGAACAATGAATGACAAAATGCCAAGTGGTGGGGTTAGGAGCCCAACCTCCGCCATGATCACAATAAACACACCAAACCAAAGTGGGTCAACGCCGACCGCCGCCAGCGGCGTTAGCAAGACCGGTATGGTCAGTAGCATCATCGCCAATGTATCCATGAACATGCCGAGAAAGAGGTAGACGAGAACGAGCACCAGCAAAAGCTGGACGCGGCCAAAGCCCATATCAACGATACCTTGCGCCAAAGCATTGGGCACTTGGCTCAGCGCCATTGCGCGGGTGAGCACAACAACGCCCACAATCAGCAAGAATACCGACGCTGTGCCGGTCAAAGCGCCTGTCACCGAACTCGCAACCATGCGGCGCACATCAGCCCATGATTGTCCGCCGCGACGTTGGTGGAATACTCCCAAAATCAGCGCTGTTATCATGCCAAATACGCCGGCCTCTGTGGTCGTGAATATGCCGCCAAGCAGGCCGCCTATAACCACAACAACAACGATCGCGATTGGAATAATGCTGACAAGCGCACTGAACCGCATGCGCCATGTGACGCCACTCATATCAACACGCGGCGCGAAGGACGGGTTGATGATGGCGCGTATGATGATCATCAGCGCGAATGACAATGCGAGTATAATCCCCGGAACCACCCCAGCAAGAAGCTGAGGACCAACCGGCACCGAAGCCGCCCCCGCATAGACCACAAGCAGAAGGCTGGGCGGGATTATCTGCCCAAGCGTGCCTGCGGCGGCAACGCTGCCAACGGCAAGCTGCGGGTGGTAGCCTGACTTTAGCATTTCGGGGATAGACACCCGGCCGAGCGCATAGGTAATGCCAATTGTGCTGCCGCTGCTGGCGGCCAACGCCGCGCCGGCAAAGTTTGTGGCCACAGCCAGACCGCCGGGCATCCAACCAAGCCATCTACGGGCGGTTTCAAAAGCCGAAGCCGTTAACCCCGACTTCCACAGGATCATTCCCATAAGGATAAACATCGGGATAACGCTGTATGACCACGACTCGGCGGCATCATAAGCGGCAGATTCCATGGTAGAGGTAACAACCCTGCCCCCGCTCAGCGCCCAAAGGCCAACCAAAGCCGCACCCAACATGGCGATGCCGACAGGTATGCCCATGAGGAGCAAAACAATGCTCAGCACAATGACCAGACCACCGATCATGTGTTTGGAGAGATCAAGGAACAGCATAGCGCCGACGGCACCAAAAACGATGACCAAACTGATCATAAAAATGCCGATTGCGGTACGGTGGGAACGCGGGAAGAGCGCGGTCTGTGATATTGGGTCCGTCATATTCAGTCTGCCTCATTCGCGGTATTTTTTGCCTGCGGATAGGCGCCGGTAAAATGACGGTAGGTGGTTGCTGCAACCTGCAGCGCAATCATCAAAACCCCGGCAACTGCGACATATTTAAACGGCCAGATTGCGACCGGGGGTGAGGAGGCTGTCACGGTTCGGTAGCGGGTGCTCTCTAGCGCATCAATCAGCGTGTAATAGGCCATGGCAAAAAGCAGACAGGTGGCCAAAATACCAAATGACCCTTCGACCAGTTGACGCAGGCGCCTGGGCAGCGCATCGAGCAAAATTGTTACTTTTATGTGCTCTTGACGACGCTCAGTTTCGGCAAAGGCCAGCAGGGTGAGCACTGGCATCCACCAATAGGCGGTTGTCTCCAATGTACCGGGCAGTGGCGCGTTCAAGAATGCCCGGCCAATGACATCCACAAAGATGGTCAGCGCGAGCATAACCAGCCCAATAGTGGCGCCATAAGTGAAGACCATGCTCATGCGGTCTATAATACGAATGGCCAGCGGAGGCACGGATTCCGACGGCGCGGTGGGAAGGATGTTTTCGCTCTGGGTCATCGAAAAGACAGTCCTAATATGCCAAAGACGAGGTTTGCATCAGGCCGCCCAAATACTGCGCGGCCTGATGGCGTTATATTATTGCATAAGAGCCGATGTTACTTCGTCGTTAAACTTCGCAAAGAAGTTTGAGAGATCAACATCGCGCAGCCCGCTAAAGGCTTCGAGAATGGCCTCAGGTGTGCGCTCAGAAACTGCATAACCATCGGCTTCCAAAGCGGCAGTCCAGTAGGCTATCCGTTCTTGGTATCCGTCAATGACAGCTTGTGCATCTGTTACGCTCGCAGGCGCATTGGCTGCCAAAGCGGCTACGGCTGCTGCACGCTGCGCACGTGCGACAGGCTCCAGCTCAGACACATCATTGGTGTGCAAAACATCACCAGCAGCGATCAAATCACCGGCTTCGGCTTCAATCTGCATATAGCCATTCCAGATATTATAGGCGGCACGAATATTTTCTTGGGTGATAAAGTTCTGCAATTCAACCGGGAAACTTTCCCAAACGTCGATGTTGATAACCCAAGTCGATGCCTGAAGCTGCGCCATTGTGACAGGCACAAATTCCGGGGCCACGTCTTTGAGCGTCAGCCCGCTAACATATTGATTTGGGTTAATAACCATGCAGTCAAATACGCCGCGTTGCAGGCCTTCATAGGCCTCGCCCCACGCGATGCTAACCGGCGTCATACCGAGTGCTTCGACGGTATCAGACCAAACTGCGCCAATAGCGCGGGCACGCAAACCTTGGGCATCGGCAAGCGATGACACCGGCGTGTTGCACAGTAGATTATAAGCAGGTGTCGCCGTTGCCTGAAGCACGCGCACATTATGCGAGGCATATTCTTGGGTCAGCGGATCAAGGGTCAAAACAGCCTCAAGTGCCGCCGCACCACCAGCCGCCACATCATGCACAGTCGAGCCGCTAAGCGCGCCGCCAAGACCGAACAGCCAAGACCCGACAGGCAGCTCATTGGGGTGGTAGGACGGGATAATCAGCCCGATATCTGCCACGCCGTCACCCACGCCAGACAGGGTATCAAGCGCGCCCAATAGCGAGGAAGACCAATAGTTTTCAAACGTAATTTTACCATCGGTAAATTCAGTGATCGCTTCTTCCCAAGCAACCATAGCCTGGCCAAAGTTTGCATCCTGATTACCCGAAAAATCAGCCAATTTCAAAGTCTGTGCCTGAAGCCCTTCGAGCCAAGCATCCTGAGCCGATGCAGCATTGCCCAAGGCGGCTGCGCTGACCGCGCAGAGTACAAATGCCGACTGCCTCATCCAAGTTCTGGAATGTTTCATATCTTCCTCCCTATCCGGCGCTGCCGGCGTTGTGTTGTCACGGCGCAAGGTCGTGCAACTGCGAATACGCTACCATCTCCTACCATATGGGACAACATTCAAGCGTATGATCGAAAGGGAATGCCTGTCACTCAGGCCAATTTTATGCCATTTATTTGCATTTTCGAAGATAGTGACAGGCCTCTTTCCGAAAAGTGGGTCGTTTGCGGCAATTAGTGGCGCTGCGAATCATTGCAGGCACGATTTAAGTTGCCCCTATACGTCCCAATATATGGGACAAATAGAAAGCTTTCCAATTAGCCTTGTTCATTCACCACATTGCAACATGATCAGGATCGAGCTTCACGTTGATCAACAACGGCTTGTCCCGAGCGCGCTTGTCTATAATTGCTGGTAAAGCATCCAGATCAGCGTGTGACTTTACGCAAAAACCCGCGCCACCAAGCGCCACTGCAAGCGGCACAAAATCCGGCCATTCAAACAGGCTTATCTCGGGTTCAATCTGTTTGTCGCACAGTTGAACATGTTCAGCGCCATAGCTGCCATCATCAAAAACAACCACGATCATGTCCATTTTTTCGCGCACCGCGGTATTGAATTCGGTCAAATTTCCCAGCATGAATCCACCATCTCCGCAAAACAATATTGTCGGCCTGCCTGGCCGCGCCGCGGCGGCGCCAATGGCCGAGCCCATGCCCAAGCCAATGGAGCCAAAACTGGCGCTGGTCACATGGTCTCGCGGGGTCGGCGCAGAAAGTATTCCATAGCTTTTGACCATCCAGCGGCCAGCATCAGTGACCAATATGCGCTCTTTCGGCAGTATTTTTTCCAGTCGAGACAGGGTCGGCAAAAAATCCACAACGCCCGGTTTTGTCTGCGCAGGTTTTACCTTGGCAGGCGTATCAAGCCCCTGCGCGGGCAGGTCGCGCGTAAACCCAGAGCCGGGAATTTCGGCCTCATCCAGCCAGTAAAGAAACGTCTCGGCAACATCTTTGTGCCGCCCGAGAACTGAAATATCGGCGACAGCACCGCGGCCAAGATCCTCGGCGCGATCCATAATTTGGATGACACGTTTGCCATTAAAGAAAGACCCCTGTGCCGTTGTATGAAAATTAAGCCCAGCCCCAAAAGCAATAATGCAATCGGCAGACATAATTGCGTCACTCGCTTGCGGTGTGCTGATTGTCCCACAAACACCGAGCACATGATCTTCGCCATGAAACAAGTTTTTGGCCCGCATCGTTGTGGCCAGCGGCGCTTCAATACGGCGGGCAAGACGCAAGAGCGCCGCGCGCGAGGCGGCATCAATCGCGCCGCGGCCAGCAAGGATAATAGGCCGACGCGCCGCGGCGATGATGCCAATGGCGTTATCCAGAATTTCTCCGACAATCCGTGTGGGTGGCAATTCAGGCACTGCCCAAGATATAGCTTTGTAGTCGACCTCAGACCACAAAATATCAGCGGGCATATTAAAGGCAATGGGCCGTCGTTCAGACCCGGCGCGCCGCACCGCGCGGGCAAAATCATCCAGAGCTGTTTCAGCCGTGCGCAACTGTTCAAACCCAGCGCCCGCAGCCAGCACCACCTCACGCTGGTCTATGTTTTGCAGGTTTTCACGATCAGCAATTGGGGTGTCACCACAGAGAAGCACCATAGGTGTGAACGAGCGAACCCCTTCGGCTAAAGCGGTGACGCAATTGGTCAATGCGGGGCCATGGGTCACAGTTGCAAAGCCGGTTTTTCCTGTGACCATCGCCGCGCCGATCGCCATCAAGACGGCGCCATTTTCATTGGCAGCGGCCACATAATGGCCCCCATCTTGCCGCGCAAAAACATCAATAATATAGGCGTTTGCGTCGCCGACTAAGCCAAAGAGCGGCGCAACCTGATTGTCTTTCAATGCTTGCGCAATCGCTTCATAAACCTTCATCTTCTCAGGCCCCCTAGTTCCGCAATGCACGGCCAGTTTTCAACATATGTTCCATGCGCGCGCGCGTGGCGGGCATCTCAACCAGCTGCATGAGCGCCGCGCGCTCCAAGGCCATCATCTCTTCCTCGCTCAGCGGTTGGCTCATCTGGCCCTGCGGGCCGCCGGTCAGCAACTCTGCCAAAATCTCGCCAATGGCATAGTCGGTTGCGGTAATCCGCCCGGCGGCTCGGTCGGCTGAAAGCGCTGCCAGCAGTCCAGATTTTCCGCTCGGTCCGCCAACCATCAGCAGTTTGGGTGCAACAATGGCATGACCAGCGCCGCGCAGCTCAAGCGCTTTGGCTTTGGCGGCGGGCACAATGTCAGCGCGGTGCATCGCTATTTGGTCGCTTGCGCGCAACAATCCGGCGGTGCGGGCTTCCAATGCAGACTTATTAACCTGACCGGGAAATATCTGGTCAAAGGCACGGCGGGCCGCTGCCGCCGGGCCGCCACCTTGCGCAAGTGAACGCGCCAAAAGGGTGGTGCAGCCGCCCCAAGCCGGGATCAACCCAACCTTGGTTTCGGGGAGGCCCGCGTTAATTTCACAATGGGCGACCACGGCATGCGCATGCAGCATAAACTCGCAACCGCCGCCCAAAGCAAAGCCATGCGCCGCCGCAACCACCGGGATTTGGGCATAACGCAGAGCCAAAAACAGGCGCTGCCCGCGGGCAATATAGCTATCAAGTTGCGCTGCCTCGCCCTGCGCGCTCATTCGCAAAATATACGACAGATCAGCCCCAGCAGAAAAGGCGCGCGGATCGTCATTTCCCAAAACCAATGCTGAGAATTTTTGGCCTGCCTGCTCTAAGGTTTGCTCCAAAATATCAAACACCTCGGGCGCGAAACTGTTCATTTTGGTGTGAATACGAAGGCAAGCCACCCCATCACCGAGGTCATGTAGCGTGGCGGCTTCATTGCCAAAATGAACCGGCAGGCCGGCCGTAGAGCGCGTGCTTTGCGCGGCACCTGCCCGATAAAACCCACCATCTGAATCTGCCCGCTTCATCGCCGGGGGCACAGCCTGCCCCATGTTTCGCAGCTCATCCACGATACGGCCCAAACCAACGCGATCTGCCAGCGCAAATGGCCCATATTTCCACGCATATCCGAGCTCAATAGCCGTATCGACCACGGCAGCATCATCACCCAATTCAGCCAAATGTGAAGCGCTGTAGCCAACTGTTATTGCGACGATGCGATTGGCATATTCCCCGGCGAGACTATCATCATCAAGCAGGGTTTGAATATCTCGCCCCCCCGCAGGCAGGCCGGTCACGGGCCGCAATGCCCGATATTCACCGGTGCTGAGGTCCAGCGCCTCACGGCGACCATCTTCGTTTTCTCGGTAAAAACCCATGCCGGTTTTGCGCCCGAACCGGCCCTTGGCAATCAGCTGCGCAAATAGTGGGTCGGCGGTAATATCATAGCTGTGCAGTGCATCTTCCAGCGGCAGGGCCGCACCAAGGCTGCCCCAAACCTGCGGCACCAGATCAATACCAACAAGATCGAACAAGCCGAAAACACCCGTGCGCGGCATGCCCAATGTGGCGTGAACCGCATCGGCCAGCTCCACATCCAGCCGCATCCGCTTTGCCTCAAGTGCAGCGGCGGCCATCCAAAAACAGCCAATACGATTGGCAATAAACCCCGGCGTATCACGACATTTCACAACCGTTTTACCCAGCAACGCTCTGCAAGCTTTCTGCGCGCGCTGCACAATTTCTGGATCGGTCTTATCGGTGGCTACGATCTCCACCAACCGCATTGCCCGGGGTGGATTGAAAAAATGGGTAATAATGATATTGCGGGCAAAATCATCGCTCATTCCATGTACCAGTTTGGCAAGCGAAATGGTCGAAGTGTTGGAGGATACGATTGAACCCGCTTTGCGCACCGCATCGATACGCGCATAAAGATCGCGCTTTATGTCAAGGTTCTCACTCACTGCCTCAACGATCCAGTCAGCCTCTGCCAGACATTGCAGATCGTCCTCAATAGTGCCGCATGTCACCAGTTTTTCCGCCATCGGCCCCATAAATCCACCAGCTTTGCGCTGATACTCAACCCCTGCAAGCGCCCGCGCGTTGGGTATTTTGTCGCCCACAAGATCGAGCAAATCCACCGCAATACCCGCATTGGCAAATAGTGCCGCAATACCGCTGCCCATTGGCCCGGCGCCACAGACTGCAACGCGGGAAATACCACTGTCTTTGGCCCCAATGATATTCATGCCGCTTCCAAGACCATGGCGATCCCCATGCCACCGCCAATGCACTGCGTGACCAGCGCGCGCTGCTTCGCCTCGCGCTTGAGCAGCATTGCCGCCTTGCCAACCAGCCTTGTACCCGTGGCCCCCAGCGGATGGCCAAGCGCAATCGCACCGCCGTCGATATTCAGCATGGCCGGGTCGATCTCAAGTGCGCGACGACAGGCCTCGGCTTGCGCTGCAAAAGCCTCGTTCATCTCGACAATATCGATATCATTAATCGTTAGCCCTGCCCGCTTAAGCGCTTTACGACTGCTCTCAATCGGCCCCAGCCCCATCACCCCCGGCGCGCACCCTGACACAGCAAAGCTGACAATGCGGGCAAGAGGCGTAAGATTATGACTGTTACAAAATGGTGCAGAAGCCACCAGCACCGCAGTCGCCCCATCGGTCATCGGCGAGGATGATCCCGCCGTGACGCTACCGCCCTCAAGGAAAACCGTCCGCAGAGTTGCGAGTTTTTCCAGCGAGGTTTCGCGCACGCAGCCATCATTGGCAACATCTCCAAATGGCACAATCTCCGCCGCCAAACGCCCGGCCTTTTGCGCCGCCATCGCCTTGCTGTGGCTCTCAAATGCAAACAGATCTTGTTGCGCACGGCTGACATTATGTTCGCGTGCAATACGCTCTGCGGTCAGCCCAACATTGATGTAATCATCCACGTCTTGGCGCGACCAAGACGGATGCGGCATGTTGTTAAACCCCATCATCGGCACGCGGCTCATGCTCTCAGTCCCGCCGGCAATAAACGCCTCACCTGCATTCATCGCCATCATACCAGCCGCCATTTGAACCGCCTGAATAGACGAGCCACACCACCGGTTGATCGTTGCCCCGGCCACGCTATGCGGCAGCCCGGCCAACATGCCAGCGGTACGGCCCATATTGAGCCCCTGCTCAGCCTCAGGAAAAGCGCAGCCCCAAATCACATCTTCGATCTGCTCACCCGCAATACCGGTTTTCTTGACCAGAGCACGAATGACATGTGCGCCCAAATCATCGGGCCGAATATCGGCCAGCGGGCCTTTACGAGCAAAGGTAAACGGTGTGCGCACATAGCCGGCAATATAGGCATCTTGGGTCATGACTGTCTTTCTGCGGCGCGGCCGCGGGTCGGATATTAGTATTGGGGTCGGCGCTTTTCTAAGAATGCGCATAGACCTTCATTGAAGTTTTCATTGCCAGCACTGGCAAAAAAATCCGCCCGCTCGCTGTCTAGTTGGGCGGCATAATCTGTCTCAAATGCGCGGCGCAACAGCGCCTTGATCTTGCCTTGAGCACAGGCGGGGCCAGCGGCCAAACGTTCTGCCATTTTGTTGGCTTCGGCATCAAGGGCATGATCGGGCACAACTGTGGTAACGATGCCAAGATCATGGGCGCGTTGGGCCGTGAGCGTCTCACTCAGCAATACCAGCGCCATGGCGCGGCGCAGCCCGACAAGGCGCGGCAGAGCCCAACTGCCACCGCAATCGGGCGTTGCTGCAATGCGTGCATAGGCCATGTTAAAGTGGGCGCTCTGCGTCGCAATGCCCAGATCGGCCCCCATAAAAATTGACATGCCGCCGCCCGCAACAGCCCCTTGCGCGGCGGCAATGGTAATAGCGGGAGCCGCACAAAGCGCCTTTAGCGCACGGTGAACCGGATCGATCACCCGCGCGGCCGCGGCGGGTTTGTCGGCGGCATTTTGGAAGTAGGCGAGGTCTCCGCCGGCCATAAAGGACTGACCTGCGCCGCGCATCAGCACAACACGTGTTTCTGATTGCGCGAGCGCCCCCGACACAGCTTCTTCAAACGCAACTGCGGTGCGCTCGTCCAGCACATTCATCTGTTCGGGCCGGTTGAAAGTGATTGTTGCGATCTTGTCGGATATTTCCAACCTCACGCAATCGTTCATCTGCCGTGGCCTTGCGCGGCAAATGTATCAGATGCGGCAGTACGCATCGCGGCACGGTACTCATCTGCAAGCCGCTGGCACAGCGCGCCGGCAGACGGCAGATCATGTATGCCACCCGTTCCCTGCCCCGCAGACCAAATCGTGCTCCAAGCTTTGGCGCCATTTTGCAGAGCCATTTCGGCATGTGGAACAAGGTGGTCAGGGTCAAGCCCGGCAGCTTTAATAGACGGGCGCAAAAAGTTGGCGTTTATGCCCGAGATATTCGGCGTATACAGTATATCTGCCGCGCTGGCATCGACGACCATCTGCTTGTAATCATTTGCCACCATTGCTTCTTTGGTCGCCAGAAATCGCGTGCCAAGATAGGCCATATCAGCGCCCATTACGCGGACGGCGGCTATCTGTGCACCGGTATTTAGCGCACCAGACAGCACGATTGTGCCATCAAACACTTCGCGAATTTCAGTGGCCAGAGCAAACGGGCTGGTAAGACCCGAATGGCCACCCGCGCCCGCACAGACGGCGATAATTCCATCAACACCGGC
>NVXG01000091.1 GCA_002733805.1 Robiginitomaculum sp. | reverse complement strand
TGTTTCCTGTGAAAATGAGTCTGACCCAAGCCCCTAAGCCTTCTGGTTTAAAATAACCACAAGACAGAGAAGAAAAGCGCACAAAATTACGCACAAAAATTGACATGTTATGAAATTACTGTTATATATTATGTAGTTAACTAAGGGTATGTCAGGCTCATAACCTGAAGGTCGTTGGTTCAAATCCAACTCCCGCAACCAAATAGAAGGCAGTAATCACAATAGGTTACTGCCTTTTCTCGTTTCTAGGAAGTTACCCTAAAAATTGCTCGGGGTAACAATAGGGTAACAATTTATAGCATAATATAGAGGTGTAAGGAGACACTTGTTATTGCAGTAACGGGATATGGGGGGATTATGTGGGATATTGTGGGATGTCATTGGATTTAAACGGGTTTTTAGGGGTTGTTTAAATAAGTGAAAAAATTTTGGTTTTTGCAGTAGATGTTGTTTATCGGGTTTTGCGTCACTTGAAATTGCAGTCAGGTTAATCTTGTTTCAATACGGATTCAATTATATCTGTGAACGTCCTTTTTGTCTTGTCATTTTTTAAATCACCGGGGCCTTCATGGTCTAGTTTCCACATTTCTGTTGCGAGTTCCTCAAAGCGGTCAGGGGCCATCATTTTGCCGGTGCCACGCATCAAGGCATAGATTGCCATAGCGGCATTCAGGGTGGCCTTATCGGGTGACCCCTTGTTTTCTGCGGCATTTGCACCCCGCATCATTGGCCCTTCGCCGAGTGCCAGCCATTCAAGAGAGACGCCAGTTGCATCAGTCATGGCAATCATTCGTAGCCTTGATGGGTCCGATTCACCATTAATATATTTGTGCAGCACACCCTTTGACAATCCGGATTTTTTAGATAATTCCGTAATCCCACCAGCAAGGCCAACAACCTCTTTCATTCTCTCAGTGAAATTTTTCACGTTCATCTTCCTTTAACGAACATGAACATTAACAACTATTTAGCATATCAATGTTCATGTTTATAGTTTTGATTATAAAACAAGGACTTAAGCACATATATCAACATTTATGTTCTTTTTTAACTTGAACATGTTGACGTTTATGGTCTTATCATCTATGTTTATACAATATTACATATTAGACATTCAAAAAAATCCGGGTTGCCGCCCGGTAGCAAGGTTAAAATCTATGATACGCCGATCCCGTAATATGTCACCCAGCCGCATTAAATATATGCTGTCCATCAAGGGATGGACCTTTGTCGACATCGACCGAAAATATGGACTGCCCCATACTATTGCCCATAAAGCGGCCCGTTACCCACATGCCAGAGGGGAGCAAGCCATTGCTTCTGTCCTGGGCAAGCGGCCCGAACAGATATGGCCCGCGCGGTATGACAAGGATGGCGTACGCCTTAAACCTCAACCTGCCCGCAACTATAGAGAATTTTCATCCATCCGCAAAGCCCAAAAAACACGGGCCGCTTAAACAGGAGACTTATCATGCAGTGTACAGACCAGCCAGACAAAACAGACCTTGTGGAAATCCATGACGATAAAATATTGACCAACAGCCTGATCATTGCCGCCAGATTCGGGAAACGGCATGATAATATACTGCGAGACATTCGACAAATTGACTGTTCTGATAATTTTACTGCCCTCAATTTTGAGGCCGTTGACTATCTTGATCCGACTGGTCGGAAGCTTCCCATGTATGAAATCAGCCGTGACGGGGCGATGTTTCTGATTATGGGCTTTACCGGCAGGGAGGCGGCACGGTGGAAAGAAAAATTCATTGCGGCCTTCAATGCGGCGGAGCGGCATATTTCCCACAGCGATCCGAGCGTGGATGCGCTGGGCGCGGAGCTTGTCAGCCTGCGGCCCGGATGGCGGGAAATTCATGACCTGACCCGGGCGGGAAAAACCATTGACCAGATTGCGGACGTGATGCCCATGAGCCGGTCCAGTATCGGACGGGCGCGGCAACGAATGCACGACCTTGGCATTATGGATAGGGCCCCGTTTTACCGGATTAAAGAGATTGAAATGTTACTGGCGCGAAACAGCCTGCGGCTGGTGCGGGGTGGTCGTTATGACAAATGAAGAACCCCGGCTGACAAAGGCGGAATGGCGGGCGTTGTGGGCCGAAGACCGGGCGCGGATATTTAATGTAGCGAAAGATTTTCCGGTGCTTCGGGAAGTTCAAGATTTGATCGGTCGTCTGGTGGCCAAGGGAGCTTCATACCATGAAGCAAGAGTAGCATTAAACCGGGCAAGAGATAAGTTTCAGGAAGGTCCGCAGGCATGAATGTGAAATTTTCTCTTCCTTTTATTTCGTTGACATTTATAGCAACAAGGATTTGTTGCTGTCTTTCAAGCAAAACGCGCCATGCGCCGGGGCTTATATTATCCCACGCTTGCGGGACCGGGTTAAACGCAAAAACTTCTATTGCCCTGTCTGCTTCTTCCTCTTTTTCAGAAAAATATTCCAGCGTTCTGATGCGATGTATATGTGGCCTGAAAATATCATTTAATTGCCATAAAATGGCACAAGTTTCTTTGCAGGATACATCTCTTGGAAGGCATTCTTCCAAGGGCTTGCCAAGTATATGTTCGAAATATAATTCTGCTACCTCACTCATTATCTTTCCCTCTTTGGCTGGTTTTGCGACTCAAGATCATAGAGGGAATAAGCCGGGCTGTCATCCTGCCGCATTTTTTGAATACCACGGCGGTGGGATGACAGGTCCAGTTGAGTTTTGCGTCCACCAGTACGGGTTAGGACGTAAAAACGCGGAGCCCTCTCCGCGACTTTGGAAAACTTGCTTGCGGGGTTTGAGTACAGCTTCCCCGCAAGCCTTTTTCAAAAATAAAATATCTAACGATAATCAAAAAACATACTCCAAAGGAAAAACAATGACCCGTAGAAGAAAAAAACCAGACCCTAATCAGATTGATTTTTTTGCCGCCCTTGAGAGCAAGGGCGATGTTCAGGTTCCGCCGGAGCCAACACGCGCGCCGATCAATGCAAACAAGATCAAGCTAGCCATATCGCAAGCCATCAAGCACAGTCATTTTGAACGGGCGGAGATATGCCGCCAGATCAGCGAACTGGCCGGGCGGACAGTGACGGCGGCGATGCTGAATGCCTATACCAGCCAAGCGCGGACGACCCATCAGGTGCCGAGCGATTTGCTGGCCCCCATGACCATCGTTCTGGGGCCAACCATATTGAAAGTCATTGCCGAGGATAGCGGATGCACCTTAGCCGAACGGCGGGAGATGCAACTGGCCCGGATCGGGCAGTTTTACATCATTCACCAGAAGGCCGGAGAGCAGATTGAAGCGGCGATTAATGACTTGCCCTTGATGCGGAGGGCGGGGGCATGAAAAGCCCAGAATATAAAGATTTATTTATTGCCGAGATTGACTGCGCCGGGCGGCTTCGGGGGTTAAGCGCGGCCCATGTGGAGGCCCTGGCCCATAGTATCGAGGAACATGGGCAACAGACGCCGGTTCTGGTCCGGAAGAACGACAATGGG
Source organism: Robiginitomaculum sp. (assembly GCA_002733805.1). GTDB lineage: Bacteria > Pseudomonadota > Alphaproteobacteria > Caulobacterales > Maricaulaceae > Robiginitomaculum_B. The sequence goes on along the minus strand of NVXG01000091.1, from coordinate 7,053 downwards.
CAAGGCTTTAAACTGATGGCCGGGGCGCACCGGGTCAAGGCAATGCTGTCGATGGAAAGGCAGATGGTTTCTGCCAAGATATATAGCAATATTTCCGATACAGAAGCCCGGCTTCTGGAAATAGATGAAAATCTGATCCGTCATGAACTGAATGCACTTGACCGGGCGGTTTTTCTGGCTGAACGGAAAGCCATTTATGAGGGGATGTATCCGCTCACCCAGAACGGTGGCGACCGGAAAAGTGAAGAGTATAAAAATCAGAACGAAAGATTTACGTTCTGTTCTTTCAGCGCCGATACCAGTCAAAAACTGGGCCTGTCAAAAAGAACCATCGAGCGGGCGGTTTGTATAGCGTCTATTCGGTCAGATTTAAGAAAACGGCTAAGCGATGCCAGGTATATCAAAGAGGGTGAGCTTTATAATCTGAGCCTGCATAATCCTGATCGACAAATTCAAATTATTGACCTGATATTGTGCCCGGATAGCCGCCTGAATGTCAAGGCGGCGGCAGACCAGATTAAGGGTAATAAACCGCCGACAATATCCGAAGAAGACAGGCAATATAGCAAGCTGATGGAAGTATGGGGCCGGACGAAGACACCGGCCCGGAAACGGTTTCTGAATGAGATAGGGGCATCATCATGAAAAACGCCCCGGAAATGCCGCTGAATATTGAAAATTCATCGCTGGACATGCAGGAATTTTATACCGCCGCCGAGATCGCCGATCTGAAATTGCCGGGGGTTCCTTCTACCCCTCAAAGTGTGACTAGGAAAGCCAAAACGGAAAACTGGCATGACCAGAAGAACATGGCCGGTGCGCCATTGGTGCGGCATAGGTCCGGTCGGGGCGGCGGCTTTGAATATCATTATGTTCTGTTGCCGGGCAATGCGCAGGCGGCGTTAATTCACCGGGCGCGGGTGAAGGCGGCGCAGGCCCTGCCACCAGCGGCGCGCAAGGCGGATATTGACCGGGATGCCTTGTGGGAATTTTATGATCGTCTGTCGGGCAAGAAAAAGGCAAAGGCCAAGAATCGCCTTGATATATTATTGTCGGTATTGGCGCTGGAAAAGGGCGGGACGCCGAAGAATGTGGCGGTGGCCATTGTCGCCATGAAAAGCAATGTGAGTAACCGGTCCATATATAACTGGTTTGTCATGCCGGGATCGCACAGACTGGTTGCCCGCTTTGGTGCCCCATAATGTGGGGCGGGTGACCCTGCGCCCCTGTGATGAAAAAGCGTGGGATTTTATCCGGGCAGATTATATGCGCCCCGAGCGGCCTACGTTCAACAGCTGTTACCGGCGACTGGAAAAAGCGGCGGTAAAACATGGCTGGCAGATACCGTCCGAGCGCACCCTGCATCGGCGGATGAATAAAATTTCCCATGAACAGATGATCTTGAAACGGTTCGGCGTTGATCGCTGGAAACAGGAATGTTACCCGGCGCAGGAACGGGACCGGTCGGTTTTTACGGCACTTGAGGCGGTCAATGCGGATGGTCACAAGTTTGATGTATTTGTCGCGTGGCCGGGTGTGGAAAAACCACACCGCGTCATGATGGTGGCGTTTCAGGATTTATACAGCGGTAAAATCCTTGGCTGGCGGGTGGATCGGACAGAGAATAAAGAAGCGGTTCGGCTGGCCTTTGGTGATGTGGTGGAAGAATACGGGATTCCCGGCCATTGTTACCTTGATAATGGCCGGGCCTTTGCCAGTAAATGGCTGACCGGGCGCACGCCCAACCGATTCCGGTTTAAAATCCGCGACGAAGACCCGTCGGGCATTATGACTGATATGGGGGTTAATATTCATTGGACCCTGCCGTATGCGGGGCAGTCCAAGCCTATTGAGCGGGCCTTTCGCGATATGTGTGATGATATCGCCAAAGACCCGCGCTTTGCCGGTGCGTGGACCGGAAACACGGTCGCCAACAAGCCGGAAAACCACGGCGAGAAGGCCATTCCTCTGGAAGACTTTATTCAGGTGGTTGAGGAAGGCATTATTGAGCATAACGCGCGCGCCGGGCGGCGGGCCAAATGTTGTCACGGGCGGTCGTTTGACGAGACATTCCGCGAGAGTTACGAAAAATCACCGATCAGGAAAGCCACGGAAATTCAAAAGCGGCTTTATCTTCTGGCCGCCGAGGGTGTCCGGGCCTCAAGCCGGGACGGCACGTTGAAACTCATGGGCAACCGCTATTGGTCGGACTTTCTTCTTGATCACAAGGGCCAGAATATTGTGATCCGGTTTGACCCGCAGAATATGCATTCAGGCCTGCATGTTTACCGCCTTGACGGGGATTATCTGGGCTTTGCCGATATTCAGGAAGCCGCCGGATTTAATAGTGTCGAAAAATCCCAGGAACATAACCGTGCCCGCAAACAAAAACTAAAAGCGGTCAAGGCGCAAATAGATGCCGACCAGAAAATGGGCATCGAGGATGTGGTCAGCTATATGGCGGTGCCGGAGCCAAATAGTGCCCCGCTGGATAGCAAGGTGGTCGTGCCGATTTTTAATGATCAAGCCCGGAACCGGAAGATTATGGACACCATGGATGCGGCGGCCAACAGGCCAGAAGCGCGGCCCTTATCAGACAGCCAGCAGGCCCATATGGATGCCATCACGGCGGAGATTGAAGATACGGGCAATGTGACGAAATTACCAGAAACGGCGAAACAGCGGTTTAAGAAGGCCCATGTGCTGGAGGGCCTGATTGAGGGCGGGCAAGAAATCGGCAATGAGGATGCCTTGTGGCTCGGGCAATATAAGACCAGCCATGAGTATAAAATCCAGACCGATATGTTGCAAGAATTTGGAGAAATGTATCTTCAATTTTAATGGCCCGCCCGGCTGTTGGAGGCAAGGGCAGGCCAAAATGCAGTTTAACACTACGAGAGGAATATTATGACAGACCAAACCCAAAAAATCAATGGCCAGAAGACAGGTATGATTGCGCCCCTGCAAAATGTGGCCCTTTTCAATGAGCTGGTGGAGCGGGTTATGAACCGCCCGATCGGCCTGCCGGGGCTGGCCACGTTCCACGGGCCAAGCGGTTACGGCAAGACGTTTTCCGCCACCTATGCGGCCCATAAATTCAAGGCCTATTATATTAAGGTCGGTGATAGCTGGACCAGAAAAACTTTCCTTGAGAAGCTGATAACGGAAATCGGGGAAAAGGCTTATGGGACTATCCCCAATATGGTTGACCAGGTGGTGGATATTCTGATCGGGATTGACCGGCCCATTATCATTGATGAGTTTGATACGGTAGTTGATAAAAATTATCCCGAATTGATCCGGGAAATTCATGATGAAACCGATGCGCCAATTATTCTGATTGGCGAGGAACGGCTGCCTTCAAAATTAATGAAGTGGGAAAGAATCCATAACCGGATGCTCGACTGGGTGGCGGCACAGCCGTTGATCCGCGAAGAGGTGAATGTCCTTGCCCGATATAATGCCGCCGATATTGAGATTGCAGATGACCTTCTGGATCAGGTGTTCAAGGTCAGCGAAGGCCGCGCCAGGCGGGCCAGTATTAACCTTAACCGTATCAGGAACGTCACGACAGGCCGGGGAATGTCGCGCATGAACTTGAAGGAATGGGGCAAGGAAGAGCTTTATATAGGCAAGGCCATGGCCCGGTCCGGAGGGCGACGGTAATGTCCAGAAAACCTATTGATCAGGTCGTAAAAGGCCGGGATGGCACGCCGCGCGAACGGGTGTGGAAATTTATCCGGGGCCGGAAAGAGGCTTTTACGGTCCGGGATATTTCAGACGCGGTGAAAGTGAATTATGGCCTGAGCCGCCCTTATCTTAAATCGCTGGTTCTGGCGGGCTATGTGGGGCTTGTTCGATTGCCGCAGAAAGTCACGGATTTTACGACCTATAAATTCATCAAAGGCCCGATGACGCCGCCCCGCGTGCGTAAGGATGGGAGCCCGGTGACCCAAGGATCAGGTCAGGAGAATATGTGGCGGAGCATGAAAATGCTCGGCGCATTCAGCACATCAGAGCTGGCGATTGCGTCCTCATCAGATGAGGTGACGGTTTCAGGCGGCACTGCCTCATCATATATCACCATGCTGGTTAAAGCTGGCTATCTCAGAAAAGTGAGCGAGGTTCCGAGCCGGTGGGTTTTATTAACCGCCAAACGCACCGGACCTCTGGCCCCGATGGTGCAGAGGGTCAAGCATGTTTACGACCCCAACCTGAAAAAAGTGGTTTGGCCATTGTTGGTTGACGGGGGAACTCCCCCGCGACACGATGTACCCGGGGGTCGCTCCCCCTCCTACGCTAAAGCTCCGGGCGGCCAGTCGGTCTTGCCTCACTCCGAAGGGCGTTCGGAAAAGGGAGACAGGTCATGAATATTCGTCAATCAAGCCTTGATGCCGCCACCGTGGCCTGGGGCAATCATATTCCGGATTGGGTTGTCGCCCTTGCGGTCGCCTGTGACAGGTATCAGAGTCAGCGAAAAGTCGCGGAGGCCATTGGCTATAGCGGGGCAACGGTCAGCCTTGTGCTGAAACATAAATATAACGGTGATTACGGCAAGGTGGAGATCATGGTCCGGGGAGCGTTGCTCCGGGAGACCGCCGCCTGCCCGGTGTTCGGGCCAATCAAATTAAATGAGTGCCAGGACTATCAGGACGGCAAGCGGTTCACGTCCGGCATGTGGAAACGGGTGTTCAGGAAATCCTGTCCGACCTGCGCCTTTAATCGGGAGAATTTCGCCCCGCCTCAAGTAGCAAAGCGATAGGAGAATTAATATGGAAATCAGTGTACGGGTTCGAGCCTTGCTCGATTATGTGATTGAAGCCAGATCAGGACACGGGTGTAAATTAATGCCGCGTGATACCGAGTATCTGCTGGACGAGTTGATGGGCATCCATACCAGCATATCTATTTTGGAAAGTAGCCCTGGTGTCAATAAAAAGCTGCATGACCATGCTATTGCGATCTACCCGCCGCGACTTGATCCTGTCCTTTTAGCCCACGGCGGCACAATCACCACTTATCAAAAACCCTCACTCTTAACGCCCCTTAAAAACCTGTTTAAACGGAGATTAAAATGAATATCGAATCCTCAGACACGAATCCTGCGCAAACTATTCCAGCCGGATATTTAATGGATGCCAAAGGCCGTCTGGTGCCGGAGAGCCTGATCAAGGATCATCAAAGGCTTGAAGATGATCTGGTTCGGAAAATCATGGGCCATGCGGTTGACTTAAGCGATCAGATCGCGCGGTTTCACGCGCATACATTCAGCGATATGGCAACCTTTATGGACTTGCTGGAAGAAAAGTACGGCATGACCAAGGGCGGAAAGAAGGGCAATGTAACCTTCTCCTCTTTCGACGGATGCATGCGTGTCCAGATCAACATTCAGGACCATCTTGAATTCGGACCGGAATTGCAGATCGCCAAGGGCCTGATTGATGAATGTATCGCCGACTGGTCAAGTGAGATGAGCGACAAGATCATGGCTCTGGTCAACCATGCCTTCAATGTGGACAAGGCGGGTCAGGTGAACCGGGAAGCCCTGTTTTCGCTCCGCCGTCTGGACATTGATGATCCCAAATGGCGGGCGGCGGTGGCGGCGATCAATGACAGCATCCGCACCATAGGTAGTAAGGCTTACATCCGGTTTTATCGCCGGATAAATGTTCAGGACAAATGGGTGGCGGTGACCATTGATCTTGCGAAAGTGGGCGGGAGGTAGGTCATGGCTTTAGAAACCGGTATCACCGCGCAGGAGCTAAAAGATATTCTGATGGATATGTTGCTGGCGGCGGGCGGTTGTTTGAAGGCAAGGCCATCCTTTGCCGAACGTGCGCGGTTACGCCGGTCTCTGCGGCTGGCTTTAATAGCTCATAAAAAACCGGTTAAGGGGGAGCGACTGCCCACAGAATCTGAGGTGCGGGGGAACTCAAGTAGCCCTGTCAATAAAATTATTAACACCGATCCTGTGGATATGGTGGCCCGCTATGTGCAGTGCGGCGGTAATTGGCAGGCCCTGATTGCCGCTATTACCCGCCATGGCAGAACAGGCCAGACACGACAAAATCATTTAACCAACCCTGCGAAGGACATGAACCATGACAACAGAATACAGCATTGAAGAGTTAATCCAGTGCGTTCAGCGCGAGGTCAATATGCGCCAGACACTTTTTCCCGAGCTTATCGCGGAGGGGAGCCTTACCCACGAGGATGCCGTGCGTGAGATCAATATGATGATTCAGGTGGGCGAGCATCTGATCCGAAGCCGAAATAGAATTTTCACGCCACTTTAGGAGATCACCATGGCCGTTTTTTTTGGATGGGGGAATATCCCCCGACCCGTGGGGTCTCCCCCTCGCGCAATTATGCGCGGCGCGTGGTCACGCTTGCCTCACCCTGACGGGTTCGGAATATCGGAGAGAACATATGACAAGTCGTAGAATGACGCTGGCAAAAATACATATCGCCAAGAAAGACCTGGGCCTTTCGGATGATGATTATCGTTTTACCCTTGAGACTGTCACCGGCACGGACAGTTGCGGCAATATGTCGGACCGGCAATTGACCAAAGTTCTGGACCATTTCAAGGAGAAAGGCTGGACGCCGAAAAAACGGCAAACGTTCAAAGCCAAATCAATACATGCCGATGTGCGGCTGATCTATGCCCTGTGGTGGGATTTACATGCCAGCGGGAAACTGGATTGCACTAAGGATCAGCGGCGCACGGCCCTTACCAGATTTGTCAAGCGCATGACCGGCATTGATAACCCGGAATGGCTGGAGGGCAAAAACGCCCAGGATATTATTGAGGCGTGTAAAGCCATGAAGAAGAGAAAGGAAAAATAAAATGTCATTTGTTGAGGTAAGGCCCAGTTTCAGAAAATGTGGCTGGAAAGAAGTTGCGATGAGCGTAACTTATGGCGGGAAAAAACTAAAACTTCGCATCTTGTTTGTTAATTGGCATGCAAAAGTGATCCACTTTGGTGGGTAATTGGCGTTTAAAATTGACCCACCTTATCTGTTAACATCCTCGCGGGTTAAGCGAGGAGG
>NVXG01000090.1 GCA_002733805.1 Robiginitomaculum sp. | reverse complement strand
ATATCAACGCCGCGACCCAGGCCCGTATTGGCCTGCATTACAGCCTGTTCGAAGAAGAGGCGACAGACACATCACGCGAAACACTGGGGCTGACCGCAGCCGTAGACTTTGATCGCCCCGATGGCAGCTTTACGCTTGGCTTTGCCGCTGACGACACCCCCGATGGCACACGTCTGTCGGTTGATTTTGGCCGCACTTATACACTGCCTACCGGCAGCCTGTCGGCCAGCATCGGGCTGACACGCGGCACAGATGCCGAACTATACGCCACCGGCAATTTGCAAATGCGGTATACCCTACCCCGTGGCGCGCTGACCGCCAGCCTGAACCGTTCTGTTGGGCCGGGCAGCGATGATGCTGAAGAGATCGTCACCTCACTGTCGCTCGGCGCTCATAATGCGCTGACCCCTGTGTCAAATATTGGCGTGAACCTCGCCTTTGTCCGCGCCGAAGAAGCTGCCGAAACCACAGATATCACCAGCTTTGGCGTCACTTATGATTATGCGCTCGGCCCAGACTGGTCGCTCTCAGCTGGCTACGGCTTTCAGCAGCGTGACGATGCGGGCGGCAGCGCCAATGCAAGCTCAGTCTCGTTGACCCTCAGCCGCACCTTTGATTTCCGGCCCTGAACCGGGCCGGATGGTTAACCTGCAAAACGCGCTCACAATCGCGTAAACAAACCGGCATTAACGCTTTCAAAGCTCGCTTTTCAAATTTTGGCCACATAAAATGCTCATTGGCGTATTAGTTTGTAAAAAAGCGCCGAGTCAGTTTCATTTTTGACGAGTTAGAGAGCCAAGTATGACAACCGCACACCCCACTGACCAACCATATACAGTCCAAGGCCACGGCACCAAAAACCTGACTGGGCTGTTGCTATTTGTGCTGTTGATCCTTGGTGCGATCCCGGTCTATTGGCTGGGCTTCAAGTCACTTGGTGCGGCATGGGCAACTCCAGAATATAGCCACGGGCCGATTATTCCACTGATATCATTGTACTTATTTTTGCGTGAGCTGCATAATGCACCACCGATAGACCCCAGCGCCGAGGTCAACCGCAGGCCGGGCATCGCGCTGTTGGCTGTCGGTCTGTTACTTGGCGTCTTCGGCAACATGGCGCAAATCGCCGATGTGGTGACCTATGCACTGATCTTGTTTGTCGGCGGTTTGGTGCTGCTCGGCTTTGGCTGGCGCGTCGGCAAAACCCACTGGGCCCCGGTCCTGCACCTGATCTTTATGCTGCCATTGCCACAATTCCTTTATTGGCAGCTGACCATCTTCCTACAGCTGGTTTCGTCCGAGATGGGCGTCTGGCTCATCCACCTCGTCGGCATTCCTGTCTTCCTTGAGGGCAATGTTATCGACCTTGGCGTCTATAAACTGCAAGTCGCAGAAGCCTGTTCGGGCCTGCGCTACCTATTCCCGATCCTGTCCTTCTCTTACCTGTTCTCGATCCTGTACCGTGGCCCGCTCTGGCACAAAGCCGTGCTGTTGCTGATGGCCGCCCCACTGACCGTGTTCATGAACTCATTCCGCATCGGCATCATCGGCATTTTGGTCAACAAATACGGCATCGGCCAAGCCGAAGGCTTTTTGCACTTCTTTGAGGGCTGGGTCATCTTTGGTGCCTGCGTCGGCCTGCTGTTCTTGCTGGCCGTCGCCATGCAGCGGCTAACACCAAACCCGCTGCCGCTGCGCGACACGATCGACCTTGATTTTGACGGCTTTGGTGCCCAGTTCCAACGCTTGCGCAGCATTGCCCCCTCACGCGGGCTGATCATAGCTGCTGGCATCACTCTGGCGGTCTCTGCAGTGTTTGTGCTCAGCCCTAAAGCCGAACGAGCGGAAGTCTCGCGCGACAGCTTTGCGCTGCTGCCCATGCATGTTGAGGAATGGACCGGCTTCACAATCGCCATCGAGGCTGCAACCCTCGAAGTGCTTGACGCCACCGACTATGTTAACGCCGTCTACCAAAGCCCGTCTGAGGCCAACTACGTTAACTTCTTCTCAGCATGGTATGCCGACCAGACCGTTGGCACAGGCATCCATTCGCCCGAAGTCTGCCTGCCGGTTGGCGGCTGGGAAGTCTATTCGCTCGACCAATCAAGCATTACAATTCCCGGCACGATCTATGGCACATTCGACGTTAACCGCGCGGTTATCCAAAAAGGCCTCAGCCGACAGCTGGTCTATTATTGGTTTGAGCAGCGCGGACGCCGCATGACCAATGATTTCAGAGCCAAGTTCACGGTGGTTTATGACAGCCTGACAATCGGGCGCACTGACGGCGCGATTGTCCGCTTTGTCACCCCAATCGGCGAGGGTGAATCAGAGGCCGACGCCGACGCACGCCTTCAGCGCATGATGGCCGCCATCCTGCCAAAGCTTCCAGCCTTTATCCCTGAATAGAGGTTTGGTGGCTGGTGCCGCCCTGCGCCAAATTTAGCTAGGTCGTACCAACCGGTGCTGCCGACGCGCGGCAACAATAACGGCGACGATCGTAATCGGCCAAATCAGACAAGCAAAAAGGCTGATCGGTGCCCAGCGCAAGCCGCGGCTGCCGCTTTTGGCCTTCTCAGAGAAGGTCATAAACAAAGCGAAACCGGCGATGACGGCGTAGACAAGAATTAAAATCGTCCAGAGCATGGTAGCCTCGTTTACTAAAAACGAACCAATAATTTTGGCCTTTATCCCGCCATTACAGGTATTTTACCTTGGGGTGTCTAGCAATGTTTGTCGCTGATTGAGGCTAATTTGCGGCTTTTCGCCAAATCAGCCAATTTAAAGGCATTTTGCCGCGCATTTCTGGGCATTCTCGGCCCGTCACTGGCAAGAAACCGGCGATCTGTTTAATATTCTGCGCAGAAAGTAACCAAAGTGATTCGCCTTTTGATTGTATTGAGCCACTCGCGCTCTGCTTCATTGGCCGATTCGCCGGCTAGGCCTCTGCCGTCCGGCTCCCACCTATCGCTGTGTTTAACGCTTGCCCCTTGTGGCGCGCCAACTGGGCAGGCAAAGTCAAGTTATGGCATCAAACCAACAGCTCAGCCAAAATGGACCGCGCATGCGCTGGCCAAAACCTGTTTTGCTTGTACTAATTCTGGCCGTCGCCCTGCCCGAGCTTGTGCTGACCTTGGCCGACAATGAGCTGATCGGCTCAACCCGGTGGCGCTCCATTAGCTATCAAAACGGCGCATTTTGGACCGGGATCTTGCGCGACTGGCAAGTAAACTTTGCCGCTCAGCCAACGGTCATGTTTGCCACCTATAGCTTTTTGCATACAGACATGCTGCATATGCTCGGCAATATTGTTGCGCTATTTTGGCTCGGGCGCATCGCAATAGCGCGCATCGGCAGCTGGCGGTTTCTTGGGCTTTATCTGTTGTCCGCCCTCGGCGGTGCTGCGGTGTTTGGCCTGCTGTCACAAGGGTTCCGGCCTATGGTCGGCGCTTCAGGCGCTATATTCGGCCTTGCCGGTGGCTGGCTGGTCTGGGAGTTGCGCACGGCCCGGACCGAGGCGCGAAACTGGCGGCAGCCAGCCATTCAAACCGCAAAGCAGGTCGGCTTTTTAGTTGGGCTCAACTTTGTTGTGCTGTGGCTGCAAAATGGCGAACTGGCCTGGCAGACCCATCTGGGCGGATTTTTAACCGGCGCTATCATCGCCGCCTTGCTACCAAGCACACGGTCAGACTTTTAGCCTATTTGCCGCTCATCTTGGCATAAATCCGGTCATACGCCGCCAGAAGCTGCGTTGCCGAATACTTCCATGACAGCCGGTTGAGCACCCGCTCACGGCCCATTTTACCCATCTCAGCGCGTGCAGCCGGATTATCAATCAGCTCAGCAATTTTGACAGCAAAATCAACCGGGTCATTGGCTTTTGCATAGAGCGATGCGCCAGCGGCCGACACCCGGCCCTCGGTCAGATCAAACTGCACCATTGGCTTCTCAAGCGTCATGTATTCCATGACCTTGTTCATGGTCGAGATGTCATTCATCGGGTTCTTGGGGTCAGGTGAGACGCCAATATCGATGCTGTTCAAGATCGCCAGCAGGTCTTCGCCGTATTGCGCACCGGTAAAGGTAAAGTGCTCGGTCAGCCCGCGTGCGGCCACATCACGCTGCACTTCCTCAAGATGCGAACCAAAGCCGACAATGACAAAATGCACATCGGGCTTGTCGAGCTTATTAATAAGATGGCTCGCGGCCAGCACCAGCAGGTCCATGCCCTCTTGTTGACCAATCACGCCAACATAGCCCATGACCGTTTCCGCACCTTTGCGGTACTGCGGATCGGGCGGCAGCAGCTTAAATGTTTCGGTCTTGGGCGCAGAGCGTACCACGAACACGTCTTCGGGTTTCATCTTGCCGCGCCTTTGCGCGATCGCGCCAAAGCTGTCATTCGTAGCCATAGACACTGAGGCCGTGGCAAATGTCATCCGCTCCCAGATCAACATAACCTTATACAGCAAGCCGCGTTTGCCAAACTTGGCCTCAAACAGCTCTGGGCTGACATCATGGTGGTCAAACAGATAGGCGACGCCCCAAAGCCTGTACCAAAGTGCGAGCAGAAAAATCAGATCGGGCGGGTTACAGCCCTGGATCACATCAAAGCCGCGCTCTTTCCACACCAGCCGCGCAAGCCGAAACCAGTGCCACATGGCATGGCCATATTCGCGCGCATAGGCCACAGCGCCCGCATGGGCTTCTGGCGGCTCAGAATGGCGGTAAATATGAACGCCTTCAATCAGCTCGTAAGGTTTGTCCCAGCCCCGCCCCATCGGCGAGATGACTGAGACCTGATAGCCTGCCTTCGCCAACGTCGTCGCTTCAAGCCAAACACGACGGTCCAAGGGTACTGGCAAGTTTTCGACAACAATAAGAACGCGCCGTGGTTGGTCGAAGGTCATGCACGTTTCCTGATATTGCCAGTAAAATGTTTTTGTCGGCTATTCTTAAATGAGGTTCGACGTTGATAAAAGACGTTTCTGCCGGAGTGTCGGGAAACCGCCATGGATGCAATGATTGAACACTGCCATGTTCCGTTTTTTCACCAATAACGGGGTGTTTCCGCTTATTGATCACAAATTCACCGTCTCATGGCGTGGCAATTTCGATTCGCATTAACCTTTGGCCGCGCTCAACCGGGCCAGCGCCCAGCGCGCTGCATCAACAACCACCGCATCAGGGTCGTCCAACAAAGCCTGCGCCGGGGCCACCAGCTCTTGGCGGCCAGAATTACCGATCGCATAGAGCACATTGCGCATCATCCTGTCACGCCCGGTGCGCTTGACCGGACTGCCCGCAAACCATAGCCGAAACGCGGCATCATCCAGGCCCGCAAGGGCGGCAAGGTCAGGGGCTTCTCCACTGCCAATATAGCGCATCTCATGCGCCTGTTTGGCAAACTTGTTCCACGGGCAGATTGCCAAACAATCGTCGCAACCATAAATTCGGTTGCCCAAAGCTGGGCGCAGCTCTTCGGGCACCGGGCCATTATGCTCAATCGTCAGATATGAGATGCAGCGCCGCGCATCGAGCTGGTAGGGGGCGACAAAAGCCTTGGTCGGACAAATGTCGAGACAAGCGCTACAATTGCCGCAATTGTCGCGGGCGGGCTTATCAGGCTCCAGCTCAAGCGTGGTGAATATCGCACCCAGAAACACCCAATTGCCAAGATCTCGGCCCACAAGATTGGTGTGTTTGCCCTGCCAACCCAGCCCGGCGGCAGCAGCCAGCGGCTTTTCCATCACCGGCGCGGTATCGACAAACACCTTGATCTGCGCTTCGGGTGCCTGCTCAATCAGCCAGCGCCCAACCCGTTTGAGCCGTTTTTTGACAATGTCATGATAGTCGCGCCCCTGCGCATAAACACTGACCGCACCTTTGCTAGGCTGGTCCAAAACCGCCAGCGGGTCATGCTCGGGCGTATAGGCCTCGGCCAGCATAATCACCGAACGGGCGTCAGGCCAAAGCGCTGCCGGGTTGCCGCGCCATGCCATCCGCTCAGCCATCCAGCCCATCTGGCCGTGGCGTCCCTCGTCCACATATGTCGCCAAGCGCTCCGCCGCTTGCGGGATAGCATCGGGTCGGCAAACCCCCATCGCGGTAAAGCCAGCCTCACGCGCGAAAGCGTCGATTTCGGTTTTAGAAATCAAGGTTGGCATAATGGGCGGGCGGCAAAAATCCCGGCACCTGATCGGCCAAAAGCGAGCGAAAAGCCGGGCGCGATTTGATTGTCGCATACCAGTTCTTAACCAGTTCCGAGCGGTTCCAATCAACATCAGAGATGTAGTCCAAACAGCTCAAATGCGCAGCCGCGGCAAAGTCGGCCAGGCTCATTTCATTGCCCGCCAACCAGCGGCGCTGATCGAGCAGCCAGTCCATATAGTCGAGGTGGTATTTCACCGCCCGCGAGCCAGATTTCACATTGGCCGAATCCGGGTAGCCGGTGCCCGCAAGCTTGCGAAACACCCGCTCGCCCAGCAGCTTTTTGCTGACCTCATTGTAGAACTTATCGTCAAACCACGCCACCAAGCGGCGCACCTCATAGCGGGCGTCAACATCCTTTGGCATGAGCGACCGGTCCGGGTAGGTCTCTTCGATATATTCGCAAATGGCGCTGCTCTCCGCCATGGTTTTGCTGCCCATCTTCAAGATCGGCACTTTGCCCGCCGGGTTGCGGCGCAAAAAGTCGGCGTCTTGCTCCCAGTAGCGTTCTTCGACCAGCTCAACCTCTATGCGTTTTTCAGCAAGGCTAAGCCGGACACGGCGGCAAAAGGGCGAGAGCGGAAAGTGATAAAGACGGTTCATTGCAGATATCCAAAAAAGCGCTGAAAGGATTGCTCTTCAATGCCGCATGCGCGCGTTTGGATCAATGCCCCCTCGCACTCAATCTGCCTCAAAACAGCGCGCCCGGCCGTCAGCGCGGATTGTTGCCGCTCCGTCAATGATCTGCGCCGCCCTTTGGCGAACGAACTGACGCGGTTGCGCGGCAGAGCGGGTTTTGGGCGATGGCAAGATCGCCGCCAACCGTGCCGCTTGGCGCGGACTCAAGTCAGCCGGCGCCACGCCAAAGTAATGTTGCGCGGCAGCACCGACGCCAAACACGCCCGCATCAAACTCAACAATATTGAGGTATACCTCAACAATCCGCCGCTTAGACCAGACCGCCTCCATCACCGGGGTGATCACCGCCTCTAGCGCTTTGCGAATGTAGCTGCGCCCCTGCCAAAGGTAGGCATTCTTGACCACCTGTTGCGAAATAGTTGAGCCACCGCGGTTGCTGCCATCGGCCAGAGCCGCACGAATAGCCGCCAGATCAAGCCCCCAATGCAGGCAAAAGTTGGCGTCCTCAGCCGCAACAACAGCGCGGGCCATGACCGGGGCAATATCGTCGATATCTACCCATTCGTAGCGGACAGACTGCCCTAGCCGCTGGCCTTCGGCGATCATGTAAGGTGTTGTGGGCGGGTTGATCAGCGCAAAAAGCACGACGGCGCAAAGAACAACCGCGCCAATGACCAAAGCCAAACGAAAGACCCACTTAAAGATCGGACGCAAAAGCGGGCCAAACACCCGCCGCCACAGCCATTGAAACGGGTGAAACCCGCGCCTCTTATCAGGGTCACGCTTTGCTTTTGCCATGCAGCCTCTTTAGCGCGTCACATCGAAGAGCGAAACGCCCTTAGGCTGCCAGCAACGCCGCTTCATGATGGCGCAAAATTATGCGCGCCGTGTCGGGCTGCCATTTGCCTTCGCGGGCTTTTTCGGGGAACAACCGGCTCAGCTCTTGGAACAAAGCCGGGTTTTCTTGCGCCATGCGCCCGCCGGGATCAAAGCTCTCGGTGGCAATGCCCTCTGCATAGATCACTTCATGACGCTCAAACATCAGATGGATGTAGGTCACTTTCTCTACCGGGGCGGCGTAGATCGTGTCGCCATTGATAAGATGTTTGGCCGCAACCAGCACTTCTGTCTCGCCGTAAAACAGTTCTGCCCGCCAGCCAGTCACCAACATGCGGTGCTGCGGCGAGACGATCAGATCGCGCGCGTTGCCCAGCGCGCCTTTGCAAATGCGCACAGGGGCAAAGTTATCTCGGCCAGCAATAACGCTGCGTCCGACCCAGCGGATTTCTTGCGGGCCGTTATCGCGGGTGTTCACAAGATCACCAACCTGAAGCTCTTCAACCAGCCGCGCGCCACTGGGCGTCTCGATCAACGCGCCGGGCGTAAAGCAAGGCGGGCCAAGATCACCGACATCAAATTCGGTATCTTCCCACACGAATGTTGAGCTGAGAAACGTCACATCCGTAAGCACTGTGCCATCAGTGGGCGTAAAAACCTGCGTGCCGTTGTCGAGATAGAAAGTACAGCCCTCTACCGTGATAACACTATTATCAGCCAACCTAACCGTAATCGTATCGCCATTAAAAACACCGATCACGTCGTGACCATTGATCGAGTCGGACCCAAGGCCCGTTATTTCGCCGTCTGGTTGGTCATCAATCAGCTCATAATCAAAGGCAGTGAGCGGGTCGCCAGAGTTTGGCGGCGCAAAGGGGTCCATGACCCAAAACTGATCTGTATAGCTGATAGGCATAGCGGCAACTCTTTTAGAACAAGGATTGTCCTCAAGATTGTCCACAAATCTGATACAATTATGGCGGAATCAGCCTCAATTGCGGCAAGAATAAGGCAGGCGTCGCTGGGACACCTGCCTTATTGGTTAATAAATCGTTTATTCTGCGGGGATTGCAGCCCTGTCAGCCGATAGCGGATGGCTGAGGTTTTGCAGCATCTCTTTAGGGCAGATTTGCACAAAATTGCCGCATTCAACCTCCCAGCGGGCCAAAATATCGGCGGCGAGGCGGCTGCCTGTCTCTTTGGCATGGGCTTCGATTAACCCGCGTAGCTGCTGTTCCCAATGGCTCACACAGACCCGGTTGCTCACCAGCGTCTCCATGTTCAACAGTGGCGCGCTGACCCCGTCAGGGTCATATATGTAAGCCATGCCGCCGGTCATACCCGCGCCAAAGTTGGCGCCAATAGAGCCCAATATCACCGCCACACCGCCGGTCATATATTCGCATCCATTAGAGCCGCAGCCTTCAATCACCACCTGCGCGCCCGAATTGCGCACCGCAAACCGCTCGCCTGCGCGCCCGGCAGCAAACAAGTAGCCATCTGTGGCGCCATAAAGCACCGTATTGCCGATGATGGTGTTCTCGCTGGCCACCAGCGGCGAAGTCATGGCCGGACGCACAACGATTGTGCCCCCCGACAGACCTTTGCCCACGTAATCATTGGCATCGCCCGACACGACCAGCTTGAGCCCCGGCACGGCAAACGCACCCAAAGATTGGCCAGCCGAGCCGTTAAGCTTCACTGTCAAATGGTCGGCCTGCAAATCATTGCGCATGCCAAACCGCTCAACAATATGCGCCGAGGTCCGCGTGCCAATGGTCCGCAGCGTGTTCTGCACACCGTATTCCAGCTGCATCTTTTCGCCGTCTTCCAAGAACCGCGCGGCGTCTTTGACGATCTCAGCATCCAGCGTGTCTGGCACCGGGTTGCGCGGCTTGTTGCGATCATATTTGATCTTTTGCGCCCCATCCACGGTGATCAGCAGCGGGTTGAGATCAAGATCATCAAGATGCGCCGCACCACGGCTAACTTGGGTCAGCAGATCGGCCCGGCCAATCACGTCGTCAAGCGAGCGCGCGCCGATTGAGGCCAATATTTCACGCACTTCCGTAGCGTAGAAGGTGATCAGGTTGACTACTTTCTCAGCGCTGCCAGTAAACTTATCGCGCAGAGCCTCGTCTTGGGTGCAAACCCCAACTGGGCAGGTGTTTGACTGACATTGCCGCACCATGATGCAACCCATGGCAATCAACGCCGCCGTGCCGATACCGTATTCTTCGGCCCCGAGCATCGCCGCCATGACGATGTCGCGCCCAGTGCGCAGCCCACCATCAGTGCGCAAGGTCACCCGCTCGCGCAGGTTGTTCATTGCCAGCACCTGATGCGCCTCGGTCAGGCCCATTTCCCATGGCAGGCCAACATATTTGATCGACGTTGCCGGCGACGCCGCCGTGCCGCCATTATGACCAGAGATCAAAATGATATCGGCCTTGGCCTTGGCCACACCAGCGGCAATCGTACCCACACCGGACGAGGCCACCAGCTTAACCGTCACCTTACAGCGCGGGTTGATCTGCTTGAGATCGTAGATCAGCTGGGCCAGATCTTCGATCGAATAGATGTCGTGATGCGGTGGCGGGCTGATCAGCGTCACACCAATGGTGCTGTGCCGCAGCCTCGCAATCAGCTCGGTTACTTTCATGCCGGGCAGCTGGCCGCCCTCGCCGGGCTTGGCACCTTGGGCGACCTTAATCTCTAGCTCTTCGCAATGACCCAGATATTCAGCTGTCACGCCAAAGCGCCCAGAGGCTACCTGTTTGATCTTGGCAGACGGGTTGTCACCATTTGCCTCGGGGACAAAATGCGCCGGGTCTTCGCCGCCCTCGCCGCTGTCAGACTTGGCACCTATCCGGTTCATGGCCACGTTGAGTGTTTTATGCGCCTCAGGCGACAGCGCGCCAAGGCTCATGCCCGGCGTGACAAACCGTTTGCGGATCGCGGTAATGCTCTCAACTTCATCAAGCGGCACCGCGGCGCCCAGCGGCTTAATCGCCAAAAGATCACGCAGATGGATCGGCGGGTTCTTTTGCATCATCTGCGAATAAAGCGTCCACGTTTCATACGATGCG
>NVXG01000089.1 GCA_002733805.1 Robiginitomaculum sp. | reverse complement strand
TGGTCTTGTAAGTCGTTGGTGTCCAGCTGCTCATAGCCGCCACCTATCACGCTGGATTCACAAGGTGAATCCCATCACCCGATTTGTGCAATAAAGCCGTCGTCAGGGTGAAATCCGCGACCGAACAACCGAAGGTCAGCATTACCGCATGGCAGGTCTGAACCTGCTTACGGCAATCGTTATATATTGGAACACGGCCCGGTTGGGTGAGGCGGTTCATCAAAGAAAACAAGCCGGGTTACCCACACCTCCAGAGCTTCTGGCCCACACTTCCCCGCTCGGATGGGCACATATTCTTCTCACAGGCGAATACAGGTGGTCGAAAAAGCGCTAAATTACCCTTAGCGTAGGATTTCGCCTCCAGCCGGAACAGACCCCTATGTATCTATTTCCTTGAAGAGGACGTCCGAACAATTAATTCCCCTGGAATAGCAATATGTATATTTGTCACTTTCTTATCGGAAACGAGGCATCCAATTGTTTCAGCGACAAGTTTTGAGATGGGCTGTTTGTAGGTCGTCAAATCGTAATTTGGCCAAGAAGCCATTTCAATGTCATCGAAACCGGCGACCACGATATCATCGGGGATACTAATACCCTTTTCGCGACGTAACGCATCCATGCCGCCCAATGCGAGAATATCGGAGGCAAAATATATTGCGTCCGGCTTCTCTTTTGAGAGTTCCAACGCGCCGCGCCAACCGGCATCATAACTGTAGGATTCTTCGCTAACAGTTCCGGCCAAGCGCATACCAAGCTCTGCTAGTCGTGTAACGAAAGCGTTGTGGCGTGCAAAGCCGACGCCACTTTTCGTCAACCCGGCAACATACCCAATTTTTTGGCAGCCGATTTCATGAAAATGGTCAACAATGGCCCGTGAACCTGCTGCGTTGTCACAACATATTGTGGTTAGGTTTTCTTCGCCTTGCCGCGTGAGTAAGACTGCTTTGCGCCCTTGGGTCGCCCAGGCCAATTCACTTTCAGGCAAAATCGTTGCGGCGATGACGACAACAGCATCAACATTATAAGTTCTAATTGCTACGAGTTGTTCTTCAATTCGTGCGCCAGGCGTGACGTAAAACATCAGGCTTTGCAGGCCGACCTTTTGCAATTCTCGGATCAGATGTTCGATTAACACCGGGTAGAATGGGTTACGTACATCAGAGACAACAACACCAACAATGTTGGTCTTTTGCTTGGTCAGCATTGAGGCAATTGCGTTCGGATGATAGTCAATTTCGCGCGCACTTTTCAGGATACGTTCCCGCAATTTAGGCGAAATACTGCTGCTGGGGGTAAATGCACGCGAAACGGCAGATTGACTAACGCCAATCAATGATGCGAGCTGACGGGCTGTCATCGGTCGTTTTGGGGCGTCTTGCCTGTCTTCTACCACTCTAATCCCACTCATTACCATCAATTAAGGTCTACAGATTTTAGTCTGTGGGCGCTCCAATTGGCAACTACTACTGCGGTTGAATGCCAGTATCAAGCGTTGACAGCGCATTCAGATGTTTAGCCAAAAGTGATCTTGAGAGTAGGATTAAATCTGGCAATATGACCCGGTGGGAGGCGGTTTTGGTGGTCGAGCCGTTGGAATATTTGGAATTTGTAGTTGCAAAAATTTCGTCATACCTCCAGAATTTCAGGCAAATATAGTTATAAAAAGTAAAAAGTATCAACTAGTTGAGTAATCTCACCTGCGAAGACCGGAGCGTCAACTGTTTAGGTTAAAGGCCAGCGTCGCGCTCTTTGAGAAATATCTGTACGGGTGGTCTCCAAATATTTTGCATCCAAAAAATATCTCTTGCATACGGATGCAAGCAAAGTTTACCGTACGTTAATGCCCGATTAAAGTTATCGCGCAATGCAAAGCAGACAAAAGCTGCATGGATAAAATGAACACACAGACAAACTCTCAGATACAAGCAGACCAGACTGGGTCCTCGCACCGGATTTCCAGCGTCGAAGCATTCCAGGTTTCTTGGCGCCCAACTGATCCTCCGGGGCTCCGAAGTGCGATAGTAAGGGTGCGAACAGAAAGCGGATTGACCGGATATGGTGAAGCATCACCAATGATGGGCGGCGAACATAGCCTACTGGTGGCGCGTGATTTTGCTGATAGTCTGAAGGGCGCTGATCCGCTGGATCATGCGGTAATTTATGACCGTTTGCTGCACAGATATATCAAGCTTGGTCCCGAAGGTGCCGTTACAGGGGCGCTGGCCGCGCTGGATATTGCGCTATGGGATCTCAAGGGTAAAATCCTAAATTTACCAGTTTACAAAATGCTCGGTGGGGCTTGGCGGACAAGCTTGCCGTTCTATGCGTCTATCGGCGGCAATGCTGCGCGCAGTGTTGATGAAGTCGTTAAGACTGTTGAGGCGCGCTGGATATCTGAACAGCCTGCTGCGATCAAAATTCGTTGGGACGGGGACCGGACCCGGCAGGACTATGATATCCCCGGCGATATTGCCAAAGCAAAGGCGGTTCGTAAGCTGGTCGGGGATGATTTCCCTCTCGCGTTTGATGCGAACAACCAATACTCGGTCGGCGGTGCGATCCGTGTCGGCCGGGCGTTGGAAGATCTAGGCTATATCTGGTTCGAGGAGCCGGTGCAGCATTACGATGTGCGCGCAATGGGTGAGGTCGCGCAGCGGCTAGATATTACCGTTGCGGCAGCTGAGCAAACTTACACGACACAAGCATTGGTCGATATTATCAATGCCGGCGTGCGAATGGTGCAGCCAGATATCGTAAAAATGGGCGGTATCACTGGCCTAATGCAATGCTCTGCAATTTGTTATGCGCATGGGGTCGAACTTGTCCCGCACCAGACGCAACCCGGTATCGGGCATGTTGCCAACCTGCATGTGCTTGCGACACTAATGCACAATACCAAGCCAGCCGAGTTTGCAGATCCAGACACCCGAATGCACGTCGCATTCGAGAATCCGCCAATTCCTGAGGGCGGCTGCTTTACGGTTCCTGACGGGCCGGGGCTGGGTTTGGGCATTATCGATGCTGAACTGGATAAACATCGTACATGATTGAACCTATTAGATAATCGACCCGGCCCTGAACAAGTATCGAAGGTGAGGACTAGGATCTGTTCAGGGTGCTGATGGCCGTAAGAAAACGAAATTTCAGTTTGCATTTTGCTGACTGATACCAGCGTGCAGGAAGATTTCTGTACGCTTATTACCAAGGGAGAAACTTTCAAATGATTACGAGAAGAACACTTTTGGGTACAGCTGCTGCGGCTGCTGCGGTTGGCGTTTCAGCGCCAGCGTTGCGCGCTGCGGACGCAGATACTTTGCGCTTTGCCAGTTCGGCAGGGGGGCCGCGCAAAGCGGACCCGAACTACACGACGCAGGGTGCTGACAACTGGCATTGCACGCAGATGTTTGAATATCTTGCCGCGCCAGAAGATGGTGATTTTGGCAAAGCGCCAAGTGATTTCCAGCCATGGCTTGCTGAGAGCTGGACGACTTCGGACGATGCAAAAACTTGGGTCTTTACGCTGCGCCGCGGTGTGCAGTTCCACAAAGGCTATGGTGAGATGACCGCGGATGACGTGGTTCATTCGTTTATGCGGGCCATGAATGACGGTGTTTCGACGTCGAATTATATCAACATCAGCGATGTTACGGCGTCAGCGACGTACGAAGTTACAATAACGCTCAATAACCCTGATCCGTTATTCTTGGGTTCGACGATCTTCACTAAGAACGTCATGGTGGTTTCGAAAAAGGCCGAAGAAGAAAAAGGTGAAGGTTTTGCGACCGATCCGATTGGCACCGGCCCTTACAAGTTGGATGTTTTCGACACCGAAAACGGTGTGTTCATGAGCCGGCATGAAGATTACTGGGGAGAGCCTGCCAATATCTCGAAAATTGAGTGCCTCTATATTTCTGATACAACGGCGCGGACGCTGGCATTGCTGTCGGGTGAAGTTGATATGATCGAGGGCGTGCGTGCGCCGGGTTGGGTGCCGCAAATCCAGAACCAGAAGTCGGACTTACTTTTCGATATGACGGTGCCGGGATCGTTTAACACGTTATTCTTCAATCTTTCAAAAGAGCCGTTGCAGAATATTCAGGTGCGCAAGGCGATTGCCCATGCCATTAACAAACAGGAACTTGTTGATGCGTTACAGCCGATGGCACGGATGGTCTATTCGATCAACCCGCCTAGCTATCCGACTGGCTTTGAGCTTGAAGAGCTGCCGGAGGATCTGCGCTATGAGTATAACCCGGATCTGGCGAGAGAGTTGCTGGCGGATGCAGGTTTCCCGAATGGGCTGACATTGCCTGTAAATACTTCGCAACGTGAAGATTACCGGTCTCAGCACCTGATTATTCAAGAACAGCTGCGTGGATCAGGTATCAATATCGATCTGACGATCATGGATCACTCGGCATATCACGGTTCTAACAGACAGAACCTGAATACGCTCAACATCAACTCTAGTTCGTTGCCGCCTATTCCGCTTTATGTCTACAACAACTACGCGGCCTCTGCGGCTAATATGAAGGACGACAGTTCTGGTGGGGCAAACTATTCGCATTATGGCGTGGCAATGCCGGGTGTGGATGAAAAGCTGGAAGCGATGCTTCAAACGACCACTTTCGACGAATATGTCAGAGTGGGACGCGAAGTTGAACTACAGATACAACGTGACCTTCCGATGTTTGGCCTACCAACCCTATCCTACACGGTAGTCCGGAACCCACGTATTGATCTGGGTTATGAAGTAAACGGCGGCTATGCCTATTGGCGCTTCTGCAAAGCTTCAATCGTCGCTTAATAAGGGTATTTGCGCATGACAAGATATATATTATTCCGTTTACTAGATGCTATACCGACAGTGTTCTTGGTATTAACACTTGTATTTATTGCCATGCGCATACTCCCGGGGGACCCAGCGCTAACCGCGTTGGGGCCTCTGGCAGACCAAGCTCAACTCGCTATATTCCGAGAACGGATGGGGTTGAACGACCCGCTATGGCTGCAATACTTGAAGTTCCTCTGGGATGCCGTGCATCTCGACTTTGGAACTTCGCTTATAAATGACGTTCCGGTCCGCGATCTTATCATCAGGAACCTTCCACATACTGCATATCTGACAATTGTTTCTGTCCTTATGGGCCTCACCGTGGGTATCCCACTAGGGGTTTTGGCAGCCACCAACCGAAACAAACCCGCTGACCATATCGTTCGGCTTTATTCTCTTATTGGCTATGCTATACCGGACTTTTATTTGGCGGCTGTGTTGCTTGTCGTTTTCTCGCTAAAGCTAGGCTGGTTTCCGATCAACGGCGCCGGGCACGGATTTTGGGACGGTCTTTATCATATAATCTTACCGGCAATGACATTGGCGTTGCTGAAGTCGGCGTTTTTGGGGCGGCTGACGCGAACATCTTTGCTGGAAGTACTCGGTAGAGATTTTGTGCGTACCGCGCGTGCAAAAGGAGCGAGCGAAACCCGCGTTGTATATAAACATGGTTTGCGCAATGCTTTGCTGCCTCTATCCACAGGGATTGGCATTTCAATTCTGGCTACTTTGTCGGGTGCTGTCGCTATTGAGCTTATTTTCAATAGGCCGGGTATAGGTCGGTTGCTGATTGATGCCATTCACGAACGTGACTATCCGGTAATTCAGGCTGGCGTGATGATGTTCGCGTTTTTCGTTGTCATCGTAAATTTTATTATGGATTTGGTCTACGTTCTTGTGGATCCAAGAATACGGATGAAATCATGAACGAGGTAGCAGAACCGGGAAATGCCGGGTCACAAACCGATAATATTTTCGAGCGCGAAGCGCTTGCCGATGAACCGACAATTGCAGATGCAATTCGCGCTGTAATTTTTGATAGATTGTCAACGAAGATTGCTGCTGTACTGGTGGTTGTTTTTATTATTACTGCGGTCTTTGCGCCCACTCTTGCGCCCTATGATCCGCTGTCGCAGTCGATCCTGAATATCAATAAGCATCCATCATGGGAACACTGGTTGGGCACTGATCAGTTTGGCCGCGACGTCATGAGCCGAATGATATATGGATCGCGAAATTCGCTTATCTTCGGGCTACTTTCGCCAATTTTCGCGGCGATATTGGGCGTAACACTCGGTGTTACAGCAGGTTACTTTGGCGGTATTGTCGACCGATTGATCAGCCGGGTCGTGGACATGCTGATGGCATTTCCAGAATTGCTCTTGGCAATTTTGATTGCTGCCGCACTTGGCGGAAGTTTTTGGAACATTGTAGTGGTTCTTACTATTGCTTTTACACCTGGTTTTGCCCGCGTTGCCCGCGCCTCAACTTTAGCCGTAAAGCAGGAGCCTTACGTTGAGGCGGCCATTGCCGCAGGGGTAAGTACGCCGGTCATAATTATTCGCCATATCATACCAAATATTCTAGCACCAATTGTGGTTCTGATGACACTATGGGCAGCAAGTTCTATTCGGGTTGAGGCGACACTTTCGTTTCTTGGGATAGGCACACAGCCACCTAACCCATCTTGGGGAAACATTATCCGCGATGGGCTTGCAAATATGTTCGCAACTCAATGGCCTATTCTTGCGGGCGGTCTAACAATTACGGTTGTTGTTCTCGCCATCAGTATTCTGGGTGATTCTGTACGTGACGCGCTTGATCCGGAGACAAATCAGTGAGCAAACCATTACTCGAAATAAGGGATCTGAACGTTAGCTTCGGAACCAAAGACAAGCCACTTTGTGTGGTTAACGATGTATCGTTTTCCATAAACCCGGGTGAGGCTATTGGTGTCGTCGGCGAGAGCGGATCGGGAAAGTCCATGACTGCGCTTTCAATTCTTCAGCTGGTACCTACTCCGCCGGCCCGTGTAACCGGCCAAGTATATTTTGATGGAAAAGACCTGTTGCAGCTTTCGAATTCTGAGCTGACTTCTATCCGCGGTAAAGAAATTGGCTTTATTTTTCAGGAACCGATGTCGTCGCTTAATCCGGTGATGACGATTGGCGACCAGATTGACGAAGCCATTATGCTGCACACAGACTTGTCTGCTGATGCCCGCAGAGTAAAAGTACTTGAACTTTTGCGGTTGGTCGGAATGCCGGACCCCGAAACCCGCATTGACGTATACCCAGATCAATTCTCTGGCGGGATGCGCCAAAGAGTGGTGATCGCAATTGCGATGGCATGTAATCCAAAGCTACTAATTGCAGACGAACCCACAACTGCCTTGGATGTGACCATTCAAGCGCAGGTTCTTGATATGATGCTCGATATACGTAAGCAGTATAATTCGGCGATTATGTTGATTACCCATGATCTTGGAGTCGTAGCTGAGTTCTGTGAACGTGTTATTGTTATGTATGCCGGACATATTTTGGAAGACGCGGACATAAATTCTTTATTTGCCTCGCCTAAACATCCGTACACTCAGGGTCTGTTGAAATCGGTGCTGACGCTGACAGAAAAGCAACACAGGTTGTATCAAATTCAAGGCTCGGTTCCGCCGCCCGGGACGATCAAGGAGGGCTGCCCGTTTCGGCCGCGCTGTCCGGTTCGGATGGATCGATGTGCGGTGGAGATGCCGCCGATGAAATCTTATGGCCCCACCCATGTCGCGGCATGTTGGGCAACTGCTGAGGGTGTGGAATGAGCGTCCTTATTGAAGCCAAAAACCTTGGCAAAACCTTCGTCGATAATTCCATTCGTCTTGGTCCAAAGCGGGCGGAAGTTCGGGCGGTGGACAATGTTTCTTTTCAGATCATGAAGGGCGAAACCTTGGCCGTTGTTGGCGAGTCAGGCTGCGGTAAGTCTACGCTCGGGCGGCTGCTTTTGCGTCTGATCGAGGCGACCGAAGGCCATGTTTCGATGGACGGCAAGGACTTGACCAACCTGTCGCGACAGGAAATGCGGCAAATGCGCAAAAACATGCAGATGGTCTTTCAGGATCCATTTGGATCGCTTTCACCGCGTCGGACGGTTGCACAGATCATCTCAGAACCGATGGATTCATTTGGCATGATCCGTGACAAAAGCCACCGCCGAGAACGGGTGGCAGAATTGCTGGAGCTTGTCGGTTTGCCGGCAATCTATATGGACCGCAAACCACGGCAATTTTCGGGCGGTCAGCGTCAGAGGATTGGCATTGCGCGGGCGATCTCGGTTCATCCGTCGTTCATCGTTGCTGACGAACCAGTATCGGCGCTTGATGTGTCGATACAGGCGCAAATCATTAATCTTATGCAAGATTTGCAAGAGAGTGAGGGGTTTTCGATCCTGTTTATCTCGCATGATTTGGCTGTGGTCCGGCATGTGGCAGATCGCGTTGCCGTTATGTATCTGGGCCGCATTGTTGAGATCGGCCCAAAGGACCAAATCTACGCTGCGCCGCATCACCCTTATACCGAGGCGCTGCTGTCTGCCGCGCCGCATCCGGACCCGACAAAAGAGATTGAACGGATTGTTTTGCAAGGCGATGTGCCTAGCCCGACTGATATACCATCGGGTTGCGCCTTTCGCATGCGGTGCCCAATTGCCAAGGATATCTGCTCCAGCGACAATCCGAAATCCGTTGAAATCATGCCGGGTCACCAAGTTGCATGTCACTTTGCTGCGCCGCATCCAATAACGAACGCGCAACGACCTACCTGAGGTCCGCACTGCAAAACGCCACCGAGCAACATATTGAAGGGGATCCAAATGCTTATCAAAAAGCTAGAGACATTTACCAATCAGACTATCGGGTTTGTGCGCGTTACCACTGATACTGGCGATCAGGGTTGGGGGCAAATTTCGACATATAATGCCGACATCACATGCGATGTTTTTCACCGTCAGATAGCGCGTCATGCGATCGGCAAGGATGCCCTTGATTTCACCGACATGATTGATCTGATCGGTGAAAAAGAGCTCAAATTTCCGGGCAGTTATGTGCGCCGTGCGACAGCCGGGCTAGATACAGCGCTTTGGGATCTAAAGGGCAGAGTTGAAAACAAGCCGGTGGTCGAGCTGTTGGGTGGGACACCCGGTCCTTTGCGTATTTACGGCAGTTCAATGCGGCGCGACATTACACCCCAAGATGAAGCTAAAAGACTTGTGCGTTTGCGAGATGAGAAGGGTATAGATGCCTTCAAATGGCGCGTTGGGCTGGAGGCCGGGCGCGATGTTGACAAATGGCCAGGTCGAACCGAAGAGATTGTACCGGTTGTGTCCAAAGCACTTGGCGATGGAATAGCAAAACTTGTGGACGGCAATTCTGGATTTTCACCGAAACGCGCAATTGAAGTTGGCCGCCTTCTTGAGGACAATGACATTTGCCACTTTGAAGAGCCATGCCCCTATTGGGAATTTGACTGGACCAAACAGGTAACCGATGCTCTGTCTATTGATGTGACAGGGGGCGAGCAGGACTGCGAAATGTCTGCCTGGCGTACAATCATTGAGAAAAAAACCGTCAATATTGTACAGCCTGACGTGCTGTATCTTGGCGGAATACATCGCACGATGCAGGTCGCGCGATTGGCTGAAGAAGCTGGATTGCCATGTTTGCCGCATTCGGCAAACTTGGGTCTTGCGACCCTATGCTCAATGCATATTTTGCGCGCTATTGCGAACGGCGGAAACTATCTCGAATACTCGATTGAAGGTCCGTATAGCCAACAATGGGCTGATGAGCTTTTTAATGAGAACCCGTTTACTATTACGGATGGGAAAGTGAACGTGTCCGACGCCCCGGGATGGGGTGTTACGATTAAAAAGTCATTTCTCGATGCAGCAAATTATCAAATGAGTGAAGCTGAGTAGAATGTCGCTTGAATTAAATGTGAAGGCCCAGCAGCTCCAAGATTCCGGCGTCTAAATTGAAATCTAGGTATTTTCGGCGTTGCTGGCCATTTTGATAAACTAAATTGAGGCGAAATGTCCTTGTTTGCGATGATCAGGATCCAGTGATTCCATCATCGAAGTCTAAAGTGCTGTTTTCAAACTGGAGCCGTGATTTGAGTGATCTTTTCTGACTTTAGGGCGCACAAATGGCCCGCCTTAGCAGCGTTTATGTCTCACGGCAGGCCACGTGTTGATACTAATCCTGTGGTGGGTGGAGTGAATTCATAAATCGTGGTGGTTTGCGCTGGCGGGACCCTTCCACAAACAGGATGAACGAGCGGGTCTAAGGTGGCCAAAACGACTTGATTGGGCGCAGAAAACCGAAATGCGGTTGGATTGACGTCTTTTCAGTGGGCGTCGCAAGGTTTGTTCACTGAGTAACGGTAAGGGAGAACATTCAGTGAATATGACTGATTAATCTGAAGCCTTTGCAACTCTGTATGCCGTTGATCTGCCTATACCAAGCTGTTTTGCCGCCATTCCAGGGGTCATTCCTGCTTTGACCAGTTTCTGTAACGCCAAAATAGTTTCAGTATCCAGTTTCGGTCGCCCCGGATTTTTGCCCCGTTTTCGAGCGGCGGCGATACCGTCGCGGGTGCGTTCTGAAATCAACCGCCGCTCAAAATGGGCGATGGCCCCAAATACATGAAACACCAACTCGCCCGCCGCACTGAATGTGTCCAGTTTTTCCTCAAGACTGACCAGATTGATGCCCCGTGATTTTAAATCCTCAACCGTTTCTAGCAGTTCCTTTAGAGATCGTCCGAGGCGATCAAGGCGGATGACGCAGAGGCTGTCTCCGGGGCGGGCAAAGTCGATTAAGCTTGCCAACCCAGGCCGTTCGAATTTTTTACCAGAGATGACATCTTCAAAAAACCGGATGGCTCCAGCATCTTTTAAGCGTTCGGATTGCGGCGATGTGTTTTGCTCGGATGTCGAGACACGAGCATAACCGAGGATATCGCCGGTTCTGGTCATT
>NVXG01000088.1 GCA_002733805.1 Robiginitomaculum sp. | reverse complement strand
ACTTCCGATCTGGCGAAGAACTGGAAACCACGCTGCATCGTTACGTCTGGCTCTACACCCAGCAGTTGCCGCAATCAGCTTTGGGCAGCAAGTCACCCTCGCAAGCGATGAAAGACGGGCACAAACTCAAGCCAGACCTGTTCAAAAACAGCCATACTACCTGCCGGGATGTGACAGTTAGGGGTGGGGGTTAATTACGGGGCAATTTTGACTGAAGCACAGCTGGAGATTGCAGTTGTAAGACCAAGTATTAACGGTCGAAGGCCATGTCCACGACCACCGGGTAATGGTCGGTCGGCCATTCTCCAGCGAACTTTTGGCGCAAGACGACAGCGGGCGCCACCAAATCTACGCCGCTTGAAAAACCAATATGGTCGATAGCGCCAAACAGGTTTGCGCCGTGGTTGAAGTGATATGTAGAGCCTGCGATATTTGCGAAGGTTAGCCCTATTTCTTCAAGAATATCAATAGTTTGTGCGCCGTGCCGCGCATTAAGGTCGCCGGTTAGCACCACCACTTCGCCGCGGGCGATCCACGGCGCAATGCGGCGAGCGACCAACGCGACAGAGCTGAGCCGGTTCGTCCTGCTGCCATAATCTGTGTGCAGATTGACCATTCGGAACATCTCGCCGCTGGTGCGGTCTTGAAACTGTGCCCATGACGCGAAGGCCGGAAAAGAGCCGTTGAAAGTCCGCGAATAGATCACATCAGGTGTTTGCGAAAAGAAAAACCAGCCTTGATCGACGAGGCGCAAACGCGCTGTCCTGTATAAAATTGGCTGGGTTGAGGGGAAAATATGCGGGTCACCGACCGCAGCCGCAGCATAGGCCGGGTTGTTTTCTAACAGCCAATCCAGCGTAAGGTTCAATTGGCTCTCATCGCCGCGCGAAAAACTTTCCATTTCTTGGAAGCCGATTGCGTCAGCGTCGACTGTTTTGAACGCCAGATCAAGCGGGGTTTTTCGCCGCTCCCAATCGCCCAAAGACCAAGCGCCAGTTTCGCGCCGGACTGAGATATAATGGACATTATAGGTGGCCAAACGCAAACTATCTGCGGGTGGCGTCAGCAGGGCCGTATTACCGGAATTTCGCCACTGCTGAAACCCGGCGAACAGGGCGATGGCAATTGCTAAAACCAAGCCGGCTTTTAGCAGCCATCGGAGCACTTTTACGATCAAACTTATCATAGGCCATTGTAGCGGTGCCTGCCCGGATTTGCACGATATCTTGCTCAATAGAGCCACACTTTACGGCGAGGGATCACCTCTTCTTTCGCCTTTCATGCACTTAAGCGCACCATGATGCCGGGCAAGCGCGGGCCCTGCCCGGCCATTTGCGCGAAATATATTCACTGCTGCGGCTATCTGCGGGAAAAGCCATACGGACAGGATGTTTGGGCGTAGCCATGCTAATTATTGCAGCAGAAACGATGTTGATTGAACGCGGTCGTGCGGTGATTATGATAAACATGCGTATGATAAAATTGTGCCATTGTTGAAACTGTCGCTGGAGCCATAAAATGTTGCGATTGCTGATCACGTTTACTCTGTTTTTGATGGTTTTATCTGGGCCGAGCTTTGCGCAGAACCGCGCTGAAATAGAACAAAATTACAGGATTTGGCTCAATGATGTTGTTTGGCCTCTGGCTGAGGCGCAGGCGGTTTCGACGGGTATTTTTGAACGCGCTTTTGCCGGGGTCACGCTTAATTGGCAGCTGTCTGGGTTGGTCTTTCCGGGGATGGATCCGGCGATCCCGCGGCAACAAAGCCAAGCTGAATTTCGCGCGCCCGCTAACTATTTTAGCCGCGGCGATATGGCTGGCACCGCTGCGATTGGCCGGCAGCTTATGCCCGGTTATGCCACAGTTTTGAGCGCGGTTGAGGTCAATTCCGGCGTGCCGGGGCGTATTTTATTGGCCATCTGGGCGCGCGAGAGCGGCTATGGTCGGGTGCCTATTTCGTACAACGCTTTTGAGGTGCTTGGCAGCCGGGCTTATGCCAGCTCGGGCGACTATCTGACCAATGAGTTGGTCGCGGCATTGCAGATAGCCCAAGCAGGACATGTGCCGCTGGAGGCAATAAAAAGCAGCTGGGCCGGGGCGCTGGGGCAGCCGCAATTCATGCCCGCAAGTTTCCTTGCCTACGCTGCCGATGGCGACGGTGATGGCCGGGCTGATATCTGGCGCTCTGAGGCCGACACTTTGGCGTCGATCGCCAATTTTTTGGCGGTACATGGCTGGATCGCGGGCCGCGATTGGGGTTTTGAGGTGCACGTACCAAGCACTATTTCATGCACGTTGGAGGGCCCAGATCAGGGCAGGAACATAGCTGATTGGGAAGCGCTTGGGGTCCGGCGCGTGTCTGGCAGCGCCTTCCCCGAACATGAGCGCCAAGGCGAAGGATTTTTGCTTATGCCCGCCGGGCGACACGGTCCAGCCTTCATTGTTACGCCAAATTTCTACGTTTTAAAGCGCTATAATCGCAGTGATCTCTATGCGCTTTATGTCGGCAACCTTGGTGATCGCATTCAATATGGCATGGGCAGTTTCGCCGCAGCTTGGCAGGGGCTTAACACCATCTACCGGTCTGACATAGCGCGCATCCAGCAGGGGCTTGAGGCGCTGGGGCATGATGTTGGCGGCGCTGATGGCCTGCCGGGTTATAAAACGAGGCGTTCTATTGGTCGCTGGCAAGAGGCAGCTGGCCGCCCAGCCACGTGCTTTCCTGTGGCCAGTATGGCTAGCGCCTTTATACAATAAGAGCTTATAAATGA
This sequence comes from Robiginitomaculum sp., assembly GCA_002733805.1. Classification (GTDB taxonomy): domain Bacteria; phylum Pseudomonadota; class Alphaproteobacteria; order Caulobacterales; family Maricaulaceae; genus Robiginitomaculum_B. The sequence goes on along the minus strand of NVXG01000088.1, from coordinate 8,121 downwards.
ACAAAAAAACTGATATTATTCGCCCAACCGATGATGAAGCACGCGCGCTGGCAAAGCGCCTGCTCAACACCGCCCGTTATTGCGCCATTGCTACGCTTGAGCCGGGATCAAGCTGGCCTATGGTAACAAGAGTGGCGGTTGGGTTTGACGGCATTGCCCCGCTTATTTTGGTGTCTAACCTGTCGCAGCATACCGCAGCATTGCGCGCAAACCCGGCCTGCTCTGTGCTGTTGTCTGAGGCCAACGCCAAGGGCGATCCATTGATGCAGCCCCGACTAACCGTGAAATGCAAAGCCGAGATGACCGACAAGGAACCGCTGCGTCAGCAATGGTTGGCGGAGCATCCAAAAGCCAAACTCTATTTTGATTTCACCGATTTCGAGATGTTTCGTCTTGTGCCCGAAACCGGGTTTCTCAATGGCGGCTTTGGCAAGGCCTTTCATTTACTGCCCAGTGATTGGGCCTAACGGTTTTAGGCATGTCCGTTCTGTCCTTGGTCAAAAAAGCTTGCTAATCGCCGCCATGAATATTAACGATAATATTTCAAAGGATGTGCAATCGAAGGACGAAGTCACTATGAGGCCAACAAATTTTCGTAGGCTCAACGAGCGCCAAATCAGCGAAATCGTAATCGCAAATCGCGATGGGTCGGACCTGAAAGTGGTCTTTCAAACTGGCGAGCTTATTGAGGCTCCCAATTGGACGCCCGATGGTAAATGGCTGATTTACAATGCTGACGGTCGGCTGTTTCGGATATCAGTTGACGGCAGCGACGGCCCGTACCGGATAAACACCGCGCCAGTTGAGGACCTCAATAACGACCACGTTTTAGCGCCTGATGGCAAAAGTATTTTTGTCTCCTCAAACGACGATCATCTCTACCAATGCCCGATAGATGGTGGCGTGCCGGTTAAGCTGTCAAACGACCATGATCCGGCGCGTCGGTTCACCTATTATCTGCACGGCATCTCACCTGATGGCCAAACACTGGCCTATGTTGGCTATGAGCGCGGCGGCGACGTTACGGTCACGCGGATCTGTACAATCCCGGCGGCTGGCGGCGAAGATATTGTGCTCTCCGATGGCAGCTGTCCGGTCGATGGGCCAGAATATTCGGCTGACGGAAAATGGCTCTATTTCAACTCCGAAGCTGCGGCGAGCGAGCCGGGTCATGCGCAGATTTTTAGGATGTTGGCCGATGGCTCAAATGTTGAGCAGCTCACCGATGATGAGCGGGTCAACTGGTTCCCACATGCCGCCCCAGACGGCACGATTTTTGCCTATATATCCTTCCCCAAAGGCACACTGGGCCACCCGTCTGACAAGCAAGTTATCATTCGGGTTATGGACCCTGACGGTGCCAATCAGCGCGACATTGACAGCTTTAATGGCGGCCAAGGTACGATTAACGTCACCTCTTGGGCCCCCGACAGCAGTCGGTTTGCCTATGTGCGCTACCCAATTTTGGGCTAGCCTTTTGTGTCAGATCTAGCCACGGCCTGCGCTTTGTCAGCCCAGGCCGTGCTCGTTTTAGCTGCCCTTTAGCGCCCTAATCGCCCGGTACTGAATGCAGTCTGGGCTCATTTCCATCAACTCAATCCGGTTGCCGTCTGGGTCCACGATCCAAGCGCCGCGATTGCCGTCTTCGCCCAGTTTTATGGGCGATGTGAGGGCGATGCCGTTGGCACTAAGCCGGGCTGCTTCAATATCTAGATCAGCAATGGTGAAGCAAAAATGCGTTGTGCCGGTGGCACCATCAGCGGGCGACGGCTCGGGGCTGTCGCTGATCATCAGCTCAAGAAACTGCTCGTCTGTGATGCGCAGATAGATGAGCCAAGTGTCACCGTTATCATGGCGCAGACGGCTCATCTCGGCAAAGCCGACTTGGTCGCGGTAAAACTTGGCCGAGGCTTCAAGATCGCGGACCTTGAGGGCGAGGTGCCCGAGGGATGTAATTCCAGTCATATTGTTTTTCCTATCTGTTTTGTTTTTTTGGTGCCGCGGTGTTTGTGGCGTTTCAATTTTGTACTGTTTAGGGGAGGTAATCTTGCGGTTGCGGCCCGGCATTATTGATTGAAGGTTGGTGATTCATTTTTGAAATGGTCACAGGATTTTGCCCGTAAGAACCAGAGTGAGCCGCAAATATTGCTGTCGTTTGGGTGGTTTCGATCTTGCCATATTGGCGAGTTTGCCTGTTTTTTGAGCACTCAATTTTGGCTGAGTGGAGGGCCGTCTTTGCTGAAATATTGCGGTTAAAAAATTGCAACAAATGCCAAACGCAACGCCGACTTTTTGGCCCAATTTCAATAGGTTCTGGCCGGTTTTTGCGGGTAAAATTGAATGTGTTAGAGCCAGTGTGTGAAAGGTATTCGATTTGCATTTTCTCCATCCCGTTTTGTGACATCGAAAAATCCGCCCTGTTGAAATTGTCTTGACAGGCCGTTCATCTGCCGTAATGTTAACGATAATACAAACCACCAACCAAGCGCAATAGATGATCGAAAAGGGAGGAAACATGGGACTGAGATGGAGCCGAATAACGCCTCAGCTTGCTATGCTTCCGGCGGTCGCCATAATGGTAACTGCCTTTCTGGGCTCTATCGGTTGGACCATTTTTATGTCCTTCACCCGGTCGCGGCGCTTACCCGAATATGTGATCGATTGGGACCGACCCTTCCGCCAATATGAGCGGCTTTTTGGTGATGCCGGTTGGAATATATCGCTCAACAATTTGGTCGTACTGGCCTTCGGCAGCGCCTTGGCTATCTTTGTCGGCTTCATCCTCGCGGCGCTGATCGAGCGAGAACGCAGGGGCGAAGATTTCTTCCGCACCGTGTTTCTTTATCCGTTGGCCGTGTCGCTTATTGTCACCGGTGTGGCATGGCGCTGGATATTTAACCCGCAATACGGCATCCAACATTTGCTGCAATCAATGGGTTTCGAGAACGCCTCGTTTAACTGGCTTAATGACCCGTCAACGGCGATGTATGCGATCATTATTGCCTCGGTCTGGCAGAGTTCTGGCTTCTATATGGCGCTGATGTTGGCCGGGCTTAAAGGCATCAATACGGAGATCTGGAGCGCAGCGCGGATTGATGGTGTCGGGCTGTTTCGGGTCTATATTGAGATCATCATTCCAATGATGAAATTCACCTTTTTGACCTGCGCAATCCTACTGTCGCTCGGGGTGATCAAAGCCTTTGACATCATACTGGCCATGACCAATGGCGGCCCCGGACAATCAACCTGGGTGCCAGCCTATTTTACCATTAACGCCATGTCGCAAAAGGGTAATTTGGGCTATGCTTCTGCCGCTGCGACCATGATGTTGCTGATCACATTAGCCGTTTTCCTGCCACTTGTGGCGCTGACAGCATGGCAACAACGCGTTGCCAAAAGAGGGGCCAATTGATGACTGACGCACCCGTCATGTACCCGCGCAAACCACAGCGCATAAAGGGCCGCTCGATCGCGATAATCGTTTTTTTGAGCATGGCCGCTTTGTTCTTTTGCATCCCGCTTTATGTGCTCGTCGTCACGTCGTTTAAAGAGATGGAGCAGATCCGCGAAGGGGCTATCTTCTCGCTGCCGGCGCGTTGGACTTGGGAGGCTTGGAGCTACGCCTGGTTTGACGCCTGTTCGGGGCTGACTTGCGAAGGTCTGCGCCAAGGTTTCTGGAACTCTGTTGCCATTCTTGGGCCGTCGCTTGTCGCGTCTATCGCGCTGTCAATGGTCACGGGTTATGCTTTGGCTTTGTGGAAAATGAAATGGGCCGGCACGTTTCTCTTTGTGCTGTTTCTGTGCGCCTTTGTCCCTTTCCAGATCATCATGTATCCGCTGATCCGGCTGACAGTGTCTTTGGGAATATACGGCTCGATGACGGCGATTGTGTTCGTGCATACCGCCCTCGCTTTGCCAGTGTTAACGCTCATATTTCGTAACTTTTACAAAGACATACCCGAAGATATTATCAAAGCTGCGGTCATGGATTCTGGCTCTTTCTGGCGCATATTCATCGAGATCATCCTACCAATGTCGGGCAATATCCTGATCGTTGTCTTGATCATGCAGATCACATCAATCTGGAATGACTATCTCATCGGCGTTACATTTGGCGGCCTTGGCACCAAACCGATGACCGTACATCTCGCCAATATGGTGACCGTTTCAACCGGCACCGTTTCTTACAACGTCAACATGGCTGCGGCCCTGCTGACCGCAATCCCCCCGCTGGTGATCTACTTTGTTCTGGGCAAGTTCTTTGTCCAAGGCATCGCCGCTGGCGCGATCAAAGGGTAGACCAATATGCCTCGCGTTTCATTTGAACATATCGTCAAGCGCTACGGTAATGTCACCGTGCTTGATGGGCTGAACCTCGCTGTTGAAGACGGTGACTTCTTGGTGCTGCTCGGGCCGTCGGGCTGCGGTAAATCTACTTTGCTCAACCTGATTGCCGGCCTGCAAGATGTCACCTCTGGCCGGATCATGATCGGCGAGCGTGATGTGACGGAGTTGGACCCAAAGGACCGCGGGCTGTCGATGGTGTTCCAGTCCTATGCGCTCTACCCGACCAAGACTGTTGAGGGCAATTTGCGCTTTGGCCTTTCGGCCCGCAAGCTGCCGAAAGCCGAGGTCAATAAGCGGGTAAAATGGGCGGCTGATCTGCTGCAACTTCAGCCGCTTATGCGGCGCAAACCGGCGGCGCTTTCGGGTGGGCAGCGCCAGCGGGTGGCGATTGGCCGGGCTTTGGTTAAGCATGCCGAAGTGCTGCTGTTTGACGAGCCATTGTCGAACCTTGATGCCAAGCTGCGCACCGAGATGCGGCTTGAAATCAAGAAGCTGCATGACACGTTAAAGCCGACGATTGTCTACGTCACCCATGACCAAATTGAGGCCATGACCATGGCCACCAAGATCGCGGTAATGAATGACGGCGAGATCCAGCAATTTGGCACACCAGATGATGTGTATGAGAATCCGGCAAATCTGTTTGTCGCCAGTTTTATTGGCTCTCCAGCCATGAACCTTGCCGCCGCCACGCTGACAGTTGACGGTGGCCAACCGCTGGCAACATTCGCCGATGGCAGCGCCATGTCGCTCACAGACGCGCCGTTTGACAATGATGTGCAGCCAGACCGTGAAATCATGGTTGGCATGCGGCCTGAACATTTCGTCATGGATGCCACGGGCAGCGCCGCCGGCCATGCCGCGTTTGAGCTGCCCGTGCGCATGGTCGAGCGCACAGGCTCAGACGCCCTCATTTCACTCGACTTTGCCGGCGAGCATCTGTTCGTCCGCGCCGAGCCAGACCGCGCCGTAAAAATAAAATCAGGCGATGCGGTCTCGGTCCACTACCCGATCGCCAAATTAAATCTGTTCGACGTCCAAACCGGGCAGAGATTGTAAAATTTCTAGGGAGGAAAAACTATGAAATTCGCAAAATGTAACCTGACGGCAGCTCTTATGCTCGGCGTCTCGACACTGGCCGTACAAGCCGAAGATCTGGTGGTTTATCAGACATGGTCATCACCGGCCGAAGTGGCAGCGCTAAATGTGCTCAATGACGCGGTATCAGCGCAGGGCATCAACTGGATAGACATCACGATCCCGCATGATACCGGCTCAAGCGTTAGCTTGCTGAACTTGGTCATTGGCGGCAACCCCCCCAATATTTTCTCCGAAAATAACACTGGGGTTTACCGTGATCTGACAGGGATGGGCCTTGGCCGCGACCTGACAGAGGCGTTCACTGAATCTGGGGCGATCGAGCATTTCTCAGCAGCCGTGCTCAATGCCATCACTATTGACGGCGAAATCCGCAAAATGCCGCTGGGCGTGCATATTGACGGGATGCTGTATTACAACATGGAAGTGGCCCAAGCCGCGGGTGTTGACCCAACCGCTTGGGGCTCGCTTGACGAGATGTATGCTGATTTTGAGAAAATCAGCGCCGCCGGTTACACGCCTTTGGCAGTTGGTGCGCAGCAATGGCAGATCGGTTATCTGACCCATGCAATGATGGCGACTGTTGGCGGGCCTGAAGTGTATAATGCACTCTACGGTGCCGAGCCTGACCGCGATGTGCTGAGCAGCGACGCTGTGCGCACAGTGTTCGAATGGCTGCGCAAGTTCCAAGAAGCCTCAGACGAGGGTTCGGTTAACCGCGACTGGAATATGACCACCAACGAGGTCATCACCGGTGGCGCACTGATGCAGATCCACGGTGACTGGATGAAGGGCGAGTGGCGCGCCGCTGGCCGCGAGGCTGGTGTCGATTTTGGCTGTATTCCGGTGCCGGGCTACGAGGCGGTTGCTGTTACGGTTGACGGCTGGGGCGCCTTGGGCGGCCAATCACCCGAAGTTGACGCCGCTGAGATGCTGTTCGCACAGATCGTCACAGGGGCTGAAGTCAACGCTGCTTTTGCCAGTGTTAAAGGGGCGACCCCGGTGCGCAACGATGTACCGTCGGGTGCGCTCGACGCCTGCTCGCAGCGTGTGATCGAGCTGTTGGGCGACAATGACCGTCAGGTCAACAACCCGTCGGTGACGGTTGATGCCGATTGGTCAAGTGCAATCTGGGAAGTTGCGTTTAACTTCTGGTCAGACCCAGAAATGTCGGTTGATGACGCTGTTGCAAATCTCGAATCGCAATATGACGTAATCGTATACTAAACCTCCTCCCTGAGGTAGCCGGCCCGGGCTGCCACTTGGCGCGGGCCACCATTTCTCCAATAAAATAAAGGGTATAACCATGGTCTCCCGGCTACTGGACGAAGATGCTGTGATGCAAATCTGCTTTGTAACTCATGATGCTTTGGCATCGGCGCAGTGGTTTGCAGACCTGACAGGCAAGCCGCTCCCGTCTGAGGGCGGCGCGGCTGAGGCTGAGGAGGCGCAGGCGATTTACAATGGCAAACCGGCCGAGGTTGGCTGCAAAATTCGCATGTTTGCCTTTGGCAATATTGATGTCGAATTTCTAGAGCCCGGCCCTGAGAAAAGCGCCTGGCGCGACTTGCTGGAAGAAAAAGGCCCCGGTTGCCACCACATTGCCTTTCGCACCCGCAACTTGACCAAGCGGCACGACTATTTAGAGGGCAAAGGCCACGCCATGTTGCAGCGCGGTGAGTTTGACGGCGGCCATGGACGCTACGCTTATTATGACACTGTCAAAGAGCTGGGCGTAATGATTGAGCTGCTGGAATTTAACAAAGATATGGAGCCGCAACTGTGAGCGAGACCCGTTACCCGATAGCCTACCAGCTTTATTCATCGCGCAAATTTTTGCCGCTTGAGGCGCAGCTGCCGCAGCTAAAGGCAATGGGCTATGATGCGATAGAACCATGGTTGCCAGCCTATGAGGCCAACCCAGCGGGCTTTAAAAAATCATTAGATGATAACGGCTTAGCTTGCTACGGTTTCCATATGCCACTCACTGGCTTGGCCGATGAGCCTAACCGCTATATCGATATTGCCCTGACTTTGGGCGCCAAATACATGATCCCGCCCTTTATTGCGCAAGAAGAGCGCCGCGCCACGACCAGGTACTGGCAAGGCATTGGCGAGACTTTGGCAAAGGGCGGTGAACTGGCGGCGGCGCAGGGCTTAAAAGTGCTGTGGCACAACCATGATTTTGAGTTTGCTCCCCTGCCCGACGGCTCGCGGCCGATCGACCATATCCTCGCCGCACCCGAGGTCTATTTTGAAATAGATTGCGGCTGGATTAAGCGGGCCGGCGCAGATCCCGCGGCTGAGTTGGCCCGGTTTAAGGACCGCATTTTGGCCATCCAAACCAAAGACACTGCCCCGGTTGGCACAGTGGAAGATGACGGCTGGACGGCGACCGGCGACGGCATAATCGATTGGGCGGCCATGGTCGGGCTGTTTCGCGACACAGCCGCCGATCATATTGTCACCGAGCATGACAACCCGTCTGACTGGCAGCGTTTCGCCAAACGTTCGATTGACCATTTGCGTGGGCTGGGGCTTTAGCGGCAAAACCGGCTGACATCTCTGCGAATAGGCCGCATAATGCGGCAGCATCGGAGAGAAACCATGAACAATAAGACCGTCATCATCACCGGGGCCAGCCGCGGCATTGGCGAGGCCACAGCCTATGAGCTG
>NVXG01000087.1 GCA_002733805.1 Robiginitomaculum sp. | reverse complement strand
CCCGCAAGCAGGGGAGGACAAAGGGTGTGGTTTCTTCCCCTGCTTGCGGGAGAGGTGCCCCGAAGAAGTGGAAGGGGGACATTCGATCCAATGGATCGAACCTAGTTCTTGCCAGCCTCGCACTCCTGCTTGCCGCCTGCACGACCCTTGCGCCAACGCCTCCGCCAAATTTCCAATTATCAGACCAAAGAGCCACCAATTTTGCCGAATTGGCCCTGTCCTGCGTGACCCGCGAATATCCCAATAAAATCTCGCATGTCATGCTGGATGATACGGCGGCCCAAACCCCGCGCCAATTGCACCCGGCCTTTTATGGCTGTTTTGACTGGCACTCTTCGGTGCATGGTCATTGGCTGTTGGTTCGGTTATTGCGACTGTCTCCACAGCTTGAATTTGCCGCAGCAGCGAAAGATGCGCTCAACGCCAATTTGACCCCGCAAAACATTGCACGCGAAGTGGCCTATATCACCGCCGAAGGCCGCACGTCCTATGAGCGGCCCTATGGCATTGCTTGGATTTTACAGCTCGCAGCAGAACTGCGCGAGTGGGATGATCCATTGGCAGAGAAATGGCTGGCTGCTCTGGCCCCGTTGGAACAAGCAGCGGCTGATAAATTTGCCAACTGGATTCCAAAACTGTCCTACCCGGTTCGGGTCGGCACCCATCATTCTTCGGCCTTCGCCTTTTCGCTGGCGCTGGATTGGAGCCAGACCGCAGCAGCGCCCAAGCTGCAAAACCTGATCCGCCGAGCCACCATTTCGCATTTTTTGGAAGATATAAACTGCCCTATTTCGTATGAACCTTCTGGCGAGGATTTTCTGTCTCCTTGTTTGATGGAAGCCGATCTGATGCGCCGGGTATTGTCCCAGGAACAATTCTCGCTGTGGCTTAGTGGCTTTTTACCCAACATTCCCACAGACGGGCGAGAAGACTGGCTGACCCCCGGCGTAGTGCTGGACACCACAGACGGTAAATTGGTCCATCTGGACGGGGTGAACCTGTCGCGGGCTTGGAATTTGGAGATGATTGGATTGGCCCTGCCGATCAATGATCGAAGGCGCAACGCCTTGTTCGCCGCAGCCATTTCCCACCGCGAAGCTTCATTACTCGGTCTGTCCGGCGAACACTATTCCGGCGGACACTGGCTCGGTAGTTTTGCAACCTATCTGACCACCGGTCGGGGTTTACAATCCGTTGCAGCACCTGAACTGAATTAGTTTTTTGCACACTCAACGCAAAATGGTGATGCCGGGCTTTGCTCCAAACGCGCCGGGGCGATGGCTTCGCCGCAACTTACACAATATCCGTACTCGCCCTCGTCCAACCGGGTCAGGGCAGCGGCAATGCTTTTTAGCTCAATTGCCCGGCGGGCATCTTTGGCCTGATCCATAGCCTGCACCTGCATGCTGTCCATGCGCGATAGTCGCCCGACGGATTGTTGATCCAGCGCGATCGGTTTTTGATCAGCGGCCGAGCGCAATCGCAGCGCCTCGATCTCATCGCGTAAGGCGAATAAGGTTTGGCGAATTTTACTCTGGTCAACCATGCAATACTTCTAAATCAACCTGACCATAAAGGAAACGCTGAAAACCGATGGCACCAACCTTGCCAAACCATCTGAATTGTTCATGGTGCGCCTTATGAATCATTCCGTTTTACACCTCGAAAACGTATCGAAAAGCTTTGGTAGCAAACTGGCAGTTTCCAATCTTGATTTGAATGTGCGTGCCGGGTCTATTACTGGGTTTTTAGGGCCAAATGGTGCGGGAAAATCCACCTCCATTCGTATGGGGCTGGGCATCTTGCCGGCCGATAGTGGCAAGGTGCATCTGTTTGGACAGAAGCCGAATTACCGGGCTTTGGACCGGGTTGGATTTTTGCCGGAAGAGCGCGGATTATACCGTAAAATGAAAGTGCTGGCGGTTATTGTCTATTTTGCGCGCTTAAAAGGCATGAAGGCTGCCGCAGCCCGGACCAATGCCATGACCCTGCTTACACAATTTGATTTGGCAGATGTTGCCCACAAAAAAGTGCGGGAACTGTCAAAAGGCATGGCCCAGAAAGTGCAGATCATCTGCGCCATTGTCCACAAGCCAGAATTTGTCATTCTCGATGAGCCTTTTTCCGGATTGGACCCGGTCAACCAACAAACGCTGGAAGGCCTGATCCGTGATCTGGCCAAGGCTGGAACCACGATCTTGTTTTCAACTCATGTCATGGAACATGCAGAGCGGTTGTGTGACCGGATCGTTTTGCTTTCCCAAGGCCGTAAAATCTTTGATGGCAATGTGAGCCAGGCTTTGGATACCATCAATGAACGGGTCATTCTGGAAACGGCCAAGGATTGCGATCCAAATGCAGTGATCGGACAATTGGCTTCACAGGTTCATGCCATAGAGCCAACCGGCCCTGACAGCATTAGATGGTCGGTAGAATTGGCCACAGGATGCAATTCGCAACAAGTATTACGTGCCTGCGTCGAGGCAAAACTACCTTTACGCGCCATCGAGCCGAAAAGGCGCCATTTGCATGACGTGTTTGTGCATCTGGTCGAACAAGACCAGCAAGCCAATAATAGGGCCGCGTCATGAGACACATGATTCTGATCGCCCGGCGAGAATATCTGTCCTATGTCGCAACCATCGGGTTTTGGGTCTCGCTTTGCATGATTCCGATTTTCTTGATTCTGGGGCTGGCCCTGCCGGTTCTGCTGGATCGCGCCTCTCCTACCCGAAATTTTACGGTCATTGACCCAAGTGGTCGGTTTATCAGCGTGATGGAAACCGCCATCAGCGATGATCGAAAAGAACAAATTGGGGCCGTATTGGATGGCCTGATCCTAATTGACGGCGAAACAGATGGCTTGAAAGCGGCCCGTCAGGCACTGGCCGACGGACGTAGCGAGGCAGAAATTGCTGCTTTGTTGGGACCGCGCGGCAAAACCACAATGGCGGCCGTCCGCTCGGATTTTCGACTGGTCCCAGCTCCGGCCCAAACCGCCGATGGTCTGCGGCCCTTTCTGATCGAAGACAAAAAGCTGGATACCCCACGCGGGCCAGAGACTTTAAGTGCCGCGATCCTGATTGATAGCACCGAAGACCAGAAGGTCGGTATCCAATATTGGAGCACCAATATCACCGAACAGCGGTTGAAACGTCTGGTGCGAAATGCGGTTCGCGATCAAATGCGGCTTGAGGGGTTTGCCCGGGCTGGAATTGATTTTTCACTGGTGCAGGAGATCACCGACTTAGGCCCACAAATCACCTCGCTGTCTCCGGAAAAAAATAATGATGAAGCCGAAGTAACAGCCCAGGACCGCATGCCCTATATGGTAGCGATTATGTTTGCGTTTGTGTTGTGGTCGGTGGTGTTCTCGGTGGCCAATATGTTGCTGACCAGCGTGATCGAGGAAAAATCCAACAAAATTCTAGATAGCCTGTTGTGCGCTGCACCCTTGCGCTCGATCCTGATCGGTAAATTGTTTGGCGTGGCCGCCGTTAGTTTCACCTTGCTGGCCGGATGGGCCATGGCCGGGTTGTTAACCGCATGGTTGGCCAGCACGGTAACTCATACCAATCAGGACAATCTGAACGGCTTGTTATTCGCTGCGAGCAATCCCGGTTTGTTCCTGCCATTTTTTGGCTATTTCGTGTTTGGCTATCTGATGTTCGGCTCGATCTTTTTAGCCCTTGGTTCCCTTTGCGAAACCTTGCAGGAAGCCCAAACTCTGATGACCCCGATGATCTTTTTGATGATGGTGCCAATGATGGCGTTGGTCTTTGTGATGCAAGACCCACAAAGCCCTATCCTGATGGTGCTTTCGTGGATCCCGCTATTTACGCCCTATATCATGATGGCCCGACTGCCCACCGATCCGGCGTTAAGCGAGATCATTGGCACCACCCTTGTGATGGTCGCAACTACGGTGCTGGTCCTGTGGGCTGCGGGTCGGGTATTTCGGGCCGGTACCATGTATGGGGCTGGTTCTGATTATTTCAAAAAAATGCTGACCGGCCTGCTGTCCAAAAAATAGTGAAACAGGCACACAAAAACCGCCAACTGACGATCAATTAGCGGTTTGTTGCAAATCAGATTTAGGCGTAGCTCAGGTGCGGGTCGGGGTTGGTTTACCCGGCAACAATCCTTCACGCACCGCATGCTTGCGGGCCAGCTTACGCGCACGGCGCACAGCTTCGGCTTTTTGCCGCACCCGTTTTTCGGATGGCTTTTCGTAATAATTGCGGCGCTTCATTTCACGAAAGGTACCTTCGCGCTGCATTTTCTTTTTTAGTGCTTTTAATGCCTGATCGACATTATTATCTCGCACATAGATCTGAACGATAGCTCCGTCCTCCAATCTCGCTTTTCCGGGAACTTAAAATGCCAATTTTGGCGAACCCGGCCCAATAGAGCGGGGGGAATACCAAAAGGCCGCACCCATGTCTAGCGCGACAAACCGAAAAAACATGATAAAAGACCAAGAAATCTTTTCAAACAGCAGGTCAAACCAGATGCGCCGATCCAGTTCCCAACCTCATCTTGATGCCATTCGTGAAAAACTTCTGCCTATGGTGTTAGCTGATGCCGCTTTTGACGGCTGGACTGAGCCGGTTTTAAGCAAAGCAACCAAGGCACTTGAGATGCACCCCGGCGAGGTCGAACTGGCTTTGCCCGGCGGAATTACTGATCTCATTCGCTATTGGGCGCAGATCAATGATCAGGCCATGCTGGACGCTTGGGAACAAGCCGAACCTGATGCCATGCGTATTCGTGAGAAAGCCACTTTTCTGGTGCGGACCCGAATTGAGGTCATTGGCTCGCAAAATCGCGAAGCCGCCCGACGTGCCATGGCCCGCCTTGCTTTGCCCGGATCAGGGGTCAGTGCAATCAAACTGGCATGGGCTTCAGCCGATGCCATGTGGCGCGCCATGAACGATCAATCGACCGATTATAATTACTATACCAAGCGGATCATCTTGTCCGGCGTGTTGACCTCGACCCTATCGGTTTGGCTACACGGGGACGAAGACAAGGCTTGGGCGTTTCTGGACCGACGCATTGGCAATGTGATGCAGTTTGAGGGCTTCAAGGCCAAAATGCGTAAGCAATCAAAATCCTGGCCCGATCCAGCCAAGTGGATGGGACGAGCCAGATATGGACGCGGGCGAGCCAGACCCCGACGAATGTAAGTGGGGGCGTATGTAAACCTTACTTGTGGTCGATTTTTACCGCATGGGCCATTTTACGGCCCGGACGAACAACACCCTTGCCATAACCAGTCACTGTCCAACCGTCGGACTGCAAGGATGGAGCTTGATTAATCTGATCGCCGATCAGATTAATCATTTTGGCCGCAGCGGCGCAGTCTGGCTTGGGCAAATCCATGCCGGTAATGGCCCGCAAGTGCAACTCAAACTGATCCGGCTTGGCTCCGAGCTGGGTCCAATGCCCCGAATTGTGCACCCGGGGTGCAATTTCATTGACCAATAACTGCCCGTCATCGGTTTCAAAAAACTCAACAGCCAACACTCCAACATATTCCAATTTCTCAGCAATTTTACGGGCAATACGGATTGCTTGGTTGGCGGTCTGTGTGCTGCATTCAGCCGGGTGCTGCGACGCACGCAACACTCCATCTTTGTGCTGGTTTTGGGTGACCGGAAAATGGACGAAATCGCCGCTGCTGTTGCGGGCGCAAATTACCGAGCATTCCCGTACAAACGCAATACCCGCTTCTAAAACCGCTGGATGATGGTGGATCAGATCAAAGGCTGGTCCGGCCTGACCCGGTTCATGGATCCAGCTTTGCCCTTTGCCATCATAACCAAAATGTCGGGTTTTCAGCACGGCGGGCATGCCGGTGACCCTTAGCCCCGCAGCCAGGTCTTCGGCCTTGTCAATTCGTACAAAGCTGGCCAACTCGATGCCGCAATCTCGCAAAAATTGTTTTTCGGTCAATCGGTCTTGAATCAGCTCCAACACACCGGGGCCGGGCGCAATGAAATGCCCGGCTCGTTGCAAACGGAACAACGTCCGTACCGGCACATTTTCAAATTCAAAGGTCAGCACATCGCAGTCTTTGGCAAATTCAAGCGCTGCCGCCTCGTCTTCGTAATCGGCCCTGACCAGGTACGCGCCAGTTTTGGCGGCCGGGCAATCATCTGCGTCCGGCGCCAGAACACTGACCGTAAGACCTAGTACAGGCGCTGCCTCGGCCAACATCATGGCCAATTGTCCACCACCAAATATGCCGACACGTTTCATGGGTTTGCCTGAGCGGTTGCGAGGGGCTTATTCCGGGTTTTGCGGTACTGAAGCACTTTGCTTGGACCGCCATTCGTCCAGTCGGATTGCCAATGCCGGATCAGACAGGGCCAGCACGGATGCTGCTAAAAGGGCTGCATTGATCGCGCCGGGGGTTCCAATGGCTAATGTGCCGACCGGAATACCGCCCGGCATTTGCACAATGGAAAGCAAGCTATCCATGCCGGACAAGGCTTTACTTTCGACCGGCACCCCAAACACCGGCAAGCTGGTCATACTGGCAATCATCCCCGGCAGATGCGCCGCACCACCGGCTCCGGCAATGATCACTGAAAAACCGTTATCCCGCGCTGATTTAGCAAATTCGACCAAACGATCTGGCGTGCGGTGGGCCGAAATGACTTTGGCCTCGTAACAGACACCTAATTGATCCAGATGTTCGGCGCTGGCGCGCAAGGTCGGCCAGTCGGAACGCGACCCCATCACAATGGCTACTTTGGCGGCGACTTTTGCCGTTTTTGTCTGGCGCTCAGCCATGCCTTGATTTTCCTGCTATGCGCGAAGCAGCGCAGGGTAAAGCGCACATTGTCCCTGTCAACGAAATATGGTTGACTGTTTCTTAACCTGAAGGCCTACAAATGGTTGGCGGGCAAATCTGTCTGTCGGATTTGATCACAAGGTTGTAACAGTAAAAGACCGATCATGAAGGAAATTGATAAGCACCAAACGCCTGTTTCAACCCCGGACCTTGCCGGGGCGCAATTGCGTGCACAAACCACAACCCGACCGGCCAAAAACAAAGCCAAAGGCTTATCCCTGTCCCGACTGGCTGGGCTGGAAGCCGCAGACATGACCCCGGACGTCCGCGAAGCGGTTTTGCGGTTAATCACCGAAGTTGAGAAGCTAAACTCCGAAGCCGGGGGCCTGCGCGATCAGATTAAAAATCTGGAAAACATCGCAGATACCGATCCATTATTGCCCGTGTTCAACCGCCGGGCCTTTACCCGCGAATTGTCACGGGCCATGGCCTTTGCCCAACGTCATGATCTGGGCGGCGCGCTAGTTTATGTTGACCTGGATGGGTTCAAGGGGGTCAATGACGAGTATGGACACGCCGCCGGGGACGCGGTTTTGATCCATGTTTCTAAAGTTTTGAATGGGCATATTCGCGAATCTGATCTGGTGGGTCGTTTGGGTGGCGATGAATTTGGTATTTTGCTGGCCGCAGCCGATGATGCTGGGGCTTCGGCCAAAGCCGCAGCTTTAGTTGAGCTGATCCGCGAACAACATATTGATATCGGCTCGCAGGAGATTTGCATTGGGGCCAGTGCAGGGGTTCAACCCTTTCAACCGGAATTAAATGCGGAAGAAATTCTCGATCTGGCTGATCAGGCCATGTATGCTCAAAAAGTAGCCAAAGGCTGCGCCGCCTGAACCGACACTTTTTTTAGGCTAGTTGCAAAGACTGTTGGCTTTTTTCAAGGCAGCAGAAATACCAGACAGCGAAAATTCATACGCGGTGGCCGTGCCGCGCTCCGACATGGCTTCGACCCGCAAACGCGAGCCTTTTCGCATAGCCCGGACCAGACGTTTTTCATTTTTCTCTGTTTCCACAAAGGCTTCCTGCCCGGCACTGAACATAGTGATCGAACTATTGCCTACTTTGGCTTTGGGTGGGGATTTGGCCCGGATCGGATATCCAGTCATCAAACTGGGTTGCTCCATGGCCAGACCAGAGCGCCAGGTTCCGACAAAAAACACTACATCACCGTGATTTACGTTCTCTGGTGTTTTATCAATGGCGAAACTACGCACATAACATAATAGATCCCCGTCAACGTCCCGGGTCAGCACGGCCCAGTCCTTGTAGGACGTATGCAATTTGGGCGTACCGTCGGCAAAGGCAGCTACCGATAGCAGGCTGAAAATGAGGGCTAGCAGGAACAAGCGCATGGGATTTGCTTTCGAAGGAAGTAAGTTGATCCACAGTCAACCAAATCGCTGTTAACGGAGCTTTAACCGGGCCAATGTTCAGCGCGATGGATCGGATTGAAAATAACTGGGCCATGATTTGGCCGGACCGAGTTCCGGGCCACCGGGCACGATCGGTCGCGGGGGCCAACCATCCAGACTTAAACTGCGGTCATACATCACCAAAGCCGCTGCCAGCCCAAGATTGATGCAGAACCGGGTCGGAATGCGAACCACAAATTCGCATTGTTCCTGCAATTCGGGCGAGATCGATCCGTCCTCCGGGCCGAGCAAATAGGCGGCATTTCGAGGGTGACGAAAGCTGGGCAGATCAATTGCCTCCTCAGTCAGCTCGATGCCAACCAAGGTACATTGTTCGGGTAGGCGTAACTCGGTGGCACTACCATAATGATATAGCGGCAAATGGCCACTGGACCGCGACGTATCGGCCATTTCCATGTCCAACACATTATGATGCGCCTTGATGGTAAAGGCAAAGCTAGCGCCAAACGCATGGGCCGTCCGTAAGATCGCCCCCAAATTCATTGGCTTGGAAATTCGTTCCGCCCCGATGGCAAAATACCCGCGCCGACCTGCGACGGGTTTCATCGAAACACGGCCACTTCTTTACGACCATCGCCATGCAGAGCCGCCCGGCGCATCCCATGCGAAATAAACGGCATAGTGACCCGGCCTTTCGCATCAATGGCGATCAGGCCGCCATCACCCCCTTGGCGCTGCATATCGGCCAATGCCCCGGCCGCAGCAGCATCGACGCTGGAGCCACCATAGGCCATACGGGCCGAAACATCGGTGGCGACTGCAGCTCGGATGAAATACTCGCCTTGTCCGGTGCACGATACCGCAACTCTTTTGTCGGCCCAGGTTCCCGCACCGATCAACGGAGAATCACCGACCCGGCCCGGCATTTTATTGAGCACGCCCCCGGTAGAAGTGCCCGCCGCCAAATGACCCTGCGTGTCCAGCGCCACACATCCGACCGTGCCGTGTGACAATTCATCGGTCCCGGCTCCCTTTGGCGAGATCGGCCGAAAATGTTGGACCGGGTCTGCAATGCTCTGCATGTCTTGGGCTTTTGCAAAGGCCATCGCCCCCTCGCCAGCCAGCATCACATGCGGGGTTTGTTCCATCACGGCGCGTGCCACAGCGATCGGCGAGACAAAGCCTTGCAGGGCACAAACCGAACCGGCCAACCGCTTGGCTCCATCCATAATGGAGGCATCCAGCTCAAAGTCGCCATTGCGGTTGGGCGATGAGCCACGTCCCGCGATATACAGACCCTCGGCCTCCATCTTGGCGATCAATTGCTCGACCACGTCCAGCGCACTGGCTCCATCGCGCAATGCGGATTCACCCTCGTCCAGCAACACGGCCAAATGAGTTTCGACGATCGAGGTATCTGGCTCCCGTATCGGGCCCGCCCCGCCGTGCAGCGCCAGAGCAATCACTGGTTTCATGGTTTTCAATCCTGAAATAGGGTCACAAGCCTAGTCGGTATCTGGTACCGGCAAGCGCAATAAATTGCGCGCCGCTGACATATGCCGGGGTTTGATATGCGCCGCAACAATGCCCATTGCAGTGGCCAGCACCGTGGCATCATCGGTAAAGCCGATCCCTATAATAAAATCAGGCAGGATATCCGTCGGCAGTACAAAATAGGCCAAGGCAGCAAACAGCACACCTTTGACCCGGCCCGGAGTTAAATCGTCAGACGCGCAATACCATGCGGCGGCTAGTTCTTCGGAGAACGGCACCCGCCCAGCAGTGGACCAGAATTTAGGCCAGAAATTTCGCGGTGACTTGCGGCGGCCCGTATCGACCACTACGGGAAGGGAGGCTGCGACAATTGTTGTCTTGGCGTTTTCACTCATCTGGTTTAGGCCTTTCATCCACATTTAGATTTCACAACAGAATACACCAGAACTTTAGGGCAGGAAAAGGGCAAACCATGCAAATTGAAAACGGAATGGCGGCAATTGTAACCGGCGGCGCATCAGGTCTGGGCGAAGCCACCGCACGAATTTTAGCCGAACAGGGCGCAAAAGTGACCCTGTTTGACCTAAACACCGATCGCGGCAATTCCATCGCTACAGAAATTGGCGGCACATTTGCTCAAGTCAATGTAGCTGACGAAGCCAGCTTGGACGCCGGATTTGCAACGGCCCGCGCCGCCCATGGGCAGGAACGGATCATGGTTTCGTGCGCCGGTGTGGGCTGGGCCGAAAAAACCGCTGGCCGCAAGCGCGATACCGGCGAGATTGTCAGCCACAGCGTCGAAGGATTTGCACGGGTGATCAATATCAATCTGGTCGGCACGTTCATGTGTATGAGTAAATCAGCCGCTGGCATGATGACCTTGGACCCGGTAGACGGCGAAAGCCGTGGTGTAGTGATCAACACGGCCAGTGTAGCGGCGGTAGATGGCCAGATCGGCCAATTGGCCTATAGCGCATCCAAAGGCGGCATTGTTGCCATGACGCTGCCCGCTGCTCGCGATTTATCGCGCGAAGGCATTCGGGTGCTGACCATCTTGCCCGGCTTTTTTGAAACGCCAATTTATGACACCCTGCCGCCGCATGTCCGAACTGCACTAGAAGCCCACACGGTTTTCCCGGCCCGGTTTGGCCGCGCTGAAGAATATGGCAATTTCGTTTTGTCATTGGTCGGTAATGATTACATCAATGGCGAACATATCCGTCTAGATGCTGCGGCACGCATGCCACCCAGATAGTCATTTTAGGCGATAATATCCGGGATAATCTGATCTTCTAAACGCGCAATCTGGTCTTTGAGGGCCAGTTTGCGCTTTTTCAGGCGTGCAATGTTGAGTTGGTCTGTGGCAGCCGTTTCGATCAGGGCGCGAATAGCGCCATCGAGATCGCGGTGTTCTTCGTTCAAATGGGCAAGTTTTTGCCGGATTGCATCTGGTTCGTCCAAAAACAGCACGGGCAATGTTCTCCAATCCGCAAAATCAGGGATCCCAGCGTTTCACGTCCGGCCGGGCCAACTTGAACTGGTCTAACACACGATCCAGCGTTTGATCCACCATTTCATCAATACTTTGTGGTTTCAGGTAAAATGCCGGTACCGGCGGGG
>NVXG01000086.1 GCA_002733805.1 Robiginitomaculum sp. | reverse complement strand
TTGCGTCAGGCGCGACCATCTAGTATGGGAACCTCTGACGCATTAAATTTCAGGAATTTTCCACCTGGTGGTTGAACCGCCCCGCCCGCAACGCGAGGTGATGAAAGAGCTGCTGAACAACGCCCGGCGCGATCCGTCAAAACCGTGTTTGCAATTTCGCCACGATGATGATGATGCGGTCTCGGTTGACTTTGTCGAACGCCTGCGCGCCGCCGCCGACAATTGGTTTCAACACCAATGTATCGCAGTCAAAATGAGTATAGGCCGCGTCAATCAATCCTTGGGTACATTGTTCGATGCGAAGGGTTGGGATGGTGGCAATTCCCTTGGCCGCCAACTCCAGCAAATAGCCCTTGTCGCCATTCATCCGCAGCGTAGCCAGATCATTGAACAGACGGGTTTTGCCATCAATTTTGGCCAATACCTGATAAAACAAATCACATTTTTGCACATAGTCCCACGTGGTGCCGACCATCACAGCAGCAAAGCCGGACCAGTCGATACCCGGCGCGTCCCAGACGATTTCCTCCAACACCAGCCCGCGCTGATCGGCAGCTTTGGCAAACAGCGCAAATTCCAGATCGTGTTCGTAACTGTCTTCGCGTTGGTCCGGGCCGTCTCCAACCATATTGGAGCTGGTTAAAAACCCGATCCGCTTGGGACTCACAGAGCTTCCCCGTCTTCTAACACCGGCGGCTGGAATTTTTGACGCATCAGAACCAGCTCTTCGGCGGCGGTTGGATGAACCGCACACGTTTCATCCCATTGCGCCTTGGTCAATCCGGCTTTGACCGCCACAGCGGCCACTTGGATAATCTCGGGCGCGGCATCGGACACCAGATGCACCCCGACCACGACCTGATCAGAGGCCCGCACCACCAGCTTCATCAAATAGCGTTCTTCTATACCCGACAACGTATGGCGCATCGGCCGAAACGCATCTTTGTAGATGTCGATTTCACCATATTCAGCGCGAGCATCAGCCTCGGACAAGCCAACCGACCCAGCAGGCGGCTGGGTAAATACGGCGCTGGCCACATCTTTATGGTCAAAAGAATGTCGGCGATCGCCAAACTCGCTATCAGCAAAGGCCGCACCTTCGCGGATGGCCACCGGGGTCAGATTGATCCGGTCGGTAACGTCCCCAATGGCGAACACGCCGGGAACATTGGTCTGGCCAAACTCGTCAACCTGAATGGCTCCGGAGCGATCCGCTTTTACGCCCGCCACGTCTAGCCCAAGTCCTGCCGTTGCCGCCACCCGGCCCACGGCCATCATCACCTGATCCACCACCATGGGCTGACCATTGTCCAATTGCACCAACAATCCGCCGCCTTTTTTGGCATCTTGTTTGGCGATTTCCTTGATGCTGGCATGGGTAATAACCCGCACCCCATGGGCGATCAGCTCGTTATGGATGTGGGTCCGCAAGTCATCATCAAAGCCGCGCAACACGGTATCGCGTCGATAGACCAGAGATGTTTCCACTCCCAACCCGGCAAAAATTGAAGCAAATTCACAAGCGATATATCCGCCGCCAGCAATCAATATTTTCTTGGGCAGGGTTTCCAGATGAAACACTTCGTTTGAGGAAATCGACAGCTCTTCGCCGGGAAAGCCAATCCTGCGTGGTGTGCCACCCGTAGCGATCAGGATTTTTTTAGCGGCAAATACCTGACCAGATTTAACCAGTTTTACTTTGCCATCCCCGATCAACTCGGCCCGCTCCTCAAACGCCGCCACTCCGGCATTACCCAGATTACGCCGGTAAATCCCCGACAGGCGATCAATCTCGACATCCTTGGCGGCAATCAACGCATTCCAGTCGAATGAGATGTTCTCGGCGCTCCAGCCATAGCCTTGGGCTTCGCGAAACCCAGAGCCATACGCACTGGCATAGACCAGCAGTTTTTTGGGAACACAGCCACGAATTACGCAGGTACCGCCGATCCGAAACTCTTCGGCAATGGCTACTTTTGCGCCGAACTGGGCCGATACCCGAGCGGCGCGCACACCACCGGAACCCGCCCCGATAACAAATAAATCGACTTCTTGTTCAGACATTTATCTTTCAAAGCTCCAATATGTCGGCACCTTCCTCGGTACCCACAATGACAATCCGCGCCAAATCAAGGAAAATTCCGTGTTCAACCACACCCGGAACCGCCGACAATCGCGCCGCAATCTGGCGCACCTGCAAAATAGCGCTGCAAGCACAATCAAAGATATAGTTACCACCGTCGGTAACAAAAGGCTGATTGCCAGTTTTTGTCATTCGCAAATTGATTTGCGGCGATTGTTCGCTGCTGGCTTTCAATACATCAAAAATTTTCTTGGCGGTAATTGTGTAGCCGAACGAGTCCACTTCGACCGGCAATGGGTACGCCCCCAACGTCTCAACCAATTTGGTTGGATCAATAATACACACCATCAAATCAGAAGCATTAGCGATGATTTTCTCGCGCAATAACCGCCCGCCGCCACCTTTGATCATGGCAAATTCTGGACCCACTTCATCGGCCCCGTCCACCGTCAGGTGAATGTGGTCGGCTTGGTCAATCTCGATCAGCGGAATGCCCGCCGCCTGGGCAATATCGGCAGTTTGTTGCGAGGACGGAATACCCCGGACCTCAAAGCCCTCGGCAATTTTCAGACCCAGTAATTCTAGAAATATCTCGGCCGTAGAGCCGGAGCCCAGTCCCAGCGTCATGCCGGGCTCCAGATAATTCAAGGCAGCACGTGCTGCATTTTCCTTGGCTTTTGAGCCCATTTCCCTGTTCCTTTTATCTGGCCTTTTGTCAGGATTTGTTTTTGCCCTTACGAAACGTATCGGCCCACCCGTCGATGATCCGTTGTTTTGTTCGCGAAACCGCCAGCGCATCGGCGGGCACATCTTTGGTCACCACACTACCCGAACCCACAAACGCGCCATCCCCGATACAAATCGGCGCAATTAGCGAACTGTTGGACCCAATAAACGCCCCGTCGCCGATCTCGGTGCGGTGCTTGTCAAACCCGTCATAATTACAAGTAATGGTCCCGGCTCCGATATTGGCATTGGCCCCAATATCGGCATCACCCACATAGGACAAATGGCTGATCTTGGCACCTTCACGCACGGTGGTTTTCTTGATCTCGACAAAGTTTCCAACCTTGGCCCCACCCTTGATCCGAGTGCCGGGACGAATGCGCGCAAATGGGCCAATGGTCACCCCTTGGTCGATACGCGCCCCTTCCAGATGGGAAAAACTGCGGATGATCGCTCCGGATTTTACCGTAACACCGGGGCCAAATACCACATTTGGCTCGACCATTACGTCGGCCTCCAGCTCAGTGTCATAACTAAAATGGATGGTTTCGGGAGCGACCAGACCAACCCCGTTTTCCAGCATCTGGGTTCGAACCCGCTGCTGGAATATCTGTTCGGCTTGCGCCAGTTCAGTCCGCGAATTTACCCCCAACACCTCATCAGCCGAGGCTCGTACCGCTTTGGCTTTTAGCCCGCGCGCCACGGCCAGCCCGATAATGTCGGTCAGATAATACTCACCCTTGGCATTGTCGTTTTTGACCTCGCCCAACAACTCGAATAACAAGCTGGCCGGAGCGGCAACCACGCCGGAATTGCACAGTTCAATTGCCAGCTCGTCTTGGCTTGCGTCTTTGGCCTCAACAATTTTCAGCAAATCCCCGTGCGAGTTTTCCACCAATCGCCCATAGGCTCCGGCCACATCCGGCACAAAACCCAACACGGCGACCGATGCGCCATCATCCAATGCGCCAAACACCTGCTCGATAGTGGCTGGCGTGATCAGTGGGCTGTCGGCAAACACCACCAGCACATTGCCTTCGAACTCTTCCATGATCCCGGCAGCGCAAGCCGTGGCGTGGCCGGTGCCTTTGGGTGGGTCCTGCACCGCGACCCCGCCGCCGCCCAATGCGGCAATCGCCGCATCGCGCACCAGAGGGGTTTGCGCCCCGACAATGGCGGCAATTCGTTCGGCCCGAACTTCGCGGGCCAAGGCCACCAGCCAGTCAAACATCGAGCGCCCACCAACTTGGTGCAACACTTTTGGGATTTCCGATTTCATGCGAGAGCCGTGACCGGCGGCTAGGATAATGGCGGCGCGTGGCTTTGACATAGAGGGTTCCTTGTGGGAATCAGATCATCGAAGTTCACGTTCTTTTACCCCGCTTGCCGCTCAGGTTCCAGATAGATGCCATTGACAAATTCCAAACCGCTGACCGACAAAGTAATTGCCTTTGATCTGGATGGTACATTGATCGACACCGCGCCCGATCTGGTGGCGGCGATGAACGTAGCCATGGTCCAGGCCGGGCACCCTGAAACCCCGACAGAGACCGTCCGGAATTTGATCGGTCTGGGGGCACGCGCTTTGCTGCTCGAAGCCCACAAACACCATGAAATCCCGACAACTGAGGCCAAGCTGGATGGACTATTACAAGGGTTTTTGGACCATTACGCCCGGAACTTGACGACATATTCCCGCCCCTTTGCCGGGGCCATTTCCTGCTTGCAAGAACTGAAATCCCAAGGGGCCAGCCTAACCGTTTGCACCAATAAACCAGAGCGATTTACCTTGCCGATTTTACAGGCATTGGACTTGGGACAGTATTTTGACGGCGTATTTTGCCCGGATAATGTGACCCACAAAAAACCGGATGCGGCCCATATGCTGGCCTCCATCGCACCGGCCCAACCCCAAAACGCCTTAATGATTGGTGACAGCAACACTGATTTGGCAGCGGCGCGTAACGCCGGTGTGGGCTGTTTCCTGCTGGAACATGGGTATAGCGACACACCGATTGGCGATCTGGGAGCTGATCTGATATTGGCAGATTTTGATGGGTTGATGGCGGCAATTCTGGGTCACTTTACCTGAAAATCAATTCAAATGGGCTTGCCAGATTTGGCCGGTCGCCGCATTGTTTACCCTGAAATCTATCATTGTTAGGGACTGTAAAATGAAAACGAACCTCTTTGCCATAGCCAGCGCGCTGGTTTTAATCGCGGCCTGTAGCCCAGCCGGAACGACCAAAACAGACGCATCAGCCGAAGCTGCACCCGCGCCAATTGCAGCAACTGCGCCAACATTAAAACTCTATACCCTGTCGTGCGGCGAAATTGATATTTCCGATCTGACGAGTTTTTCCAGCGGCGGCGAGTTTGATGGGGAAGCCAGAGTGTTCGCCAGTTCGTGCTATCTAATCCGCCACCCAAAAGGCGATTTGATGTGGGATACCGGCTTGCCCGATGCCTTGGCCGAAACGCCCGATGGTGTGGTCAATGGCGTGTTTCACGTCACCGTACCGCGCACCTTGCAAAGCCAGTTGGAAGAACTGGATGTGACCCCGGACGACATCGAGTTCTTCGCCATGTCCCATTCGCATTTTGACCATACGGGCAATGCCAATATGTTTGCCGGGCATCCAACTTGGATCGTCGATGCGATCGAGCACGAATGGATGTTTGATCAAGGTCCAGAACTGGGTGCTACCCAGCTCGACAGCTATGCCAAATTGGCCGATCAAATCCCGCTTAAAATCACCGAAGACCATGACGTGTTCGGCGATGGAAGCGTAACGATCATCCGCACACCGGGCCACACTCCGGGGCATTTGTCCCTGCTGGTCAAACTGGCCAATACTGGCAATCTGCTGCTGACTGGCGATATGTACCACATGCTGGAAAGCCGCGAGCACCGCCGCGTACCCGTGTTCAACACTTCGCCTGAAGAAACCTTGGCCAGCATGGACAAATTCGAGGCCATCGCTAGGGAAGAAAACGCCCGGGTAATCATCCAACACCGCAAAGAAGACGTAGCCAGCCTACCGGCATTTCCGGCGTTTGCGGATTAAACGTGCGCTGAACCCCGGCTCGAAGGCCGGGGACCGGGATCGGTTGGGATATAAACTAACCATGCAATTAAAGCGCCCCCTCATGCTGAGGTGCGACCGTAGGGAGCCTCGAAGCATCGGCAACGAGACGTAGTTGGCCCTACCCCTTGCCCTTAGTGCGGGTGCGGTGGGGACGGGCATTTTTTTCTAGGAATTCGATGATGGAGCCGGCTACGTCTTTGCCGGTGGCGCGCTCGACGCCTTCTAAGCCCGGTGAGGAATTGACTTCCATCACCACCGGGCCAGTGTCGGAGCGCAGCATGTCGACGCCGCACACGTTTAAGCCCATTACCTTGGCGGCCTTGACCGCCGTGGCTCGTTCCGCCGGGCTGATCCGGACCGGTGTGGCTTTACCACCTTGGTGCAGGTTAGAGCGAAAATCGCCCTCTTTGCCGGTGCGTTTCATCGCGGCCACTACCTTGCCACCGACCACCAGACAACGAATGTCCTCGCCATTGGCTTCTTTTACGAATTGTTGGACCAGAATATTAGTATCAACCCCGCCAAACGCCTGAATAATGCTTTCGGCCGAGCGCGTAGTTTCGCCCAACACCACACCAATACCTTGGGTGCCTTCGAGCAATTTGATCACCACCGGCGCACCGCCTAAAATTTCTAAGATTTTGGCCGCCGTTCCGCTTGATCCGGTACGATGGGCAAACACAGTGGTCGGCAGCCCCACGCCCTTGCGCGATAAAAGTTGTAAAGAGCGCAATTTATCCCGCGAGCGCGATACGGCTACAGATTCGTTTAAGGGATAGACCCCCATCACCTCAAACTGACGCAAAACGGCAGTTCCGAAAAAGGTGACAGACGCACCAATGCGCGGGATCACCGCGTCAAACCCGGTCAAGGATCGCCCCTGATAGTGGATTTCCGGATCATTGGCCGCAATGTCGATAAAGCAACGCAAATGGTTGACCACCACAATCTCATGGCCTCGTTGTTCGGCTGCTTCGACCAGACGTTTGTGCGAATACAGCTCCGCATTACGGCACATCAGGGCAATTTTCATCTCTAAGTCTCTAACCTTCCACCAAGTAAAAAGGGTTGATCCGGGTACACCGCAAAGCGAGCCTTTAAGCTGGAGCGCCCGACCAGCAATCGAAACCCCATTTCGTCCCGATTGGTCAGGGTAACATCCACTTTGCGACAGAGCGAACCCAACTGCAAGCGGGTGCGGATCACATAGCGTCGCTCAACCTGCCCGTTGGAGCTTTTGACATCGCGCATGGCGATCAATTTGGCCTTGCAAGCAATTTCCGGGCGCTTGCGGCGTTGTTCCGGGTGCAGGAAAAACGTCACAAACTTCTCGCCGTCTTCGACGATTTCGCGGATCCGAAAGGCGTGCAGGGCCGAAGTTTTGGCCCCGGTGTCGATTTTGCCCTTGATCCGAAAATCACCAAAGTCTGGAAACCCTGCCCACTCGCACCAGCCGATGGGCATTCTGGCTTTCGGGTTTTTGGCAGCTTTTCTCATTGGTTTGCCGCTTTCGTTTGCCCGGATTTTCGAAATACCAGACGCAAACTGGGTTTACGGGTTTTCTGTTGCCAAGCCAAGGTAAAGCCGCGCTGACCCATTTGTTCCAGCAAGTGTTTGCGGCGAAACCAGACCAGATGTTGCGGCGGATTGGCATCTTTCCATGCCACAAACCCCGCCGCCTCTGGGTAGGCATCTCCATCGGGCGTGGTCAGGATCAACAACCCACCGGGCCGAACCAATTGCCCCAATGCATCCAAAAATCCATGTACTTCGTTCAAGTGCTCGATCACTTCGGAACACAATACCAGATCATAAAGCGCCCCGCTTTTCGCATGGTCCTGCACGCTTTGCTGCGCGAAACTGCAATTTGGGAAAATCCGGCGGGCGGCAGAAATGGTGTCAGAACTGACTTCGATCCCAGTGGCGGCAAAGCCCAAATGACGCGCTGCTTCGCAAGCAAAACCGGCATTGCACCCCACGTCCAAAAACCGGCCCGTGCCTAAGCGCAATCTGGCCCGGATCAGTTTACCAAGCCAGCGCCAGACTTTTTTGCGGGCTTGTCGGGCATATTTGTCGTTCATGTGCCAGTTGGCGTAATACCGATCCAGCGCCGCATCGTCGGGCAAATTGGCCACCTGTCGCAATTGGCAGGCCTCGCATTCAACGATTTTGTAACCGTCGCGCTCGCCTAAGCTGTCCGCGTCTTTTGCCTGACAGAGCAAACATGAAAAGCCTTTGCTCATCTGATTTACCGCAATGCCGCAGCGATATTACCGCCGTCGACCGTGGTCACATTGCCGGTGGTTTTTAAGGCCAAGGCCTGATGCACAAAGGCTTGCGCCACGTCCTCGGCCGTGACCTCAAGGCCCAATAAATTGCCACCCATATAGTCGGCTTCGGACAGCCCGCGTGCTTTTGAGCGGGTGGCCACCATTTCATCATCGAGCAACCCAGAGCGGATACGATCGGCATTGACCGCATTGGCCCGAATGCCGAACTTGCCCAAATCAATGGCGTATTGCCGCGACAAAAACAGCGTGGCGGCTTTGGGCAGGCCATAGGCTCCGAAATCCGCGCCGGGGTTTACCGCTTGCTTGGAGGCATTGAACAACAACACCCCGCCGGTGCCTTGGGCTTTCATGATCGCAGTTGCCGCTTGCGCCACGCGCTGATGACCAAAAAAGTTCAGCTCGAAACTTTTGCGTAATACCGCATCGGGCAGATCGCCAATATTGCCCGACCAAGCTGCACCGGCATTGGAAACCACAATATCCACCCCGCCAAATTGCAACACAACCGCTTCAAACGCGGCGCGGACCGATGCATCATCAGTTACATCACAAGCCAGACCCAAAGCGTTTGGACCAATGTCAACAGCGGCTTGTATCGCAGCCGCCTGATCCAAATCGAGAATGGCCACTTCGGCACCCTGCGCGGCCATGGCGCGCGCTGTGGCAGCACCAATGGCCCCGGCCCCGCCGGTAATCACTGCCACTTGCCGGGCCAGTGGTTTTTCTGACCCCTTGCCCAGTTTTGCCTGTTCCAATGACCAGTATTCCATATTGAACAATTCACTATCGGGTAGTGCTTGAAATTGCCCGACCCGTTCGGCCCGCATCACGGTCCAGATCGCCCGCTCGATCAGGTCAGCCCCGACCTTGGCATCAGATTTGGACTTACCAAACGCCAAAATGCCGTGCCCCGGCACCAAAAAGGCGCGCGGCATCGGGTCCAGTTCGGTTTTGGTGTTCCCTGCCTTGGCGTTATTCGTCTCGAAATACTGGTGATATGCCTCCACATAGGCGCAAATTTGCTTTTCAACTTGTTTGGCATAGCCCTCCAGATCATCAGCCAGCCCAATTGGCAGTACCAAAGGTCGGTTTTTGATGCGAATAATGTGATCTGGGGTGATCACGCCACGCCACGCATGGTTTTCCAACTCTTTCTGGTTCACAAATTCAAGAATTTCCGGGCTGGATCGAAATTCGGACACCCAGCGGCGGTGCCGACCATCGCCATCATCAATTGCATTTGCCCCGCGCACGATCGGTAAAATGGAAGCCAAAAGTATGAGCGGGCGTTCAACTTTGGCTGTGGTAAAGTGTTTTACCGGCGCCTTGGCAATCCGCACCTCGGCCTTTATCGTCATGGCGATCATGTTGTCATAGGCCTCATAGGCCGTTTCGCCAAAGGTGAATATGCCATGTTGGTGCAGGATCAGGCCTTTGACTTGGCGGTTGGCCGCGTAGATTTCGCTGGCCAGTTTCGACAATGCAAAGCCCGGCATGACATAGGGCACAATGGCCATTTCATCGCCGTATACTTCGCGGCAAATTTCCTGTCCATCCGGCTGGTTGGAAATGGCCAACACCGCATTAGCGTGGGCATGGTCAATAAATTTGTGTGGCAAAAACGCGTGCAATAACGTCTCGACCGATGGGTTGGGTGATGCTTGATCCAGCAAATTAGCCCGCTGAAATCCGACCATATCTTCGTCCGATAATTCGGCCAGCTTTTGCAATTGTTGCAACGGCTCCAGACGAACCGCAGGCAAACCAGCCGGTTCAATCTCGGCCATGTCCCAGCCCGATCCTTTGACGCACAGCACATCAACCGGCCGCCCGAATAAATCAGTCGATTTGGTTTTGACCGACGTATTGCCGCCGCCGTGCAAGACCAGTTCTGGATTGCGGCCCAACAAGCGCGTCGTATAAACACGTAAGGCCAGATCTTCGCCAATGCCTTGTGTCGCATATCGCTCGATATAGGATTTTGCTTTGGCATCAGACCAATTATTTTTCATGAAGTATTCTCGCTAACCAATCAATTTCAAACAAACATTTTCTTTAAGTTTACGTCATACGGCGCGTTGATTATCCCTTTTTCGGTAATCAAGCCCGCGACCAGTTTGTTGGGTGTCACATCAAACGCCGGATTACGAACTTGTGTGTCTTGGGTCGCAACCCGGGCCGAACCAAAGCAGCTTACTTCATCCGCCTCGCGCTCTTCAATCGGGATACCGCTGCCATCGGGCGTTTCAAAATCAATGGTCGAGCTGGGGCAAGCCACATAAAACGGGATGTTGAAATAGTCGGCGAGGATAGCCACGCCCATGGTCCCGATTTTATTGGCTACATCGCCATTGGCCGCCACCCGGTCGGTGCCGGTAATCACCAGATCAATCTGTCCCGTGGCCATCATATGCGCCGCCATGTTGTCGGTGATCAAGGTCACATCAATGCCGCCTTGGGCCAATTCCCACGCGGTCAGGCGCGCGCCTTGCAAAAGGGGCCGCGTTTCATCGGCATAGACTTTGAACGAAACCCCGTTGGCATGGGCCAAATACATCGGCGCCGTGGCCGTGCCGAGGCCCGTGGTGGCTAGTGAGCCGGCATTGCAATGGGTCAACACCCCCATGCCCGGCTTGATCAAAGGCGCACCGTGCCGAGCCATGCCCTCGCAAAGCTCAATATCCTCGGCGTGGATTGCCTTGGCCTCTTCCACCAAACGCGCATACAGATCGCGGCTATCGTTAAAATCCGATTGGCTGGCCACTGATTGCATGCGCCGTAACGCCCAGCCCAGATTGACCGCTGTGGGCCGCGAGGAGTTCAAATAGGCTGCCTGATCGTTCAAACCATCCAGAAAATCGGCAATACTGGCCCCGATAAAGGGCTGGACCGCCACGCATAATCCATAGGCAGCTGCCACTCCGATTGCTGGCGCGCCGCGCACTTTGAGCTGCAAAATGGATTGCCAGACCTGTTCTGGGGTTTCTTGCACCTCAAACACGGTTTCCAGCGGCAAGCGGGTCTGGTCGAGCAAGGTCAGGCTATCATCATGCCACTGAATGGCTGGCGGCAATTTGCTCAAAATGTCCAACTGCGTCATGCGTCCCCCCTTTTGCGCGATTTTGCGCCCTGTTACCACCGTTCATAAGCCGCTTTTAACCAGCAAAACAAGGGCGCATATCTTGCTTTGTTGATGATTTACTAACCATGTTTGTTGACCTTTAAGAAAGGAAAATGAATTTCTCTTCTACAGCACCCCACACCGTTAACCTGATTTTAATATCTTGTGGGCAATCTGGTCACCGTCTTCCCTTGAAGACATCCCACCATTCACCCAACGCCTTTCGGGAGCCAGAATTCTGGCTC
>NVXG01000085.1 GCA_002733805.1 Robiginitomaculum sp. | reverse complement strand
CCGCCGATGTGGCCGAAAAAGCCGATATTGTCTTTGTCAGCTTACCGACACCGCAGATTGTGCAAAACGTTGTTACTGGCGCGGGCGGGGTCTGTCATGGCAGCCGGGCGCGGATAGTTATCGACATCTCGACCACCGGGCCAACGGTGGCCAAACGCGTGTCCGAGGCTTTGGCGCAAAGCGGTAAAGCATGGATAGATTGCCCGGTCAGCGGCGGCATAGCGGGCGCTGTAAACGGCACGCTGGCTGTCATCGCATCGGGGCCACAAGTGGCCTATGACGAGGCGCATGACCTGCTAACAACCTTTGGCAAAGTGTTCTTTGTTGGCGAAGCCGCCGGGCTGGCGCAAGTGGCCAAACTGGCCAATAATCTGTTGGCAGCGTCGGCCATGGTCGTGTCATCAGAGGCCATGGTCATGGGGGTAAAGGCCGGGATCGAGCCGCAGATATTGCTCGACATCATCAATGCGGGCTCTGGCCGCAACTCTGCAACGCAAGACAAGTTTCCACGCTCGGTTCTACCCGGGTCGTTCGACTTTGGCTTTGCCACGGGGCTGTCATACAAAGACGTGCGGCTGTGCATTGACGAGGCCGAAGCGATGGGCGTGCCGATGATTGCGGGCGGCGTTGTGCGCCAGATACTCGCGGCTACAAATGCCAAATACGGTGCGGATTCCGACTTCACTTCTATCGTGCGCATAGTTGAGGAATGGGCCGGGGTAGAGGTGCGCGAAGAGGGCGGCAGGCGCTATCTAGAAAAGTAGAATTTGTGTGCAGTTTCGTGGCCGACCACAGCTTGCATGGCCGGGTCGGTTACGTGATGGGCCAACGCGCTGACGGCTTGGGCATAGCTGACCTTGCCGTGATAGCCAACAAAGGGCCAGTCGCTGGCCCACATCAGCCGCTCCCAACCGCCCGTGCCAATAAGCGCGGTGGCGAGTGCGTCTGGGTCCGTGTTTTTGAACCTAAAACCGCCCGAAAGCGTGGCCCATGTTTGGCCGCGCTCGATGGCGCGCAAGATAGC
This sequence comes from Robiginitomaculum sp., assembly GCA_002733805.1. Classification (GTDB taxonomy): domain Bacteria; phylum Pseudomonadota; class Alphaproteobacteria; order Caulobacterales; family Maricaulaceae; genus Robiginitomaculum_B. The sequence goes on along the minus strand of NVXG01000085.1, from coordinate 11,333 downwards.
TTGGAAATGCGGATCATCCACGCCCTCTGGCGTGTCAAGAAACCCCATATGGTCGACGACAACGCGCATACCGGCGCGCTCAAGCGCCAGAATTGTGCGCTCCATCCGGGCGGCGCGCTCGGTTAAATGCATGTGCCAGCCTATATCGGCGCAGAGCCGAAACAGGCGTTGGTATGCGGGGCTATCGGGGTCTGGGGTCTGGTCCAGCGGGCGCCAATGCAGGCGTGTGCCGAGGAAACCTTGGGCTGAGAGCGCTGTGAGCTGGGCGCGGGTAGTGTCTAGCGCCAGATTGGTGGTGGCGCGCAGGTTCTTATGAGCGCTCAGGGCGACGGCGAATTCAGCGTTATACAGGCCGTATTCGCTCGACGTTGTCATAACGCCGTGGCTGACGCCAAATTTGGTGAATGCGGGCAGGATATCTGCCAAAGGTGCGGGCCATTTGCGGTGGCCCCAACGGTCGGTGCTCAGCGGGGTGTCGGCGCTATAAATATGAAAATGCGTGTCTATCAACATGCTGTATTCATTGCGCAGTATCGGCCAATCGGCTTGCAAAGACCTGTGAGGTTTCACATTGTGAAACCGGCGCGGCGGTTTCTAACGCCGATTGCTGGGCTGCGCTAGCCTCGCGGAAATCCTATTTGAACCGGAGCTTTGGCCATGACCGACATTATCCGCCGCGACTTTTTCGTTGAAACTGAGGATGGGGTACAAATAGCGATCAGGGAAGTTAAGCGCACCGGTAAGTCCGACAAAGTGCCAATGATCCTGCTGCATGGCACGCGTATTCCGGGGCTGAGCGAGTTTGATCTGCCGGTGCCAAATGGCTCGCTGGCGGCTGATTTGGCGGCAAAGGGCCATGTCTGCTACATTGTCGATGCGCGCGGATTTGGCCGGTCTGAGCGGCCACCCGAGATGGATGCACCGCCCGAAGCCTATGCCAAATCGGTTGCCCGTTCGATAGATATTACCCGCGATGTTGACGCGGCGGTAAACCACCTGATTGCCGCAACTGGGCAGACCAAAGTGGCGCTGTTTGGCTGGGGCGTTGGCGGTACGATCGTGGCCATGTATGCGGCGCTTAAGCCCGAAAAAGTCAGCCATATTATTGGTTATATGATGATTTATGGCGGGGCAGGCACGCATAAACAATTTAAACCCGGCTCAATCTGGAACGACCCTGAACGGCCCGACCGGTTCAACAAAAAAGAGTTTGGCAACTATGCGTGGAACGGGCTCGAACTGCTTGATCACCATTGGAACCGGCAAATCCCCATTGAGGACAAAGCCGCCTGGCGCGACCCGGCCATGCTGAGTGCATTTCGCCAAGCGCTGATTGACGGTGACCCCAAGGCCAATGACTTTGACCCGCCGCAATACCGCAGCCCGAACGGCATGTTGGAAGACTTGTTCGTTATGGGCTGCCGGGTTGAACCGCTGTTTAGCGCGACGCAGATTTACTGCAAAGTCATGATCGCGCGCGGCGAATTTGACGGGTTGTGCCGTGTCGAAGACATGGAGGCGTTTATGGATAGGCTGACCAATGCCGAAGAAATTGTATTTTGGAACCCACCCAACACCACGCATTACATTTTGCTTGATCGGCCCGAGCGCGGGCGCGACGCTTTGCTGGCGCGGATGGACGCGTTTTTGGCCTGAAGCAGGCTATTTGATCAGGCTCTCGCGCTTTTTCCATGGGCCGAGGAAGTAAATGGCAAAGACTGATGCGACGAGCAGGCCGATTGCGATTGGGTGATGAGCCAACTCGCTAAAGTCGCCGTCAGTAATCAAAATGGCTTGGTTGATTGAGCGCTCAAGCTGTGGGGTGAGCACAAAAGCGACGATGAAGGCGATGACCGAGAAACCGGTGAGCCGCATGATGTAGCCGATCACGGCTGCGGCCAGCATGATCACCAAACCGAACACGCCGCCCGCAGCAAAATACATACCGGTAATGCACAGTAAGAGTGCGCCGCCATAGACGACCTTGGCCGGCGCCGAGACGATCATAGCCCAGAACCGCATACCAAATTGGCCGACAATCAGGTTAAAAACATTGGCGATCAGCATGGCGCCGAACAACCCGTAGATCAGCTGGCCTTGGCGCTCAAACAAGAGCGGGCCGGGTTGGACGCCGTGGATAATGAAGGCGCTGACCAGCAACGCAGCGGCGATATTGCCGGGGATACCCAAGGTCAGCAGCGGGATAAGATTGGCACCAACAACGGCGCTATTTGCGGCCTCAGAGGCGGCAATTCCGCGCGGATCACCTGTGCCAAAGGCTTCAGGGTCTTTGGCAGATTGTTTGGAGATCGAATAGCTCAGGAAGCCTGCCGTGGTTGAACCAAGGCCGGGGATTGCGCCAATAACCGTGCCAATAACCATGGCACGAAAGGCCACAACCCTGTTGGCCCATAGCTCCGCGAAGGTGACATTTTGGTCGCCTTTATCAAAGACTTGGGCGCTATCAGTGGCATCTTCGCCCTCAGTTGGGACAACAAATTCGGATATTTTGACAAAGATCTCACTGACGGCAAGCATGCCGACGGCAATGGCCGTAAGCGGCACGCCGTCCACCAACTCAATAAAGCCAAAAGTGAAGCGGGCAGAGCCCATCGCCGGGTCGAGCCCGACCGAGGCCAAGAGGAAGCCAAAGGCGACCGACATCAGCCCTTTTACCAGTGACGAGCCAACCAAACCGGCAATAACGGTGAAGGCGAGGATCATCAACGTCATGATCTCAATTGGCCCCATTTTGAGCGCCAAGGCTGCCAAAGGCAAGGAGACAGTAATCAGCACAATGTCGCTCGAAACATCGCCAAATACCGAGTAATATAGCGAATATTTCATCGCTTTTCCGCCTTGGCCTTTTTTGGCCATTGGGTAACCGTCAAGCGCTGTGGCGGCAGATTCTGGGGTACCGGGTGTGTTGAGTAAAATCGCCGGCACAGCGCCGCCTATTGTGCCGCCTTTGTTGATGGATATCAGGAAGGATATCGCCGTTAGCGTGTCGAGCGAATAGGTCAATGGAATGGCGATGGCCAAGGCCATAAGGATGCTCAAGCCCGGAATGGCGCCGACGATCTGGCCCAGCGTCACGCCGAGAAGGATATAAAGCAGATTGCCCAATGTGAAAGCATCGGCAAGGCCGCTAAAAACGATACTGATATCAGGCATTTTTGTTTTTTAGTCCTAAGGAAGAGGGCGTTGCAAGATTTGCTCAAACAAGAGCCAAACACCAACTGGCAGACCCAGCACCATAACCAGAACCCAGAGCGGCCGGCGCTCTTTGGAGAGCAAAGTGATGGCCACCATCAGCCCGATCGCCACCGGCACATAGCCCAATCGTTCGAGAAGCAGCACCATGATCAGGACGAGGAAAATCACCCCCAGAAAGGCTGCAAATTGTTTGCCGCTTGGGAAGGTGAATGTCGCCTTGCCAACCAACAACTGGATCAGTCCCAGCCCAACAAACATCCAGGCGGCGACTTGCGGAAACATCGCCGGATAGGGCATGGCGTTTTGCACCATACGCACATTGGCGGGGATACCGTATAGTAATAGGAAACCGCCGAAAGCCACGGCGATTCCCCCTATGATGCGGTCTAATGTCATGTACGGACCCTAGACCTAGTTATTGCGCGCGGCAAAAATTGCCTGATATTCGGCAGCTTGGTTTTGGATAAACTCAACGGCACCTGCACTGCCCAGATTGGCTGGGGTTGTGTTGAAATTAGCCATCAACTCAGTGTAGGCATCCGAAGCTGTGGCCTCGGCAATAGCGCCTTCAAGACAGGTCTGGATCGCCGGATCGACACCTTTTGGCAGCACAAACAACACGTAAGCACCGGCGGTCACATTAACGCCACTCTCAATGGTGGTCATCGTATCGGGCGCATAAGACACTCGCTCGGAAACCAGCGTTGACAGCTGTTTCATATTGCCAGCTTCGATCTGCTGGATATGCTGCGAGCCTTGGATTGTCGCATCAACATGGCCACCAAGGGCGCTTTGCAGCGCGTCTGCGGCACCGTTGCCGGGCACAGGTATTAAGTTCACATCATAATGTTCGGCGATACGTTGCACAGCAATCTCAATGGCGATTGCCGAGGTAGAAACCGTGGCGCGGCCATTTTCGCGGGCGAAATCAATGAACTCTTCTAGCGTGCTATAGGGCGCGTCTGCGAGGGCGACGAGGCCGAAGGTCACAGCCATAGCCGTGCCCGGATAGTCGAAGCTTTCCCATGTAAAATCAATGCCTTCATTGGCATATGGGTCAAGCGTGACAGTGTTGGTTGAGCCGACACCGACAGTCAGGCCATCAGCTGCTTCGCCCAAGAGACTGGCCATCATAACACCGCCGCCAGCGCCGGGCTTGTTGCTGACAGGGATGGTCCAGCCCATATTCTCTTCTAGCTGGGTGGCGAGCATGCGGGCAATGGCATCTGTGCCGCCGCCAGCACCGTAAGCCACAACAAAGTCGATTGGGCCAGAAGGATAACCAGCCGGGCATTCAGCCTCGGCAAAAACTGCCATTGGCGTGGCAAAAAGCACTCCGGCAATGGCGATTGGCCGGATGTATTGGTGATGAATGTTCATTCGTTTTCCTCCCAGAAAATGCGTTATTAGCTTTTTGGCGCGCCGCTCTTTTGTCGGGGCACATCCAAATCCATGAACATCAGCGTATCGGCACTGCGCGCTCGAACCAGATTTTATCGTTTTCGTTTCACATTATGAAATGAGCGCGGCGGTGGCGCTACTCATCATCCAAAAAAGTGAACTTAAAGTGGTCATCAGTTTTGCGCACATGGCCCGCAGTAGGGCCGGGAAAATGCGTTGGCAGCAGCAAAGTGCCGTCATCGGCGGCAGCACTCAGCAAAGCCCGGCGCGATTTGGCGGCCATGAGCGGATCCCAGCAAAACGGGGTTGACCAGTCAGGCTCGCGGCACTGCAAAGGGTGGTGCATAAGATCGCCAAGGGCCACGGCCTCAAAGCCGTTTGAGCGGATGCGCACGCAGCAATGGCCGGGCGAATGGCCGGGGGTTGGCTCTAATGCGACATAGTCATCAAGCTGGTAGTGACCATCCACCAACAGCGCTTGGCCCGCCTCAACGATTGGCAGGCAATTGGTCTGCCAAACCCCGTCGCGTTGGCGCGGCGGGACGATGCCTGTATTCGCCACATTTTCCCAATAGGCGTATTCGGTGCGGCTAAAAATATAGGTGGCATTGGCGAAGGTCGGCACCCATTTGCCACCCTCCAGACGGGTGTTCCAGCCAGTATGGTCGATATGCAGGTGGGTGCAGAGCACAAAGTCTATATCTTCAAATGTCAGACCAAGCGCATGAAACCGGTCAAGCCAGGGCCGGGTGGGCCACGTAACGGCATCGGTGAACTTGTCCTCGCCATTGCAGGTGTCTATCAGGATTGTGTGTTTAGGGGTGCGCACAACAAAGCTTTGAAATGCCATAATAATTTGGCCGGTATCGGGGTCGAACAGGAAGGGTTCCATGTCCTGCGCATGGCGCGCGGCAGTCTGGTTACTGGCACCAATAAAGAAGTCTTCAGGGGTTTTGCCGGGGCGCTCAATTTCCAATATCGCCGATATTGTGACGTCTCCAAGTTTGATGTCGCGCATGTTTGTCTCCTTCATTGCCTATGATGACCAATTTTTATGCGGCGACAATCGCTTCTGTTTCACGTAGTGGAAGTGGTGCGATGAATGGCAGATTTTTGTGGCGCAAAAATCAATCAATGCCATCAGAACCAGTGCAGGAGGCTCATGACTATGGCAAAGCAAATTGGGATTATTGGCGTCGGGCTTATGGGTCTTGGCATTGCCTCCAATGTGCAAAGCGCCGGTTGGGCGCTACATTTTCTTGACCATCCGGGCAACCAACCGACGGCTGATTTGGTCAGCGGTGGGGCAATTTCGCATGACACGGCCCAAGAGCTAACGCGCGCCTGCGACACTATTATACTATGCGTGACCGGTGCGCCGCAGGTTACCAATGTCATGACCAGCGACAGCGGTGTTTTGGCGGGCATGAGCGCCGGCAAAACGGTGGTTGATTGCTCAACATCACTGCCAAAAACCACTGAGACCATAGCGCAGTTGGTGCGCGAGACCGGCGGACGCTACATTGATGCGCCAATGACGCGGACCCCCAAAGAGGCCGCCGAGGGGCGGCTCAACCTGATCGTCGGCGGGGCCGCCGAAGACCTAGCAGCTCAGAGGCCGCTGCTTGAAAGCTTTGCTGAAAATATTGCCCATGCGGGCGATGTCGGCGCTGGCCATGCGATGAAACTCTTGCATAATTTCGTCTCACTAGGGTTTGCGGCGGTGCTGGCAGAGGCGGCAGCAGTGGCGCGCAAATCTGGCGTTGAAGGTGCTGTGTTTCAAGACATATTGGCCAAGGGCGGCGGCGCAGGCGTGGTGCTTGACCGGATGAGCCCGTTCATTACCGGCGATGATTGCGGCGGCTTTCGGTTTACATTATCCAACAGCGACAAGGACATAGGCTACTACCGCGAAATGGCGGCACAGGCGGGTGGGGCGCATGGATTGGCAGATGCTGTTGGGACAGTGTTTGGCGACATGGTGGCAGACGGGCAGGGCGACAAATTTATGCCAGAGCTGATTGCGCTTTTGCAAAACAAGTAGGGCAGTCGGTTTCAAAGGGTGAAATTGATGCCAGCGTTGCTTTTACCGCAAGCTTAACCGGGCTGAAATGGGCAAATTTTGCGCAAAGGAGCCGCCGCTCATGTCAAAACCGCTCGCGCCTTTGATAGATTCGCACTTACATATCTGGACCAAAGATATGCCGCTGACCGATACGGCATGGCATGCGCCCCCTGATGCGCCGCTTGAGCAATGTTTGCAGCAACTTGATGAGAACGGCGTAATGTTTGCCGTGATCGCCGGGGCAAGCATTCATGGTCAATACGCCGATTATACCCGCCGCGCACTCAAGCAGCACCGCCGCCTGCGGGCCACGGCGGTGCTCAGCCCGCGCACTGATATCAGGCAGATGGAACAGATGAAACAAGAGGGTTTTGTGGGCGTGCGGCTGATGCGCTCTATGCACGGTGATGTGCCAGAGCTGGACGGCGATTACCGGATGTATTTGCGCCGTGTGGCTGACCTTGATTGGCATGTTCACCTGGTTGATCTGCCCGAACGCACAGCGCAGTCAATAGCCGTGATAGAGGCGTCAGGGGCCAAGCTGGTTATTGACCATATGGGGCATTTGGAGGCTGAAGACGGTATAAATAACCCAGGCTTTAAGGCTATATTGGCGGCAATTGAGCGCGGTAATACCTGGGTCAAAATATCGGGCCGGTTTCGCTTTGATCCTCCGTGTAGCGCTGACAAATATGCCAAAGCATTGCTGAGCGTCGCCGGAACAGAGCGGCTATTATGGGGCAGCGATTGGCCCTTTGCCGGGTTTGAAAACAGTGTAACTTACCGCGATACGCTCGAGGAATTTCATCATTATGTCGATGATGCCAAAATGCGACATGAGATCGATCAGACTGGGTTGAAGCTCTATTTTGGCTAGTCTTGCGGCGTATTTTCTTCATTTCTGCTAGTGAAATTACCCGCGCTAGCGCTTGGGATTTGCCGCCCAAAGGCAGAAAACTGAACCAAATGAGAAGGAGCTTCACATGGCCGCATCCAATGACAAGGTTATCATCACCTGTGCTATTACCGGCGCAATTCACACGCCGACAATGTCGCCCGCTTTGCCGGTGACACCGGCGCAGATTGCCGCTGAAGCGGTGGGTGCTGCTGAGGCTGGCGCGTCAATTTTGCACCTGCATGCGCGCGACCCACAGACCGGCGAGCCGACGCCCGATCCTGATGTTTACATGCAGTTTTTGCCGCAGATCAAAGCGGCCACAGATGCGGTGGTCAACATTACCACAGGCGGCGGGCTGACGATGAGCGTTGAGGAGCGCTTGGCCGCGCCGCGCCGGGCCAAACCAGAGATGTGTTCGCTCAATATGGGCTCGATGAACTTTGCCATTCATCAGCTGGCTGACCGTCATTCTGACTGGCAGCAGCCATGGGAAGAGCCCTATCTGCGCCGCACTGACGACCATATTTTTCGCAATACGTTTCGTGATATTGACTATATTCTGGCCGAGATGGGCGAAGGCCATGGCACGCGGTTTGAGCATGAATGCTATGATGTTGGCCACCTGTATAACCTCGCGCATTTTGTTGATCGCGGGGTGATCAAACCACCGTTTTTCATCCAAATGATCTTTGGCATTATGGGCGGCATTGGCACCGATGTGGCCAATCTTATGCACATGAAAATGATCGCAGATAAGCTGTTTGGCGACAATTACCGCTGGTCGGTTTTGGCCGCCGGTCGCCACCAGATGCCGTTTGCCACGCAGTCGGCGTCGATGGGCGGTAATGTGCGGGTTGGGCTGGAAGACAGCCTGTTCATTGGGCGGCGCGAGCTGGCCACAAGCAATGCCCAGCAGGTGACCAAGATCCGCACCATTGTTGAAGAGCTGGGCCACACGATTGCCACCCCTGATGAAGCCCGCAAAATGCTGGCGCTTAAGGGCGCAGATAATGTTGGATTTTAGGGGGAAAATGCTATGAAAATGTTTGATCTGAGCGGCAAAGTGGCGCTGGTAACCGGCGGGAATGGCGGCATTGGGCTAGGCATGGCGCTGGGGCTGGCCGAGGCCGGGGCGCAGATTGCGGTTGTCGGGCGCAACCCTGATAAGCTGAAAGCGGCGGTGGCGGAGATCGAAGGTATTGGCGCCAAAGCCACTGCTTACACCTGTGATTTGCGTGATGCCGATGCTTGCAAAGCACTGGTGCCGCAGGTGGTCACCGATATGGGCCGCATTGATATTTTGGTCAACAATTCAGGCATCAATTACCGCAAACAGCCGCAAGATTTTACGCTGGAGGAATGGCATGATGTGATGGACACCAACCTGACGGCGGCGTTCTTGCTGTCGCAGGCGGTTTATCCGTATTTCCTTGAGCAAGGCGGCGGCAAGATCATTAATGTAGCCTCCATTGCCGCGTTCATGGGCAGCCCGGTTGCTGTGGCCTATGCGCCGTCCAAAGGCGGGATTGTTCAGCTTGGCAAGGCGCTGGCCGTGGCTTGGGCCAAGGACAATATCCAGATCAATTCAGTGCTGCCGGGCTGGATTAACACCCCGCTTTCTGTGCAATCGCGCAAAGATATTCCGGGTCTTGAAGAGATGGTTATTGGCCGCACCCCTGCCGGGGTTTGGGGCCAGCCAGCAGACTTTGCCGGCGCGGCGGTCTATCTTGCCAGTGCGGCGTCTAACTTTGTGAATGGCGCGTCGCTGGTGATAGACGGGGCCTATTCGTCAAAGGCATAATATTTTGATCTGACCGGGGGACCGGTCAGATCTTTGACAGGACGCGCAGTAGGCTGACCAGCCCAACAGCACCGCTGATTTTGAGCGTTGCAGCAAAACCAATCCAATCAAACATGAAGCCGAGGGTCATTGCCCCGGCAGCGGCAGCACCCATTGCGGTCATGGTCCACAGGCTCATAATCCGGCCGCGCAGGTCGTCGGCAAGGTCCATCTGCACGGCGGTTTGCAGAGTGATAGCGGTCATTGTCGTGCAAAAAGCAAGGCAGGAGATCAGGAACATGGTCAGATTCCAAGAGGTGGTCAGACCGAGGACTGGGATAAGGGCGACGCCAATACTTGATGAGAAGAAGGTCAGGCGCGGGATATGACCTGCTTGTTGTGCTGGGATAAGTGTTTTGGCGATACCGGCCAAGAGCGCACCAAACCCAGCGCTTGAGAGCAACAGACCGAGGCCGACAGGGCCCTTCGTGAACACACCATCGGCGATGACCGGCAGCACTTCGAGCACCCCGCGCACGACAAAGGCAACGATGCCGGTCATGATCAGCGCATTGGCGATCAGGCGGACTTTGGCGACATGGCGCATGCCGGTACGCATGGCATCGATGAAGGGTTCGCGTTCGGCTGCGGGGGCAATGGTCTGACGTGGGCGCAACACGGCGAGGGCCGCAATAAACGGGATGTAGAATAGAATTTGGCAGAGCAGACTGCCGGTGATGCCCCAGCGGGTGATCAGCCAACCGCCCAAAACCGGGCCGGTCATCCGGGCAAGGTTGAACAGGATGGCCACGGTTGAGATCACAGTGCCAATGGCGGCTTTGTCAACCAGACGCGGGGCCAGTGACATGCGAATGGGGTGATGGGCTGAGGCGACGATACCCAAGAGCAGTGACAGGGTGATGAGGCCGACTTTGCCGAGCAAGTCTAGCTGGACACAGAGCAACAATAGCCCAGTAAAGACCAGCATCAGCGATTGTGTCGTTACGGCGGCCATGTGAACCCGCACGCGGTCAACCAACACGCCAAAGAACGGGCCGGTGACCAGCGTTGGCATGAAGTTTATGAAGGATACAGTGCCAACAAAACTGGCAGAGTTGGTCATGTCCCATGCGATCCAGCCAATGGTCATGCGCTGCATCCACAACGCATGCAACCCAAAGAATTTTCCGGCAATGTAGATTTGAAATGATCGGTAGCTAAGCGCGTGACGGGCCAATGGCTGAGAGCCTTTTATTGAATTTTGCCAGTTCAGCAGCGTGCCGCCGGCATAGTGCACCGTGATGCTGGGCATGTCGGGTAGCGGCTATTTTACCTCGTTTATCACGAAGTCGGAGTGCGAGAAGACCCACGGGTGAGCCAAGTTTGCGCCACCCCCTCAGCCCCGGCCTGATGCGCCATATGAGCGGCAATTACTGATTTTGTGGCATGGCGGTTCGAAAGGTTATTCACACGGGGCATCCGATCTCTTCGGGTTACTATTTGATCTGTGGCAGGCCGATTGCAGGCGTTCTTCGGGGCCATTGCTACAGCTGTTTATGATGGGCGGCAGGGCGGGCAGAGCCAGCCTTAACAATTGCAATTTCGTATACTGAAACAGTCAGCCATCCGATCGAATCATTTCATTGAGTGAAACCCGTGAAAGGAATTCGGCCGCTATACTGGGCCGAGAACAGGCCGAAACCACTGAATTCTTACGTCTTTGGCGGTAAAAGTCGGGTAGGCGCGGTTTTGCCCTGCCTGATCAAAGCTGTATTTTGAATAGAAAGGATCGGGCTTACGTGTATCATCTTGTCAGGGTCAATGATCGCCAAGACCTTACCTTTGGGAGGGGTTGTGATGAACGTGCAGACAGGGAAGTCATCCGCAGATTGGAAGCCGGTTGGCCCAGCAAAAACAACAGCGACCAAGACCAGCCATTGCCGAGCAAACTCGCGGCGCGGGCAAACTGACCC
>NVXG01000084.1 GCA_002733805.1 Robiginitomaculum sp. | reverse complement strand
GTGGTGTTGGGCCCCGCCATTATCAAGTTTCAGCAATTGGGCCATTAGCCTGATAGTGAAAGACGGGGCGAGCGCGAAGACCACGAGTTGAACTCCCTCTCCTTGTGGGAGAGGGCGGGGGTGAGGGGTGCATGGTGAAATAACAACTCCCTCATCCTGAGGTGCGAAGCGAAGCTGAGCCTCGAAGGATCGGCTAGCGGCGACCGGCACACGAACATGGACCCTTCGGCTTGACCGGAGGGTCCAGTCTTTGGGTACGCAACCCCATTGTCATTTTGTATTGTCACGAATTACGTCACCCAGACACTTGGCATGGGCTTTGGGGACACTCATCGACAAACCGGTGACAGATAACTGACAATCAAGACACACTCATTGACGCTGTTTCACAATGCAGACCGGCGGATAAATCGCTCTTATCTTCGGCTTCAAACATGGTTTTACAATCAAGATTGGAGGCGGCAAGCAGCTTGCTCGGCTTCGGCTCTTTGACGGTGTAAATTCCAAAAATGTCAGGTAAGCATGGCTTTTGCGTAAACGTTCTGGCTGGCTGATCCGTAAGTATTGTCGGTTGAATACTGGTCTTTGAATGGGCTGAACGGCTCTGTCCTGTGCAGGAAAACCAAAAAGGTTTTTTGTACGGCTGATTTTGCCGGATTTTAGTAGCTTCTGCGAAGTTCCGCACCGGCCAGTGCGAACCAACCGATCAACAGCGCGATTCCGCCCGCTGGGGCCATCCCGATCACGTAAAGACCCGGTGCAAATACGAACAAAGCCATGGCGCTGGCAAACAGGCCGCCGCCGATCAGAAACAGTCCAGCCGCCAGCTTTGCGTGGCGGGACAAGGCCATGAGGGCGGCCATGGCATGTAAGACTAAAATCAGCCCGCCGGTGTTCAACCGTCCGGCGGCAATGTCATCGCTGGCTCCATGGGCGCCCATCGAGAGCATGAGAACGCCCAGCGCCCCGGCCAAAGCAGCGGTGACGCCAATGATACGGGTCGGATCAATCACCACGAAGCGCGGTCCAAGCTTGCGGTCGGGTGATCATCGATTTGACGAAGGCGACGTTCTGGCGAGCCACGCCTTCGGGCATGTCCATCGCTGCCAGTTTCTCAGCTTCCTCGAACCGCCCTTGTAGTCCAAGCACTAGCGCTAGGTTCTGGCGGACCTGCGCGTCGGCAGTGCCCAGATCGGCGGCACGTCGCAACCAGCTCTCCGCAGTCTTCGGATCGCCTTGTAGTGCGTGACTAATGCCGATGTTCGACAGGATTTTCGGGTCATTTGGACGCAAGGCTAGCGCCCGGTTAAAGGCCTGCAAAGCCAATTGATGCCGATCGCTTTGGTCATAGGCCACACCTAAGGCTGACAAAACGGTCGCGTCATTCGGGGCTTGTTTCAATGCGGCCTGAAGAAAGGAAATGGCGCTGCCTGCATGGCCATCTTCGATCAAGGCCTGACCCGTGACCAATAACAAATCCCGATCATCAGGAAACAGGGCCAATGCCTGATTGCCGATGGTGGCGGCGCGGCTGGGATTACCAATGGTTCGAACGATCCGGGCCAGTTTCAATGCGGCTTCACGATCAACCGGGTTCAGTTCGTGCTCTTTGGCCCAAAAGGCCGCTTGGCTCAAAATGTCCTGTCGTTCAATATCATCGCGGGCGGCGCGTGTGCCCGGCTGGATGTTGCGGGTCATCGAGGCGGTCAACGATACTTCTTCCTCGCTCATTGGCGTGGTGCAAGCTACCAACCCCAAGCTTAGAGTCAGGGGCAGGGCCGTAAGAAGTAGAAACTTTCGAAGGAAATGACGCATTTGAAAAATCCCGTATATTAACGTGGGACAAATCTGCTAAATGGCTGTCAAGATTTCGTTAACGATAACCCTTTCAAGGTATAACAATGCACAATCATTTGCTTGAAGAGCAACAATCCGCTGTAACGCCGCTTTATTTGCTGACGCCAAACTTGTTACAGCATTGGCTGAAAGCCGCCGACCCGGCAATTGCGGCGCAGGTCCGGGCCAACCAGTTCAAAGCTCGTGCCGGTGAAGTGTTCTTTGTGCCGGGCAAGGCGGGGAGCCAGATCGCGCTGGCGGGCCTTGGGGATTTGGGGTGCGAAATTAATTTGGCTCGGTTGCCTGCGTTGTTGGCCGATGGTGACTACGTCTTGCATTTCGCGCCCGGTGGGCTGGACCGCACCCGGTTGGCGTTTCATTGGCTACTCGGTTGTTACCGCTTTGAGCCATATCAGCGTAAAAAGAGCAAATTGCCACGATTGTTGGTGGTTGGTGCTGACCGCGACACGGCAAACGCGCAAGGATCGGCCATTAAACTGGCCCGGGACCTGATCAACACTCCGGCCAGCGATATGGGCACCGAAGCGCTGGAGCAAGCTGTATGCGACCTTGGCAAGACGTTCGGGGCCGAAGTCACCAGCATTGTTGGCGATGATTTGTTGGATCAGAACTACCCGATGATCCATGCGGTTGGACGGGCCGCAGAACAAGCCCCTAGATTGGTTCATCTGGTTTGGGGCGATGAGGATCACCCGGCCATCTCATTGGTCGGCAAAGGGGTGGTCTTCGATACGGGTGGCCTGAATATCAAATCCGGCAATTTCATGAAACTAATGAAAAAAGATATGGGCGGCGCGGCCAATGCCTTGGCGTTGGCCCAGATGATTATGCAGGCTAAATTGCCGGTGTTCTTGAATGTGTTTATTCCGATCGTTGACAATGCCATTGCGGGTAATGCTTATCGACCCAGTGATGTGCTGGCCAGTCGGGCTGGTATGTCGGTGGAAATTGACAACACCGATGCTGAAGGAAGGTTGATCCTAGCGGATGCTTTGACCCGTGCGGTTGAGGATCAACCAGAGCTGCTGATCGATTTTGCAACCTTGACTGGGGCGGCGCGAACGGCGCTCGGACCGGAACTGGCGCCATTTTACACAGGTGTTGAGGATTGGGCCAAGCGATTGGAGGCTGCCGCCATCACTGCCGGTGATCCGGTGTGGCGTATGCCCTTGTGGGCCGGGTATGACAGCATGCTGGATAGCAATATCGCCGATATCTGTCACACCGCGTCCAGCCCGATGGCCGGATCGGTCACTGCCGCTTTGTTCCTGCAACGCTTTGTTGGCGATACACCTTGGATGCATTTTGACATTTATGGCTGGTCGCCTAAAGATCGACCCGGACAACCGACCGGCGGCGCGGCCCAAGGCCCATTGGCGGTGTTTGCCATGTTGAGAGAAAAATATAGCGGATGACCAGCAAGTTCGATCCCAGACTGACCCCGGCCCGGCCAGACCTCGCTGCGGATTTCTTGCAAGGCAAGCTTGAGGCCAAGGCCTTCGTGGCCGGGCAAGCTAACCGGGTGAAACAACCATTGGCTGGGCTGTACGCCGCCGCCGATGAACAGACTCAATTGCAAACAGAGTTGTTGTTTGGCGAAGAGTTTGTGGTCTATGAGCGCAAAAATAATTGGGTTTGGGGGCAGGCCAGCCGGGATGGTTTTGTTGGCTATGTGCGGGCTGATGCGCTGGCAGTGGGCCTGCCAAAGCCGGACCATTGGGTCTGCGCTTTACGGACACCGCTGTATCAATGGCCGGATCTAAAAGCACCGGTTTCCGGGTTTTTACATCAAAACTCCTTGGTGGCCGTGTTAGGCCAAGATGATCATTATGTGGATACCGGGGCCGGTTGGGTACACGTCGGCGACATCAAGCCAGATGGCGATTGGCGGGCTGATTTTGTGCAAACCGCACTGGACTATCTACATGCGCCATACGTTTGGGGTGGACGCAGCAGCATCGGGTTGGATTGCTCGGCTCTGGTGCAAAATGCCTTGATGGCGGCGGGTCTGCCCTGTTTGCGTGATTCGGATATGCAGGAAGCCAATCTGGGAGCACCGGTACAACTGGCGGATGATCTATCTAATTTGCGCCGTGGCGATCTGCTGTTCTGGAAAGGTCATGTGGGATTGATGGTCGATGCCAAAACCTTGTTGCATGCCAATGCACACCATATGGCCACAGCTGCGGAACCAGTTGCAGGTGCCATTGCGCGCATAAAAAAAACCGCCGGACCGGTGCAATCGGTCCGACGGTTTAAAGCGGTTAAAGAATGATCGCTTGTTTACTGATCACCGCCAGTGATTTCGTCGAGCGCTTCGGCGCCAGCTTGTTCAACAGCAGCCTCGTGTGTCGGGTCAACACCGGAAACATTAGGCAATGAATCCAGTAGATCATCCGCACCGGCTTCAGCCGCGTCGCCTATGACTTCTGAACCGGCAATTGCCGCAGTTTGAATGTCTTCGGCAGCATCGCCAGCCATTTCAGCGGCGGCTTCAACAATTTCTTCTACCGGAGCGGTAAAGGCTGGCAGATCCAAAGGCGCATCACTTTGTGAACGAATCCACGCCAGCAAATTGGCCCGGTCCTTGTCTTTTTTGATCCCGGCGAACGACATTGCGGTTCCGGGCACCAGTTCTTTGGGTTTGGTTAAATACTTATTTAAGGTTTCAAAATCCCAAGTCAGGCCCGAACTGCTCATAGCGGACGAAAACCCAAATCCGTCAACACCAGCCGCAGCTCTGCCCACTAAGTTCCATAAATTGGGTCCGGTCTTGTTGGCTCCACCCTTGTCAAAGGTATGGCAAGCTGCACACTTCTTGGCGACCCGCTCACCAGAACTGACGCTGGCGCTGGCTAGTAATTCTGCCAGACTGATCACTTTAACCACTTCAACGGGGCCAGCATCGGCTCCCGTAGAACCCGCTACTTCAACCGCATAGCCTGGATGATCTGGAATATGGGGATGTACCAGAGTATGGCTCAGCTCCCGAATACCGAATATGACCAAAGCTGTTGCCAAAACAGCTCCAAAAATCTTGTTCCACAATAGACCGTCCACTTGGCGCCACCCTCAATTTGTTTCTGGTCGCATGCCCAGCGACGCGACCGACTCATGTGCTGTTTTACATGACAAAAAGCCAAGTACAAGCCGCCGAACCTCATTGTTACGGGCACCAGCCGTGTAAAGGCTATTGCCAAGGTCGAAAACTGCCCGGATAACCCCTATATGAAGACGCGTATCGTCATACCGGCCCGCATGGCCTCAACCCGTTTGCCGGGCAAACCTCTGGCCGATATTGGTGGTGTCCCCATGATCTTGCGCGTGGCTGAAGTGGCCAGACAAGCCGGGTTTGGAGAACCGTTGATTGCCGCCGGAGATCAGGAAATTTTTGAATGCGCCCGCCAAGCCGGGTTTGAAGCGGTGTTGACTCCGGCTGACCTTCCGTCGGGAACTGACCGGGTGCATGCCGCCCTGAAAATTGCCAACAACGCACAAACCCACGCACCATGCGATTGTGTGGTTAATTTGCAAGGTGACCTTCCCCTGATTGATCCGCAATTGATCAAACAGGTGGTAAAAGTGCTGGTGCAAGTTCCTTCTGCCGAGATCGCAACTTTGGTTGCGCCGATTGAGACAGAGGTCGAGCGAACCAATCCGGATATCGTCAAAGCTGTGTTGACGCCGCTTTACCGTGAAACGTCACAACAGGAAGCGGGACAACAGAACGGGCAATTGTTTCGGGCGCTATATTTTACCCGCGCAGAAGCGCCAAGCGGCGATGGTCCACATTACCAACATATTGGAATTTACGCCTATCGCGGCGCTGCCTTGGACAAATTTACAAATTTGCCAAGTGGGACATTGGAAAACCGCGAACGGTTGGAGCAATTACGCGCCCTTGAAAATGGAATGGAAATTGTCGCGGCCTTGGTTGGTCAAGTGCCGCAAGGGGTAGACAGCCCTGACGATCTTGCCCGGGTTCGCGCACAAGTGGGAGAAAATCAGTGACAGTTAAAATATCATTTCAGGGCGAATTGGGAGCCTATTCGCACCTGGCATGTCAAAAATTCTTCCCGGATTCTGAGCCGGTTCCGTGCGAGAGCTTTGAGCGGGCTTTTGCGTTGGTCAGTGATGGTGCGGTCGAACGTGCCATGATCCCGGTAGAAAATACCTTGGC
Organism: Robiginitomaculum sp.; assembly: GCA_002733805.1. GTDB lineage: Bacteria > Pseudomonadota > Alphaproteobacteria > Caulobacterales > Maricaulaceae > Robiginitomaculum_B. The sequence goes on along the minus strand of NVXG01000084.1, from coordinate 6,496 downwards.
CGGGAGAGTGGCCGATATTCATTATTTGCTGCCGGATTCAAACTTGGAAATTGAAGCTGAAAAATTCTTACCCATTCATCACCAATTACTAGGTGTAAAAGGTGCCAGTCTGGAAACAGTCAAACAGGCGTTTTCGCATCCGATGGCATTGGGTCAGTGCCGGGTATCGCTTCGTGATTTTGGCATTAAGGCCTCTCATACCTATGATACTGCAGGGGCCGCACAACAACTTGCAGCGTCTGGGTCATTGGAGGAAGCAGCGATTGCCTCTGCCTTGGCCGGTAAGATTTACGGGTTGGAAGTTTTAGCCGCCGATATCGAGGACGCAAAACATAATACAACCCGGTTTTTGATCATGCACCAAAAACAAGAAATGCCAGAATACCAACCCGGAACCACCTACATGACCAGTTTTGTGTTCGAGGTCCGCAACATTACCGGCGCACTTTACAAAGCGTTGGGTGGGTTTGCCACCAACGGGGTCAACATGACCAAGCTGGAAAGTTACCAATTGGGTGGCAGCTTTACCGCCACCCAGTTTTTCAGCGATATTGTTGGCCACCCGGATCAACCAACTGTGGCACAGGCGCTTGAGGAGTTGGGGTTTTTCTGCTCGCGCATCAAAATGGTTGGCACTTACGAAGCAGACTCGTTTCGTTTGTAGTTACGCGTAGCGCCTCACTGAGAATTTCCAAACAGGACAGAAAATGACAGATTTTAAAATTCATACCTATGAAACAGCACCCGAAGCGGCGAAACCGCTTTTGGAAAAATCGGCCAAGGCATTTGGAAGCGTTCCCAATTTAATGGGGGTCATGGCAGAAAGCCCGGCAGTGTTGCAGGGCTATATGGACCTTTCGGAAACTTTGGTGAAATCTAGCTTGGCACCGGCTGAGCGCCACGCGGTGATGTTAGTTGTTTCGGTCGAAAACCAATGTCGGTATTGCGTGGCTGCCCATACCGGGTTGGCTCGTGGGGCAGGACTGGCCGCCGACGTCATCATTGGCATTCGCGAAGAAGATGACATTGATGATGAAAAGCTGGAAGTGCTTTGTGAATTCACCAAGTCCATGGTCGAGAAAAATGGAAATGTCAGCCCGCAAGAGGTCACGGCGTTTTTAGAAGCTGGATATACCAACGCGAATTTGCTGGAAGTGGCGGCGCATATTGCCCTGAAAACCTTGTCCAATTACGTCAACCATTTGGCCCAAACCCCGGTTGATGCCAGTTTTGTTGTCAATAAATGGACACCAGTAGACTAGTCTTCTTCCATCCAGATGCGTAGTAAAACGCCACTGGCCGCATCGGCGAAGGGCTGCAAATATTTTGGATGTTTGCCAGCCAGCATGTCCTTAATTTCAGTCCGGGTGAACCAGTGCGCTTCTTCCAGCTCGTCTTCCAGTTCAATGTCGGTGGTCAGTGCTTCGGCAAACAAACCGATCATGATTGAGTGGGGAAATGGCCAGGGTTGGGAAAAGGCGTAGCTGACTTTTGAGACCTCGATTCCGGCTTCTTCCATTACTTCGCGCCGACAGGCTTCTTCTATGCTTTCGCCAGGCTCCACAAACCCGGCTAAGGTTGAAAATCGCCCTTCGGGCCAACTGGGATTTCTGCCCAGCAAACACGTGTCCTGATGAGTGACCATCATAATGACAGCCGGATCAACCCGTGGAAAATGTTCACGTTCGCAGGCTTCGCATACTCGTTTTTCAGCGCCGCCAATGGTGCGGGTTGGCTCGCCACATCCGGCGCAAAACCGGTGGGTCCGGTGCCAACTCATCAGAGAGACGGCCCGGCCACAAAGGGCTAAGTCTTCACGTGGCAATGCCGAGAGCGCATATCGCAGATCAGCCAATTGCCCGATGCTTTGCAACAATTCATTGCTGGGGGCGTGGTCTGGATCGGACATGATGGCGAACCATGGCCGCCGGGTATCTGGCTCAACGCCCAAAAATACTGGGCCGGGGTCTTGTAGCTCCAACTCTGGTAGAATGGCCGAGTTCACTAAGGCCAGTTTACCATCTTCGTTCAGGAGAATTTCATTGGCCTGTAGAACCAGATACAGGGTTTGGGGATTCTCTTTTAATTTCTCAATGGCCCCGGGTTGTTTGCGTAACGCATCGCAACGGTCCAGCGGGTCGCCGGTGAGAGAAATATCTGGGATGTTAAAACGCATTCAGCCTCTTGTTCAGTTAACCTTGGGTGCGAGGCATGGTCACAACAAGGCCATCCAACTCATCGCTGACCGATATTTGGCAGGAAAGCCGGGAGTTTGGTTTCATGTCAGAAGCAAAATCGAGCATTGATTCTTCCATGCTGTCGATTGAACCAGTTTTTTCCAGCCAAACATCGTCCACATAGACATGACAGGTCGCACAAGCGCACGCCCCGCCGCAATCTGCATCAATGCCCGGTACCATGTTATTGACCGCTGCTTCCATGACTGTGGTGCCATTTGCGGCCTCAACTTCATGGCGAGTTCCGTTATGTTCAACAAATATAATTCTGGCCATTTGAGCGCCTGTTCCTTAGATTCCGGTTGGTTCAATAGGGGATGTATCGCGTTCCCGACCAAGATCAAGCCCTGACAGGAAATTGTATGCACGATCGGCCGGTTATTCTATCTGAATATGAGGTCAATTCACCAGATGAAATGGCTAATTTTGGCAAGCGGCTGGCCCGAATTGTTGGAATTGGTGACGTGCTGTTCTTGATCGGGGATCTGGGAACAGGTAAAACCACCTTGGCCCAAGGATTGATTGGTGAATTGGCGATTGAAACCAGCGAAATTACCAGTCCGACCTACAATTTAGTCCACGTTTATACTGCCGAAAAATTTGAGATATGGCATGCCGATTTGTATCGGCTGAAAGGTCCGGAGCAGGTTATCCAACTGGGCTTGGAAGATGCCTTTTCCCATGCCTTGACTTTGGTTGAGTGGCCGGATCGAATGGGCGAAATGGCCCCTAAAAACCGATTGGATATTGTGATTAAGAAGACTGAAAATGGCCGAAATATTGCCTTGCGCGCCGCAGACTCTGGTGACCCTGAAGGTTGGAAAGGTCGACTGAATGGACTTTGAAGACCGCAAAAAAGCTGATGCATTTCTAGGTTTAGCTGGATGGGACAATGCAAAATGGGAGCCTTTGGTCCCCGATGCATCAACCCGACTGTATTTTCGTCTAGACAAAAAGGATCAAAACGCCATTTTGATGTTTGCCCCGGCCTATGGCGAAACCAAGACGTGCCCGCTGGATGCTGCTGCGGCGCAACGAGCTGCTCTGGGCTATACCGCCGAAGCTAGACTGGCTGGCAATGACTGCACTGCCTTTTTGGGTATTGCCCGCGAATTGGCTAATCGTGGCTTTGCGACACCAACAATATTGGCTGCTGACCCACTGGCCGGATTGGTCTTACTGGAAGACCTCGGAGATGCGTTGTTTGCGAACCTGCTGGCACAAAACCCGAATATGGAAACAGAATTATATCGAGCGGCAATTACCCTGTTGGGCGCATTGGCGCGCTCGAGTTTTGAGCAGGATTTTCGGTACTATGACCATGTATGGCCCGTGCAGAGTTATGATTTAACAGCTTTGCTGGTTGAGGTAAAACTGTTGGAGGACTGGTATTTGCCTCATTGTAAAGTGGATGTTGATGCCAACTTGCAGGGGCAATTGGCCCAAGCGTGGCGTGCCGTGTTGGGGCCAGTTCTGCAAGCGCAACCGGTTTTGGTGCTGCGGGACTTTCATGCAGAAAATCTGATCTGGTTGCTGAAAAGAGATGGAATTGCCAAAGTTGGCTTGTTGGATTTTCAGGATGCTGTTTTTGGTCACCCGGCCTATGATTTGGTCAGCTTGTTGCAAGATGCGCGGCGTGATGTTGAGCCGGAATTGGAAAGTCCGATGATCGAGCAGTTTTTATCCGAGTCTAAATGGCCCGACCCAATTGGGTTTCGCTCGGCATACCGGGTGTTGGGAGCGCAACGGGCTGCCAAAATCCTGGGTATTTTTGTTCGATTGGCGAAACGGGATGGAAAATCAAAATATTTGGAATTATTGCCACGTGTCGAGCGACACTTTACCAATAATTTGAATGATCCTGCATTAGCTCCGGTCGCCGAACTGTTGCGCCCGCTCATGCCTCATTTGTTTTCGCAAAAGGCTGTATCCGCATGACCCGCCCCTCTCATGCCATGATCGCTGCGGCTGGTCGGGGCACCCGGATGCGTCCGCTGACCGATACGCGGCCTAAAGCAATGGTCCAGTTAGTAGGTCAGACGCTGATTAATCATCAATTGCAACGTTTGGAAACGGCCAACGTGGAGCAGGTCGTGGTCAACGTGCATCATTTTGCAGATCTTTTGGAGGCGCATTTGAGCGCACGCAACTCCAACATCGAAGTGGTGATTTCAGATGAACGTGCCTGTTTGTTGGAAACCGGCGGTGGGTTGGTCCGGGCGGCAAAACATCTGGGTTCCGATCCCTTTTATATAATGAATGTGGATGCCGTATGGACCGGGCACCCATCCGCCTTGTCTGACCTTGGCGACAAAATGTCAGAAACAGAAGGAGCTAAGGCTGTTTTGCTGTTGGCGTGTCGGGATCGTTGCTTAGGCTTGGATACGGCTGGTGATTTTCATATGGACGTGAGTGGTAAATTGCGTCGCCGGGAGGTTGGAGAGACCGCAAATTGGTATTACGCTGGTGTGCAAATTTTTGACCCACAATTGTTACAAGGGTTTGCCGAGGAACGGTTTTCAACCAATTTATTGTGGGACGTGGCTTTGGCAGAAGGGGCGCTTTACGGGTTGGAATTGGATGGGTTCTGGATGCATGTCGGCGATCCCCAAAGTCTGCAATTGGCCGAGCAACACTTGGCCACGGTGGGTTGATGCAGGAAACACCAACATTCCTAGATGCTATCAGTCCACGGCTGTTCACTATTTCCTCTGGCGAAGATTTCCAAGCAGCTTTGGTACGTGGCGTTCTGGCGGTGGTCGATCATCACGCTGACCCGTTTGCTTTGCACGATATTATTATTCTAGTTCCGACCCGGCGTGCAGTTCGTTCCCTTTCACAGGCGTTTTTGCAAGTGGTCGGTCCGGGCAAGGCGACTTTGTTGCCGCAGATATTGCCGATGGGGGATGTAGATGCAGATGAACCGCCATTTATTGCTGGGCACATGCCAGCGCATATCCCTCCTGCCATGTCGCCAACCCGGCGAATGTTTGCCTTAGCCCGCATTGTCATGCATCGGGCGCAGGTTGCCAAGAAACCGGTATCGCTGACCAGTGCCTTGGCCGAGGCGGCAGCTATTTCAAAATTGATTGATACGGCGGCGCATGAAGGGGTTGATGATTTCTCATTGGCCTCTGAAGCCTTTGCGACCTTTTTGGCCAACCAACCGGCTCACATTCAACAGGCGGCGCGGTTTCTGGAGATTATTTCGACCTATTGGCCGCAAGTCTTGCAGGACGAAGGGGTCATTGATGCAGCAACCCGTCAGGCAAAAATGCTAGAAACTTTGTCTGATGAATGGATAAAAGTCCCAACCTCCAAGACAGTTATCGCGGCGGGTTCTACCGGTTCGCAAAAAGCAACGGCCGAGCTGTTGCGGGTCATTAGCGGTTTGCCAAACGGTTGTGTCGTGCTGCCGGGTCTGGATCAGGAACTGGATGATCCAGCTTGGAGTCATGTCGGCAAAACACCGGGGCATCCGCAATATGGCATAGCTCGATTGTTGGGCAAGCTGGGCAGGGATCGGGAGGCGGTACGTTTGTGGCCGCAAAGTAAATTGACCCGGAAACAGGCGCGCCGCCGCCGGATCATTAACGAAGCCCTGACCCCGGCGGAAATTACTTCGGATTGGCTAAATCGCCTTGAAAAACTGGCTGGTCAGTACAGCATGAACGTTGCTGATTTGATGCAGGACGGATTGTCCGGGTTATCACTGATCGAGGCGAGCAATGAGGATGAGGAGGCGATGGTATTGGCCTTGGCCATCCGTCAAGCTCTGGCTGATCCGACCAAAACCACCATGTTGGTCACGCCGGATCGCTTGTTGGCCCGTCGGGTACGGGCCGCCTTGCAATGCTGGGCGATCGAGGTTGATGACAGTGCAGGTATTCCCTTGCCAGAGGATCGGGTCGGTGCCTTTCTTCGGCTGGTATTAAACTGGTGGATTGATCCGGGTGATCCAGCCGCCCTGTTGGCCATGTTGGTGCATCCGCTTTGCAGCATTGGCATGGATCGCACCGATTTGTTGGTGCTGGTCAGAGCGTTGGACAAGGATTTTCTGCGCGAGGTTCGTACTCATGACGATCTGGCCGCTTTGGCTGAAACTATGGACAACGCGGACCATAAGCTGGCCGGTAAAATTTCTAAGTTGCTGCTGGAATTGCATGAAAAATATTTTATTATTCATAATTACCTCGAGATGCTTATTTTTATCCAATCGGACCTTTATTGATCAGTGACAGTGCTTCGTTGACATCAAA
>NVXG01000083.1 GCA_002733805.1 Robiginitomaculum sp. | reverse complement strand
AAGAAGCAAAGTCGCTGGAACTGGATGGGGATAAACCAACCATCGGGGCCGGTACGGATGGCGATGACGAGGATGGCAACCGGGCCTTCGAGGAACATGCCGACGAAGATGAGGAAGAGGTTGATCAGCAAGATACCAATGAACGGGCTGGTAATGTAGGTGGCCATGAGTTCCGAGGCATTATGGGCGACGCGCTCGCGGGTAATGACGAAGTTCATGATCCCGGCAATGGCGAACAGATACATGATCACCGAGGTCATGGTCACGGTGTTGATCAGCGCGGCTTTGAGGTTGGCCCAGGTGAACTGGCGGTAAAGCAGGCCGACAAACAGCGCGTAGAGCGTGGCGATTGCGCCCAGCTCAGACGGGGTGGTGACGCCAGCGATGAGCGAGCCGAGGATGACCACGGGGGCAAAAAGCGCAGGCAGACCGAAGAAGCCGGTATGCAACACATCGCGAAACACAAACGGCTCTGGCTTGGCCCATTCGGCCTTGGTGGCGCGGACATGGATGAAGACAAAGATCATCAGCGAGGCGGCAACGACCAGACCGGCGATAATGCCGCCGAGGAACAACCGACCGATCGAAGTGTTGGTCGACAGCCCATAGATGACGAGGATTATGCTCGGCGGGATCAGCGGGCCAATGGTGCATGATGACAGGGTGACGGCGGTGGAAAACGGCACCGGGTAGCCGTTTTTGCGCATGGCGCGGATTTCTACCGCGCCGAGGCCTGCGAGATCTGCCAGTGCCGAGCCGGACATGCCAGCGAAGATGATCGAGGCGACGATGTTGACCTGCGCCAGACCGCCGCTGATCCAGCCGACCAACGAGCGGGCAAAGGCGAATATGCGCTCGGTGACGCCGCCTGCATTCATCAGGTTTCCGGCGAGAATGAAGAACGGCACGGCCAGCAAGGCAAAGCTGTCAACGCCACCGATCATACGGGCCGGGATGATGGCCACTGGCACGCCCAGCATGAAAAAGCCGATGAGCGAGGCGATGCCCATGGAGATTGAGACAGGCACGCGCAGCAGGAATAGTCCCAGCGCGATGGCAATCATGGTCAACGTGATCATTGAGGTATTCCTAGCTTAGAACGGGGCTTAGAACGGGGCTTAGAATGGGCGCGTTTTATTCGATTTCCATCTCGGGGATATTGGTCAGGGCGTGGCGCTCTACGCCGTCAAGCGAGGTCTCATCCCACTCTTGGCCAAAGGCCCAAAGCCCGAAAAGGAAGTAGTAAATGCTGGTGAGCACCATCATGATGGAGGCGATGACAAGCGGCAGAGGGCCGAGCCAGCCGGGCCAGCCGAGGATCGTTGACCGCATGTTTATGAGCGTCGGCAAAAACAGGTAGAACATCCATGTGATCAGCCCTGTAAAGATGATCGCAAAGATTTGGGCGAGCATATAAAGCGCCAGCTGGAACTTGATTGAGCCCTTGCTTGAGAGAAACTCGATCAGAATATATTGCCGGGTTTTGAAGACATAGCTGATGCCAAAAAAGTAGCAGGCCAGAATGGAAATTTCGACAACTTCTTGGGTCCACCACATCGACGTGGCGAACAGGTAGCGCAATATAGTTTGGGTGGCGCTGAGGGCGACAACGAAGACCAAAGCGCAGATTGCGGCGGTGATCTCTATCTTGCCAATGATGTGTAGGAGCCGGCGAAACTTCGCCAGCCCCCTTGGTAGGTCGACCACCGCATCATCAGCGATTTGGCTGGTTTGTGTGGTCATGGCTGCTTATTCCGCCGCGCGCATGCGGGCGACAAGGCCCTCTTCGACCAGACCGCGGGCTTCAAAATCAGCCAAAGCTGGTTCCATCCGCTCGATCCACGGGCCAATTGGCGGCTCAATGACCACAAGGCCAAACTCTTCTTGGGCGCGGGCACGGGACCATGCATCACTATCAATCAAAAGTTGGTAGAAAATATAGCTGGTCTCGATTGTTGCTTGGTCGATCGCGGCGCGCTGACTGTCTGTCAGACTGTCCCACGTGATCTTGCTCATCCATGGATGTGACAGCTGAAAATACTCATGCACATTGGTCCAATAGGGCGCATGCTCAAAATGCTTCCATTCGTAGTTGTCAGAGATTGTACCTGTCATGGCGTCAACAACGCCGGTGGCGAGGGCTGTATAAACATCCGGCCATGGCACGACTTGAATGCTGGCACCCAGCGCTTCCCATGACTTGATCGGGATCTCGGATTCGTACATCCGCATTTTCACGCCCTCAAGATCGTCGGGGCTAAAGATTGGCCGGTTGGCCAACACGCCACGGTCAAACGGACGGGTCCAGTTGGTGGCCACTTGCGGGTCGCTTAAGCCTTCGCGGCCGGGGAAGATAATGCCATCAGACTCCAGCGCATCAAGCATTTCGCCAAAAACACGGCTGCCGATAAAGCGTGAAAAATGCGCGCGGTCGTCAAACACCAGTGGTAAGCTCAGCGCGCCAATATTTGGCTCGAAGGTTACCAAAAGCTCGATCACGTCGAGCTGCGCGTCAACGGCGCCGGTGGCCACGGCCTGCACTGTATCGCGCGCACCGCCAAGCTGCGAGGCCCAGAAAATTTCAACCTCCAGCTCGTCATTGGTCAGTTCGTTAATCCGGTCAGCCCAGAACTGCACTCCCGGTGCTGCAACCGCATCCTCCAAATAGCCCACGCCAAGGCTCAAGGTCCGGTCAGCAGCAATTGCTGTCGTCGCCATTGCCACGCCAAATGTGCTGGCGATAGCGAATGTTCCAAATTTTGAAATCATCGAATTCATGAATGTTATTTCTCTCCCAGTTTGTTGTTAACACACCCAAACACGCCACCGCAGCCTATGCTTGGCTGCTTATGAAGCAATCGGTTGGCTGGTCATGGTTCCGTGGAACCAAGCGCCTCGCCATTATGCGTTCGTCTGTTGGGACAAACCGTGCGGTCAATCCATGAATTGAGGATCGGTTAAGCCCGTATTTCACGCTACTGGCTTCTAGGGAGATTTCAGTGGATGAAATCAATTTTGCGCTGTTAAAGCACTACCGGATGATCTGCATTTGCCTGAGCTGCGCCGGTTTCGGATGTGAGGCGGATAATGGTTTCGCGGATGCCGGCGGCGGCGGCTTGCAAACGCGGCACATAGATTTCAACGATCTCTTTGCGCCGCACGGCGGTGGTGTAATAAGTGATGCCGATTGTCGCCAACACTTTGTTGCGGGTCTCGTCATAGATTGGCACGGCCACGCCTGATGATACATGGTTGGCCTCACCGCCAACGCGCTCAGAGAATTGTGCTGTTTTGCTGGTACTTAGCAGCTGTTCAATCAAGCCAGGCGCGTTCATCAGGTCTGAATCTGGGTGGGTGGATGAGTTCAATAATTGCATGGTTAGGCGTTGTTCTTCAGGCGAACAAAACGCCAAATAGGCGCGGCCAAGCGGCATCGAAATTAGGCCCAAACGTTTGTGAATATTGGCGTGGTAGGGCGACATTGGACTGTCGCCGCAGGTGGTGTCATAGACCACCACCGCATTGCCATCTGGCACCGCAATTGCCGCTGGCCATTTCAGCTCACGGGTGAGTTTTTGTGACCATGGCCGCCCGGCCTCAACCGCCATAGGCGCGCCGTGGAAACCACAACTCAGCTCACTGACCTGCGAGGTGACCCGGTAGCCGCGCCCGTTCTTGTCTTTGACCGCATAGCCCGCCGCGATCAGCGTCTCAAGCAGGCGAACAATTGTGGGTTTGGGCAGATTAGTGAGCTGATGAATTTGGTTAACAGAGACGACTGAATACCGGTTTAACACCTTGAGCACGTCTAAAGACCGCAGCACTGAATTGACTGGCTGATAGGACGCCACGCGGTGAACCCCTTTTGGTTTTTCTAGATGATCTTTTCCCATGTAAGGTCGCGGTAATTTATCACGCCGTCAATCTCTACTGGTGGCGCGGTCAGAATTACCCGGTCGCCATCGAAGCGCACGGGGCGCACTTGGTCTGTGCCAATACGGTCAAGTGGGATAGAGCCGTCAACCTTAGTAATCAGGGTGGTGCCGTCGAATGTGAAGCGGCCGCAATAGGATGAATATTCGCGGGCGCGGCCCAGAGGCAAGGCGTCGCGGCCATCGGATATAACCACCATCATCCTGTTGTTTTCATTGAATGTTATCAGCCCGTATTTCTCAGGACCATAGGAGGAACGCAGCGCATTGCCGTCCTTGTCAGTATTGGCGATATTCACCAATTTCCAGACCCCAACCATCATGTGAGATTTCATCTTTACTGCTCCTTTTTCATGGTGAATACACCCGGCTCAACCCGCCGCGTCATCTGCCAATATTCAACCAAGGGCCAAGGTGAATTTGTCGTAACCCGGCCCTGTTTGTTCTGATACCAGTTGGTCACGCCCTGATGTGTCCAGACCATTTTGCTGAGTGCGTCGTCGAGAACGGTGTTGTATTCGTCATGGGCTTCTTGGGTTATTTCCATGGTTTTGTCGCCAGCTTCGGAGAGGTTGGCGAGGCATTCTATGATGTAATGGACCTGACATTCGGACTGAAAAATGATGCTGCCGCCATGGGCCAGATTGGTGTTTGGACCGTAGGTGAGAAACAGGTTGGGAAAGCCCGGCACGCAGATACCAAGATAGGCGCGGGGGTTATCATCGCCCCAAATATCGCGCAGTGTTTGGCCGCCTTTGCCCACCACTTCCATCGGATAGATCATGCGGCTGGCATGAAACCCGGTGGCAAAAACGATGGCGTCGGTCGGGTGGCGAGTGCCGTCTTTGTCGATAATCGCATCGGGCTCGATATGGCAAATTCCGGTATTATGTAGCTCGACATTGTCGCGTTTGAGTGTGGTGAACCAATCATTATCGCGCAGCGCCCGTTTGCCAAAAGGCGGGTAGTCGGGCATGGCTTTTTCGAGCAGGTCGGGCCGGTCGGCTAGTTCTTCCTTAATATAGGTCTCCCACAGGGTGCGAATGTCAGCGTTGCGCTTTGAAATTGTCAACGTGCCGCCATCCCAATCTGGGTCGATGATCAGCGCATCATGCACCGCGTCACCGTAGGCCCAGAGCAGCATAAACCTGTACCAGCGGGCAAAGCCGGGCACCTCGGCCAGCACCCATTTGACATTATCAGTCACCAAGTTTTTGTAGTTATGCCGGGGCAGGGCCCATGGCGCGCTGCGCTGATAGATTGTCAGCTGCGCGGCTATTTTGGCCAAGGGTGGTCCGGCCTGAATGCCGCTGGCCCCGGTGCCTATCATGGCAATGTTCTTGCCGGTGAAGTCGTAGCTTTCGTCCCACCGCGCCGTGTGCATTTGGGTGCCTTTGAAGCTCTCCAAGCCTTTGATCGGCGGGATTGAGGGTTGGTTGAGCTGGCCTGTAGCACCGATGACGACAGTGACGATCTCGGTGCGCACAGCGCCCGCCTTGTCACGGATTGTGCAATGCCACATGGCCGTAGGCTCGTTGTATTCGAGCCGTAAAACCTCTTGCTGAAACTTGATATGTTGCATGACGCCGCCATCCACCGCGCAGTCGCGCAGATAGTCCTTTAGCTCAGCCTGTTTGACGTAGTAACGCGACCAATTATGGTTGAGCGCAAAGGAATAACAGTAGAGATGGTTGGCACTATCGACCCCGCAATCGGGATAGGTGTTCTCATGCCAAACGCCGCCAACATCACTATGTTGCTCAATGATTTCAAAGGCTATGCCTGCCTCAGCCAGTTTGATCCCGGCGCAGATGCCAGAGGCCCCAGCGCCGACGATTAGCACTTTCAAATCCTTTGAACGGGTTTTTGCGGCCGGGCTGGCGCGGTCAAACGCCGGTGGGTCGATCTTGAACTCTAGGTCTTCGAACAGCATTGGCAGATAGCGCTCAGACACCTGTTCTTTGCAAAAAGCGTTCATCATCTGGTGCAGCTGCTCAGGGGTAATGACGGGCGCCTTATGGCCCGGTTCGGCCAGCACGGTCGCCAGTTTGTCATAGAGCAGTGCGAGGTCAACAGGCATGATCGTATCGGCAAATTCGCCGGGTTTTGACAGCATTGGCGCGTAATGGGCCAGTAGCTCCATATCGCCAGTCAACTGCACCAGCACCATAGTCAGAACCGACGGGTTGACCCCTTCAAGGCGGGCTCTAATTTCAAGTCGATCCATGTCCATGACATACTCCGTTTACGGCTCAAGTGGCGTGGCCGACGCTAGCCAGTCGGGCGCGGGCGCGGGTCTGTTAACTCCATGCATTTCACACTCTGAAACGGTGTTTCTTTTGCGGTGCACGGTGGCGGTTGGTCTGGTTGGTTTGACCCATACCAAGGAGACCGCCAGAATGGCTGAGATAACCAGTGAACGTATTGATGCTTTGATCCATGGCGCAATTGACCTGCATTGCCATAGCGGCCCGTCGATCATGGACCGCAAACTAAACCATATTGAAGCGGCGCAAGAAGCCGATGCGGCAGGCATGCGGGCGATTGCGTATAAAGACCATTATTATGGCACCACACCGGCAATACGCATCTTGAAAGAAAGCGTTCTGGCTGATGCGCGGATCGAGCTGATAGGCGGCATTGTGCTGAACAATTCAGTCGGCGGGTTTAACCCTTATGCAGTTGAGCATGACCTGAAAATGGGCGGTCGGATGATCTGGATGCCGACGCTCTCGGCCGCCAACCATATGCGTTATTTTCACCGCTCCAAGTTCATTGGCCCCGGCACCACCATGCGTAAACATGAGGCGCTCAGCGTGGTTGACAGGCGCGGTAATATTATTGAGGCAGTTCAGCAAGTGCTTGAAACAATAGCCGAATATGATGGCGTTTTGTCAGCCGGCCACCTGCATATATCCGAAATTTGGCCACTGTTTGAGGCAGCGCGCAAGGCGGGTATCACCCGGCTGCTGGTCAACCATCCGATGTTGTTTATCGGCTGCACCTTGGCTGACATGACCGAGCTGGCGGCAGATGGCGTCTACCTAGAGCAATGCGCCTGCATGCTGATTGATTGCCCCGGCCGCCACCACACCAATGCAGAGCTGCACAGCTTTATTGAAGCCGCTGGCGTCGATCAAACCATCCTGAGTTCTGATCTCGGCCAGCTGACCAACCCGCGCCCGGTTGAGGGGTTTCGTGAGGTGATTGAGATATGTCTGACCCTGGGATATTCAGATGATGACGTCCGCAAAATGGTCTCGACCAATGCCACGAAGCTGCTCGGTCTTGATGAGGTTGCTGCATGATGGATGTTAAAAACGGCCCGCTGGTTGACGCACATTTTCACATCTACACTCAGTCAATGCCGACAGCAGATGATGCGTGGCACCGGCCAACCCATGATGCCACCATTGACCAAGTCTTGGCTTTACAAGCTGAAAACGGCGTTAGTTTTGGCGTCATATCTGCCGCCAGTATCTACGGGCTGTACAATGATTATGTGCGCCGGGCTGTGAAAGCTCACCGCAATTTGCGCGCCACCGTTATGCCAGATTTCAACTGGGATATTCGCACAATGGAGGCCTACCGCGATGAGGGGTTTACGGGAGTGCGCTTCCTTTGGCGGCCCAAAGAAACGCTCCCCGATGTGACAAGCGAGGAATACCGCCGGTTCTTGCGCCGCTGCGTCGATATTGGGTGGCATGTTCACTTAACAGATCGACCGCACCGCATAGCTGCGTCGATTGAAGCATTGGAGAATGCTGGCGTTGACGTCATCTTGGATCATATGTGTTTGATAGACACTGATGAGGGGGTCAATGATCCGGGTTTTAAGGCCTGTTTGGCGGCGATAGAACGCGGCAAGACATGGGTTAAAATGTCGGGCGGGTTTCGCTTTACCCATGCCGGTCTGGCCGACAAAGTTGCCAAAGAGCTGGTGGCAACGGCCGGGTGGGACCGGCTAATGTGGGCCAGCGATTGGCCTTTTGCCGGGTTTGAAGGCCAAGTGACCTACGCCGATACGGTTACGCAACTGTGCAAATGGGTACCTGACGCGAGCATGCGCCACTGCATTGGTGGCCGCACTGCGTTGAAGTTTTACTTCACCTAAGAACAGCGGTTTTATTTTACCTCAGGCGCAGGTTTTACTTAAGGCGCAGGATAATCATCGGCGTTAAGCACCCAGCCGTCTTGGGCCGAAAAATCAGCCCGCGGAGGGCAAAACACATCAACCAATTGGTTGACCCCAGTGCCTATACATTCTGACGTATGCAGCGCCCCGGCGGGAATAATCGTCACTGACGGCGCCCCACATTCTATATGCGCATCGTCGCGCCAAAGGGTGGCATCTGTCTCCCACGGCCAACGCAGATGGTGCAGATATGTGCCGGCCAGACAGAGCGAACATTGTTGAAAATCAGCGTGTTTATGTGGCGACATTTGGCTGCGGTCACGCGGGCCAGTGCGCGGATAAATCACATTGATCATAAAATTGGTGCAGCGAAAAATGCGGCCAAAACGGCCCTCGACCGGGGCTATATCTAGCCGATATGCGCGCACTTTATAGCCGTCTGCCGGGGCGGGCCAAGGGGTCAGTTCAGGCACGTTATCATCGGCAATATGTGGCGGCAGCAAAGCGTCGCAACGGGCTAGAATATCGGCGGTTTTATTGGAATAGAAACAGATGATTTGACCGCCGGAATGTACAGTTATTTTGCTGTCACCTGCGGGGATAAACACTACACTATTGCCGGATATCTCCGTCGAGATATCCTTCCATAACACACTGATTTTACTGTCATTATCAGGCAGAAGCAACGCGTATTCATCGGGCTGATTATGCCTAATAATTTCGCTGTTTTCCTGTGCGCGACTATAGGCCACAACAAAGTTCTGTGCCCGTGCATACCAGGTCGTTATGCCGTCAGATTTGTCGCTTAGGGCAGTATTATCAAAGTCGATGCTAAAGGCGGGTGCGACGGGCGCTTGCGCTGCGCCGCCATCTTTGGTGAGTGCCGCGCGTGGGTCGGAAGCAACATACATGTCTGGTCCTTTCAAGGCGGCCAGTGATGCGGCAAAATTAGCCGCAAGGGTGCGCGTTTCACATGTTGGCTTTGCTGCATTTCACAATATGAAACAGACCAAGGATGCGGTCGACAAGGAACAGTCTGCGCCGGAATGTTGCCCTGACACCAAACAAAACGGGGATGTTCAGATGGGAAAGCTGCAAGGAAAACGCGCTTTTATCACCGGCGCTGGCCGGGGCATTGGCAAGGATATTGCCGCCAAAATGGCCTCAGAGGGCGCAGTGGTGGCGATTGCCGATATTGACGGCGATTTGGCCAAATCAGCCGCAGGTGAGATATTGGGCGCGGTCGCGTTCACCGTCGATGTCTCGAACCGCAAGGCGGTAACGGCAGCGATAGACAGCTTTGCCGCCGATGGTGGCTTGGATATATTGGTCAATAACGCGGTGTATTTCAACTATGCGCCTTTAGTTGAGATGACCGAAGAGATCGTCGACAAAATGCTTAATGTCGGCATCAAGGGCACCATCTGGTCAACCCAAGCGGCAACCCCGCATATTGCGGCGCAGGGCGGCGGCACCATGATTAACCTGTCCTCAATCGCCGTGTCAGTGGGCATCGCGCGGGCGGCTGTTTATACGTCTATCAAAGGCGCGGTAGATGCTTTTACCCGCCAACAGGCGGACGAGCTAGGGCCGCTAAAAATCCGGGTTAATGCATTGGCGCCGGGGCCGATTGTAACGCCGGGCGCGTCATCGGTGATAAACGCTGAGAATTGGGAAAAGCGCAAGAATATGAGCCCGTTAGGGCGGTTGGTGACCGGTGAAGAAATTGGTGCGGCGGCGGTTTTCCTGGCCTCGGAAGACGGGCGCGGGATAACTGGCGTAACGCTTAAACTCGATAGCGGGTTGACGATTTCGGGCCCCAAATGAGCCAGACGATAACGGGGCGGATGGCGGCACATTTGCACGCCGGGTTTTCCCCGCCTGACGCAGTGTTTGCCAAGGCCGCTTTGTGCCTGACTGACTTCTTTTCTGGTGCCTATGAGGCGGCCCCTTTGGAATGGAGCCAGCAGGCGGCGGGCATTGGTGTGCCACTCGCCAAAGGGGCGGCATTGATCGCAGCCAAGGCGCATTTCGCCCCCGCCGACGCCGCCTTTGCCAATGCGGTGGCCGCGCACGGGCTGGTGCGTGAAGACATGCATACTGGCAGCGTTTCGCATTTGGGCGTCGTGGTTTGGCCTGCTCTTTTAGCGCTGATGTCACAGGCTAAAACACCTGTTAGTGGCCGCGCATTTTTGGCCGCCGGTATTGCCGGCTATGAGGTTGGCGGGCGCATTGGCGCAGCCATTATGACGCCAGAGCTGGGGCGTCTGTTTAGGCCCACCGGCATTGCCGGGCCATTTGCCAGCGCGGCGGCCTGCGGGGTGTTGGGCGGGCTGAGCGCAGAGCAAATGCAAAGCGCGCTGGGGTTTGCCGCCAATGCGACCGCTGGCTTTAACGAATGGCCACATTCTGGCGGGTCTGAGATGTATTTTCATGCCGGGGCTGCGGCACGCAACGGCATGATAGCGGTTCAACTGGCCGAGGCTGGTGCCTTTGCCGCGCCGACGATTATTGAGGGCGAGGCTGGGATATTTCGCGCGATTGGCCGGGTTGCCCCGCCAGATGATATTGCGCTGTTTGCGCAGGGCGATCATGTGATCAGCGCCGTTTTTCACAAAAAGGCTCCGGCTTGCAATTATGCACAGACCCCCTGTCAGGCGGCCCTTGCGGCGGCCCTGAAATTTAACGGGGCGAGCCAAGATATTAGCGCGATCAAGGTGAAAATTACCGATGCGGCGCGGCTTTATCCGGGCTGCGACCATACGGGGCCATACCGAACCGTGCTGCAAGCGAAGATGAGTATTCAGTATGCTGTTGCCGCTGCGATCGCGGCGCGCGCGATAACTGAGGCCAATTATGCGCGAATTGGCGAGGCCGAGATTGAGCGGCTGATTGGGCTTATCGAACTGAGCGTTGATGCGGGCCACACGGCGGCATACCCAGCCAAACAGGGTGCTACGGTTGATATTTGCACCAGCGGGGGCGCGGAGTTTTCCGCCACATTGGATGACATTCAAAAGGCCGGCCCCGCGGAAATAGAAGCCCGCTTTGCCCGCTCTGCTACCGCCTGGCTGGGGGGCGATGCTGCCGCCCGTTTGGTGGTATTTATTGAACAGATAATGACTTGCGACGATATGCGCGCGCTCAACCGGCTCAGCATTGCCACGCTGTAACATTGATGCGTCGCCACGCTGTAACATTGATGCGTCGCCACGCAATAACCCCGACAGGAGAAACCCATGGGAAATGAGATGTTTGAAAAAGGCCTAAAGATGCGCAAAGCGGTCTTGGGCGCTGAATTTGTTGAGAAATCATTGGCCGCTGCTGATGATTTTAACATGCCGCTACAAGAGCTGGTGACGGAATATTGCTGGGGAGCTGTGTGGAGCCGCGACACGCTGCCGTTGAAGACACGCTCGATGCTGAACCTCGCCATGATCAGCACGCTGAACCGGCCACATGAGCTGAAGATGCATGTCAAAGGCGCGTTGCGTAACGGTGTCAGCAAGGACGAGATCCGCGAAGTTTTGCTGCAAGTGGCGATCTATGCGGGCGTGCCTGCGGCGGTTGATAGTTTTCGCATTGCCCGTGAGGGGATTGATGAGTTTGAGGCCGAATAAAAGGAGCGCCGCCAATGAGCGATATTTGGGAAGCCTATGCGATCGCCTATGCGCGTCATGACCGCCCGGCCTCGGAAAACTTCATTGGCGGCGATCCGCATGACGGGCCGATGCCGCTTAACTACTATGTTTGGGTGCTGAAAAACGGCGCGCAAACCGTGGTGATCGACACTGGGTTTGACCAGCGCGGGGCCGCTTTGCGCGGGCGGACCATTGTGCGCCCCGTTGAACAGGGGCTGGAGGCGTTGGGGGTTGACCGCGCGGCGGTCTCGGACGTGATCGTCACCCATATGCACTATGATCATGCGGGCAATGACGGGCTTTTGCCCAATGCACGGTTTCATTTGCAAGAGTGTGAGATGAATTTCGCCACCGGCCGTTGCATGTGCCATGCCGGGGCCAACCACCCCTATGAGATCGAGGATGTCGTGCAGATGGTGCGCCGGGTTTACGCTGGCAATGTGCAGTTTCATGACGGTGATACGGCGTTGCTACCGGGCATTAGCCTGCATCATATTGGCGGCCATTCGCGGGGCTTGCAGGCGGTGCGGGTTAAAACCAAACGCGGCATTGTGGTCATCGCCTCGGACACCACGCATCACTACGCGCATATTCAGAGCCGCCGGGTATTTCCGTCGGTCGATAGCGTGTCAGATGTGCTGCTTGGCTATGACCGTTTGATGGAGTTGGCCGAGGGTGACATAGGCCGGATTGTGCCCGGCCATGACCCGCTTGTCTCGTCGATCTACCCCGGATTGTCTGCGGCAACCGGCGATTGGATTATGCGTCTTGATGAAACGCCAGCCGCGCTACCCGACTGAATTTATTACAGGAATAATGACATGAGCAAACTAACTTTGGGATTTGTTGGCCTTGGCCGCATGGGCGGGCCAATGAGTGGCCGGCTGATGGAGCGCGGCTTTGACATGGTGGTCTTTGACATGAACGCGGCGGCTTTGGCGGCGGC
>NVXG01000082.1 GCA_002733805.1 Robiginitomaculum sp. | reverse complement strand
TGTGCATCCGAAAGCCAGAAAAGATCACTCATATCACTGCTCCTATTGGGGAGCAGTGATTCAGACTTCTATGATAAAATCAATAGGTCCTGACCCTAGTCTTTTTGGAAAGATGGAGTGCACCTCATGAAGTACCGTCGCCGAGTATTTTTCACAGATAGGCAGAAGTCAGAGATTTGAGACCGATGGCAACGCGAAGATTCGATGAGTTCGATTAGGCGTGGATTAGATCGTGCGTCTTCGTCGATTTATCCGCTCCTTGCGCGCACTGGCGGCATTCGCCCACCTGATCGTATCAGATCTCGCTTGGCGCTGACCCAGATTGACCGCGAGGAGATTTCGCGGGGTCTAACTGCGCAGTTGTCCTTGGGTTCAATTGCCCGAACTTTGAGGCGTTCCGTCTCGACGATTAGCAGAGAGGTCAGACGCAATGGCGGTTGTGCCCAATATCGCGCAGCCCAGTCTGAGGCCGCAGCGTGGGATCGTGCTCGAAGGCCCAAGCGCTGCAAATTGGCAGGCAATGCCTATCTCTGCCGCGTGATATCAGCCAAACCTACCCGTAAGTGGTCCCCGCCGCAAATCGCAGGCTGGCTGATGCGCGAACATCCCGATGAGGAAGATAGGTGGGTCTCTCACGAGACGATCTACCGAAGCCTGTTCATTCAGACGCGTGGCGTACTTAAGAAGGAATTGCTGGCGCATCTGCGGGCTACCCGATCCATTCGCCGGTCTCGCCACGCCACATTGAAGCGCAGTGGGCTGGGCCGGTTTAATGACGCGGTATCGATCCGTGACAGACCGGCAGAGGTGACCGATCGTGCCGTACCAGAAAATTGGGAGGGCGACTTGATTGCGGGCTCTGGCAACAGCTTCATTGCAACTCTCGTCGAGCGGCAGACGCGTTACGTGATGCTGGCCAAGGTCGGCAACAAAGACAGCCACAGCGTCATTCAGGCGTTGATCAAACAGTCACGCAAGTTGCCCAAACAGCTGTATCGCTCACTGACTTGGGGCCGCGAATCGGAGATGGCGGGGCACAAGAGCTTTACCTTGACGACGGATACCGATGTTTTCCTGTGCGAACCACACAGCCCGTGGCAACGCGGCACAAACGAAAACACCAACCGCCTGCTGAGACAGTACTTCCCAAAAGGCACGGATTTGTCGATACATAGTCAAGCAAAGCTGAGTGCCGTCGCCAGACAGCTCAACGAACGACCTCGAAAAACGTTAGGATACGAAACTCCCGCAGAGCGTTTCAATGCATGTGTTGCGTCGAACCGTTGAAACCACCGCGCATAGCGGACGTTTAAAGGATATACCGGCCCAATTTTGCCCGGTTTAATTGCATTGACGGGTTGGGGCAGCTTGCCATACGCTGACTTTTGAATTTATCCAGTTGGTCAAATATGGCCGATGGGCGGCTAAGATTCTTGGGAGGGGATGGGACAGCCAAATGAGCGCGCCAAAGCGGCGGCTCTTATTGCCAAAACAAACCCCAGGATATGTCACAACATTTTTGCGTCCGAAGGCTACACTTTATTTCGGACAAGTTGAGAGGAAACAGAATGAAAACTACGCTATTTTCCAGTGTCGCGATTATTGCGCTGGCGGGGGCTGCAAGCGCAGACTGCCCGGCGGTGACAGTCGCTGACATGATGGGCGTTGATGCGGGCGCATTTCCGCAACAATTTGAGCTGGCCGAGTTTGAAGCCCTCGCCGGTTGTACTCTAGAATTTTCTGCCAACCCTGATGCGGCCGCTCTTCATGCGCGCTTGCAGGGCAGCACTGATCTGCCAGATCTGGCCAGCCGCCTGCCATCGCAGCCGCTGGTTGTGGCACCATACGAGTCGATCGGTGTTTACGGCGGCACGCTTGATATGCTGTCCAACGCCACCGAGTCTGGCACCACTGACCTGATGTCTGTGCGCCACGTCAACCTCGTGCGCTACTCTGACGATCTGCAAACTATCGTACCGAACGTCGCCAGCTCATGGGATTGGAACGATGATTTCACGCAGCTGACATTCCATCTGCGCGAAGGCCACCGCTGGTCTGATGGCGCGCCGTTTGGTGCCCGCGATGTGAAATTCTGGTATGACAATCTCGCTCTCGACACCAATGTGCGCGAAAACACCAAAGACTATGTATTGGTCGGTGGCGAGCGCATGGAAGTCGTCGTGATCGACGAAGTGACTGTGCAGTTTAACCTGCCCGCGCCAAAGCCCGGCCTGCTGTCACACTTCGCTCAATCATATGCGCAGGGCTTCCAGCCTATGCACTTCCTTGGCCAGTTCCACCCCGATGTTGATGCTGACGCCGATGCAAATGCGCAGGCGATTGGTTTTGAAGACGGTTATGCGGTGATTGCAGCCTATTATGGCGGCTCTGACTGGATGGATACGCCAACACCAATGCTGGCACATCCTGATCTTGTCGGCGGCATGCCATTTGGCGCGGCTCCAACACTTGAGAGCTTTAACGTCATCTCTGAGACCACCGAAGGGCGCCATTACGTAGCCAACCCTTACTTCTTCCAGGTGGATACGGCCGGCAATCAGCTGCCCTATATCTCTGAAATGGACGAGCTGTTTGTTTCTGAAAGCGAAGTGCGCCTGCTGAAGCTGGTAAATGCTGAAGTTGACTATAAGTCTCAGGCACTGGTTCTTGATTACGCGCCATTGCTGCTCGAAAATCAGGAAAGCGGCAATTATACCGTGCTGCTCGAGCCTGAAATCTCGATGGGCGCATTTGCCTTTAACGTCACATCCGAAGATCTTGCCAAGCGCGAAGTCTTTGGTGACCTGCGTTTCCGTCAGGCGATGTCACTGGCAATGAACCGTGATGAGATCAACGAAGTTGCTTACTTTGGCCTTGGCGAAACGCAGCAATATATTGGCTTCTCACCAACACCAGACTTTATTGGCGAAGATCTGACCCAACATTTTGCAAACTTTGACCCAGACCGGGCCAATGCGTTGCTCGACGAAGTTGGTCTGATTGACATTGATGGCGACGGTTACCGCGAATTGCCAAATGGCGAGCCGCTGATCCTGAACCTTCAAGTGGCGACGCAGGGCATCTCGATGAACATGGTTCAGCTGGTCAGCCAAGACTGGAAGAATGTGGGCATCAACAGCACCGTTAAAGAGGTGACAACTGATGAATACCGCTCGGCACAATCGGCCAACCAGCTTGATGTGACGATGTATACCAAGGGTCAACCTTTGGCGATCATCATTGGCTCTGCCGCACTTTGGTTGCCACCATTTGACACATATTTCGATCACCGGACAGCAATGCTCTGGGGCGAATATGTGGATACTGATGGCGCATCTGGTGTTGAGCCACCGGCCTATGTTTACGGCATGATCGACGATATTGCCGCATTCCAAGGCGCGGTTGTTGGCACCGAAGAGTCGGCTGTTGCGGGCGAGAGCCTGGTTCGTGCGATGGTTGAAAACCTGTTATTCATTGGCACCGTTAAAGCGGTTCTGCCTGTGTATCACAGCAATAACCTGCACAACTTCCCTGAGTTCACCACACAAGGCGGGTCGTTCTTGCGCGCCTATCCTTACCGTGGTCCTCAGTGGTATTTGACTGAGTAATCAGCTGGTTACATAAAAATACCCGCGGGCAACATAGCCGCTGCCCGCGGGACTTTAACCTTTAATGGCCAACCGCGGAGGCGCATTTCACCCAATGCTTGAATTCCTTAGATTCGTATTGATCCGGGCATTCTTGGCCATCCTTACCCTGATACTGGTGTCGTTCATCGTGTTTTCACTGATGGAAATGGTGCCGGGCGATTGCGCCGAGCGCTACGTCGCCTTTAAGAGTTCGCAAGGGGTGACGATCACCGCTGCCGACATTGACGCAGAGCGCGTGCGGCTTGGGTTAGATCGGCCTTATTTGCTTCGCTGGGGCAGTTGGATCGTCAACGCTTTCCAAGGCGAATTTGGCGATAGCTGTATTTTGCGGCTCAATATTGCCCAGCTTCTGGGGCAGAAATTCTGGCTCAGCCTTGGTCTTTGCCTTTCTTCGCTGGTGCTGGCTTATACAATCGCCATTCCGGTCGGCATTCTCGCCGCCACCTCCAAAAACGCGCTCCTGAACAACTCGTTGCGCTTGGTCAGCTACCTTGGTTTGGCGCTGCCAAACTTCCTGTTGGCGCTGATGATCATGTTGTTCTCGACGATTTATTTTGGTGACAGCCTGACTGGGCTGTTTTCAAAAGAGTTTCGAGATGTTGCCTGGTCATGGGCCAAGGTCAAAGACTTTCTTGGCCATGCTTGGCTGCCTGTTTTCATTCTTGGCTGGTCGGCCACCGCCTTTGCTATTCAAACCGTGCGGGCGCTGATGTCAGACGAGGTAGGCAAATTATATGTCACCGCCGCCGCTGCGCGCGGGGTCTCTGGTAGACGGTTGATGATGCGGTATCCGGCGCGGCATGCTTTGTCGCCGATCATTAACTCGCTGGGGTTCGACCTGAACCGCATCTTTAATGAGCTGCCGATTGTGGCGCTGATTTTGACGCTAACCGAAGCTGGCTCATTGCTGATTGAGGCGCTGGCGCGGTCAAACGACCAACAGCTGGCGGGGGCGATCATCTTCATGCTGACTGCCTCGATTGTCGCGATCAATTTCTTAACAGATGTGATATTGGCTCTGACTGATCCACGCGTGCGCAGGAGTATTCTGGGATGAGCAATATGACCGAAATATCCGCCGAACAGAAACTCAAAGAAGCTTATTTTACGGCGTCGCAAGGCCAGCTTATTTGGCAGCGGTTCAAAAAGAATAAGTCGGCGCTGTTTGGCGCTTGGGTGCTTATTTTTCTAATCCTGTCAGGCATTTTCGCGCCGTTTCTGACACCGTATGACCCGACGATTGCCGGGCGTGACGCTAACTATTTGAATGGCGCGCCGCAATTGCCGCATTTTTGCGATGATAATGGCTGCTCATTGCGGCCCTTTGTTTATACGCAGGAGCGTACGCGCTCGATGGCGACCAATTTTCGCTGGGTGACAGAGGTGAAAACCGAGCTGGAAGATCGGCGGTATTTGCAGTTCTTTGTTGAGGGCGCGGAGTATAAGTACTTCCACTACAAGGTAAACCTTCCGGGCAAGGCGCTGGACTTCACCATTCCGGGCTTCACATTCAACACGCATCTGTTTGGTGTCGAGCCGGGGATGATCCATATTTTTGGCACCGATGATACCGGCAAAGATATCTATTCGCGCACGCTGACGGCGGTAAATACATCACTGGCGGTGGGCACGATTGGCGTCATGATCTCCTTTGTTTTGGCTTTGGCAATAGGCGGGGTTGCCGGATATTTTGGCGGAATGATCGACAGCGTTTTGCAGATGGTGACTGACACTGTAAAAACCATTCCCTCGATCCCGCTGTTTATGGCTTTGGCTGCTTTTATCCCGGATACTTGGAGCGCTGAGGCGCGGTTTTTCTTCATATCGATGGTGCTCGGGTTTATCGGCTGGCCGACGCTTGCCCGGCGTGTGCGTACGCATTTGCTCTCAGAGCGAAACCAGGAATATGTCTTGGCCGCTCAGCTTTGTGGCGCTTCGGCGTTTCATGTCATCAGGCGGCATTTACTGCCGAGTTTCACCAGCTATATTATCGTCGATCTGGTGATCTCGTTCCCCTATATGGTGCTGTCGGAAACGGCGCTGAGCTTCATTGGCCTCGGGCTAAAAGACCCGGTAAACTCGCTCGGCGTCATGCTGCAAAACGTCACTAGCGCAGATGTGCTGCTTAATTATCAGTGGTATTTTATCCCCGTCATCTTCTTCATCGTGCTGGTTCTGGCCTTCGTCTTCGTTGGCGACGGGCTGCGAGATGCGGCTGATCCCTATTCGGATACAAAAAAATGAGCCGGCTGTTAGATGTAGACCACCTGACCTTGCAGTTTGACACTGATGAGGGCCGGATAACGGCGGTGGATGACGTGTCATTCACGCTTGAGACTGGTGAGATAATGGGGCTGGTTGGTGAGAGCGGATCCGGTAAATCTGTGACGGCAAAGTCGATTATGAAGCTCAATCCGAGCAATGCGGTTTATGGCGATGAGACCAGCATAAAGCTGCATATTGATAAGACCATCGACATTATGCCGCTGCACGGGTCGCGCGCACTTAAAGTTATTCGCGGCGGTGCTATTTCGATGATCTTTCAGGAGCCAATGGCCAGTTTTGCCCCGGCGATCTCGATTGGTAATCAGATGGTTGAGCAACTGCAAATCCACACTGATATGAACAAAAAGCAAGCGACTGAGCTGTCTATTGAGATGCTGGCGCGGGTCGGTATCTCAGATGCGGCGACGCGGTTTAAACAGTTTGTTTTTGAGCTGTCGGGTGGGATGCGCCAGCGGGCGATGATCGCAATGGCGCTGTCGACCAAGCCGAAGCTGTTGATTGCTGATGAACCGACGACGGCGCTTGATGTGACCATTCAGGCGCAGGTTATTGATCTAATGAAAGATCTGGTGGCTGAATTTGGCATGGGAATTGTCTTTATTACCCATGATCTCGGCGTGGTGGCGCAGACATGCGACAAGGTGGCGGTGATGTATCTGGGGCGGCTGATCGAGCAAGGCTCGGTGCGTGATGTTATCCGCAACCCGCAGCACCCATATACCAAGGGGCTTCTGGCCGCCCTGCCCCGGCTTGATGATCTTGATGCGCCGCTTGTACCTGTGCCCGGTGATATTCCTTCACCGTTAGAGCGCCCAACTGGCTGCGTGTTTCACACAAGATGTAGTGTGGCGATAGCGGGGCGCTGTAGCGCCGATATCCCGCAATTTGTCAATGTGAGCGACACGCATAGTGCCGCCTGCCATTTGGTTGAGGGGCGCGTATCATGAACAATACCCCTCTGATTGAGACCAAAGACCTGTCGGTACATTACCCGTTGCGCGGCAAATTATTTGGACCACAGCCGGTGGTGCGGGCGGTTGAAAAGGTAAGTGTCAAAATCGCAGCGGGCAGTTTCTTTGGGCTGGTTGGCGAGAGCGGATCTGGCAAGACAACCTTTGGCCGGGCGTTGCTGAGGGCCGCGCCTATTACTTATGGCACTATTAGGTATGATGATGGCGAAGTCAGCTATGACCTTGAAAAAGTAGATAAAAATGACTTACGTGAGTATCGAAAACGGGCGCAGCTGATATTTCAAGACCCCTATGCGGCGCTGAGCCCGCGCATGACTGTGCGCGATATTATTGCAGAGCCACTACAGGTTATGGGGCTGACAAAGTCCCGCGAAGAAACCGATGCGCGTGTGCGCGAGATAGCTGAGAAATGCAGGCTGAACCTAGAGCATTTGCGGCGGTTCCCGCATGCGTTTTCAGGTGGTCAACGGCAGCGAATATCTATTGCCCGGGCGCTGGTCTCTGCGCCTAAGTTTATTGTTGCCGATGAAAGCGTGGCCGCCCTTGATGTGTCTATTCAGGCTGATGTGCTTAATCTGCTCAAGGCGATCCAACAAGATATGGGGCTGACGTTTTTGTTTATCAGCCATGATCTGTCGGTGGTGGCGCATACTTGCGACCATGTGGCGGTGATGTATCTGGGCCGACTTGTTGAAACAGCGCCAACGCGCGCGCTTTTTGCCCAGCCAAAGCACCCTTATACACGGGCCTTGCTTTCGGCTATTCCGTCGCTTGACCCTGATGATCGCGGCAATGCGCAGCGGCTGGAGGGCGAGATACCGTCGCCGACCAACCCGCCGCCGGGCTGCAAGTTTCAGACCCGGTGCCCGAATGCGGTTGATCATTGCAGGCAGGTTGAGCCGGTGCTTGAGCAAGCAGGTGACAACCATGAAGTGTCCTGCCACCGCTGGAAAGAACTGTTGGATCTAGGCGGTACACCCGCCTAGATTTAGCGCCTAGACCCGTCGCTTATTCGGCTTCGTAATCTGACATTGGCGGGCAGGCGCAGATCAGGTTGCGGTCTCCCCAAACATTGTCGACCCGGTTCACTGGTGGCCAATATTTGTCGACCCTGAATGCGCCCGGAGGGAAGCAGCCAACTTCGCGTGAATAGGGCCGGTCCCAGTCCTTCACCAAGTCTTCCATTGTGTGTGGCGCGTTTTTAAGCGGGCTGTTTTCGGCCGGCATTTCGCCGCGCTCTATGGCCATTATCTCGGCATGGATGCCGAGCATGGCGTCGCAGAACCGGTCTAGCTCGGCCTTTGATTCTGACTCCGTCGGCTCGATCATCAGCGTGCCAGTCACTGGCCAGCTCATTGTTGGCGCATGAAATCCACAATCCATCAGACGTTTGGCGATGTCATCTACGGTGACATTGGCGCTTACGGCAAAGGGGCGGGTGTCGATGATACATTCATGTGCGACGCGGCCGGTTGGGCCTTTGTAGAGCACATCGAATGCCCCTGCGAGCCGGGTAGCGATGTAGTTGGCGTTGAGGATGGCGACGCGGGTGGCTTGGGTGAGCCCGTCTCCGCCCATCATCAGGCAATAAGCCCATGAAATTGGCAGCAGCGACGGCGAGCCGTAGGCGGCGGAGCTGACAGCGCCCGCGCCCGATGTTGGATCACCGGGCAGGTGCGGGATGAGATGGGCTTTGACACCGATCGGCCCCATACCGGGGCCACCGCCGCCATGCGGAATGCAAAAGGTTTTGTGCAGGTTGAGATGCGAGACATCGCCGCCAACATCGCCGGGACGGGCGAGGCCGACCATGGCGTTCATGTTTGCACCGTCAATATAGACTTGGCCGCCATTGTCATGCACGGTCTGGCAAACTTCGATCACGGTTTCTTCAAACACGCCGTGGGTTGAAGGATAGGTGATCATGCAGGCGGCGAGGTTGTCTTTGTGCGCGGCGACCTTGGCCTTGAAATCGTCGAGATCAATATCGCCGTTGACGGCAGATTTGACAGGCACGACTTTCCAACCGACCATGGTGGCTGAGGCCGGGTTGGTGCCATGCGCCGACATTGGGATCAGGCAGATATTGCGGTTATCATCGCCATTTGCGCGGTGGTAACCGGCAATGGATAACAGCCCGGCATATTCGCCCTGCGCGCCTGAATTGGGCTGCATTGAGATGGCGGCATAGCCGGTTATGTCGCAAAGTTTGGCCGAGAGATCGGTGATCATTTCGGCGTAACCTTCGGCTTGGTCCTTTGGCACATAGGGGTGCAGGAGCGCGAATTCGTCCCATGTGATCGGCATCATCTCGGCAGCAGAGTTGAGCTTCATTGTGCAGGAACCAAGCGGGATCATGGCCCGGTCGAGCGCCAGATCACGGTCGGCGAGACGGCGCATATAGCGGACCATTTCGGTCTCGGCCCGGTTCATGTGAAACACGGGGTGAGTTAGGTACTCGGTGTTGCGCAACAGGGCGTCTGGCATGCGGTATTCGGCCGTTTGGTCGGTATCGCGGTCAGATATGCCAAAGGCGCGCCAGACTTGACGGATCGTGGCTTGGCGGGTGCGCTCGTCAATGGTGATGCCGACTTTGGTGCTGCCGACGCGGCGCAGGTTAATGCCTTCATCAACGGCCGATTTCATGACTGCTGCTTGCAGGGGGCCGACATCAATTGTGATCGTGTCGAAGAAATGTGTGGGCTCGATGGTGAAACCGGCTTCTTCTAGGCCGCGGGCAAGGCGCACTGTTTTGCGGTGGATGCGTTGGGCGATGGCTTTTAGGCCTTCGGGGCCGTGGAAAACCGCGTAAAATCCCGCCATTACCGCCAGTAGGGCTTGGGCGGTACAAACATTGGATGTGGCCTTTTCGCGGCGTATATGTTGCTCGCGGGTTTGCAGGCTAAGCCGGTAAGCGCGGTTGCCGTGGCTGTCGATTGAGACACCGACGAGCCGCCCGGGCATGGAACGGGCATAGCTCTTTTTGGTGGCCATATAGGCGGCATGCGGGCCGCCATATGCCATGGGCACGCCAAAACGCTGGGTGGTGCCGACGGCAATATCGGCACCCATAGCACCCGGTTCCTTGAGCAGGGTCAGGGCCAGCGGGTCGGCGGTGATAATGCCGATTGCTTTGTGCTCGTGCAGCTGGGCGATAGGGGCGGTGAAATCGCGCAGATGGCCGTTGGTGCCGGGATACTGGAAGATTGCGCCGAACACCGATGCCGCGTTGAGACTATCGGGATTGGCGATGATGAGCTTTATGCCGAGGGGGGCTGCACGGGTTTTCATGACCGCAATGTTCTGCGGGTGGCAGTTTTCATCAATGAAAAAGGCCGTGGCTTTGGATTTGCCAACACGTTTTGCCATGGTCATGGCTTCGGCGCAGGCGGTGGCCTCGTCGAGCAAGGAAGCATTGGCAATCTCTAGGCCGGTGAGGTCAGAGACCATGGTTTGGAAGTTGAGCAGGGCCTCAAGGCGGCCTTGGCTGATCTCAGGCTGATAGGGGGTGTAGGCGGTGTACCACGCTGGGTTCTCTAAGATATTGCGCTGAATGGCGGGCGGGGTAACGGTGCCATGAAAGCCTTGGCCGATTAGCGATGTCAGCACTTTGTTTTTGGCCGCGACGGTTTTCATATGGTGCAAAAGCGCGCGCTCAGACATTGGTTTGCCAAAGTCGAGCGGGGTTTTGATGCGGATTGCGGGCGGCAAAGTATCATCAATGAGCGCGTCCAGGTCTTTGGCGCCGACGGCTTTAAGCATCTCGGCCATTTCGGCGGGAGAGGGACCAATATGACGGCGATTTGCGAAGTCATATGGCAGGTATTCTGTCGGGGTAAAGGTCATGTGCGCGCTCCAATAATCAGCCGATAAATTCTTTGTAGGCAGCTTCATCCATCAGCTCATCAAGCTGAACTGCCTTGCTGGGCTTGATTTTGAAGAACCAGCCAGCGCCGGTTGCATCTTCGTTTGCGAGGCCGGGATTATCGGCCAGCGCGTCATTAATGGCGGTGATTGTGCCGTCGATTGGCGCCGAAATATCGGAGGCGGCTTTGACGCTCTCGATCACCACGACCTCGTCGCCTTGCGCGACATCTGCGCCGATTTCGGGCAGCTCGATGAAAACAATATCGCCGAGTTGGTTGGTTGCATGTTCGGTGATGCCAACGGTGATTGTGCCGTCTTCATCCTTTAGCCATTCGTGTTCTTGCGTGAATTTCATGATTTTTCTCCCAGTTATTTTCTTTTGAACATTGCCGGTGTGAATGGCAGGGTTGTGACGCTCAGCGGCAGCCGTTTGCCGCGTAATTCGCCGTAGATTACGGTGCCCGCTTGGGCATAGCCGGAGGCGATATAGCCCATGGCGACAGGGTGGCCGACGCTTGGGCCGAAGCCGCCAGAGGTGATTGTGCCAATGGAGGTCTCGGCTTGTTCGGAGGCGAAAAGCACGATGCCTTCGCGCATGGGCGCGCGGCCTGCGGGCTGTAACCCGACGCGTTTGCGGGCCGCGCCATTGGCCAATTCGCGCAAAATACGCGCCGCGCCGGGGAAGCCACCGGCGCGCTCACCGCCCGCGCGCCGTATTGTTTGGATTGCCCAGTTTAGCCCGGCCTCGGACGGGCTTGTGGCCGGGTCAATGTCATGGCCGTAGAGGCACAGGCCAGCCTCTAGGCGCAGCGAGTCGCGCGCGCCTAGGCCGATTGGCGCCACATCGGGGTGGGCCAAGAGGGCGCGGGCGAGCTTTTCAGCTGAGGCGGTGGGGACGGATATCTCGTAGCCATCTTCGCCGGTATAGCCTGAGCGCGAGACCCAACATTCGGCCCCATCAAGGGTCAGAGTGAACACGTCCATAAACATCATATCGGCAGCACGGGGGTCCATTGCCGCGAGAACACCTTCGGCGGCGGGGCCTTGAAGGGCTAAGAGGGCGCGGTCGGTTATTTCAGTCACGGTGCAGCCCGGCTCAAGCTTCGCTTTTAGGCGGGCGATGTCGGCGTCTTTACAGGCCGCATTCACAACCACAAAAACATGATCGCCCCGGTTGGCCAGCATCAGGTCATCTTCAATACCGCCCGCATCATTGGTGAAGAACCCGTAGCGCTGACGGTTCAGCCCCAGCCCGGCAATATTGACTGGGATGAGCGCCTCAAGCGCTAGGGCGGCGGCCTCATAGCTGGAGTTTGTGACCCGGACTTGGCCCATATGGCTGACATCAAACAGCCCGGCTTTGGCGCGGGTATGCAGGTGCTCTTTGAGCACGCCGAGCGGATACTGAACCGGCATATCATAGCCCGCAAACGGCACCATTTTGGCGTCCAGCTCAAGATGCAATGCGTGCAGCGGCGTGTGTTTAGGTTCAGACATGGTTCAAGCCCCAATAGTTTGACCGATCTGATTTGTAAAAAACCACCCGGCACCACATGAAACACAAAGCCAAAAGCTTTGCGTGTGATGCCCCCTCTGTCCCTTTGCCTGAGATCGCTATCCCTTCGGCAGACGCATGCAGCGCCATTCTCCAGAGTTTTAGGTCGGTACAATCGGTCCTATTGGCCTGAGAGTTTCCGGGGCGGTTGCTCCTTCGGCACCAGATAAACTGGTTCTCCCGATGTATCAGAATCGATTGTATGTAGGACGGCCGAAAATTGCAACGGGTGGCTTAGGAGCGCGCCGCCGTATTCATTTTGAGATATCTTCCTGTCGCGCCGCAGACCCGACCAAAAACAGTATTTTAAGATCATGAGAGCGGCAATAATGAGTTTGGGCGACAGATTATCACATCTGGTAGATGAGGCTTCGTGCGACAGCTCACTTCTGCCCTAACTCATTATGGAGCTAACCAAACGGGGTCAGATGGCCGCTGATGGTTGGTTGACGAGCGACCAAAACACAGGCGGCATCAGTGTGTTGGTGGAGCATTTTCGCTGGGCACTGGATATCTTTGAATAACGGGTGAAGTTGTAGGAGCATGTATCTGATCTGGAAGCTAGGATTGGCATTTTTGCCTTTGGTTTGGCGCTGGTGGATCGGGAGTATCCGAAACTCTGTGTATGGCCGTTCAGCCCATGCGGTTAAAACGGGTCATCTGTTGAACCGTTCTGGGTAAAGGATAGCGAACTGATTGCGT
>NVXG01000081.1 GCA_002733805.1 Robiginitomaculum sp. | reverse complement strand
CCCCGCCGGTCGGCATCGGGCTGTTCGTCGGCGCAAAGGTGGCCGGTATCACCCCCGAAGAGCTGCTCAAAGCCGTGATCCCGTTCTTCTTGCCGCTCTTCGCGGGCCTCGCGCTGATATCTTATGTGCCCGCCGTGACCGAATGGTTGCCCGCGCTGATCATGGACAGATAGGGGCGTCGCGCGCCAAGGGCACAAATATCCCGATCCGGTTCTTGATCCCGGCCACTGAAATCTGTGCGATTTCTTTGACCGGATGCGACGCAATCTGCGCGGTCCCTGGCCCGGTCAATATTGGGATCGACCGGTTCTTGGCCACCTGCTCCAGCCGGGCGACAATGTTCATGGCGCCGCCAATCGCTGTATAATCCAGCCGCTGTTCAGTGCCAAAATTGCCAACGCTGCATTCGCCGCTCTCAATGGTGACAACCGCTTCCATCAGGTCAGGCTGTGCCTTGAGCCGGACCTGAATAGCCAGCCCGGTCTCAATGGCCAAATCAGCATGGTTCTCTTGCACATTGGGGGCATTCCAAAACGCCAAGACGGCATCACCGAGGTATTTGTCGATGGTACCGTTGCGTTTCAATATTTCATCTGTAACCAAAGCATAAAACGCATTAGCCCGTTTTGAGGCGGCATCAGAGCCGTGCTCGTCAGAATAGGACGTGAAGCCGCGCAGATCGACAAGCAACGCGGTAATCGGGCGTTTCTCGACCGGCAATTTGTCGGTTTTCACGCTGGGTGACAGATATTTTGCATCTTGATTTTCAATGGCTTGCTGCTGCACGGCTTGGTCTGTCAAATGGCGCATGATCAAAATACCATAATGAGCAAAGAGCAAAACTGCCGCCGCCAGTGCGCTCATTGCGGTGCTCAGTTGCAGGGTCCAAGCAACGATCGAGTTGGTGTAATTCGCCACTGTTAACGTGTCAGCCTCAACCATAAGGGCAAGGATCGTGCGGCCAAGCGACAGCAATGAATAAATGGCCAAAGCCCACAAAATTGCCTTTACCATCTGCGATTTTGCGTCGCGCAAATTAGCAATCGTGCCAAAGAGCATAATACCCGAGACACCAAACGTCATGATGATTGTGCGCCAAATAAGATCAGGCCTGATATGCCTGAACCAGATCATCAGCACCAAAATGCCAAGGGCAAACCCGGCAAACTTGCGCCACGGCACGGCGCGATTGTTGATGGCAAAAAGCCCGGCGGCAAAGAATATTGCCGTGGTCAAATACGGGATGTTGGTCAAGTATGTGGCCAGCACCGGGTCAAAGCTGTCGCGGGTCCAGTCAAGTGTGAGGGCCAGCGCGAGGCTGGCATAGCAAAATGCAAAGTAGAAAGCTGAGTGCAGGCGCGGAAATTTGCGCCCGACCACCAAGAAGCTTATTGCGAATGTGGCCAACAAAAATGGGCCAAGCAATTGAAAATATGTCACGGTAAAATCCGATAATCAAAGAGCTATAGTATAGCAGCCATCCGCCGTGACGCTAGCCGCGCCAACTACAGGTTTCCCTTACCAATAGTTAGGATTGTTCTGGCCAGCTTCGATTCAGTTTGGATAGTAAATCTTTGTTAAACAGCGCACTAACCGCATTTGACAGCGGGACTGACCTATCCATCTGCCGCCTAAGCCTCACCCTGTCCCAGGTGACATAACGGGTTCCGGCATGGGCTATAACGGTCGCATTCGCGCTGTGGCCCGGCCCTTGCAAAAATGACATCTCGCCAACAAACCGCTGCGTCGGCAGAGGCGATTGTTTGCCGTTGCGTTTGATAATTATCGAGCCTTCAAGAATAAAATAAAGGCCCGATGGCGGTTTGCCTTCATCACAAAGCAGCGTCTCAGCAGAGGCCGTTTCCCATTTGGCATGCCGCATAATGCGGCGAAATTGACCGGGATTAAATGTTGGAAAATGCTGATACAGGTCGCGCATTTTAGCGCTCATTCTAAAAGTTGAACGGTCTAGCAGAACATAGCTCAGCGCGTAGATATTGGCCAAGGCCAATAATGAGCTTGCAAATATGGCCTCCCACATTGGGGCGTCGGCGACGGTAAAATAGTAGAGCACATAACAAAGCGTGCCGATAAGAAGCAAAATGCGCAGCCAGTATTCTTGGCGCATTACCAAGCCCAACAGCTGAAATGCCACGGCCAACAGCGCAAAAAAGCCCGGAGAGGCAAATACGGCGAGGTCGAGGACCATTGGCTAGGTCAAAAAATGCAAAAATGCGGGCATCAATGTGGGCTTCCAACCTTTTTCAAAACCGTTCGAGACTTGTCGGCTACTGTATCAGCCAGATCAATACAAGATATAGCCAGTTTCGACTGTTCCGGCTTTTTGCCGCGCCAGCCGCACCGGAGATAGGGCCGGTGCTAATCGGCATCTGGCTGTGAAGGCGGGGCTGCTTTTTGAAAGGCCGGAAGAGCGTCCAACGCTGTAAAAACGCGACTGATTGTTGGATAGGGGCTTAGATTAACATTGAAACGCCGGTTGTTCCAAACCTGTGCATACAGACAAATATCAGCCAGTGTCGGTGTGTCGCCATGGCAATAGAGCCCGGTCTGCGCGCTGCCCGCCAAAGTGGTCTCAAATGCTGAGAATGTGGTGTTAACCCAATGTGTAAACCACTGCGCAATCGCCGTATCATCAGCGCCGAATGTGGTTTTGAGATAGGTCAGAACCCGCAGATTATTCAGCGGATGCACCTCGCAGGCAATCATATTTGCAAGGGCGCGGACACGGGCGCGCGCATTGGCCGTTTCGGGCAGTAGAGTGGGCGTGGGGTGGGCCTCATCAAGCCATTCAATGATTGCGATAGACTGCACCAAAACCGTGCCATCATCCAACTCCAATGACGGGACCAATCCGGCGGGGTTAAGCGCCAAATATTCGGGGCTGCGCGTGGCCCCGTCACGCAAATCATAGCCGAGATAGTCTGCATCCAGGCCTTTTAGGTTCAGGGCAGCCCGCAGCCTTGTCGATGTTGAGGAGCGGAAATAGTTATGCAACTTCATAGGTCACCTTTGAGCTTTCGCTGGTATAATGGCAAAACCGGGCCTCGGGATTTTTGTTTTGACCCGCCCGATTGTTCAACAATTGTCGCGCATATATGTGCCTTTGTTAAGCATCTTTGCGCGTGTTCGTAAGCCCAGATATGTTAAATTGCCCGGTGAGAAAGCGTCAATGACCGTGTCATTGCCTTCAGGCCCGCGCCCTTGGTTTTGGCGCTTTGGCGGGGATTTGTCAGGTGCGTGTCGGGCTTGTGTCGGGGTGCTAACGTGGTCAAAATGCGAGCGACGGTCAATGTTCTGGCACCGTTAGCAAAACATTTGAGGCAAGCATGATCATACGCACCCTACGTGAAGACCGGGGCTGGTCGCAGGAACAACTGGCAGAAACGTCAGGGGTATCCGTGCGCACCGTCCAACGGATTGAACAAGGCGGGCGCGCCAGTTTGGAAAGCCTAAAATGTTTCGCAGCCGTTTTTGAAACAACCATTCCTGAACTTAGGAAGGAAGACCAAATGCCTGAACATAGCGCCCCAGATTTACCCCCAAACGTGCCTCCAAACACTGGTCCCCAAACCAGCCGGCCGATAGAAAGCCCAGAGCCGGTAGCCCGGCAAAAAGCCGAAGACCTGCCGGGCTTGACCGAAGACGACAAGGCCGCCCTGCGCTATGCCCGGCACTTGCGCGAATATGATACCTGGTACGATGATGAGCACGGCTGGGACGGCCCAGAGCACCGCCGCAAAGCCCGAGATCCAAATTTGTCATCAGAGGAAAACCAGATATTGGCTCAGGTGCGCCGGGAGCGTGGCTTCTACATTCAACTGGCCGGGTTTCTGGCGATCATTGGTTTTCTGTTCGTGCTCAACATGATGACCAGCCCCAATACTTTATGGGTTATCTGGCCAGCCTTTGGCATGGCCATCGCCACCATATTTCACGCTTTGCAGGTCTTTGGCCCCGCCCGCGCCTTGGGCGATGATTGGGAGCGCAATCAGGTAGAGAAACGGTTGCGCCAAATTGCCGATCGGCGCGGGCCGCGTTGAAACCGGGCCGCCCTTCACCTGCGCCGCCCGGCGCGGGTGGATTTGGCCTTATGCTGCGTCCATCCAGCGTTTTAAGCCATCAATGATCAACTCCAACCCAAAGCTAAACTCGGTCACACCATCATAGCTGCCATCAATAATGTGCAGCGCCGCTTCATGCATAAACGGATAGTCTTTTTGCGATAGCATTGGCAGATATTGGGCTGCTGCTGCTCTATATGCCTCTGGTTCAACGGGGTAATTCAGCTCCTGAACCGTATAGCCATAAATGTGGCTGTCTATAGCATTGCGCACCCAATCCGCCTGCGCATAGCTAAAGCCCGCCGTGACAAGACAGCCCAAAGTCGCATCAATGTCGCGCATGATCTCGCGGCCGGTGGTGATCCGGGAAATCAGCAGCTTTGGTGCCCAGCTGTGACGCAGCAAAACCTGACGCATCGAATGGGCGCGCCGGCGCATCATGTCTTCCCAGTCGCCACCTACCGCCGGGCTTTCAACCTTTGCAACCACCTGATTAAGCATCAGATCAATCAAGCCGTCCTTGCCGTCAACATGGTTGTAAAGTGACATCGCCGTGACCCCAAGTGACACAGCCAGCTTGCGCATTGTCACAGCTTCAACGCCCTCTTTATCAGCAAGCTCAAGCGCTTTGATGACAATTTTATCGGCGGTCAAAGATCTGCTCTTCATTCAGTATTGGCTTTGTTTTGGGACATAACATATATGCCGAACGGGGTTGATTTATATACGATGTATATGTATTTGATGAGGCAATCAAATATACAGTGTATATTTAACAGTACTAAAGGAGAACGCTCTATGCCCGTCATGACAAAAATCTCAACGCTTTGGATAGTCGTCCTCTTCAATATGATATTTGCGGATGTGCTGTCCTACATGTATCCCGGTTTCTTAGCCGAGATTACCACCGGCATTGTCGAAGGCGTCACAATTACGCCGATGCTGCTGATCGTCGCGGCCATCTTCGTTGAAATCGCTATTTTGATGATTTACCTCAGCAGGGTTCTGAGCCAATCCACCAACCGTATTGTGAACCTTGTCGCTGTTGTGATCACGTTGGCCTTTGTCATCGGCGGCGGTTCACTGAAACCGCATTACATCTTTTTCGCATCATTTGAGGTGATTGCCCTGCTCTATATTGGCTACCTGTCTTGGAAATGGCGCGAAGACGCAGCGCTTACCCCGCGCTAAAACTTGATCACTAATTTGCCCCGGACCGCGCCGCGCCCCGTGCGCTCCAACGCATCTGGCACCGCAGAAAGTGGCAGCACCGCCTCTAGGCGCGGCGTGATCTGCCCGGCGGCGGCCAGGCGGGCAACGCGCTCAGTCAGCTGCCGCCCCGCCGCTACCACCAACATGCTGACAGTTTTTTTCTGTGCCCTAAAGACCAGCCCGCCAATGACCAGCGACAGCAGCACTGATACGTCGCCGCCCACCGCCTTGTAGACCCCGCCAGACGCCAAAGCTCTGGCTATCTGGCGCGGCCCGCGTGTGGCCACCATGTCAAGTATCTTGTCCCATTTGGCGCCGGTCTTGGTAAAATCAACCTTGCGGTAATCAATCACCTCGTCGGCCCCCAGCGATTTTAACCAACCGGCTTTTTCGGCGGTATCAACCGCCGTGACATGCGCGCCAGCCGCTTTGGCCAGTTGCAGTGCCATCGTCCCCGAGCCGCCACCGGCGCCGTTGATCAAGAGCCTTTGGCCTTTTTCAAGGCCATCTGTCCCGGCCACCGCGATACCGCCCGCTTGTGGCAGGCAGGCGGCAACCTCATCTATGAGACGATCGGGGACTTCGACCAAATCAACCGCAGGTATGCAGGCATATTCGGCAAACCCACCACGGATCATGACAATATCAGCCATGACCCGTTGACCCAAAACCGGATCAACAATTCCGGGGCCAAGCTTGTCAACAATGCCAACAATATCTGAGCCCAGCACCTGTTGTTTGGGCCGCGTCAGCCCGCCAACAAGCCGGGCATAGAACGGGGCGCCTACCAGATATTCCCAGTCCGACAAGTTTACCGCGCAAGCCAATACCCTGACCCGAACCTGCCCTTTGCCCGGTTCCGGCACCGCAATGTCGGTAAGGCGCAGCACTTCCGGCCCGCCATAGCGCTTATATACAACGGCTTTCATCACTGTTCCTGACATCTGACATGCTCTATTGTTGAACGTCTTTGCGGGTTACGCAAGCCCGTTTGGCATCTCGTGCGCCAAAGGTTTGGAACGGCCAGGGCAGAGTTTTGGTCGCCAAAATGGGCGGCGAAACCCCCAGCCCTCAATTTGAGAGCCGCTAAACTCAAACACGTTGGAACGGCAAAATATGTATAAAATTAGGCGCTTAGAGAGGATACTTCATCAAGTGGGTAAATCGGACGTGGCACTTTTTGATAGTCGAGAAGATTATAATTGACTGTGCAAAGCGCCCCGCTGTCGCAGACAATAATCCGCCCGGCAATCGGGCCAAATGCAGCGCGAAAATGCTGCATAGATTTCAGCCCGACAACATGCGCTTCTCGGGGATTGATGCCAAACATTTCAAACTGGTTCAGATCGTACATCTGGTGCGCAATACTGACGATGAGGATATCGATGCCGCCCACCTGCACCACTGCTGTCGCGCCATAATCGCGTTTCTGCCCGCCAATGATAGGGCCAGTGCCGATCACCACCCCTTGACCAAGCCATTTGATTACGCCCGTCACACAGATCGGGCCGCCGCCATATTGCGGCGCTGTTTTGCCGCCCAGTTTGAGACTGACAGTCTCGCCTATGGATTTTTTTTGCAGCAGCGCGGCTGCCTCGGCATCTATGAGCGGGCCAAAACAAGCATTTTGAATGTCAGCATCAAGCAGCGCGCCGAGCAATGCGGTCGAATCTCCATAGGCGCCGGCGCCGGGATTATCGGCATAATCGGCAATGATCAACGGCCCGCTGCCGCCTTTCCAGTTGCGCGCGACCAGTGCCGCTTCATCAACCGATAGATAGGTGTTTAAGCAGTCAGCTCGTTTGTTCCAAATATCATCGGCAATTTCTTCTGCGATCTCTTGCGCGCCAGCCAGAGCAACCTCGGCGGTGACCAATACTGTGGGGCCAACATCACGAATATCGGCGCACGGAAAAGCACCATTGATACTGACAGCGTAGACGCCCTTTCGGGCTTCAAAGGCGCGCGCCATTGCTTGGCGTTCAACCATCGGGCCAATATCTGTGCGGCCCCCATTGGCTTTTTCCAGCATCGGCCGGTAGGCGCGCACTGTTTCGGGGTTGATCTCGCCACTGATCGTACGCATCAGCAGCTCGGCCACCCGCCTGCCTGTCATGCGCGAATCTACATGCGGATAAGTGGTGAGTGACACGAGGATCTGG
This sequence comes from Robiginitomaculum sp., assembly GCA_002733805.1. Taxonomy (GTDB): domain Bacteria; phylum Pseudomonadota; class Alphaproteobacteria; order Caulobacterales; family Maricaulaceae; genus Robiginitomaculum_B. Next base: position 5,935 of record NVXG01000081.1, on the reverse strand, counting down.
GCTTGTTCACACATCACAGCGGTGACATTCGCATGCGGATCAAGCGAGACCGCGATCGGCAGGTCAGGGCCCACAATGGCGCGCATCCGGCGCAAGATTTCGCCCTCGCCATCCTCATAAGACGCGGTGACCATGGCCCCGTGCAGCATCAGCAAAACCCCGTCCCAGACGCCTGATTTGGCGGCGCTGAGCAGCGGGGCGCAGAGCGCTTCGAAAGCGCTGTCAGTCACCCGGCCGCCGGGGCCCGCCGAGGCGCTGATCACATGGGTTATGTCGCATTCATGCAATTGGGCAACATCAAGTACGCCAGCAAGCTCAGTATTGGCATCACCGCGGGCCGCAATCGCTGCGGGTCCGTCCAGCAGGTAGCGATTCTCAAAATCTGCTATATCTGTCGGGAAAATATTGAACGTGTTGGTTTCATGGTATATTTCGGCAGTCAAAATGCGGACACCCATGGGTATGTTCCTTTATAGCGGGTGGTGACAGGCAACAGGGTGGCTGTCTTGTGTAGACAAGATTGGCGTCTCGTTCCGGCAAATGGCCGCCGCCCTTGGGCACCGCTCAGCAAAGGCGCAGCCCGGTGGCAGGTCAAACGGGCTGGGCACTTCGCCCTCCAGCGGTGCAATAATACGGCGCAGCTTTGGGTCTGGCGCAAAAGTGCTGTCCATCAATGTTGCCGTATAGGGGTGGCGCGCGGCGGCGTTTGTGTCGGGCAATGCCTCGACCACGCGGCCCAAATACATGACCATGATCTCATCGCAAAAGTAGCGCACAAGGCTGAGATCATGGCTGATGAACAGATAGGTCAGGCCCAGATCATCGCGTAATTGTTCCAAAAGGCTAATGATCTGCGCCTGAACTGACACGTCCAAAGACGCCGTTGGCTCATCCAAAACCAGCAGCGAAGGGCGTAGAGCCAAGGCGCGGGCAATGCCGACACGTTGCTTCTGACCACCAGAAAGCTGATGCGGAAAACTGCTGGCAAGGCCAGGGTTGAGGCCAACCATGTTCAACAGTTTATCGACCTCTTCTTCCTCAGTGCCGGTAGGCTTGCGCCCCTGCACCTCAAACGGCTCCATTACCGCGCGCGCAATCGTATAGCGCGGGTCAATCGCAGAATATGGGTCTTGAAACACCATCTGCATATCGGCCCGCAAGGCCCGCATCTGCGCTGGGGTTTTTGCCCGCAGATCACTGCCATCAAGTTTTACGCTGCCATTGCTCGGCTCGATCAACCGCAAGATCAGCCGGGCCAAGGTAGATTTGCCGCAGCCCGACTCGCCGACAACGCCGACAACCCGCCCAGAGACCAGATCAAAGGATACATCATTGACCGCATGCATGGCCCGGGCCTTGCGAAATGGGCCGCCAGAAATGGTGAAGCGTTTGGAAAGGTTGCGCACTTCGAGTTTGTTGGTCATTGCACCGCTCCGGCAAAATGGCAGGCGGCAGCACTTTGGCCCTTGGTCACAAAACCCGGCCTGTCTGTGGAACAAATCGCTTGCGCAGCCTTGCAGCGCGGATGAAACGCGCAGCCTTTGGGATAGTTGACCACCGTCGGCACAGTGCCGGGAATACCAGTCAGATGCTCATCCTCGCTCAGACCTTTCGGGATGCAGCCAATAAGCGCTTGAGTATAGGGGTGCTGCGGCGCATGAAAAATATCCTCTACCGGCCCATGTTCAATCGCCCGGCCTGCATACATTACCACCACTTTGTCACAAGTTTGGGCGACGACGCTCATGTCATGGGTGATCAGCACCAGCGCCAGATCACGCTTCTTAACCAGATCATCAAGCAGCCGAATAATCTGCGCCTGCACGGTGACATCAAGCGCCGTGGTCGGCTCATCGGCCACCAGCACATCCGGGTCTGCGGCCAGCGCCATGGCAATGACAATACGTTGTTTCATACCGCCAGACATCTGGTGCGGATAACGGTCGCAGATCGTTTTTGGCTCAGGTATCCGCAATGTGCCCAGAATTTCGATTGTCCGCGCCCGCGCCTCGCGCGATGTCATGCCAAGATGCAGCTTGGCAACCACATCCACCTGCGGGCCAATCTTTTGTAGCGGGTCGAGCGAGGTCATCGGGTTTTGGGTAATCAGCCCCAAACGGCCACCGCGCAGCTTGCGGTAGACAGGCTCGGCCAATGTGGTCAGCTCTTGGCCGTCAAAGATGATAGAGCCTGCGGTGATCCGCCCGCCTGACAAAGGCAGCAAGCCCATAATGCTCATAGCCGTCAGTGACTTGCCTGAGCCGCTTTCGCCAACTATGCCAAGTGTCTCGCCCTTGGCCAGTGAAAAGCTGACACCAGAAAGCGGGGCAATCGGGCCAAAGGCAACTTCAAGATCGCGGACTTCAAGCATGTTCACGCCCCCTTTATCCGGTCGCGGATATCAAGCGCACGGATCAGCTCATCGCCAAATAGGTTCACGGCAATCACCGTCACCGCCACGGCAACGCCCGGAAAGATGATAACCCACGGGCTGAGGAAAAGCTGCGCCGTGCCGCTTGACATCATCGCCCCCCAACTAGGGGTCGGCGGCTGCGCGCCAAGGCCAAAGAAGCCCAATGTCGCCTCCAGCACAATGCCGTCACCAATCGCCAGCATGCCGACCACAATCACCGGCGCAATCGCATTTGGTAGCAGATGTTTGAGCAAAATATGACTTGGTTTAGCGCCAAGGTTTATCGTCGCCTCAATAAACGTCTCGCCCTTAAGCCGCACGATCTGCGCCCGTGTCAGCCGGGTGAACTGCGCCAGATAGGCAATGGCAATCGCAAATGTCGTCGAGGTCAGGCCGGGGCCAATAATGGCCACGAATATCAGCGCGATCAAAATGTCGGGGAAGGACCAAGTCAGGTCAACGACCGTCATCACCGCGCGCTCAAAGAAGCCGCCAAAGTAGCCCGCCGCCGCCCCCAGCGCCATGCCAACGCTGACCGAGATCGAGATCGCGGTGGCGCTGACAGAAAGCGACGTGCGCGCGCCGTATATCACCCGCGAAAGCACGTCGCGGCCAAACTGGTCTGTGCCAAGCAAATGCGGCCAGCCCGGCGGCGCATTGCCGTTCATCAGGTCTTGCTTGGCATAGTCAAACGGAATGATCCACGGCGCAAAAATAGCCGTTAGAACCAGCAAGATGAGAAACCCACCTGCAATCCTGCCGAGCCAAGAGCCAAAGGCACGGCTGACAGCGGTTTTTCTAAGCCCGAGCACGGCGCTTGATATAGATGTCATTTCTTTGCCTCTCTGACCCGTGGGTCCATTGCGGCCTGTGCCACATCTCCAACCAACGTGCCGATCATGACGGCAAGCGCCAGCATCAAAAGACAAGCCTGAACAACGGGATAGTCGCGCTGGCCAAGTGCGCGGATAAGCAGCGAGCCCAGTCCGGGGCGGCCAAACACAAACTCAACAGTCACTGCGCCGCCCAAGATCCAGCCGATCCGCAGCGCCAAAATGGTCACCACCGGCAACATGGCATGCGGCAACAAATGCCGCATGAGAATGCTGGTCGAAGACAGGCCCTTGGCATGCAGCAGCACAACAAAATCCTCGCGCCGCACATCCATAAGCGCCACGCGGGTCACCCGCGCCACCAATGCCACGCCGCCAAAACCAATGGTCAACACAGGCAGCACCAGGCTCTCCCAGCCGCGCGCGCCCGATACAGGAAACCATTGCAGCCGCACCGCAAAGAACAAGATCATCAACAGCGCCAGCCAGAAACCGGGCACAGTCGAGCCCAACAATATGAACCCGCGCATGAAGTTTGCGACAGCGGCCGAGCGTGTGACGGCCGAGATCGTTCCAAAAATTATGCCTACAATGCTGGAAAACGCAAAAGCCAGCCCGCCCAGCTGCAACGAATAGGGCAAGTTCTGCGCAATAAGATCGGCCACCGGCCGGCGCAGCACAATCGCGTCGCCAAAGTCGCCCTGAAACATGGCGGCAATCCAGCGAAAATATTGGGTGAAGAGCGGCTGATCGAGCCCGTATTTTGCAATCAATCGCGCGCGGTCATCAGGCGATGAGCCGACACGAATAAGATTATCAATCGGGTCGCCCGGTAGCAAATGCACGATCATGAAGATCACGACCGATATCGAGATAGATACCGGGATCAGCATCAATGCCCGAAAGAATGTATATCGCAGCAGCATTGGGTTATCTTTCTGGGTGATGTTCACCCATCCCCGCGCCGGGAATGGGTGTTTTCATCGGCCTAGCTTACTCAACCACAGACATGTCGAGCACAGTTTGCGACCTAAACCGCGTGCCTTGAACCACTTCAGGTACACTCACCCGGTCCAGATTATAGGCAATGTTCTTGGTCGGCTGATAGATCGGTACAAACAGATGCTGAGCCAGAACATATTCATGATAGGCGGTGAAATTGGCAATCCGCTCATCTGAATTATTGCTCTCCTCCATCGCCACATCATTCAAGCGCTGGCCCTCATCATCAACCCACATCGACACATTCGGATAGCCGATCCGCTCGCCAGAAAAGAACCAGTCCAAAATGTCGGAATTGTTCCAATCATAGCCGCGCACCGCCAGCTGATGCCTGTTGTTTTTATATTCATCGCGAATGGTCGAGCTATCAAAAACGGTGATCACCGCTTCCATGCCAATATCGGCCAGTTGCGCCTGAACCACCTGCGTCAGCGTGGTAAACTCTGTGCCATTCTGGGTGAATAGGCTGACCGACAAAGGCGTGCCGTCTTTGACCCGAATATTATCGTCGCCCATGACCCAGCCCGCGGCGTCCAACAAAGCATTGGCCCGCTCAAGATCATAAGAGACGTTAAGCGACCGATCGACCACCGCTTCTGGCAGCGAGCTGATCAGGAAGTTATGCGCCGGTGCGCCAACCCCATTATAAATCGAGGCGACAATCGCTTCTTGGTTGATCGCCAGCCCGGTTGCTTGGCGCACATTGATGTCGTCAAACGGCGGCGCGGTGACATTGATCGGCATATAGTGAATGCCCGTGCCCGGCATCTGAATGATGGTGATATTGCTCTCAACTTTCAGGATTTCGAGAAACGCTGTCGGCACGCCCAGCAGCATATCAATCCCGCCGGTCTTCAGCTCCAAAAACGCGGTTGACTGGTCAGGGATCTCGCGAAAAGTGATCTGGCCAATATGCGCCGCACCTTGGTTTTCTGACAGGTCAGAGGCCCAAGCATAGTCTGCGTTGCGCACCAGCACGGTTTCCAAGCCAATGGCAAAACTGTCAAGCATGAACGGCCCGGTGCCAACAGCGGCCGAGACGCCAAATTCGTCGCCCAGCTCATCATAAGCCACCTGCCCCGGTATGCCCATAAAAGTAGAGGACAGATTATAAAGCAAGTTCGGCTCTGGCCGAGACATAACCAGCTTAACCGTCAGCTCGTCAATAACCTCGACCGATGCAACTGCACCAACCAGATAGGCATTGTCAGTGTCAGCAAAATCAGGGATCCAGTCAGCCACAGTTTGGGCATTAAACGGCGTGCCGTCATGGAAGGTCACGCCCGCTTTCAAATGAAACACCCAAGACATGCCGTCAGCGGCCTCATCCCATGATGTTGCCAGATGCGGGTGGTAAGATTGATCAGCGTCCTGCTCAACCAAACGGTCATAAATCAGCGATGCAGCTGAGTTCAGGTTGCTCGACGTGATCGGGTTGTAAGATGTCGCCCCCAGCTCATCTGACGAAAAGGCGATTGTTATATCCTGCGCCAGTGCGGCGGTGGACATAAAACTGGCAGCGAGCAGCGCCGTTCCTGAAAACAGGCTTATCTTGGTCCTATTGGGCATTAGAATCGTCCTTTTCATATCTAGGGTCAGGACCTATTGATTTTATCATAGAAGTCTGAATCACTGCTCCCCAATAGGAGCAGTGATATGAGTGATCTTTTCTGGCTTTCGGATGCAC
>NVXG01000080.1 GCA_002733805.1 Robiginitomaculum sp. | reverse complement strand
CCTGCGGCACACGGGTGAGCCAGCCGCGCTTTACCTGCATCGACATAATAATGTTTTCGCGCACTGACAGCTCGCCAATCAGCCCTTCGGCTTTGCGGTCTTCGGGGCAAAACGCCATGCCAGCGTCCAGCGCTGTGCGCGGGTTAAGCTGGCCCACATCTTTGCCCCCCAGCGACAGCGTGCCGCAATCATGCTTAAGCGCGCCAAAAATGATTTTGGCCATCTCTGTGCGGCCAGAGCCCAACAACCCGGCCAGCCCGACAGCCTCGCCCTTGCGCAGATCAAGATCAAACGGCTCAAGAACCCGCTTTTTGCCGAGGCCTTTGGCGCTGAGCACCACCTCGGTTTGGCTGCCTTGCTTATTGGCCGAAATGGCATGTTCAATATCGCCCAGATCGCGGCCGATCATCATGGTGATCAGGTCTTGGCGGTTAATATCGGCCGCCAGCCCGGTGCCGGTTATTTGACCATTGCGCAGCACCGTTATCCGGTCTGACAGCGCGTATACTTGGTCGAGAAAATGCGTGATGAAGACAATGGCCATGCCTTTGGCCCGCAAGTCTTTAATAACTTTGAACAGAGCGGCGGTCTCATGCGCATCAAGGCTCGCGGTTGGCTCGTCGAGTACCAAAACTTTGGTCTCATCGTCCAGCGCGCGGGCAATGGCGATCATCTGTTGAATGGCAATTGAATAGGTCCCGACAGGTTGTTCAATATCGATATCGAGGCCCAGCCGGGCCAGTTTCTGGCGCGCATAGGCGCGGCAGGCTTTCCATGAGATATGGCCAAACTTGCCGTAAAGCTTTTCTATGCTTAGGTTTTTTGTCACTGACATTGCCGGGATCAGGTTTACCTCTTGGTAAACGGTCGATATGCCGACGGCTTGCGCGTCGCCTGTCGTGGCAAAAACCACGGGGCTGCCTTCGAGCAAAATTTCGCCACCATCGCTGGCCAATGCCCCGGTCAATATTTTGATCAGGGTTGATTTACCAGCGCCGTTTTCGCCTAAAAGCGCGTGAACTTCGCCAGCGTTTAGCGAGAATGACACGTCGTCAAGTGCCACCATGCCGGGGAATTCTTTGCGGATATTGCGCATTTCAATGCGGTGCTGTGCGGGTGATTTATCTGCCATAACTCTCTTGCATTTCGCCTGTTAGAAATGCGGCGCCCGAACGGGTCCGGGCGCCAGATTTGTGATGTATCTATCAGTCAGCTGTGTGCAGATCTGATGGGATCACGATCCATTTTTCCAGCTCGGTGCCGTTCTCAAGATAGTCGAGAATGACCGGATAGATGAACGCGCCAACGGCTGAGCGCAGCTCAACAGATGCATTGGCAGTGCCCGCTTCCATTGCCTCAATAATCGCCGGCACATAATCAACCGAGATCATGAGAAGATCTTCGCCGGGGACGAGGCCAGCTTCCTGCATCGCCTGAATAGCGCCAAGCTGCATGTTGTCATTATGCGCAAATGCGGCGCAGATACCTTCGAGGTTGTTGGTCGACTTAATGAAGGCTTCCATCACACGTTTGCCGCCATCGGTGGTAAACTCGCCCGACTGTGACAAGACGATTTCCATTGCCGGGAATTGGTCAATAATCGCAGCAAAACCGCCATTACGCTCAATCGCCGGGGCTGAGCCAGTGGTGCCCTGCATCTCAACAATATTACAGTCACCGAGCGACTCTGCGGCCAGCCATGCACCGGCCAAACGGCCCTCAAGGTTAAAGTCTGCCGAGATACGGGTGACGTAGAGCGACGGGTCTTCGACATCGACATCACGGTCAACCAAGAACACCGGAATTTCAGCTTCTTGCGCTTCTTCGAGCACATCTTCCCAGCCGGTCACAACCACAGGTGCGATGATGATTGCGTCAACATCTTGGGCGATAAACGCCCGCACTGCGCGCAGCTGCTCTTCTTGGCGGCCCTGCGCATTGGCAAATTTCAGCTCAACGCCGTAATCAGCCGCAGTTTCTTGCATATTGGCTGAAAAAGCCGGGCGCCAGTCGCCCTCAGAACCCACCTGCGAAAAGCCGATCGTCTGGGCGCTTACGGCACCGGCAAAAAGCATTGTGCCAGTCAACACCGATGTGCCGAGAATATTCTTAAGTACCATTTGGATGTTCCTCCCTAATTCCAAAAAAACCAGCACTGTCTCCTCCAAGACTGTGTCGATTTGATAAAATCATATGATACTACTATTTAATCTGGCAAGATGATTCGACACAGAAATGCGCAAAAATTTGCGGCATTGGCCAGGTCAAAGGCCGCTTTTGTCCGGCTGCGCGGCGCTCGCCGACGCAGCCTAACCTATTGCCTTATTTCAATAAATCCATCGGCACTGGATCCATATCGGTGAAGGCCATATTGTCACCGGCCATGGCCCAGCAAAACGTATATGAGCCAGTGCCAGCGCCCGCATGGATCGACCATGGTGGCGAAATGGCGATATCCTCATTGGCCATAATAATGTGGCGGGTCTCTTCGGGCTGGCCCATCAAGTGCAAAACGCGCTGGTCTGCCGACAGATCATAGTACAAATATGCCTCCATGCGCCGGTCATGTAGATGCGCAGGCATGGTGTTCCAGACCGAGCCATTATGCAGCTTGGTCAGCCCCATAACCAGCTGACAGCTTTGCACGCCGTCCGGGTGAATGAACTGAAAGATAGTCCGGTCATTTGATGTCTCTTGCGCGCCGAGTTTCACCTGATTTGCGTCGGCGCTGCTCAAATGAACCGCCTCAAAAGCGTGATGCGCCGGGGCGGACATCAGGTAGAACCGCCCCTGCCCGGCAAAGCTGATCGGCCCTGCGCCTTTAGGTAGATAAAGCACCTCTTCTTTCTTTAGCTGCCATGTCTGGCCCATGGCAGCTACCGAACCCGTATCGCCAATGTTCAAAATCCCAACTTCACGACGGTCAAGAAACGACGCTGTGCCGCATTCTTTAACCTCGTCGAGCACCAAAGTTGCACCATTTGGCACAACGCCACCTACTATCATCCTGTCATAATGCGTGTAGGTCAGACGGATTTCACCGTCCTGAAACGCGCCACCAATGTGAAAGTTACTGCGGATGCCCGACGTGTCGAGCAGTTTGGCCGAGGGTGGGTCCATTGCATAAAGTGTGTGAACGGTGAGCATGGCTGAGTTCCTTTTGGGTTGAATTTATTTGGTCATGACCTGCCGGCCCTTCGCAGCAAACAGCGCGCGCAAGCTGGTGATTGTCGGAAACGGCGGCAGCGGCGGCAGCGCGGCCAGCGGCATTGCCAGCACGGCGCAGGCCAGCTGGGTGGTGCCGGGCGGCAGCGCCCCGGTAAGCTGTGGAATGACCGTGCGGGCATTGATGACATTGCTGTTGGGCAGGGCCAAATGGCTGCGCGCTTTGCGGTGATCGGCGCCGCAAATGGTGCTGATATCATGGGCAGTACGCAGCGCCACTTTGCCGCCCTCTCCCTCAATCTGCCAACTGCCGTTAGCTGGACGGGCAATGGCAAAGCCGCCCTCTATGCTGTCAAGCTTGCGCGGCGTTGTCACCTCATGCAGGCGAAAATGCCAGTGACCGACAGGCACCAGCCAAGTCTCAACCAAGACATCGGCATAGGGCCGCCAGCGCCCGTAAAGACAATTATCAGCAATCTGCGCCACTTCATTGGTTTCGCGCATGCGAAAATGCACGCCATCATCCGAGAAGCTGATCATATTATCAGATGTGGCCTGCCAGAACTGGCGCTCATCAACCTCAACCGAAAAACCATAACGGGTGGAATAGGCAAATTTCGCATATTTTTCAGCACCGTGGCGCATGTAAGTCAGCTCTTGGCCGGAGGTAAGCGCGACTTTGTGGCCGGGCAACGCCTGAATGATCATTGCAGCCTGAGGCAGCGAAACCGGCTCCGGGCTGGGCGCAGGCACCGTTTCTTCTGCTGCCCAAAAGGGGTGATCAGCGGCCAGAGCCAACGGCAAAAACGCCTTCATTGCCCAATAGGGCGAACCGGGGCCATTATAGCCTTCGCTCATCATCAGATTTGGATAGGCAAAACCGATGTTCATCAGCCCTGACGCATCAAAGATCGGCTGACGCGCCCACCAGCGCAGATTGCGCAAATAATAGCCCTTGATTTGGCCCCATGGCAGAGCAGGCACATCGGAAAAAGCCAGCGCGCCCCATATGCCAGCATGGGCAAACTGGTAGGTTAGCGAGCGGCCAAAAGGCAAAGCGGCACCGTCATCGGCGTACCAATGGCCTATGTCTTGGGCAAATTCACTGGCCCGTTGGCGAAAGGTGTCGGCCCGCGCCGGGTCATCGGCAAGGGAAGCATAGAGCAGGCCGTAATAGTGAAAGGCAAAGGGTATGTAATGGTCAGCCTGCTTTGGTTTCCCATCAAAATACCAACCTTCACTAAGGTAGTATTCGTCAATTTCATCAAGATAGGCGTCATGCAAGGCGGTATCCACACGAACCCCAACATGGCCAAGGCCAAGCCCAATCAGCAAGCGAAAGAACTTCCAATTGCAATTGGCAAAACAGCTGCGATGCGCCTTTGTCAGGTAAGCGGCAACTTGCGTCTTTGCCTCAGTGCTCAGCGGTTGCCAGATATGCTCTGGCACCAGCCGCAGGGCAAAGCCGATCGCTGCCATCTCAACCAAACGCTGGTCATTATCGCCGGGGTCGCCCCAATATTCGGCGTGATCGGGGTTGGTGCCATTGGCCAGCCCGGTGCGCCAGATATCCCAATGCTCAAACGTATAGCCACCAGCAGCCAGCGGGGCGATGCCCCAGAGCGGGCGGGCAAAGGCTTCAATATCGGCCGAGGCTTCATCATGGCGTGCGCCACTAGCACCTATGCGCACCCGGGCTTTGCCAGGGCTGAAATGCGCAACCAGAGGCGCCACCAGATCACGCACCGCTTGGGCGAGATCATCTCTTGTACGCAGCGCGTTGTTTTCAAAGGGGTTTATCATATCTATTTATTCGACTGGTGGGGCCGCAAAACGCGCCGCCCCACCCTAGGACTAAAGTGAGGTTTAGTCGATTTCTGACACGCCGAGGTTCATCTCAGCAATCGCATCTTCGATTGAGATATTGTTGGTCATCAGCTCATCATGCGCCCGGTTGAGGATCAGCTCATATTCGGCGGCTTTCGGGTTTACCGGCATTTCAAGATAAACGGCCGTGGTGGAGAGAGCCAAAGCGCTGGTCGCATCTTGTGGGAAACCCTCCCGCGAAGTGATGGTGTCCATCACTGCATCGTCACGCAAAGCTGGGATGGTGCCAGTGCTGGCAACAATCGCAGCCCCTTCTGGGCCAGAAACCCAAGCGATAAAGTCGGCCGCCGCCTCGGCATTGTCCGAATTTACATTGATGCCGAGCGACGTCACCGCGCCAGCCGTTGCCCCCGGTGCCACACCTTCAGGATGTGGAAACTGCGCCAGACCCCATTCGGTGGCCGTGCTCTCGCCGCTTTCAACCTTGGCGATTTGCGAGCCGATAAACCATGTGCCCATCGGCAACATAGCGATTTGGCTCGAATACCACGGGCCTGAATAATGGGTCTGCGATGTTTTGAGCGACGCGTAGGACCGAATGGTGCCATCATCTTGCAGCGACAAAACCCGCTCATACCACGGCGCTAAGAACGAATAATCGTCTGAAATCAGCGTGTTCTCGCCGCTTTGAATGGCTGGCATCTGAACAGTTGAGCGCCAAGTATGAAGATGCGCGCCGTAAACTTTGTCAGCGCCAAAGCCGGTTGTGACCGCGCGGGCCATCTCGTCAAACGCGGCCCATGTCATGTCGTTTGTTGGATAATCAACCCCGGCCGCGTCGAAATGGGCACGGTTGTAATACAATATCCAGAAGTCTGTACGGAACGGGAAGCCGTAGACCGAGCCGTCAAGCGCCAGTGTCTCAATCAAGCCACCGTAAGGGCTGGTATCATCGGGCAAGATGCCCAGCTCAGACAGGTTGAGCAACCGTCCGGTGCTGACCATTTGCGCATAGCCGGGAATGTCTTTGATAGAGATAATGTCGAGATCGCTACCGCTACCTGTCAGCTGGGTCATAACCATTTGGTTATAATCGGCGGAGCCAAGGTCGGTATATTCGACAGTTACGCCCGGATGCGATGCCTCATATGCGTCAATCAGCGGCGCGTAAAAGGCAGTATTGTCCCAGTCCCAGAGCGCCCAGTTAATGGTGACGTCTTGCGACATGGCTGTTGTGCCCGAAAGTGCGGCAAAGGCCGTGGCAAGGGCAATGCTAAGTTTAATAGGCTTCATAATATCCTCCTAGTTTGAAGCTGTGGCCCCGGTTTGTATCGGGGGTATTGTTTTTATTCGCTCTTCCTCATTTCGGCTGCGCGCATAGGCCAAACTGGCCTGTGCGGTTGCAAGGGTCGCAAAAGTTATAAGCAACGTGCCGAAGGAAAAATTAACCAAGACCGCGAGCAAAATGGTCGAGGGATAGGCGGCAATGTGGAAGACCCACAAAGCTGCATTGGCACCGAGGGCTGCCAAAACCGGCAGCGGACGGACGAGCACCGCGATGGCGGCGGCTTTTAGCAGATGCGGCAGCAGCGGCCGTTGGGTCGCCAACAGCGTAAAGGCAAATGTGGTGAAAAGCGTGACCAGCCCAAGAAAGGCAGCCGCAATTGCCAAAGGCACGGCAAAGGCCAGACTTTCGGTCGCAGCCTGCGCATAGGCGCGGGTGGCCGCAGCGCCCAGCCCAACCATAGCCGCACAGAGCAGGCTGAGGCTAAGCGACGGTAATAACAGCGTAATAAATGCTTCGCGAAAGTCGCGCCATGGCTCGCAAGGCTCGTCTTCGACCATTGTCGCTGTGACCCGCACCATGGCAGCATAAGCGGCTGGGATCGTGACAATTGGCAGTGAGGCCGTGATAAAAACCACGTTCAGGATGATCAGGTTCCACCATTCGCGGGCGATGGTTTGCCAGACAAGGCGCAGCCCGGTGGCGCGGGGCAAATCCTTGGCAATGCCCGGCCCTTCGGCGAAGTAGAGGTTAAGCCACCACTTCATGCGGCAGGCCCTGCCATCAATGAGCGCTCAGATTTGGGGTCAAACAAATGCGCCATCGACATGTCGACATGCAAAGTCACTGTGTCGCCCGGCCGGGCGGCAAAGCGCGGCGACAAGCGGGCGGTAGTGCTATGCCCCTGCACGGCAAAATTGAGGTGAATTTCGGGGCCCATCGGCTCGGCATAGTCAACGACGCCATCAAGCTGGGCAAACATGTCCGGGTCATGCTCAGATGTCATGCGCTCAAAAAACGCCTCGGGCCGCAGACCGAGCGTGACCTCCTGACCCTCGTAAGGGGCGAGATTTTCGGGGGTGAGGCGCGGGGGCAATGGCAGCAGGGTACCGCCAAAATCGACCGCAAAACCAGCATCGGTTTCGCGAATTGTCACCGGATAAAAATTCATCTGCGGCGCGCCAATAAAGCTGGCGACGAACAGGTTGACCGGGTTGTCATAGAGGTCTTGCGGCTTGGCCACCTGCTGAATATGGCCGTCCTGCATCACCACAATCCGGTCAGCCATGGTCATGGCCTCAACCTGATCATGGGTGACATAGATAAATGTCGCGTTGAGCGAGCGGTGCAGTTTGGTGATCTCGGCCCGCATGGTGGCGCGCAGTTTTGCGTCGAGGTTCGAGAGCGGCTCATCGAGCAAAAACACTTCCGGCGAGCGGACCATGGCCCGGCCAAGCGCCACCCGTTGGCGCTGGCCGCCTGATAGGGCTTTGGGCTTGCGGTTGAGCAAATAGGTGATGTCGAGGATCTCGGCGGCTTCGCGGACTTTGCGGTCTACTTCATCGCGCGGGGCGCGGCGCAGCTCTAGGCCAAAGGCCATGTTTTTATAGACCGTCATATGCGGGTAAAGCGCGTAGTTTTGAAACACCATGGCAATGTCGCGGTCTTTGGCCGCCACATCATTGACAATGAGGTCACCTATGATCAGGTCGCCCGATGAAACATCTTCCAGCCCGGCAATCATCCGCAATGTCGTTGATTTGCCGCAGCCAGACGGGCCGACCAGAATGATAAATTCCTTGTCAGCTATCTCAAGATCAATGTCGTGAACGACAGTCAGCTCGCCAAATGTTTTGCGGAGCTTTCTGAGCGATATTGCGGCCATGTGTCTCGTATCCTTTTTCTTTTTGCGCCAATGAGCCGCTACCAATAGGGGGTCCATGTGCGAGAGAGCCGTGTCAGGCCTTCGAAGTAAAAGTAGTCGCCCCAAGCCACGCATTCATCGACACCTTCGCCGCGGCAGCCGTTAAACGGGGTTTTCTTGGAATAGGTTGCATGCAGCAAAAACCCGTTTGAAGCCTGCGGGTCGGTGACGGCGTAGCTGCGCGACAGGCTGGCAAGCATGCGTGCCGCCAAGCCGCGCAAAGTGGTGGCGCGTTTTGGGGTGGTCAAGCCCGCCATTTCCAGCAGACCGCAAGCGACCACGGCGGCGGACGAGCTGTCGCGCGGCTCGTCGCCTGAGGTGAATATCAAGTCCCAATAGGGGACGAGATCTGCTGGCAAGCGGGCGAGGTAATAGGCCAGCAGATTGTCGAAAACCTCCAACAGCGCGGGCGTCGGGTCTAACCGGTACAAAAACGCCGTGCCAGCAATGGCCCATGCTTGGCCGCGCGCCCAAGAGCTGTCATCGGAGAAGCCTTGCTGGGTTGAACCGCGCACTGGGTCGCCGGTTTCAGGGTCCATGTAAAACGTATGATAGGTCGAGAAATCTGGCCGCACAGAGTAGCGCAACGAGGTAGCCATATGGCGGCGGGCAAGGTCGCGGTACTGGTCGTTTCCGGTCTCGTCACTGGCCCAGTAAAGCAGCGGCAGGTTGAGCAGGCAGTCGATGATGAAACGGTAGTTTTCCGGCGCGCCTTTGGCCCCCCATGCTTGGATAAACGCGCCCTTCTCATGGAACCGCTCAACCAGTTGGTCGGCAGCCAGCAGCCCGGCTTTGCGGCCATCCCCGTCGCCCAGCAGCTTCCACGCGGCCACACAGCTGGGTGAATACATGAAGCCCATGTCGTGGTGGTCCGTCGCAATCCGGTTCTCGATCCGGTGCAGCAAGCTTTGTACCTGTATTTGCGCGGCATCGCGAAAATCCGCATCGCCGGTGGCCTCAAAAGCCAGCCAGATAGAGCCGGGCCAAAAGCCAGCAGTCCACTGATCATTGGCCACGGCGGGGTAGATGTTGTTCACACTCGAATGGTTCTGCGAGGCATGGGTGAAATCGGTCAAATTTCGGCGCACCTGGGCGATGACATTGGCAATAGCAGCCCCGGTCTCGTCCGCATTCATTGGCGCAATAGCTGTGGTATCAAACGGCAAATGGTTCATCCTTTTAGCCCTGTTGATGCGATGCCTTCGACGAAGAACCTTTGCAGGGCGAGAAAGACGATGAGAACGGGGATGAGGGCGACGACAGAGGCGGCCATGATCAGCCCGTATTCGGCCGAATATTGACTGATAAACATGCGGATACCGATCTGGATGGTTTTCAGCTCGGTGCGGGTGAGGTAGATCAGCGGCCCAAGAAAATCGTTCCATGTATTAACGAAAGTAAAGATGGTCAGCGTTGAGAGCGCGGGCATCGACAGCGGCAACATGATCCGCCGCCAGATGCCGTATTCGCTCATGCCATCAATGCGCGCGGCTTCGCATAGCTCGTCCGGGATAGACATGTAGAATTGACGCATCAGGAACACGCCAAAGGCGGTAAATGCCTGTAGGCAGATCAGCGCCAGATGAGTATTGTTGAGGCCAAATTCGCGCATCATCAGAAACTGCGGCACCATATAAACCTGCCACGGCATGGCGATGGTGGCGATATAGGCGAGGAACAGCGCGTTGCGATACGGGAAGCGCAGCTTGGCAAAAGCGTATGCGGCAAAGCTCGAAGTCAGCAGCTGAAGCACGGTGACAATGACGGTCAGTTTGGCCGTGTTATAGACGAACAATCCCAGCGGGATCTTGCTCCAGATATCAACATAGTTGCGCCAGCGCGGCTCTGACGGAATCCACTCGATGGGGAAGGCAAACACATCACGGTTGAGTTTCAGCGAGGCAGACAGCATCCAAACGAACGGCGCCAGCATGGTCAGCGAGACCAGAATGACGATGACATAGGTGGCGATCTTGCCCCAGTTGAAGCGGGCCTTTGGGGCGCGTTTAATAGTGACGGTCATGCTCAATCCCGTTCTTCTGTCAGGCGGAACTGGACGATGGTGATTGTCAGCACCAGCACGAAGAGAACAAGGGCGACCATGCTTGAATAGCCCAAGTCCCACGAGATGAAGGCCTCGTTATAGATGTGGTAGACCAGCACAAGCGTTGAGGTGCCCGGCCCGCCTTGGGTGATCAGGAATATTTGGTCAAACACTTTGAACGACTGGATTGTCAGCATGACCGAGACGAAGAATGTCGTTGGCCCCAGCTGCGGCAGGGTAATGCGCCAGAATTTTTGCCAGCTATTAGCACCGTCAATGTCGGCCGCCTCATAAAGCTCAGCGCTGATGCCTTGCAGCCCGGCAAGGTAGATGACCATGAAATAACCCATGCTCTTCCAGATCGAGAACATGATGATGGTGACCATGGCCCAGTCGCGGTCAGCCGCCCAGCCAGGCAGATCGCTGGGGTCAATACCCATATTGTAGAGCGCCATGTTAACCGGGCCGAAATCTGGGTTGAACAACATGTTCCAGACCACAGCGACGGCGACCAGCGAGGCGACATAGGGGAAAAACGCGATGGTGCGAAAGAAGTTACGGCCAAAGATCTTTTGGTTGAGTAAAATGGCCAAACCAAGCGAGCAGACCAGCGTCAGCGGCACCACAAAGATCGTATAGACGATCGTGTTCCAGAAGGCAGATTTGAAGGCGCGGTCTTCGAACAGCTTCCAGAAGTTTTCTAGCCCGGCAAACTCGATCGGATTTGAGCCGTCCCAATGCATGAAGGCCAGCGCGAAGGCGAACAGGATTGGGCCGAGGGTGAACACGGCAAAACCAATGAAATTGGGCGCGATAAACGAATAGGCGACCAGCATTTCGCGCCGCTTGCGCTGCCGTTTGGTGACGGCAGTTTTTGGCACGATTGATTTAGGCGCAGTTGTTTTAGGCGCGACGGCGCGGGCGGCGGTCATGTGATCTCCAACCGCAGGCTTTGGCCGCTAAAAGTAAGCCGCGCGCGGTAGACCGGGCCGGGCCAAGAGGCGGCAAGGCGCGGATCGGTGATCTCAATTTCCTCGACCTCAATCCGTCCGGCCCCGGTGAGAATGATCTGCGCATCGCCGACACATATTT
Source organism: Robiginitomaculum sp. (assembly GCA_002733805.1). Taxonomy (GTDB): domain Bacteria; phylum Pseudomonadota; class Alphaproteobacteria; order Caulobacterales; family Maricaulaceae; genus Robiginitomaculum_B. Next base: position 2,359 of record NVXG01000080.1, on the reverse strand, counting down.
GCCCGGCGCTGATCTTTGGCTTTTGCGCCAGTATCAGGTTCATTATCGGCGCCAATTCACCGTCATAATGGTCAGTTATGCTCACACCCCTGCCCCGGCGCAGCAGCACTCGGCGTTGGTAGCTAACCAACCGCGCCTCTGGCGGATAGGCCCCGGCAATATCCATATCAAGCAGAGCTTCATCGGGGGTAAAACGGCTGCGCACATCACGCGCATCAAAGCCGACGCCAGCCTGCTGCATGACCCCCCCGAACTCTGGCAAGTTGTGAAACGAGGACTGCATGGTCCAAATATCGTAGCGCGCGGTGGAGAATGTTTCGGCCGTGTAGGTCTCGACCCCGAGGTCTATCAGCACCGGCGCGCCGTTTTTGTAGAGGATGACGGAGCCCACATCATTGTGGTTGTGGTCATTGCCATTGCTGCCCGCAGTGGCGGCAATGAAAAAGACGGGGTCGCGGGCAACGAACAGGCCAATGCTGGGGGCAAACCCTTCGCGCGGGCTGGGCTTCTTGGCCGTCTCGCGGGCGGTGAACAGCGCCTGCACCCGGTCATAAAGGCTTATGTCGAGCGGATCACTGGCCCAACCGGCGCGCAAAGCGAAATGCGCCAAATCGGCAGAGCCGACGGCCTTTGCGAAACGGTATACCCGCGGATCGGGCGGTGCCATTTTGGCCGCGGCATCGCCAAAGTTGGCGTAATTGTCGCCGTCTATATGCGCCAACAACAAAAACTCAGCGATATTGCGCAGCTTCTGGCTGGCAAAAACTGGGGCGACGGACCCGGCAGAAACCGTGTTCAGCAGATCCAGCGCTGTGAACAGGCACAGGGCCGCGTGTTTGTAGTAATACACGCCTTCCGGGCAGGCACCGTCATCGCCGTATTCGGCCAAAAAGGCATCAAGGCTAAAGCCAGCGCGCTCGGCAATTTGTCCGCGCAGCCCGGCAAAGGCAGGCCGCGACAACGCCGCGATAAGGATGTTTTGCGTGCACCAAACCGTCCAGTTATTCATCCGGCCGCCGCCCTGCCCTGTCCACCAAAACTGTCGCGTGAGGTAGGGCGTGAGCACGCGGGTTTGGATTTCTGCGTCGATCCGGGCGCTCAGCTGCGTGTCGACAAGTGACGCGGCAACCGCCAGCAACGCCGCAGTCTCAGCCGCGAACAGGTCAACCACCGGGTTCTTTGGGTCTGGCTGCGGCGCAATTTTGCCACCGCGGCTCTGGCTGTTATGGGCCGGCAATTGCCAGCCTGGCTCGTCGCATATTTGGGTGATCGCGCGGTCAATCACGGCGCAGAACCGGCCCTTGCCCTCAACCGCCTCGCCAATAACCATCGCGTTGAGCATGCGGCGGCGGGCAAAATAAGCGGCCTCAAAAGTGGCCCTGTCACCGGTTTGGCAAAACAGGCCGTAAAGGCCAGCGCTAATCTGCGGAAATGGCTGGGCCAGCGCTGTGTCAGCAGCCTCGACCAAGGCCAGTCGGACCGCGCGCGGCAGGCTTTGCCATGCGGCGCGGTCCGGCAAGGTTAGCCCGCTAAATATGGCAATATCGGTCAGGCAGGCCGCAACGCTGGGCAGGCTGATGGATGCGCGAATGGGGCTTATCTTCACGGACATTCCTCCTCCTGCACGACCCGATACTGTTTGGTAGGCTAGGCCGCGCCGCTGCAAAGTCAAGCAATTTGTGTAAACTACGCAAATTTGCGTAATTACCGCAAACAGTGCGCCTCCAAAGGAAATGCTGGAAATTGCCATATTGAACAGCGATAAGTGTCAGATGACATTTGAGCCCACCGATAAACCAAAGCCCTCCGCCCCGGCCAAAGAGCGGGTGACGCTGCGCGACGTGGCCGACAGTGTTGGCGTGTCAATTTCGACGGCATCACGGGCACTTAGCGGTGCATCTGGCATTTCAACCAAAGTGCGAAAACGGGTGCAAGAAGCCGCAACCGCGCTCGACTATTCCGGCGCTACCAAGCCACATACGATTGTTGTGGCCATTGATGTGCGGGCCATAGAGGGCGGCGCAGGCGAGTTTACCCAAGCCGTGCAACGCGGGATCGAGCACGAATCTCGGCTGTTGGGCCTTAACCTTTCGTTTCAACATGTGCTGCTGAAAGCAGCGCCACTGAGCGAGTTGGATGGCAAAGCCGACGGCTATATTTTACTGTCGCTTCAGGCCGAGCATGTTGTTGAACAGTTCAGCGCCTCTGGCGTCGCCGCCGTTATCGTCAATGGCCGCGAACCGCTTATGCGGCTCGACGCTGTGGCCCCGGCCAACCGGGCTGGCGGTTATCTTGGCACCAAACATCTGATTGGGCTGGGCCACCGCAAAATATTGTTTCTCGACCATTCAAAACGCCC